>JANOPO010000098.1:0-97350 GCA_031422015.1 Flavobacterium sp. | reverse complement strand
AGATAAACAAAAAATTAGCCCCAAACAAGTTGAGGCTAAACAAGATATACATTCAGTGAAATATCACAGTATGCATTCTCTCTGTTAAGAACAAATATATAAAAATTAACAATAAAAAACAGGAACTTAAGATAGTACCTAAAAGACAAACTATTTTGAGTGTTTTTTAACGACACAAAAAAAATATATCTTTGCCCTATGGAAGATGCTCTCAAACGACTCAATAAATTTATAGGCGAAACAGGTTTTTGTTCCCGTCGAGAAGCCGACAAATACATCGAGCAAGGTCGTGTTACAATAAACGGTGTTATACCAGAATTGGGAACCAAAGTTTCGCTACAAGACGAAGTACGTATAGATGGAAAACTTATTCGCGAAAGTCGCGAGAAACCAGTTTATTTAGCCTTCAATAAACCTGTAGGAATAGAATGCACTACAAATCTTGACGTTCGCAATAACATTGTAGATTATATCAATTATCCCAAGCGAATTTTTCCCATTGGGCGACTAGATAAAGCCAGCGAAGGTTTGATATTCATGACCAATGATGGCGACATTGTCAACAAAATACTTCGCGCACGCAACAACCACGAAAAAGAATATACCGTAACCGTAAACCGACCAATAACCGACCGTTTCATAGAGCGTATGAGCAACGGAATCCCGATTCTAGACACTGTAACTCGCAAATGCAAAGTCGAACAAATTAGTAAATTTATCTTCAAAATTACATTAACACAAGGCTTGAACCGCCAAATTCGTCGTATGTGCGAGTTTCTCGATTATGAAGTTACGGCATTAAAGCGAATTCGGATTATAAATATATCACTAGATGTGCAAGTTGGACGTTATCGTGATTTAACAACATCAGAAATAGAAGAACTCAACCAACTCATCGAACCATCGAGCAAAACCGAAGAAGCCAGCTTGCCAAAAATAGAACCTACTAAACGCAAAGCGGAGTTTGGAAGAGGAAACGCATCGCCGTTTAGAAAAAGAAGTTAATAAATAATTAACCTCTTTCTTTTCTTTGCTCTCTAGCCAAAAGTGTATTCTTTAGCAACATGGCAATCGTCATTGGGCCAACACCACCAGGAACAGGCGTAATGTGCGAGGCTTTTTTGCTTACCATTTCAAAATCGACATCGCCAACAATGGCATAACCTTTTTCGGTAGTTTTGTCTTCTACTCTCGTGATGCCCACATCAATTACAACAGCGCCATCTTTAATCATTTCAGCTTTGAGATAATTAGGAACACCAAGTGCCGTGATTATTATATCGGCTTGCGTGGTTATCTGCGAAATGTTTTTGGTATAACTGTGTGTTAGTGTTACTGTGGAATTTCCAGGAAAACCTTTTCGACCCATCAAGATACTCATCGGGCGTCCAACGATATGACTTCTGCCAATAACTACGGTATGTTTACCTTTGGTTTCAACGCCGTAGCGTTCGAGTAATTCCAATATTCCGAAGGGTGTCGCTGGTATAAAAGTGGTCATGTCCAACGCCATTTTTCCGAAATTTTCGGGATGAAAACCATCTACGTCTTTACTCGGGTCAATGGCCATCAAAACTTTCTGGGTATCAATTTGTTCAGGCAAAGGCAATTGAACAATAAAACCATCGATGTTGTTGTCTTCGTTGAGTTTTTTTATTTTTTTTAGCAATTCGGTTTCAGAGGTTGTGTTTGGCATTTTTATTAATGTCGATTCAAATCCTACACGCTCACAAGCTTTAACTTTATTAGCAACATACGTCATACTTGCTCCATCACTACCCACGATTATAGCGGCAAGATGTGGTACTTTTTCGTTGTTTTTTTTCATCAAATCAACTTCGGCTGCTATTTCGATTTTGATGTCTTCGGCTGTTTTTTTTCCGTCTAAAATTATCATCTATTTTGTCTTAAAATTGAAAGTCGAAAGTCGAAAGTTTAGTTGACTTTCGGCTTTCGACCGTACGACTGATTTTAGTTCATTCCTGGCATTCCGCCTTTCATGTTACCCATCATCTTCATCATATTTTTTCCGCCTGGACCTTGCATCATCTTCATCATTTTGCTCATCTGTTCAAACTGTTTCATTAATTGATTGACTTCTTCAATTTTTCTTCCTGATCCTTTAGCAATTCGTGTTTTTCGTTTCACGTCGATCAATGCGGGTTTGCTTCTTTCTTTTGGGGTCATCGAGTATATAATCGCTTCAATATGTTTAAACGCATCATCCTCGATCTCGACATCTTTCATAGCTTTGGATGCGCCGGGAATCATTCCGACCAAATCCTTCATATTTCCCATTTTCTTAACTTGCTGAATTTGAGACAAGAAATCGTCGAAACCAAACTCGTTTTTTGCAATTTTCTTTTGGATTTTGCGTGCTTCTTCTTCATCATATTGTTCTTGAGCTCTTTCTACAAGCGATACAACATCACCCATGCCAAGAATTCGTTCTGCCATACGCTCTGGATAGAAAACGTCAATCGCATCCATTTTTTCGCCAGTTCCAACAAATTTTATAGGTTTGTTTACTACCGATTTAATCGAGATTGCTGCTCCACCACGAGTATCTCCATCTAGTTTTGTCAAGATTACTCCATCGAAATTCAAGATATCATTAAAGGCTTTAGCCGTATTAACTGCATCTTGACCCGTCATAGCATCCACAACAAATAATGTTTCTTGTGGTTGAATCGCTTTATGAACATTCAAAATCTCGTTCATCATTTCTTGATCAACTGCTAAGCGCCCAGCGGTATCTACAATAACAACATTGAATCCTTTTTCTTTCGCATATTTAATAGCGTTTTGCGAAATTTCGACAGGATTGTTGTTTCCTATTTCAGAATAGACCTCCACTCCTATCTGATCTCCAACAACATGCAACTGATTTATAGCAGCAGGACGATACACATCACAAGCGACCAAAAGTGGATTTTTATTTTTCTTGGTTTTTAAAAAATTTGCTAATTTTCCAGAGAAAGTTGTTTTTCCTGATCCTTGCAGACCCGACATTAATATAACCGTAGGATTTCCAGAAAGATTGATTCCTGCTACATCGCCACCCATCAACTCGGTTAACTCATCTTTAACAAGTTTTACCAATAATTGTCCGGGTTGTAAACTAGTCAATACATCTTGACCAATTGCTTTGTCCTTTACTTTGGTAGTAAAATCTTTAGCGATTTTGAAATTTACATCGGCATCAAGTAAGGCACGACGAACTTCTTTGAGTGTTTCGGCTACGTTAATTTCGGATATTTTTCCATGACCTTTAAGTGTATGAAAGGCCTTGTCTAGTTTATCGCTTAGGTTACTGAACATGATTTTTTATTTTGAAATGCAAATATAATCTAAATGAAATAATTTGTTATTTAGAATAGAAGATAATTTTAAAATAAAAAAAACACCCTAAAATTAGGATGTTGAGCGATGTTTTAACTTCTATTAAAAATCAATTACAATTGAGTGATGTTGTTTGAATAAATATTTCGAGTTCTTGATCCGAGTTTATTAAATGCTCTAAATTATCAGAACCAATCATGGTAATAGGATATGTAATATTTGCAACAACATCATCATTGAATCGATTAGCTAAAAATGTATAAAATTGTTGGTTGCTTTGAATATACAAATTAGCAAGTGCCTGACTATTAGTGTTGTACGTTGCAACGGTAACAGGATAATTAATCTTAGCACACCTAATATCAGCTAATCCATTATCTGTACATGAATCTAAAATTGAATTCATTTCGGTTTGATTTGCTATTTGCAATACAGAATAATCTTGATGCGTAACTATAATAGGAAAATTCATAACCACCGTAGGTGCTACAGGTTGTTGATTAATAATATTTTGGACTTCACTATAACTTAATCCAGTAGTAGAACCTACAGAATATAATGAACCTCCGATATATACTCCAACAGGAAGATTTATACTAACACAATTTGACTTATCCAAAACATTATCTATCGAGGTTGGATTCTGAGTAACCCTAAAAATAAGATTTTTAAGAGGTATATTAGTGATTATATTTTTATCTGAATCAGGATTATTGATAATAATGTTTTCTTCTTTTTGACAAGAAAATAAAAATAATAAAAGTAAAAGCGAAATTATACACGCAATGACATTTATTTTAAGAACAGTAATTGTTTTCATAAATTAAAATATAATTGAACACCGGCAAAATTAATAAAAACAGTTTATAAAATATCAAAAAATAATTTTACTGTTATAAAGATAAAACAGTTAATTAAAAGTTTACCCTACCAAAAAATCAAAAAAATAGTATATTTGTATTTATAATATATAGCCAAAATGTCAGTTACTATAATCTCAGATACTTGTAAAGAGTCCGCTTATTCGGCATTTTTCAAAAATCATTCAAAAGCCTTGCGAAATTTCTTGATTTATAAATTCGGAAATGTCGAGAAAGCGGAAGACATGACACAAGAAGCATTTATAAAACTTTGGCAAAACTGTGCCGATGTGCCACTCGAAAAAGCAAAGTCATACATATATACAATTGCCAACAACAGTTCACTTAATGAAATAGCGCATCAAAAAGTTGTATTGAGCTATCAAAAAAATAACTTATCTATTGCTACCAATATCGAGACCCCAGAATTTTTGCTAGAGGAAAAACAATTTAAAACCAAATTGCTAACAGCCATCGAAAAATTGAACGAAACTCAACGTACGGCATTTTTGATGCATCGCATAGATGGAAAAAAATATGCACAGATTGCTGACGAATTAAATATTAGCGTAAAAGCAGTAGAAAAACGAATTCATATTGCGCTAGTAGCACTTCGCAAGGAAATTATCAATATAAAGTAGGGTAAAATACAAATTGCTTGTTTTACATACAATAAACACTAATAATGGAAGAAAAATACCTTTTAGCTCAATGGCTAAACGACGATATAGATGATAAAAAAGTCCCTGAATTTTCAGAAAAAGTTGATCATGAAATCTTCAAAAAAATAAAACTATATACTTCTCAGTTGCAAACAGTACCTTATAATGATGAGGCAATTTTGGCACACATTTTAGCATCAAAAAAACAAAAAGAAACAAAACTAATTTCTATTCAGAAAAATTGGATTTATAAAATTGCTGCATGTTTATTACTAAGTTTCGGGATGTTTTTTTTATATCAAAACCTTACCACTGAAAACCAAATTGCATCAAATGGAGAGAAAATAAATTTTGTATTACCCGATAATTCTCAGGTTGTACTAAACTCAGAATCAGAAATTGAGTTTACAAAACTAAACTGGGATCGTAAAGTACAGCTTGATGGCGAAGCCTATTTTAAAGTAGCCAAGGGAAAACGATTTGAGGTAAATACTAGTCTAGGAAAAGTAGCCGTCTTAGGAACACAATTTGATGTAAAATCGAGAAAAAATAGATTGGCTGTTTATTGTTATGAGGGACGTGTACAGGTCAATTATAGTACGTATCAAGTTATTTTAGCAGCTGGACAAAGCGTAACTTATGAAGATAATAAACAAATTATTTCAAAAGTAAGTGACATTAATCCAGATTGGTTGCAAAATAAAATTGCATTTGACAGAGAAAATCTACAGCAAGTAGTTGAAGAGATTCAGCGTAAATATGATGTTAAAATTAAACTAAATTTGTTTGACACCAGTAGATTATTTACTGGCAAAGTTCCATCAGACAATTTAGATGTGGCTTTAGATATTATAACTACTGCTTACCAATTAAAAGTGATTGAGAGTACCGAGAAAAGTATTATTTTTGAGAAAAAGTAAATAATACATGTTGGTAAGGATCAAAATTTTTTGTTTTTTATGCCTACAATTTTTTGTTTTTGAAGTTCAAGCTCAACAACAGAAGGAAAAGTTGTCGTTAAAAAAAATTTTGAAAACAATTGAACTTCAACATAACGTTAATTTTAGTTATTTAACAAATGATATTGAGTCGCTCGAAATTTTAGGTCCCGATTCGAAACTAACACTTCAAGAAAAAATTAATTTTTTAGAAAATAACTCAACTTTATTTTTTGATAAAACAGCCGAAGGATATTACACAATTTTAAAAAATAAAAATAAAAAAAACACCTCTTTATGCGGATATGTATATTCGACTATCGAGAATTTACCGCTCGAAAATGCAACAATTCAGTGCGCAAATGGCACAACCATTATTACCAATAAGTTAGGATATTTCGAATTTGAATCAGCCAATAAAACCTTAATAACCATTAGTCACATAGGTTTTTTAAATGTTAAAACGGTAATTTTTACAACTACTGAAAATGGATGTAAAAACTATTTTCTAGAACCCGCAATAAAAAACCTTGAAGAAGTAACTGCTAACCGCTATATTGCAACTGGAATTAATAAATCAAGTGATGGAAGTTTGATTTTTAAACCCAAAAAATTAGGGCTTTTACCAGGACTTATAGAGGCTGATATTTTGCAATCTATGCAACAAATACCGGGAATAAACTCGGTTGATGAGAGCGTGTCGAGCATCAACGTTCGAGGAGGAACTAATGATCAAAATCTTTTTTTATGGAATGGTATAAAAATGTTTCAGACAGGACATTTTTTTGGTTTGATAGCTGCTTTTAATCCAAATCTCGCTCATACAATCACAATATCTAAAAATGGAAGCTCAGCTTTTTATGGAGAAAGTGTTTCAAGTGTTATTGCAATAAATACAAATCCAGAAAAATTTGAAAAGGATAGTTTTGGGTTTGGGTTTAATTTGATTAATGCAGATATTTATTCGAAAATAAACATTACTAAAACGGGATTTATTGAAATTTCTGGACGAAAATCTATTACT
Source organism: Flavobacterium sp. (assembly GCA_031422015.1). Taxonomy (GTDB): domain Bacteria; phylum Bacteroidota; class Bacteroidia; order Flavobacteriales; family Flavobacteriaceae; genus Flavobacterium. Next base: position 90,524 of record JANOPO010000098.1, on the reverse strand, counting down.
GAGTTTGCTAATACGCCTACCTACAAATCTTATTTTACAAAAGCTTTTCAAAACTCGATAGTAACCGATTCATCAATTTCTGAAAACTATAATTTTACTAGTTCTGAAAAATTTAGTTTTTATGATGCAACATTCAAATATTTTCAAAAAATTGGAAAACAAAATCATTTGGTTTTAGATTTGATTACTATAAATGATCGTTTGGATGTTTTACAATCATCAACAATCGAGAATACTTTTCAGTCAGAAAAAAATGGGTTATCACAAAAAAATTATGGTGGAAATTTATCAACTACCATAATTTGGAACAAAAATAACACCTCAAAACTAGATTTTAATGCTTCGTTTTATGGGCTTAATGCCATAAAAACCAGAATTGAATCTAATCAAATCTTAAAACAAGAAAATACAGTTTTGGATACAGGTATTCGTTTTGAACATCAATACAATCTGAATTCAAAAATAAACTTAAATACTGGCGCCCAGTTTGTTGAAACAGGCACTAGTAATCTTGATGAAGTAAACAATCCTTTATTTTTAAGAAAAATAAAAAAAGTTCTTCGGTCACAAGCCTTTATAATTGAAGGTAAATTTAAGGATACGATTTCTGACATTGATTTGAATATTGGTTTGCGATCTAATTATTTTAGAAAAATTAAAAAAACCCTTATAGAACCTAGATTGCAATTTAATTATGGTTTTGTTAAAAATTTAAATTTAGAAATTTTAGCCGAGATAAAAAGTCAAACTAGTTTTCAGATTATTGATTTGCAAGATGATTATTTCGGGATAGAAAAAAGGCGCTGGGTTGTTGCCAACGATTCGTTAACGCTTATTCAAAAAAGCAAACAAATGTCTATAAATTTTACCTACTCAAAAAACAATTGGTTATTTTCTTTTGAAAATTACTATAAAAAAGTGTCAGATATTAACTCGGCAAGTCAAGGGTTTCAGAATCAACTCGAATTTTCCAAGATAAATGGCGATTACAAAGTTTATGGCGCTGAGATTCTAATTCAGAAAAAAATTAATAATTTTTTGAGCTGGATAAGTTACAATTATGCAGACAATAAATATACTTTTCCAGAGTTGCAACATCCTGAGTTTGTAAATAATTTTGAAATTAAACATACCCTCAACTGGGCAGGAATCTACGAGCATAAAAGAGTCAAAATAGCATTAGGATCTAAATGGTATTCTGGCAGACCAATAACTACTCCAAAAAATTTGGTGGTGAATGTTGACAATCCATCCGAAAGTAATATTGAATATAACGAACCCAATAACACAAAACTTAGTGCTTTTTTTCAGGTCAATTTATCATCAACCTATAGATGGAAAGATGCAAGAAATAGAGATTTAAAATTAGGATTTTCAATATTAAATATTTTAAACACCAAAAACACTATAAACACTTTCTATCGGATTAATAAATCAACAAATACAATAGAAACTGTAAAAACCAATGCACTTTTTTTAACTCCAAACTTAAGTTTTAGGATGAATTTTTAATTTGTAAATTGACTTTTTAACTATGTCAAAATTTATTATTTATAAATTCTAGACTATTATTTCAAGATTATAAATTCGCATCGCCGATTTATAGCGTGCTCATCATCAGTACAATTAGAGCCACATTTAATGATTGGGACAATTTCTCCAAAGCCTTTAGATTTTAATCGTTTGGCATCAATTCCGTTTTCGACAAGATATTGCACGGCGGCGGCGGCGCGCCTTTTAGATAAAGTCAAATTGAAAGCGACACTAGATCTGGAATCGGTATGAGCTCCAAGTTCAATTTCCATCTCGTTGTATTTGAGCAATAAATCTACAAGAACATTCAAGACGTTTGCGGCCTCTGGAACAATTTCCCATTTATTGAGATCAAAATATATATTTTCAAGAACTATTTGCACTTTACCATCTTCGCGCTTTGTAATAATTTCTTCGGCATCATCATAACACTCCATAAACAACTCTATAGAATACCTCATTTTTCCTTCTTGGTTTGTGATAAACTCTTGTTCATAAGGAATATATAATTCTTTAACTGCCTTAATCCTATATTTAGTATTTGGTAGGGTTTTAAAAATATAATCAGCTTTTGCTCCTACAATCATTTCACCAACCGTATTGCCTTTATCATCAAATAAGGTTACCAAAGTACCTGGCAAAATTTGTTTGGTGTTTTTATCTTTAATATCACCTTGCAGTAAAAAATTTTCTTCGTTTTCGATGCGTTGAAAAGTATATAAATTATCAAAATCTTTTCTGTTAGAAGACAAATATCCTCTATTTCTATTTAAATCAACATTATACGCAAAATCATCAGAATTTGTATTTATTGTCGCTCCAAGGTTTATTGGTTTTGCAAATCCATTGTTGTTTTCAGACATAAATATATCCAAGCCACCTAATCCCTGATGCCCATCAGAAGCAAAATATAATGTAGCCTCGTCTGAGGTCATAAAAGGAAATTGTTCGCGGTGAATTGTGTTGACCAAAGGACCAAGATTTTGAGGAGCGCCGTAGGTTTGGTCATCATTAATTGCTACAGAAAATATATCGAAAGAGCCTATACTTCCGGGCATATCACTCGCAAAATATAGTGTTTTTGCGTCAGAACTCAAGTAAGGATGTTCTGTAGAATACACATCACTACAAAAAGGCAATTGTGTTATATTACTCCAAATACCATCTATTAATTCTGCTTTAAATATTTTTATACTAGCATATCTTTCGGCACCAACTTGCACTTTTTTATCATTTGTTCTACTAAAATATATTGTTTTTGCATCGTCAGAAAAAGTAGCCGAACTTTCGTGAGTTGGTGTGTTAATTTCTTTAGGGAAAGGTTGAATATTTTTTAACGAACCCAAATCATCAACTTCGGCCATAAATAAATCCAAATAGGGTTTTGCATTCCACGAATAAGCCTCTTTAGAAGCGTTTCTAGCTGAAGCAAATACTATTTTATCTCCAAATTCAGCAATACCAAAATCATTATTAGTTGTGTTTTTTGACATTAACTGCATCGTATAATTATAAGGAACAGTTGTCACTAAATTAGAAATAAAATTAGGAGTATCTACCGTGTATCCATAATATTGACTCATTATAGGATCTGCTTTTACATAATCGCCAGTTCCCATAATAGCTTGTGCATATTTAAAATAGACTTCCTTTTGAATAGAATCTTTTGATGTTAGAAACAATTTTCCGTAAACACGAACCGCATCTTTCATTTGACCATTATAGTAATAACAATCTCCTAAATTATGAAGCAATGATTTATTTTCTGCCAGTTTTTCATAAATTGAGGCTGCCAATACGTACGATTTTTGATTAAATAATTTGTCCGCTTTTTTTTGCTTGCTTGTTTGCGACAAGCCAAAAACAGAAAAAAATAATAAAAAAAGTAGAATATAATTTTTCATTTAGTAGAATTTTAAAAAAAACGTGGCGATTTATCATATCCGCCAGAACTAGTTTTGGATTTATTACCTAAATCAAATAATAAAAATACTTCATGAGAACCAGAATTATATTTTCCCAAATTGGAAATAATATAATCGTACGAGTAGCCAAATCTAACTTTTGGAGTAATATACAAAGTAGCTAATGCGCTTATAGCATCATTATATCGGTAACCAACCCCAAGTTCAAACCGATTATTAACAAGCATATTAGCGGTAACATCAATAGTTAGTGGCGCCCCTGAAACCCCTTTAACCATAAATGCTGGTTTCAATTTGTATGTTGCATTAATGTTAAATACATAACCACCAGTAAAAAAATAATGCACTTCTTCTATGCCGGTAATTTTTATACCATTTTTAGTGTCCAAATGTTTTGAAGTTAAAATATTTGGCGCAGAAAAACCCAAATAATAACTATCACTAAAAAAGTAAGTACCAACACCAACATCCGGAAATGCTTTGTTAATATTATTTTCAAATGCAAAATCAGCTTGCACATCTGTAAACTGAAAACCGTTAAAATTTGTTTCGAAAAGTGTAATCCCGCCCTTTAAACCAAATGACAATTTATTTTTATCAGAAACTGGTACTATATAAGCAAAATCTGCATAAATATTATTTTCTTTTACAACATCACCAATAGCATCATTTATAAAAGAAATGCCAACTTCTATTTTTGGACTTATTGGGGTATGAGCAAATAATGAGGCTGTTTTTGGAGCACCAACGGCACCAACCCATTGAGATCTATAAAAACCACCAACATGTATCACTCCAAGATTATTGGTTGCATAGGCAGGATTTATAGTATTCATATTATACATATAGTGTGTAAATTGCGGATCCTGTTGCGCTATCGCAAAACCACAATTTATAAGTAGAATAAGTAATAAATATTTTAATTTTATATTTTTCATTAAAAAATTCAAATTATCGGCTTAGATAAACACGTCCTTGTTTTGATTTCTTTTGTCCATCATTAAAATCTAAAATATAAAAATAGACGCCTACAGGCAGTTTATTATTTCCTAATTTTATTTTAGCATCATTTGTTGAACCGTTCCATTTCGGAATATTTTTATTTCCAGTATATACAATACTGCCATAGCGATTATAAATCTCTAATTTGTAATTTGGAAACTTAGTATCTAAATTTTTGATAATAAATTCGTCATTTATACCATCATCATTTGGCGAAAATCCGTCGGGAATAAGAAGTTCGTCACAGAAACTTAAATCTACAACGACGACCAATCTTGGGGTACTTTCGCAACCAGAAGCATTAGTAAAAGTTGCATAATAAGTTGTTCCATTTTGTAATAAGGTCGTTGTTGGAAAAACGTTTCCTAAAGTAGGACTGTCATACCAAATAACTGGTTCTGGACCATTTATATTTGAGTTTAAATTTGCAACCGTAGGATTTTCTCGATCACAAAATTGATTTCCTTCAAATATTAAACCAGGTGTTTCTAAACCAAAAACAGAAAATGATATTGGTAAAAAACTGATTCCTGATATTCCGCAAAGTGTTGTTTGATCAATAAGATCTTGAATGGTTACAGTTACAGTTCCAGAAACTGATAAAATTGGTTGCGGAATTATAAAGCTACCAACTCCATTTGTAAAAGTAATTTGATCTGATCCAACTAAAAGTGCATCGCCTGATAATGCATAATTTACTGTATATGTTCCTATCAAATTTATAGCATTAGAAATTGTTACTGTATTTGACGAGTTTATACATATCGGATTAACAGTTAGTATTGCTCCTGCTATATTTGGTGAATTTTTTAAGATTACTGTAGTCATAGCATTTTCAGACAAGTTATTACAGCCAGTAGTAAGATTTAGAATTTGTGTTATGTTTATTAGATAAGTACCAAAACTTGGAAAACTTGAAGATGAAATTGTAAAAGCACCTAAACCATTGGCTATTACTGTCAAACTAGTGGTGCCAATAAAAGGAGTACCAACACCATTGGGAAGCGAATAAACAAATTGATAATTACCATCCAAAAGATTTGTAGCATTAGTAATAAGTACAACTACTTGTTCTCCAAAACATTTTGCTGGAGCCGATAAATTTATATCTAATAGATCTGATGTTGCATTTATTAAAACCGATTTCGAAATATCAGTAAGGTTAACTAGACAATTTGAAACCGTATTTGTTATAGTAGAAAATGTAAATATAGAGGTTCCAAGATTTGGGTAAAAAGTATTACTCAAAGTAAAATTTCCGTTTCCAGCAACTATATTTACTGGGATTACTTGGGGTGGACTCACATTATTTCCTGAAATAGAAAGCACTATAGTATAGTTCCCGTCAATCATATTAGTAAAATTGAACGTTAAATCTTGATCTTGACAGTTAGGCGAAACTACATCAATGTTTGCACTTATTAGCACAGGAATTGTGTTTAACGTGAATTGAATTGACACGATATTACTACCGCAACTATTAATTATTGAATAGGTATAGACGTGAATTCCTGACGATAATACCGCAAGATTTAACAAGTTAGAAACAATTTGGTTCGAAGCATTTTGCCAAACACCGCCCGACTGATTACCTGTTAACATCGAAAAAAGATCTAAAATTCCTCCTTCATTGCAAATGGGAGGAATGGCGATAAAAGTTCCTGCATTGGGAATTGGTTCTATAACCACCTGAACAATTGCAGTATTTGTAGGACATTGTGCAACACCACCTGAAACTGTATAAGTATAAGTATAGGTTCCAACTCCAAGTAACGATGGATTGATTATATTGGTTACTGTATTAGCATTACTGTCTGTCCAAACTCCTATACTCTGTGAGCCATCCAATGCAGTAAATAAATTTATGCTACTTGAGTTTTGACATGCCAAAATCAATAATGTAGCATCGGGTCCGTCTCCCACATTTGGAGCTTGAAGCACTAAAACCTCAACCTGAGCAAAGGATATAGGGCATAATCCACCGCCAACCGTATAGGTATACATTCCAGGATTATCTATAGATGGGTCAAAAATTCCAGTTCCGCTTGTTAAATTTGGAGACCATGTTCCTCCTACTTGTGGCGCACCAGTCAGGTATAAGAACAAATCTGAGGTTGCGTCATTAGAACAAAAAATATGAGATCCATTGAGACCCGCACTTGGTACAGGGTTTTCGGTCACTGTTATCGTTGCAAAATCGCTTTGACATAATCCCACACCCGAAAAAGAATACGTATAAACTCCTGGATTATTGATCGCTGGATTATAAAGTCCGCCGCTAAGATTAGGAGTCCAAGTTCCACCAATTGTAGGAGTACCACCAAGAGAAGAAAATAAACTTGTGGGAGCACTATTTGAACAAAAATCAGCAGTACTAGATATTCCAGCATTAGGACCTATTGTAACTTGTAAGGTAACCGTTGCCTGAGCATTTGGACAACTAGAAACACTTGTTACGTTATAAATATAGGTTGTTGCTACATCAACCGATGGGTTGTAAATACTTGTTCCACTTTGTAAACTCGGCGACCAAGTACCGCCAGATTGCGGATTTCCCGTTAATAATGAAAATAGGTCAAGTGGGTCTGAATTTGAACAAATTGAAAATACACCGCCAATTCCTGCATTTGGCGCTGGCGCTAATTGAATTGTTACAGTTGCAACATCATTTGGACAGGGAGCTAAACCTAAAACAGTATATGTATAAACGCCAACTGGATCAATATTTGGACTATAAAAACCATTCCCAATTGATCCAGTTGGTGTACTCCAAACACCGCCAAGCTGAGCCGCTGGACCAAGTTGTAAAAATAGATTTTGAGTTCCTTCATTCGAACAAACAACTTTTGTAGTTGACAAACCCGCATCAGGTCTCGGATTAATAAGTATGGTGGCGGTTTGATCGGTAATGAATTTTGTGCATGGTAAACTGCCAGAGGATGTAATGCTTACTAACTGTATTATTGTGGTAATAAAATAAGTATTTATAAAAGAATATTGTCCAGATGAATTTAAAACAGCTGACTGAATATTTCCGTTAATTGTAAAAAATACCGTTGCATTAGGCGTCCCAGTTATAACAATTATCTTATTATCTCCTGAGCATCCAGTACTTCCCGCAGAAATAGTGGCTGCGGGTAAATCAACAACAGTTAAAACAAAATTACCACTTAATATATTTGAACAAGGATTAATTCCAACAGTAGATATACTCACTAACGTTATAGTTGTTGTACTCAAATAGGTACCAATTATAAAATTGGTACCTAAATTATTTAAAGTTATAGTTTGCGGTGGTCCATTATTGATCAAATAAGTTACAATTGCATTTTCTGTACCATTGAAAGTAATAATTGATATCTCGCCTGAACAAACAGGATTTATTAATGGTAAAACTACAGTTGCTAGTGGCAGAGGAGTTACGTTTATAAGTAAACTACTAGTAATCAAATTTTGACAAAATGGAGCTAGGTTAGAGGTAACACTGATCAAATTAATTACAGTAGTTTGATCAAATTGTATAACCAACTCTACTGTACCATCAGGTTCAATAATTATGGTTTGGGGCGCGTTTGAACCAACCGTAAAAACTACTGTAGCACCGGGCGTGCCGGTGAAAATTATTGTATTGGTCTCTCCAATACATAGCGGCTGTACAATCAGTTTAGAAGCTGATACTACAGGAAGCGGATCAACTAATACTGAAATTTGTTCTGATAAATTTCTGAAACAAGCTGTAACACCAGGAGCTGTAACAGATATCAATATAAATACGGTATTAAAAGTAAATACTTGTGTAATACTTGTGGTACCGTCAGCTTCTATTAGCGCTGTTTTTAGTGCACCATTTTCAGAATAAGTAACTACAGAATTCGGTGTACCTGTAAAAATTAACACGGCACTACTTTGAGCACAAATTAATGTTGAACTAATTGCAAAAGTTGCCGTTGGTGTTGGCTCAATGATGATTGTAACTGTTGCCGAATCTTGCGGGCAAGCACCATTTGCAACTAAATAGGTAAATACATAAGGACTTCCAGAAACTGTAAAAGAAGAAATATCTACTGTTCCTGTAGTTCCATTTGATGTGGATATTGGCCCAGTCCATGATCCAGAATTTTGTGGATTGCCGTTTAGCTCCGTAAACAAACTAAAAGGAAGAGTTGAAGATATTTGATTTTCACAAATCCGTTTTACAGCGTCTAAACCTGCATTATTTGGCTGGCTTAAAGTTACCAAAACCGCAAGTCTGCTTGCGCTAGTACAAGGATTGTCATAGGAATCAGCATAATAGGTTTGTCCGCTTACTAAAATTGTATTTAAAGGTAATTGCAATCCAAAAGTTGGCAGAGTGTACCAATTATAAACATTACTTGCAACTATACTAGCTAAAGTAGGAGGATTTGAAGGATCATTACAAATCAGTTGATTTGTTGCGCCAGTTGGTGGAGGAGGTCTAAACTTGACTGTGACAAGAATTGGAGTTCTTGTTGTTTCGCAACCCGTGTTAGGATTTGTCTGGCTGGCATAATATATAACACCGTTTAAAACAACTGTTGATAATGGCAATGGCAAACCTCCTGTTGACGCAATATACCATTTGATATTATTTCCACTTAATGCTAAACTTCCAATTGTTGCTTGGTTTAGGTTATTCACTACGCAAATTGAAATCCCGCCAACATCTGTTCCAGGAGCATTAAAAATAGTAACTGCCACTGCTTGCCTTGTACCACATGTTCCGGAAGCATCATCAGCAAAATAGGTGCCTGACAATAATGGAAGTGTATTATTCAGTGCTATCGCAGCTGTTGCAGAGTTATACCAACTTATCCCGCCACCAGTGCTTGTATACCCTAAGCTAGCAATAGTTGGATTTTCAGAATCACAGAAAGACTGGTTTAAATTTGTAATAATAGGACATTGCGCAAATGCTGTTGCGAAGCAAAATAAACAATAAAAATAAATGCAGATTAATTTTATTTTGTTGGTAAGAATACTAATTCTCATGTGTAACTACTTAAAAATTTAGAGAAAATAATTTTAACTTTAAAAGAATAACCATTTTAAAAAAACTTGTAGTAGGTAGATTGGGTGTCCAAAAATTTAACGAAATAAAAAGAAAATTTTACAAGTATAATAATACAAAATAAAACTGTCTCCCTGTTTATAAAAATATTGATGTTATTAACAAATTAATGAACATTTTTACATTAGTATCAACGCATTATTTTGGCTTATTTTCATTAAAATTTTCAATATTGTAGACTATTATTACATTTTTTTGATTTATGTAAAGTTGTTTTCTGTTATTTTGATTTTTCCTCGTAATTATAGAAATGGTAAAAGGCAGTTTATCAGAATCTTCGCAGTTAAAATTATAAACCAAATCTTTATCATTTTCTTCTTTTTCGCTGTAGGATATAATGTCGTATAGTTGAATTTCTTGCGAGTAAACAATTATTCTGTTTTTATTAGTATCAAGAGTAATCGAAATACTAGCTTTTTCAAGTGCAGACCATTTACCCCAACTTCCTGACTTTTCTTTTTCTAAAACGCTAAATCCAGTGGTAACAAATTTATAAGACTGACTGGCAACGTTTTGAATTCCAAAAATCAAAAAAAATAGACTAATTATAATTTTAAAATGATTCATACCTTTTTTTATTCAAAATTAATACCAAAAAGTTGTTTTTTTACATTTTTGTATTCAATTATTATTTCGTCCACAATTTCGGACACTGGTTTAATTTCATGAATTAATCCAGATATTTGTCCAATTTCTAATTCTCCTTCAACCAAATCACCTTCAAACATGCCTAGTTTAGCGCGTCGTTTACCTAATAATTTTTCAAGATCTTCTTTGCTTGGACATTTTTTATATAATTCTTGTAGGTCATCAAAAAATTTATTTTTTATAAGACGAACTGGCGCTAACTCTTTGAGTGTTAATTGCGTATCGCCTTCTGTCGTTTTTATGATTTTATTTTTAAAATTTTGATGAGCAGAACTTTCAACAGAAGCCGCAAAACGACTTCCGATTTGCACACCATCTGCCCCTAATGCTAAAGCTGCTAGCATCCCTCTGCCAGATGCGATTCCGCCAGCAGCAATTAATGGCACAGAAATTTTTTCTTTAACCATCGGAATCAAAGTAAAAGTAGTAGTTTCTTCTCTTCCATTATGCCCACCAGCTTCAAAACCTTCAGCTACAACAGCATCAACACCAGCGTCTTGGGCTTTTAATGCAAATTTCGAACTGCTCACAACGTGAACTACAATAATATTATGAGATTTTAAATGTTGCGTCCAGGTAGTCGGATTTCCGGCCGATGTAAATACGATTTTTACGCCTTCTTCAATTATAATTTGGATAATTTCTTCTATGTTTGGATACAATAACGGAACATTAACCCCAAAAGGTTTCGTTGTTGCTTTTTTACATTTTTGAATATGCTCTCTCAGAACTTCTGGATACATCGAACCGGCCCCGATAAGACCTAGCCCTCCTGAATTACTCACGGCACTCGCAAGTTTGTAACCGCTGTTCCAAATCATTCCGCCTTGAATAATTGGATATTTAATATCGAAAAGTACTGTTATTTTATTCATTAAAATAATAAATGCTGTTTTAACTAATAAATTTAAGATTCTTTTATTTTGCTACTATTTGTAATTATTCTTTTAAAAGTGTACCCGACTGATAAAAATTTTCGGCTTCAAATTTGTAAAAATAGAACCCAGAATTAAGAGTAGGAAATTCAAGTATTTGATCTTGATTTATAAGTTGTTGACTTTTTACTATTTGTCCTAACTGATTGTAAAAAATGATATTTCCAAACTTTAAATCTGGCGGTAACTGCACAGAAATTGAATTTTTAAATGGATTTGGATAGATTAAAAAATCTGTTTTATTTTGGTTTGTAATTCCAAGATTCGCATTTAAATATGCTTGATAATAATTAGGAATGCCGTAACCTAGCTCGTTATCTGGATTAAGATATTGACTTGATGATTCTTTTACTAATTGAACAATTTGCGCATTTGTCTTATTAGGAAGAGCTTGCCATAAACTTGCAATCATTCCAGCAGTAATAGGACTAGAAAACGATGTACCACTCGCAGTTGTTATGGTGCCCGATTGATTAGATACTACAGCAGCGCCACCTTGGGCACAAACATCTGGCTTTATCCGCCCATCAGCAGATGGACCTCGTGAACTAAAACCCACTAACTCTCCCGATGCATTGACTGCTCCTATAGCCAGTGCATGTAACGCATCTGCGGGTGCAGAGATATAAAACCAATCGCTAGTTCCACTATTTCCTGCAGAATTAACGCAAATTATCCCTCTACTAAATGCCTCATTAACGCCTCTTGATATAAAAGTTGTTTGACCGTTCATATCAGCATACGTGTGATTATAATCAGGATTGTCAAATTCTGTATATCCTAACGACGTGTTTATTATATCTACACCTAATCGGTCTGCTTCCTCTGCTGCTTCGACCCAAAGCGACTCTTCTAATGGCCACTCATTGACACCATCTTCAGTTATAAAAAGATAGTACGACGCATCTGGTGCTGTACCTACCAATTGACCGTCTTTGAATCCTCCCATGGTAGACAAAACCAATGTTCCATGATTTATGCCCGTATAAAAATTTGAATTTCTGTTAACATAATCATAACCCCCCAGAATTTTGTTATTATTTCTTAATCGTGCGAATGTAGTTGCGGTATTGACGCCAGGAAAACCGCCATCCATTACCGCAATTATTTTACCAGAACCTGTAAAGTTATCTTGATGCAGCAAATGACCATTAAGCATTTGAATTTGATTGGCAGAATTTCCGTAATTAAAAATAATTTCAGATTCGAAAATTTTATTGACCTTTTTAATTTTGTTAGGTTCTTGATTTAATCTAGGGGCAAGATTAAGCAATCTGTTTGCAAAATCTATTCGATCAACAAAAGATAATAATAATAAAGCTTGAATTTGTGGTTGTGTACCTCGAACGTGAATGGCATTCAACCATTTGGATTTTGCATAAACAGTAATTCCAGAACTGTTCTCTACTTGGTCAATATAATTTTGTTCTACTGGTACATCTTTGTTATCTAAAGGTATGTTTTGAAGTATTCGTCTGTCTAATGATCGCTGCGTAAGCATCGATAATGGATTACTCAAAAAAGTAGCTGCACTTGGTTTTGAAGTAAAATATACCCAAGCATCTTCTTCTTGCGAAAAAGCAGTAAAACTTAAAGAAATAATTACAAAAAGAACAAATTTTTTCATAGTTTCTAATTTTTAAGATGTAAATTTAGGAAATTACTCCCGAACCAACTAATTCGTTATCAATATTCCATGCTACGAATTGACCCGATGTTATTGCGGATTGGTTATTTTTAAACTCAATATACATACCATTTTCAAATTGATACAAAACTGCCTCCTCTAGCGGTTGACGATATCTAATTCTTGCCATAACTTTCAAAGACTGACTTTTTTGAAGCCGCAAATCTTCTCGTATCCAATGTGTTTCAGATTTTTCGATAAACAAAACTTTTCTATAAAGTCCCGGATGAGTTGCGCTTTGACCTGTAAAGATTTCATTTTTTTCGACATTTGTTGCCAATACAAATAATCCTTCTTTGGTTCCACCAATATTAAGTCCTTTTCTTTGACCGTTAGTAAAATAATGTGCTCCTTGATGTTTACCTAAAATTTTTCCCATTTTGGGATTATAATTTATTGGCTTCGAGTCGTATGATAGTTGATCTTCTTTGGAATCAAAAAATGGTTTTGGAATTTTATAAACATCGCTTGATGCATCAATTTCATACGTAAAACCTTCAATAGGTTTCAGTTTTTGTTGTAAAAAATCTGGTAATCTTACTTTACCTATAAAACACAATCCTTGTGAATCCTTTTTATCGGCAGTTATCAAATCTAGTTCAGCAGCAATTTTTCGAACTTCAGGTTTTGTTAATTCGCCAATTGGGAACATTGCTTTTGATAATTGTTCTTGTGATAACTGACACAAAAAATACGATTGATCCTTATTGTCATCTTTACCAGCCAGTAATTTATAGACCACCTTGCCATCTACTTCTATTTGACCTTTCTGGCAATAATGACCTGTTGCAACATAATCCGCACCCAGAGATAATGCGATTTTCATAAACACATCGAATTTAATTTCACGGTTACACAAAATATCTGGATTAGGGGTTCGCCCTTTTTCGTATTCATTGAACATATAATCGACAATTTTTTCCTTATACTGCTCACTTAAATCGACTGTTTGAAAGGGTATTCCGAGTTTTTCGGCAACCAAAAGTGCGTCATTACTATCTTCGAGCCATGGACATTCGTTAGAAATAGTTACCGAATCATCGTGCCAATTTTTCATAAAAAGACCAATTACTTCATAGCCTTGTTGTTGCAAAAGATAGGCAGCAACACTCGAATCTACTCCGCCAGATAGGCCAACTACTACTCGCTTCATTACTTATTTTTAGAAATGTATTAAAATACAAAGTTAGCTAGTTTACATATAAAATAATACCGTTTTAAGAAAATCTTAAAACGGTAAAATCTATACAATATAATCTCAATGTTTTATTATTTTTTAAGTTTTTTGGGTTTTGATTTTTTTGGTTTACTCATATTTTCTTGACTAACGAGTTTACCCATTTCATAAAATTTCCAAATCCCAACCTTTTTGCCGTCTTTAAATTTACCTTCGGCAACAATATTGTTTTCGGGATCTCTAAATGTGGCTTGTCCGTGAAATTGTCCTTTGATGTAATTCGTTTCTTCTAGCAAAATACCTTTTTCAGAGAATTTTTTATAAATTCCATTTCGTTGATCGTTACTATAATCAGCTTCTTCTGCAATTATTCCGTCTTTGAAGTAAACGATTCTCTTATTTTCAAGTTTACCTTTGGTATAATATTCTTTTGTCATGATACTAGTTGAATTTTCATGATAATATTTCCATTCGCCTTCAAAAACTTTATTTAGTACTTTTCCTTCACTAACTTTAAAATTTTGTTGGTTATAAAAAATAGTGTAACATGAGTTATCTTTTGTAGCAAACTCGCGCGTTGCTATTAAAGTACCAGCCTTGGTATCATCAAAAAATTTAAAAATTCCTGTTTCTTTTCCGTTTGAAAAATTCCCTTCGTATCGAGGTCGATTTGATTGCTCATAGTGACCTTTCCATAAACCATTTTTTTGACCTTTATCATTGAGTTTGTTGAGCTCTTGAGCAAAAATTGAATTTAAAGATACTAACGCTATTAAAAAATATTTCATATTCATAAATTTTTATTACTAACAAACGGCAATTATAATTATTTCTTATTACAAAAATAGCTCCAATTTGATATTTTTTTGATTTTTTGAAATAGTATAATACTGAAATGCTATTATTGACTTCATATAACTTATTAAAATACTTATGAATAGCCTAATATAATTTTTAGAATAAAAATTAAGAATATATTTTATTAAAAATTTATGTTTCGAGGTAGGGTCTTTTTTAAATTAACTGTTTAAGATTTATAACAATTATTAAAACAAATTTTTTAAAAACAAAAAATTATGAAAACATTAAATTTAAAGGCCTTAGCTTTATTTGCATTTTTATCTGTTGCATTTTTATCATGTAGTGATGATGATACAACACCAGTACAGCCACCTGCGGGAGTAACTTCTATTGCTGCACAAGCCGTTGCAAATTCTAATTTATCTTTATTAGTAAGAGCATTGACTAGAGCTGGATTAGTGCAGACTTTAAGCGACGCAGGAACATACACTGTATTTGCGCCAACCAATGCTGCATTTGAAATTGCTGGTTTAAACGCTGCTGCGATAGATGCAACCCCGATTCCAGCACTGAAAGAGGTGTTGTTAAATCACGTTTTAGCAACTAGAAAAACATCTACTGATTTGGTAACAGGTTATGTTAAAACATTAGCAAAAGGTGCAGCGTCAACAACTAACACGCTAAGTATGTATGTAGATGCAACATCAGGTGTAAAATTAAATGGCGGTGCAGTTGTTACTACACCAAATTTGAACGCATCTAATGGAATTATTCATGTTGTTGATAAAGTTATAACTTTGCCAACAGTAGTAACTCACGCTACTGCAAATTTAAGTTTTACATCTTTGGTAGCTGCTTTAACACGAACAGGAAATACAACTGATTTTGTTGGCATTTTAGGTGGAACATTATCACCTGCTACTGCTCCTTATACAGTCTTTGCTCCTAACAACGCAGCATTTACAGAAGCTTTAATAGCATTGAACTTCGCGAATTTGGCGGCAATTCCTGAGCCTACTTTAGACAAAATTTTAAAGTATCATGTTATAACTGGAGCTAACATATTGGCCGCTACTCTTCCAGCAACAGCAACAGCTCAAAATACTTTTCTTAATCAAACTTTTCTTATTGGTACTACTGGCGGAGCAAAAATTACAGATAAGTTGGGTCGTGTGGCTAATATCGTTGCAACTGATGTTCAATGTGCCAACGGCGTAATTCATGTTTTAGATAAGGTTTTAGTTCCTACTTTATAGCATAAGTCAATTTATAAAAACCCAATTTCTCACCAAATTGGGTTTTTTTATGTTCAATAGTAACTATTTACCTTTTAACTTCTTTTGCTCTTCAGCTTGTTCCATAACTTCACGAAGACGTTTCTGAAATTTGCCTTCTTTTTTTGGCTCTTTCAACTTATTTTCTTGAATTTGAGCATGAATTTTGTCATTATCAACAATATAGTTTTTAATAACAAACATGATTCCAATAGTTATTAGGTTTGAAATAAAATTATACAAACTCAAGCCTGAGCCATAACTATTGAAGAAAACTAACATCATAATTGGAGATACATAAATCATAATTTTCATAATCTTGCCCATATCGGGCATGCCTTCTTGCGCTGGAGCCTGCATTTGTTGATCTCCAGATGTCATTTTCATATAAAAGAAAATTGCTATTGCTGCCAGTATTGGAAATAAACTAACGTGATCACCATAAAACGGAATTTTAAAAGGTAATTTGAAAATTTGGTCAAATGAAGACAAATCGTCTGCCCACAAAAAACTTTTCTGACGCAAATCAAACGCAGAAGGGAAAAACTGAAATGAAGCATACATAAACGGAAGCTGAATCAGGGCGGGTATACACCCAGCCATAGGGTTTACACCAGCTTTATTGTATAACTTCATAGTTTCTTGCTGCTTTTTCATCGGATCTTTTGAGAATTTGGCTCCTAATTCTTCGATTTCTGGCTTCAGAACTTTCATTTTAGCCGATGATAAAAATGATTTGAAAGTAATTGGCGACATGGCCAACTTGATAAGAATTGTGAAAATAATTATCGCAATTCCGTACGAAATATAGGAGCTTAGAAATCCAAATAGTGGTATAAAAATAAATTTATTAATCCATCCAAAAATCCCCCAACCTAGCGGAATAATTTTGTCTAGATTACGATCATATGATTTTAAAGTTTTATAGTCGGTTGGTCCAAAATACCAGTTCATTTTATAATCTACTTCGCCATTATTTAGAACCAAAGGAAGAGAAGCCTTAAATTGCTTCGTGAAAATAGTATCTTTATCTTCATCCACTATCAAATTATTTGCATATAATTTTGCAGAAGAAAACGGTGTTTTGGTTAACAAAATCGACGAGAAAAAATGTTGTTTAAAAGCTATATAAGTTACTTTTTCAGGATTTTCTTCTTGATCATGGCCCTGTCCAACATTATTGTCTTTACCATCCTCATATTCAAAATTGATATCTGTATATTGATTTTCATAACTAATACTTTTCTCGTTTCGATATGTTTTCAGATCCCAAAGAAAATCTATTGGCTTCGAACTATTAACAACTTGGCTAAATCCTTGCGAGTTGATATCAAAATCAAGCATATAATCATTCGGTTTAAGAACGTACTTATACTCTAGAAACTGATTTTGACCTGCCATCAATCGCATTGTTAACAATTGATCAGCACCAATTTTCGACATCATTGGCTCAAATCGCAGATCTTTCGTATTTATAACCTGATTGGTCTTGCTCAAAAATTCTACCCCAAAGTTAGAGTTATTATTTTTAACTAATGCGACTAACTGTTTGGAATTTTTTCTGAATCTTTCGTGTTTTTTTAACACAACTTCGGCTATCGAACCACCTTTAGTTGCTATTTTTATTACTAAAACCTCGTTTTCTAAAGTTATAAATTCGTTTTTGTCTGTAGATAGAACTCCTGCATTTGCAAAACTTCCCAGTGTTGAAGATAGTTTTGCTATTTCGGCTTGTGTAGTTGCGGCTGTTGGAGGCAATGCTACAACTTTGGTTGCTGCAACTTTTGCTTTTTCTTCGACAATTACCAACTCTTTTTTGGCTTTCTCAGCTTTCAGTTGGGCATCAGTTGGCTGGTTTTGATACATGATCCAAACTAGGATTCCGAAAATAAGAATAAAGCCTATAATTGAGTTTTTGTCTAGTTTTTTATCTTCCATTATTATATTTTAATTTTTTTGATATTATTAGTAATCTTTTAACAAGATAATTGTTTGTTCTTAATCAAATAGCGTAGTAATCATTTCAACGACCCGACAGAATTATTTGAAATTAATCAGATTTTAAAAATTTGTAATTTATTTTTTATTTAATAGAGCTGCTTTTACAAAACTTACGAAAAGTGGATGTGGATTGGCCACAGTACTTTTATATTCTGGATGGTATTGTACACCTATAAAAAAAGGATGGTTCTTTATTTCTATTATTTCAACTAATCCTGTTTCAGGATTGGTTCCGGTTGCCAATAATCCTGCGTTTTCAATTTGTTGCAGGTATTCGCCATTGAATTCATACCTATGGCGATGACGCTCAAAAATTTCACTACATTTATAAATAGTATGAGCCAATGTATCTGGTTTAATATCACATTTCCAAGCACCAAGGCGCATTGTTCCGCCTTTATCTGATAGTAATTTTTGATTTTCCATCAGATTAATTACCGGATTGGTCGTTTCTGGATTCATTTCAGATGAGTTAGCATCTTTCAATCCCAGTACATTTCGGGCAAATTCTATGACTGCCATTTGCATACCAAGACAAATTCCTAAAAACGGAATATTATTTTCGCGGGCATATTGAACGGCTGTTATCTTGCCCTCAATTCCTCGTTCTCCAAATCCTGGAGCAACAAGTATACCATCTAGATTTTCAAAAAGTTTATTAGCTGTGTTGGCATCTATATGTTCTGAGTGGATACTGATAACATTAACCTTGGTTTGGTTGGCTGCGCCTGCATGAATAAACGATTCTAAAATAGACTTATAAGAATCTTGCAGCTCAACATATTTGCCAACAAGCCCTATATTAAGGGTGTTTTTTGGATTTTTATAACTTTGTAAAAAAGAATTCCAATTTGTTAGATCTGGACTTGTTTTTTGAGATAACTTTAGTTTTTTAAGTGCCACAATATCTAATCCTTCTTCGAGCATCAAATTTGGTACTTCATAAATCGTGGCAGCATCTATAGATTGTATTACTGCCTCACGTTTAACGTTACAAAACAAGGCTAATTTTTGTCGTAACTCATCTGACAATTCATGCTCTGTTCTACAAACTAATATATCGGCTTTTATGCCACTTTCCATTAGTGTTTTGACAGAGTGTTGTGTTGGTTTGGTTTTAAGTTCTCCTGCTGCTGCAAGATATGGTATTAAAGTTAGATGTATGACAATACCGTTATTCTCTCCAAGCTCCCAAACCAATTGTCGAACCGACTCTATATATGGTAGTGATTCTATATCGCCAACTGTACCACCAATTTCTGTAATTACTATATCATAATCACCTGATTTGCCAAGCAGTTGCATTCGCTCTTTAATTTCATTCGTAATATGAGGAACTACCTGAACGGTTTTACCTAGAAACTCGCCGCGACGCTCTTTCTCAATGACAGATAAATAAACTCGTCCTGTAGTAACGTTATTGGCTTGTGAAGTCGTAACATTCAAAAAACGCTCATAATGCCCCAAGTCAAGATCCGTTTCTGCACCATCATCTGTAACATAACATTCGCCATGTTCATAAGGATTTAAAGTGCCTGGGTCAACATTAAGATAAGGATCAAATTTTTGAATTGTAGTTCTGTATCCGCGCGCTTGCAATAATTTTGCTAATGATGCTGCAATAATCCCCTTTCCGAGAGAGGAAGTTACGCCGCCAGTAACAAAAATATATTTTGTTGGATTCATTTTGATAATATTTGTAATTTATGTTGTTGATTGTGGTAGTTAGTTCAAAAACGAGGCAAAAGTACAATTTAATTAGATAATTTCTTAATCTGAAAATGAGATAATTTGAGATTTCGTTAATTTCAAATAATTATGATTTTTTTAAGAATTGTTATATATTTGTAATCTAACTAATTAAAAAAACTAAAAATTATGGAAGCAGTTTCTAAAGTAAATCGTTTTGTTGCTTATTTGATCGACGGTATTGTAGGCTATGTACCACTAATTATTTTCACTTTTGCCGCTGGCGCAACAGGTATTGATGCATTAATGTATTTTGGCTATGCGGCGCTCATAGCTTATTTTTTATTGCGAGATGCCCTATTTGGTGGACAAAGCATAGGCAAAAAGGCAATGAAATATGTTGCTGTTAAGGAAGATGGCTCTTCATTAGCAGGCGATTTTGGAGCTAGTGCTACGCGAAACATTAGTTTAATTATTCCAATTGTGAGTTTGGTAGATGCTATTTTTGTATTAATGGACAAACCACGATTAGGCGATGGCTGGGCAAAAACTAAAGTAGTCAACAAAGGATAATTTTATGTACAATACTATTTTAATATAATCCCGAATCATAAATGTTTTCGGGATTTTTTTTTACTTGTAGGTACTATTAATAATATATACTAGATATTTAAAACTTTATTTACCCCAAATTTTCCATGCTTTTTCAGCTTGAAAAATTAGCATTTCTTGTCCGTTTTTGGTAATAGTTCCCTTTTTACTTGCTTTCTTTAGAAATTGGGTTTCTGATGGATTGTAAATCAAGTCAAATGCAATATGTTTGTTTGTAAAATACTCGTAAGGAATTTCTGGATAATCTTTGATGTTTGGACTTGTTCCTACTGGCGTACAATTAATGATAATTTGATAATTATCAAAAGTAGTAGCGTTGATTCTGTTATAATTAATAGCATTATTAGTTTCTTGGCGAGATACAAATGTATATTGAATATTTAAATCGTCAAGTGCGAAAGCAATAGCTTTTGAAGAACCACCAGTGCCCAAAATTAACGCTTTTTTATGATGGGGTTGCAGCAATGGTTTTAACGCTTTTTTGAAACCATACCAATCAGAATTATATCCTTTCAATTTTCCGTTTTTCTTAAATTTGATAACATTTACTGCACCAATTTTTGCCGCTTTCTCTGAAAGTGAATCTAAAAGCGGGATAATCGTTTCTTTATAGGGTATAGTAACGTTAAGCCCGCGAAGGTTGGAATTGTTTTTAATAATGTCCGATAACGATTCTATTGCTTGAATATCAAAATTTTGAAATTCACAATCTAAAAAAAGTGGTTCAGAAAATTTATCAGAAAAATATTTTTTAGAAAACGAGTATGCAATGTTTTTGCCAACTAAACCATATATTTTTTTATTCTCCATGGCAAACTATTGGCATTGAATAAACACAGCGCACGGTGTTTGAATCATTCTTTCCTGCGATCCACTTAGGCATTTTTTCGAGAACTCGTATTGCTTCGTCTCCAGATCCATGCCCAAAATCATGTAAAATACCTATTTCAGAAACCGAACCATCTTTTTCTATAATAAAAGATGCAAAAATCGTTCCTACTAATTTCTTGCCGTTTTCAATAGGATTTTTAAAATTTTCTTTAATGTAGGCTTGTAGCGCTGCTGAATCTCCTGGAAATTCTGGTTTTTTTTCAATTTCTTCAACTGCATAAATTTTGTCTGGATCCGGCGGAATAATCGTTAGCCCCAATATATTATATGTTGAACCATTGCTAGCTTCCGTTTTTGAACTATTTGTTGATACAGCTTCATATCGATCGTTGCCCGTAGTTATGATTTGGTTTTGAGAATAGGCACTTGATATTGCAAATAGCAATAAAAAATATTTTATAGTAGTAGACATTTTGTGGTTGTTTGATGTAAAATTAGAATAAAAAAATTCTACACAAAAAATTAATCGACCAACTACTTATTTTTCTTGTCAATAAGCTTTTGAACCTTTGGTAATAACAATACTGTTGGAAACAATTCTTCTAAAATAGATCTATTTTTAAAGCTATGTTCAAACGCATTAACCAAATGAAATATCCCTCGTTTATCATCACCATGAATAAAGTACAATCCAGCCAAACGATATTCTATTTGGTACTCATCTGTAAAAAATTCAGTTGCTTGCAAAAGATTTTCAATAGCGCTTTTGTACTCCGAATTTTCAATTAGGATATCAATTAGAAAAATCCAAGTTTCTAGACTAGAATCGCCATATTCTACTGCTTTTCTATATCCAAATTCAGCTTCTTCAATCTTGTGCAAAGTACGATTTATGTTAGCAAACCGCTTCCAATAAAGCCTATTCATATTATCTATACCGAGCGCTTTATTTACAAAGTATAATGCTTTGTCAAAGTTTTTTTGTCTAATATAAAAATCTGTTATAGCAATCCAACCTTTGTCCAGCAACGGGTCTTCATGCACAGTCTTATTATAATATTTTAATGCTAGTACTTTATTGCCTAATTTTTCATAGCATTTGCCAGTTCTCAGCAATGCATACGAAGTGGCATCATCCAACTCAATTGTTAAGCCATAACTTTCGATTGCGTCTTCGTACCGCTTTAGTCGCTCATAAGCTTTAGCTTTTTCCATAAAAGCACCTACAAACTCATCATCAATATAAGTGGCGTAATCGAAAGCACGAATGGCTTCTTCATACAATTTAAGTCCGTATGACAAACGACCTATTTGATGCCAAGCTATTTCTGAATACGGATTTTGATCGATATATTTGTTTAGATAATCAATTGCTTCTTGATTTTGATCTAAAAATTCATAACAATACACAACATTATAAAGACCAGATTGGTCTTCAGGATCTTCTTCTAGACAACGAATGAAATTCTCTTTTGCCAACTCAAGATTATCCATAAACAAATATTCCATACCTATCAGATTGTAAACATCTGCAAAATCATCAGTATATTTTAAAGCTTCCTCAAGCAACTCAACTGCTTTGCTATGATTATCTCTTTTGGAGTAAATATTTGCTTTTTGGATATAAATTTCCTCATTTGTTGGCTCAATAGCATACAAATCGTTAAGCATTTTTTCTGCAATATCGAGTTTATCTTCATATACTAACATTTCGATCTGAACAAGTTTTAATCCTGTAGATTTAGGGTGTTGATCTAGTGCTAACTTCAATGCTTTTTTGGCCAAATTAACTTTGCCCATATCCAAATAATGAAGAATGATATCTTCAAATTCTTCCGAATCAAAAAAGAGCACCTTATTGGTTTTCATCATAGATTCGAATTTTGATAAAGACAAATTGTATTCTTCTTCTTCCTCGCTAAGTTGCATCATATTTTTGTTATTTTAACTCGAACTAAAATTAAGTAAAATCTTGCTTTGAAAAGTTTTTTGCGTTTTTGTTTTGAACAATTTAATTAACAAGATTTATTTCGTCCATAACTTTCAAGATTATAGCACAACCTTCCTGAATTTCATCTTCAGAAATCGTCAATGGTGGCGTAATTCTAATAGCGCAGCCTTCAAACAATAACCAAAACAAAATCAAACCTTTGTCTTGACATTTCAAAATGACTTGATTTGTAATTTCTGGATTCGACGTCATTATGGCAAGCATCAACCCTATTCCTCTAATTTCTTGTATCAAAGGATGTACCAAAAGTTCTCTAAAGAGTTTTTCTTTGCTTACTGTTTCCGAAATCAAGTTTGTTTCAGTAATTTCTTGCAAAGTGGCCAAACAAGCTGCCGCAATGACAGGGTTTCCACCAAATGTAGTGATATGCCCAAGTTTTGGATTATCAGTCAACAAATCCATATATTCGGCTTTAGAAACAAAGGCGCCAACGGGTAAACCGCCGCCCATTCCTTTTCCAATTATAATAATATCAGGAATAACATTATAATTTTCGAAACCAAAAAGTTTACCGGTACGTCCAAATCCAGGTTGAATTTCGTCGAGAATTAGTAAGGCTCCAACTTCGTCACAGCGTTGTTTTACTTTGGTCAAAAAATCATTTTCAGGTTGTATAAATCCTGCGCCACCTTGAATACTTTCGAGGATTATTCCAGCGGTTTTGGTTGTAATTTTTTCTAAATCGGCCTCGTTATTAAAAGTAATAAAATCCACATCTGGTAGCAACGGCCGAAAGGCTTGTTTTCGTTCTTCAAAGCCCATTACGCTCATCGAGCCCATAGTATTGCCATGATACGCATTATGACACGAAATTAATTGACTTCGACCAGTAACGCGGCGTGCCAACTTCAATGCTCCCTCGCAAGCTTCTGTTCCCGAGTTTACTAGATATACTTTGTTAAGCTGTTTTGGCAATAACGAAACCAATAATTTACAATATTCAACCGCTGGCGATTGCGAATATTCGCCATAAACCATCACATGCGAATATTTGTCTAATTGATTTTTTATGGCATCGTTAACACGCTTGTTTTGATGACCAACGGCCACAGCCGAAACGCCAGCTACAAAATCCAAATATTTTTTATTGTCACAACTATATATATAGGAACCTAAGGCATAAAAAACATTAATCCCAAGAGGATAAGGTGTTGTTTGCGCTTGATAATTGAGGAAATCTTGATTCAAAGAAATAAATTTTTGCAAATTTATTAAAAAGCAGCCAATCAAAATCGAAATTAAGAAATATTTACAGCTTGTCGAAAATGAAGTTCAAATTTTTATATTTGTAAAATAAGATTATCAAAAATATTGAAAATGAAGAAACTAATATTATTGGCAGTTCTCAGCTGTTTTTTAACAACAAACGCCCAAAAGAAACCTAAAAAAGTAATTAAAAAAAATAAAATAGAAGTGGTTCAAGAAAAAAAAGCAGTTGTTTATCAAGTTTTTACACGATTATTTGGAAATAAAAATACCACCAACAAACCATGGGGAACTATTGAAGAAAATGGCGTTGGAAAATTTAATGATTTTACCGACAAAGCCTTATCCGAAATAAAAAAGTTGGGCGTAACCCATATTTGGTACACTGGCGTTCCGCACCATGCTTTGATAAATGATTATACCCATATAGGAATCTCTAACGATGATCCTGAAGTCGTAAAAGGTCGCGCAGGCTCGCCTTATGCCGTAAAAGACTATTATAATGTAAATCCAGATTTGGCTGTAAATCCTTCAAAAAGATTGGAAGAATTTGAAGCTTTGATAGCTCGAACTCACAAAAACGGTTTGCAATTGATTATAGATATTGTTCCCAACCATATTGCCCGAAAATATGAAGGAAAAAATAATCCAAAAGGTATTCGCGATTTTGGTGCTGACGACAATACTTCTTTAGAATATGATCGAAACAACAACTTTTATTATATTCCTAATCAAACATTTCAGGTTCCAATATCAGACAATTACCAACCTTTGAATGGCGAAAAAAATGCACTAATTGACGGAAAATTTTCTGAAAATCCTGCAAAATGGACAGGAAACGGCTCAAGATTATCCAAGCCAGACATAAATGATTGGTACGAAACGGTTAAAGTAAATTACGGAATTCGTCCCGATGGTTCGAAAGATTTTCCTATACTTCCAGCCGATTATGCAACAAAATCTATAAAACAACATTTCGATTTTTGGAAAGATAAAGACGTTCCAAGTTCTTGGAAAAAATTTAGAGATATTGCACTTTTTTGGACATCAAAAGGCATTGATGGATTTAGATATGATATGGCAGAGATGGTTCCGTATGAATTTTGGAGCTATATGAACTCGTCCATCAAAATGAAAAATCCAGATGCTTTCTTGCTTGCCGAAGTTTATAATCCAAAGGAATACCGCAATTATATAAAATTCGGAAAAATGGATTATTTGTATGATAAAGTTGAGTTGTATGATAAATTGAAAGAAGTAATTCAGTGTAAAAATTGGCCCGATGCGATCTCTGACATTCAAAATAGATTGGCTGATATTGAGCATCATATGTTGCATTTTCTTGACAATCACGACGAACAACGATTGTCAAGTCCCGAATTTGCTGGTTTGCCAGAAAAAGGAAAACCAATGATGGTTGTTTCTACATTGATAAGTTCCTCGCCTACAATGGTTTATTTTGGTCAAGAAGTTGGCGAAGCTGGAAACGAAAACGGCGGTTTTGGAACACATTCTAGAACTTCCATTTTTGATTATGTGGGTGTTCCCAATCATCAACGATGGATGAATGGTGGCAAATTTGATGGCGGACAATTATCGGAATCTGAAAAAGAATTGCGGGATTTTTACTCACGATTATTAAACTTTTCGACCCAAAGTTCCGCTTTGATGGGTAATTTTCAAGAAATTCAATCGGCAAACCGATACAAAACTGAGGGCTACGATGATTATATTTATAGTTTTGTTCGCTGGTCAAGTTCAGAAAAACTAATGGTTGTTTCTAATTTTTCGGCAGAAAAAATAAGCACTTTCGCTTTGAAAATTCCATCAGAAATCATTTCGAAATGGAAACTTAGAACCGGAAAATATTCAATTAAGGACCAACTTTATGGCACTACAAATAATTTGATTATTGAAAAAGGCGAAGGACGAATTACAATTACATTGAAGCCACTGGAAAGTTTTGTTTATAAATTTTAAAAACATTATTAATCATTTTTGGTAGGGTAATTCCTTGTCAAATTGTTTTTAATAAAAAATTATATTGCAGCAAACCGTTGGTTTAACAATTTAAAATTTCTAATAATTAATATTTACTATCATGAAAAAACTATTACTTCTTATTTTTTTATTTACATTACAATCAATTTACTCGCAAAACATCAATTTCCCTGATGTCAATTTCAAAAATGTATTGTTAGCTTACTATCCAAATCTTGACAGCGATAATGATGGAGAAATTTCTCAAATTGAAGCCTTGTCACAACAATCTATAGATACTTATTACACGGAGATAAATGATTTAACAGGTATTGAATTTTTTGTAAATATTAAAAGTTATAATTCTTTATTTTACAGAGCATCAAGCTTCAATTTTCCAGCTCTTGTTAATCTTGAAGAAATTTCTTTAGCAAATGCTTTAAGCGGAATTGTTAGTATAAACGATTTAGATCTATCAATATACCCAAATCTTCAAAAAGTTACTTGTGCAATTAATGGAAATGTAAATGTAGATGGACTCATTAATTTAAGATACGTAGGGTTAAGTGGAATTTTTACACAAGTAGATTTTACTGATTGTACTAATTTACTTGAAATATACTTATCGGCTCCTTTAGCAGAATTAAATCTTAGTAACAATTCGAAACTTATAAGTTTAAATTTATCAAATACAGAGTTTTTGAACTTAGATCTTAGTTTTTGCACTAACCTTGAAATTATTTCTGTCAACAAAGGAAAATTGGAATCCTTAAACTTAGGAGAAATTAAATATATTAGATATTTATTTGTTCAGCAAAATAAGTTAATTACTTTAAACACAGATAATTTATTTAACCTTCAACAATTCAATTGCAGTGATAATAATTTGTCAACTTTGTCGTTAAAAAACGGAAATTTAATTTTTGGAGATAATTCTGGTATTGATTTTAGTAAAAATCCAAACTTACAATCCATTTGTTGTGATGCCAACGAAATTGTTTACATTCAAAACCAATGCAACTTACTCGGTTATGCAACAAATGTTAGTGATTGTGTTCCACCACCAGTAGCGGCTCGTCCATTAACAATGTATCCGAATCCTGTCAAAGACATGTTGCATTTGGATTGTTCAGACAAAATTAATCGCGTGGAAGTTTTTGGCTCAAGTG
This sequence comes from Flavobacterium sp., assembly GCA_031422015.1. Classification (GTDB taxonomy): domain Bacteria; phylum Bacteroidota; class Bacteroidia; order Flavobacteriales; family Flavobacteriaceae; genus Flavobacterium. The sequence goes on along the minus strand of JANOPO010000098.1, from coordinate 62,954 downwards.
GTTTACTAATTATGGCATCTGATGTCGTTACTGATGTTGTAGACATGCAATCGCTGCAAAACGGCATGTACTTTTTGAAAGTGTATCGTGTTAACTCGGTTGATGATATGAAATTTATTAAAGGATAAATTTAATCGAAATGAATAAAAAAGCCATCAGAATTTTTTCTAATGGCTTTTTTAAGTTAATTATCGATAAATCTGTCTGAAAAATAAATTACAAAAACTTCAAATTTTTCTGTAAATAATGACTAATTTTGCACCCAAATTAAAAAAAAATAAAATAATGACTTCGAACAGAACATTTACAATGATTAAACCAGATGGTGTTGAAAACGGGCACATCGGCGGAATATTAAATATGATTACAGAAAGCGGTTTCAAAATCGTTTCTTTAAAATTAACACAACTCACGGTTGCAGACGCACAAGCATTTTATGGAGTTCATGCAGCTCGACCTTTTTATGGTGAATTGGTAGAGTTTATGTCTCGTGGTCCAATCGTTGCGGCAATTCTTGAAAAAGATAATGCGATAGAAGATTTCAGAACACTTATTGGAGCAACTAACCCAGTAGACGCTGCAGAAGGAACTATACGAAAAAAATATGCAAAATCAATTGGCGAAAACGCCGTTCACGGTTCAGATTCTGATGAAAATGCAGCTATCGAAAGTGCTTTTCACTTCGCAGGAAGAGAGCAGTTCTAGTTTGCAGAAAGCAGATTTTAGATTTCAGAAGGCAGTATGCATGTCTATAAATTAGAAATTAAGATTAATAAAAATTCCATTCGACATTCGGATGGAATTTTATTATATGGACTGTTTCCAAATTTAAATCTGAAATCTCAATTCTGAATTCTGCTTTCTAGAATCTGCCTACGGAAAACTGAAAACTATCGCAAAACAACAGCTGTAATTACATCACGACCCAACTCCTCATTTATAATTTTGATAATTTTGTCTCTGCCATAACTTAACTCTTCCCGCAAAACTGCTGATGTCAATTCGACATGAAGTGTTGTGTTTTTTAAGATAATATTTCGGGTATAGGTATTTACTCCGTTGCCCATAGTTTTTCGCCAGGCATCTTCAACAGAAACCTGATTCAAACCCGATTCGAGTTTGTTGGTCTTGATGATTTCCGAAAGTATATTCCCAATTGGGCTATCGTTGCTTAGTCGTTTTGCCATTTTATTTTAATGAAAAAGGAATTGCTTTTTTATAATGATACAACACATTATCTTTATTTTTCAACACCAACACCGAATCTTCAAGTACCATGATTTCTTCTTTCCAAGAAAGATATTGAGTTTTATAATTGATAAAAAAAAATGATTTTTCAGGAGTTATAGCAATTGATTCTGAAACATCATTTACTAAATATTTTCCGTCAATTTGCGGTGTAACCTTCTTTCTAAAACCCACATTATTTTTAACTTCAAAATAATCGATGGTTTCGCTTATCTTGTATTCTTTTTTTTCGCCCGATGCAAGAATCACCTTTTCTATTTCCCAGTAACCATTAATTTTTAAAATATCACTACTAGTAATTTGTTGTTGACAAGAAACAAAAGGAATCAAAAATAATAAGTAAACAAATATTTTTTTCATAATTTATAATAAAGGATAAATTTACAATTAAATTTGTCAGTCTTAAATTAATTTACTTAAACCTTTTGCTTTTTTATTAGTCTTAATATAAAAAATTATCATGAAAAACAGTATTATTCCATTTGCACTGGTGTTGTTTATAACAAGTTGTAATTCAAATTCTGATATTATAAAAGAACCTGTCAATCCTTTAGAAACAGAACAAATGTATTTTCCTCCACTAACCGAATCAATTTGGGAAACTAAAACTATTTCAGATTTGAATTGGAAACAAGCAGCAGTGCAACCTCTGCTGGATTACCTAGCAATAAAAAACTCAAAATCTTTTATTGTTTTAGTAAACGGAAAAATTGTAATCGAAAGCTATTTCAATGGTCACTCAGCAACAATACCATGGTATTGGGCCAGTGCTGGCAAAACATTAACATCTACAATTACCGGAATCGCTGAGCAAGAAGGCAAGCTTAATATTAATGATAAAGTATCGCAATATATAGGTTTAGGTTGGACAAATACACCTTTAGAAAAAGAAAATTTAATAACCTGCAAAAATCTTTTATCGATGACCTCAGGAATTGATGACACATTTTCGCCATCTCAAGCAGTAGATCCCTCAAATCTAATATATACTGCTGATGCTGGTACAAGATGGGCTTATCATAATGTTTATGTAAAACTTCAAGATGTTGTAGAACAAGCTACTAACCAATCTTGGGATACTTATTTTAATGTTAAACTTCGCGATAAAATTGGAATGGATGGAGTTTGGTTTGCAAGCGGCACAAGCAGTGTTTATAGAAGTACTCCACGAGCTATGGCACGTTTTGGTTTATTAATGCTTAACAGAGGTAAATGGAATGGCACCGTAGTTTTGAATGAAAGTTATTTTACTAACGCAACAAATACCTCGCAAAATATCAATTTAGGTTATGGCTATTTATGGTGGCTTAATGGTAAAACCAGTTATAGATTACCAACATTGCAAACTCAGTTCCAAGGATCAATTATACCAGCAGCACCTGATGATATGTTTATGGCATTAGGAAAAAATGATCAAAAAATTTATGTTATTCCCAGTAAAAAAATGGTAATAATTAGAATGGGGGATGCCGCAGATGGCTCTAATTTCGCTTTATCGGGTTTTGATAATGAATTATGGATTAAAATAAATGCTCTATTTTAATCAAAAAATTTTATTTAAAAAACGAATCTACAAATTCATGTTTATTAAAAACCTGCAAATCCTCGATGCCCTCGCCTACTCCAATATATTTTACGGGGATTTGAAATTGATCAGAAATACCTATTACAACTCCGCCTTTTGCGGTTCCGTCCAATTTGGTAACTGCTAAGCATGAAACTTCCGTTGCAGCCGTAAATTGTTTGGCTTGTTCGAAAGCATTTTGACCCGTCGAACCATCCAATATTAATAAAACATCATGAGGAGCAGTGTCAACCACTTTTTCCATAACACGTTTTATCTTGGTAAGCTCGTTCATCAAGCCAATCTTATTATGCAAACGCCCGGCAGTATCTATAATCACTACATCAGCGTTTTGCGTAACAGCACTTTGTAAAGTATCAAAAGCTACCGAAGCAGGATCGCTGCCCATTTGTTGGCGCACTATAGGAATTTCTACTCGATCTGCCCAAATTTGAAGTTGATCAATTGCCGCCGCACGAAAGGTATCGCCAGCACCTAGCACCACTTTATAACCTTGTTTTTTGAATTGATATGCCAATTTTCCTATAGTGGTAGTCTTGCCAACACCATTAACGCCAACAACCATTATTACATAAGGCTTTATGTTTATCGGAATTAAAAAATCGGATGGTTCTCCTGCATTTGTTTCAGACAATAAACTAGATATTTCTTCCCGAAGAATGCGATTTAGTTCTTCAGTTCCAAGATATTTATCCTCGGCAACCCGTTTCTCGATTCGGTTGATAATTTTGAGGGTGGTATTTACTCCAACGTCTGATGCCACAAGAATTTCTTCAAGATTATCAAGAACTTCCTCGTCGACTTTGGATTTTCCGGCTACGGCTTTGGTTAATTTTGAAAAAAAAGAAACCTTAGATTTTTCTAACCCTTTATCAAGCGTTCGTTTTTCTTGCTCAGTAATGACGGTTTCTTTTTTTTCCGAAGAGAATAATTTTTTAAAAAAACTCATTAGATTGTAGATTGTAGATTAGCGCATTTAGATTTCTAGATTTGTAAACTAGCTACAAATGTATAAAATAAAAAAGCTACTTCCGAAAGAAAGTAGCTTTTCAATAACAAGTGCTTGTTATTATTTATTTTTCAAAAAAGCGTCTACTTCTTCTGGTTGCATAATACTTTCTACGAACGTATAAGCACCCGTTTTTGGTGAGCGAACCATTTTGATCGCTTTTGATAATCTTTTTGATGCTGTTTGCAACGATGCTACGGTTTTCTTTGCCATGACTAATAAATATAAATATTATTTAATTTCTTTGTGAACAGTTACACGCTTCAAAACCGGATTAAATTTTTTAATCTCTAAACGGTCAGGAGTATTTTTTTTGTTTTTGGTTGTTATATATCTAGAAGTACCGGCAACACCCGTTGTTTTGTGCTCTGTACATTCTAAAATTACTTGAATTCTATTACCTTTCTTTGCCATCTTACTTTATTATTATTTGATAAAACCTTCAGTTTGTGCTTTTTTCAAAACTGCAGCGATACCGTTTTTGTTAATCGTTTTTATTGTAGATGCCGCAACACGTAGCGTAATCCAACGGTCTTCTTCAGGAAGATAAAAACGTTTTTTAAGTAAGTTTACAGAAAACTTTCTTTTTGTTTTATTCATCGCGTGAGAAACATTGTTTCCAGTCATCGCTTTTTTACCAGTAAGGTCACAAACTCTAGACATTATACTTTATCTTTAAATCGTTATTCATTTTGAGTGTGCAAAGAAAAGAAAAATAAACGGATGTAACAAAATATTATAGTACATTTTTTAAAATTTCTTTTTGGAGCATTTCGAGGCTTTTATTTAGTGTTCGCATCAGCACTTTTTCGCGTGGCTGTCCAAAGTTAAATTCTTCAATAACAACACTCTTAGGGGTTGCAATAGCGATAAAAACGGTGCCGATTTCAGCTTTCGAATCACCTTGCGTTGGTCCAGCATTGCCTGTTGTTGCAATAGCATAATCAGTTTTGAAAATTGTTTTTGCCTGCAATGCCATTTGTTTAGTCACTTCTTGACTCACAACAGAATGTTCTTTTATGAGTTTTTCCGAAATATCAAGTAGCTCAATTTTAACTTCAGTTGCATAAGAGACAATACCGCCTTTGAAATAGTTGGATGCTCCTGCAACGGCACTCAAAACGGAAGCAATTTTTCCGCCTGTACAACTTTCGGCAGTAGCGATGGTTTGTTTTTGTTGGGTTAATAATTTTCCGAGAACAACTTCTATAGTTTCGTCTTCGGCAAAACCTGTAATGATATTGCCAATAATTGCGGTTAAAGATTGTATGTTATTGTCTAAAGCTTTTTCTAAAAATTCTTTATCGATGCCGCGAGCAGAAAGTCGTAAGCGAACACGTCCCGGACTTGGTAAATAGGCTAGTTTAATAAACTCTGGTAAATTATTTTCCCAATTTTCTATTTTTTCAGCAATGACGCTTTCGCCTTGACCGTAGGTTAATATGGTTTTATGCAAAATATATGGTCGCTTGTACTCGTTAGCTATTTTGGGAATCAAAACGTTGCTTACAATTCCTTTCATTTCGTAAGGAACACCGGGTAGCGATATAAAAACGGTATTCTCCTTTTTGAGCCACATTCCTGGTGCGGTTCCGAAATTGTTTTGCAACACTATGCATTTTGATGGTACCAATGCTTGGTCTTTATTGACTTGTGAGGCTTCGAGGTTTAATGTTTTTCGGAAAAGTGTAATAATATGATCTTCGACAGGTTGATTCCTTATTAAGGTATCTTCGAAGTATTCGCAAATAGTGTGCTTGGTAATATCGTCTTTGGTGGGCCCTAATCCGCCAGTGATAATTACCAAATCGACTTGGTTTTGCAAACTAGCAAAGGTGTCTAAAATGTGTTGTTTATTGTCGGAAATTGAAATCATTTCGTTGATTTCGACCCCGATTTTGTCGAGCGATTTGGCTATAAATCCCGAGTTGGTATCGGTTATTTGCCCGATAAGAATTTCGTCGCCGATGGTTACTATGGTTGCTTTCATTGTTGTTTTTTACGAGGATGTTGTGCGCGTTAGGGATTGAGGCTTTGTTTGAGCTCTTTATTATGGAACGTAGTGGAATAATAAAAGCGAGTGCCGAAAGCCCGACCCGAAGGGTAACGCCCATAGACTACTACATATTAAAATCTTTTCGGATTTCTTTTACAGCATTGCTAACTTGAGACTCAATACTGTCGAAAGTATCGTTTATTTCCTTACGTTTTCCTTCAATACGCGTCCAAGCTTCGACCTGCAGGATTTCTTCGAAAGCGATGTTCATGCCCAATAAGTCGAGTGATGGCTTGATCTTATGGGCAAAGGCATAGGCTTGTTTGTAGTCTTTAACTTTGATTCCAGATTTAATTTGCGACAAATCGTCTGGGATTTCTGTAACGAAGAGTTCGAGTATGGAATTTACAAAATCAGGGTCGTTGTCTGATAGTTCGTATACTTTTGCTAGGTTGTAGTAGATGGCCATTATTTTACTTGAATTTTTAAAAGTTTTTGGTTTTCGAGAAATCCTTCGAGAATGTCGTTTGGGCGCACAATGGCAACCCCCTCAGGAGTTCCGGTAAACAGTATATCGCCAATTTTGAGCGTGAAATATTTGGAGACTTCCTCGATGAGTTGGTTAATATTCCAGAGCATGAGATTGGTGTTTGATTTTTGAACGGTTTGTCCATTATTTTTTAATTCGAAATTTAAATTTTCGAGCGATTCGAACTGCGATTTTGGCATGAATTCTCCAATTACTGCCGAGCCGTCGAAGGCTTTTGCTTTTTCCCAAGGAAGTCCTTTGTCTTTGAGTTTTTGTTGCAGATCGCGCGCTGTGAAGTCAATTCCTACGCTGATTTCGTCATAATATTTGTGGGCAAATTTGGCGTCGATATATTTTCCTACCTTATTAATACGCACAATGACTTCGATCTCGTGATGAATATCGTCTGAAAATTCTGGAATCACAAACGGATGTTGCTTGAGTAATATTGCCGAATCGGGTTTCATAAAAATTACGGGCTCTTCGGGACGCTGGTTTTGCAACTCGTTGATATGGTTTTCGTAATTTCGTCCGATGCAGATTAGTTTCATTTATAGTCTCAGTTTTCAGTCTCAGTTTTCAGTTTTCAGTCACAATTTTTAGTCACAGTTTTCAGTCTCAGTTTTAGTATTGAAAATTAAGGTTTGCATCCGAATTTTTGTTGGTTGTTAATCATATAATTTATCAATTTGCCAATTTCAATGCTTTTTTCGTTCAAATTTGAATAGGTTTCGACATCAATATACTTGCAAGCTAACGCAAATTCTAACCAAACATTAGTTTCGGAGTTTTCAGCATCGCTATCTGTTAACTTACGTGCAAAATGTTTTACATAAAGTCTTTTTCTGCAGGCTTAGGCAATATTTGCAGATACACTTCTTGAAGATCGTCTTATTTGATTTGTTAATGAATATTTTTCTTCTTTTGGAAAAGATTTAGAAACTTCGAATATTTCCATAGCCAACAAAAATGATTTTTGATATGCTAATAAATCTTTGAAATCCATATTTTACTATTACTCGTTAATTTCTTACTATTACTGTAAACTGTGACTGAAAACTGCGACTGCTTACTTCGTATTTAACTTTCTTAATTTTATAGCTGTCAAAACTTTCTTCGTGTATAAAGGAAAATCAGCATTTTGAATCCAACTGAAATAACCAGGTTCGGCTTCTAGCACTTTATCGACTTTGGCGCCTTTGTGTTTTCCGAACGTGAAAATCTCTTCGTTGTCTTTATCGAAAGCGATCATTCCTGCAAAATCGGCAATTTTTTTTCGGGTTGTAAATTCCGAAAGTGATTTCATATCATTATCCAAATCGGGATAACGGTCGAGTTGGGCTTTCAGGATTTCGTAGGTTGCCATTGTATCGGCTTCGGCAGTATGCGCGTTTTCGAGAGCATTTCCTGTATAAAATTTTAAGGCAGCGCTTAAGGTGCGTTCTTCTTTTTTGTGAAAAATAGTTTGAATATCAACTGAAACAGAATTTTTCATGTCGAAATCTACTCCTGCGCGAAGTAATTCTTCTGCGAGTAACGGGATATCAAAACGGTCGGAATTGAAACCTGCCAAATCGCAATCTTTGATCATTCCATGAATTTGGGATGCGAGTTGTGCAAAAGTAGGTTCGTTGGCCACTTTCTCATCGGTAATACCATGAACGGCTGTGGTTTGTGGCGGAATCGGAATGGTAGGATTTACCAACCATGTTTTGCTTTCTTTGTTTCCGTTTGGAAAAACTTTGAAAACTGATATTTCTACAATACGGTCTTTACCAATGTCGATTCCAGTGGTTTCGAGGTCGAAAAAACAGATTGGTTTGTTGAGTTTGAGTTCCATTTTATAATTGTTGGCACAAATATAAAATATTGCAGCTACCGTTTAACGAGGATTTGGAATTTTTTTTGGGTTGAAATGTGTATGAAAATCCTTGCAGAATAAAGGGTTGAAGGATTTTGGTATAGCCGTGATGGAAATGGAAATCCTTTTTTGAGAAAACCTATTTTTTCTTGCACTTGCAAAACGACCAACGGAAGTTCTTGCAAATGCATAGAAAAAAAGGTTTTGGAGAAAAAGATTGGAATGTACAGCGCGATTAGCTCTTAAAAACTGCGATCTACATCAAATGCTTCCATGTATTCGGCTACTCTTTTTACGAAGCTTCCACCGAGTGCACCGTCTACAACGCGGTGGTCGTAACTGTGAGAAAGGAACATCTTTTTACGAATTCCGATAAAATCGCCTTCTTCGGTTTCTATAACTGCGGGAACTTTGCGGATGGCTCCAAGTGCCAAAATTCCAACTTGTGGTTGGTTAATAATTGGAGTTCCGAAAACACTCCCAAAAGTTCCAACATTAGTCACGGTATAGGTTCCGCCTTGCGTATCGTCTGGTTTTAGTTTACCAGCTTTGGCGCGATTTCCAAGATCATTTACAGCTTTTGCCATTCCGATAAGGTTGAGCTGATCGGCATTTTTGATAACAGGAACAATAAGGTTTCCGTTTGGTAATGCGGCTGCCATGCCTAGGTTTATATTTTTCTTTTTGATGATATAATCGCCGTCTACGGCAATATTCATCATCGGGAAATCTTTGAGTGCTTTTGCCACCATTTCCATAAAAATTGGGGTAAATGTAAGCTTTTCACCTTCTCTTTTCTCGAAAAGTGTTTTATTTTTTTCTCTCCAATCCCAAATATTAGTTACATCAACTTCTATAAATGATTGTACATGTGCAGATGTTTGCAAACTTGCTGTCATGTAGCCCGAAATGAGCTTGCGCATACGATCCATCTCGACGATTTCGTCTTGACCGTTTACAGAAACTGGCATTGCTTTAGCAGTTGCGGGTTGCGGGGTTTGGGTTGTGGATTGGTGTGTTGGTGTGCTGGGTGTTTCTATTTTTTGAGGAGCTTCGACAACTTCTTCAGTTTTATGAAAACCGTTGGTTTGTACCGGAGAAACTTCTATGGTTTTTGGGGTAGCAATTGTAGTTACCGAACCATTTGACTTGCTCGTAACATAATTCAGAATATCATTTTTAGTCACTCGACCTTCGCTACCAGTTCCTGAAATGGTTTCGAGTTCGGCAACCGAAATTCCTTCTTCTTTGGCGATATTTTTTACTAATGGCGAGAAAAATTTATCTGAATCGCTAAAATTTTGAGCTATTGCGGCAATTGGAGCAGCAACAAATTCTTTAACGGCATCCATCGATTTTTCGATAGCGACAACTTCTTCGGAAGTGGCAACTGGTGTTTCGATTTTGGTGGTTACAGCAGCATTTACTTCGGTTTCGATTATGGCAATGGTTTGTCCAACTTGCACGAGGTCGTCTTTCTGAAATAATTGTTCTACCAATATACCAGCAACTTCGCTTGGCACTTCGCTATCTACTTTATCAGTAGCGATTTCGAGAACGGCTTCATCCAATTCGATTTTGTCGCCAACTTGTTTTAGCCAGTTAGTGATGGTTGCTTCTGCGACACTTTCGCCCATTTTTGGGAGTTTCAATTCAAATCTTGCCATAGTTTTTCCTTTATAAAAGGTATTTGGTTATGTGAAGCAAAAATACGAAAAAAAAGTTGGATGGCGTTTTTTGTTGAAAGTTTTTGATAAGTTGAAAAACTTATATCGAAATGACTTCGCCACGATCATAACAACTATCGCTACCAATTACAAAATCAGATGATTGTGGTAAAATTTTAAAAGTCAAATTCGATTTGCAATGTGCTTCCATTGTTGAAATTATTGTTTTGAAATCGATGAAGTTGTTGTCGAAAATTATTTCGGTAGGCACATTTTTCGAAAACGATTGCGTTGACTGCTGCATGTCAACTGGCTTATTGAATTGTTTTTCGAGTTTTTCTTTCAAATTGCCATTATTAGAAATCAAGATGTAATTTTCAGGTGGTGTTTTCATTTTCTGAATACCTTGATGTTTTTTTAATTTTACAAATAAAATGATTCCGATTTTCATGAAGACAGAAAAAAACAAGGAAACTTTGAAATGCTTTTGATAAAAAAAATTCATCGCTTCTTGAAAACGTTTCATATACGTTCCATCTTTGATCGTGCTTTCGCCTTTATAATGGATTAAAGAAGTTTCATGAAAATAAAAATTGCATTTCCCTTTTTGTAACACCATATAACTCAGATCAATATCGTCGGAATACATAAAACATTTTTCGTCAAAACCACCAAGTTCATTGTATAACTCTCGTTTCATGACCATAAAAGCTCCTACAAGAATATCGACTTTTCCGGTTTGATTCTCGGTAATATGGTGGGCGTAATATTTTGTGAAAATATCAGTTTTAAAAAATTTCTTCTTGAATATATTTCCCAATCCAAAAATCTTTGTGAAAGCTACCCACGGCGTTGGCGTTCCTCGTTTACATTCGGGCAAGAAATTGCCTGTTCCGTCCACAAGTTTGCATCCAACAATACCAAGATTGATTTGATTTTCTGCAAAAGCTAGAATTTTAGAAAAAATATCTTCAGCAACAACCGTATCGGGATTTAAAATACAAATGTATTTGCCTTTTGCTTGCGTTACTCCTATATTATTGCCTTTTGGGAAACCTGTATTTTCTTTATTTTCTATAAGTTTGATGTTCGGAAATCGGGTTTTCATCATGGCGCAACTATCGTCAGACGAGTTGTTGTCGACCACAATAATTTCGGCATCGAGATTTTCGATGGCTTTTTGAACGCTAACAACACATTGTTCGAGAAAATAGCGAACGTTATAATTAAGTATGATGATGGAAAGTTGCATTTTTATGAAAGTTTAAAGCAACTTGGCTAAGTCGTTAGGATTTTTTGTATTATTCCAGAAAACATACAAATCGATAATTTTAGTATTTTCATCGAATTTGTAATATAATGTTGTTTGTTTTGAAATTACAAGCGTAAATAGTCTCAAGTTTTTATTAAAAGTTTCGATTAATGGATTTATTGATAAACGAAAAAGGTTTTCTTCAACTAATTGATCAAACTTTTCAACTTCATTAAGATTCCATTTTAAAAGAATAAATTCGGTTTCTTGAAAATACGTTAGTTGTAGATTAGGTTGCCACTTAAACGTATAATTCATTTCAAAAATGGATATCTCAATTTTATTTTTTGTCTCATTTCTTCATGAGAAATTCCTTTGCCATCAATTGAATCTTGTCTGCTTTTTTCTAATAATTTTATCAATATTGGATGCAACAACTCTTCAGATTGACTGGTTGTAGCATTATTTTGAGTTTCATAAACCGATGCTGGTTCTTGAACTGCATCTAGTTTTTGATCGGAAGAATATTTTTTTGGTGTTTCCATTTTTAATGAAATAAAAAACAAATATATAATTTTTTTAAAAAAAGATAGCCCAAAAGTTTATAAAATGCCCGAAGTTTGTTTGATAGCCCTAGTAGAGCCGATATCCTTGCGGAGCAAAGCGGAACAAGATAAAGGCGAAAGCAAGAAAATGGTTTGTCGAAATTCGCAAGCTATTTGCCCCAAATTCTTGAAACAAATAGCGTACTTTTGCAAAAAAATACGATTGTGAATTACTTATCTGTTGAAAATATTTCGAAATCTTTTGGCGAACGTACGTTGTTCGAGAATATTTCGTTTGGAATTAATAAAGACCAAAAAATTGCTTTTATCGCCAAAAATGGTTCGGGAAAAACCTGTATCATGAAAATTATCAACGGAGAAGATGAACCTGATACTGGTCAAGTTGTGGTTCGGAAAGGCATAAATATGGCGTTTTTGAGTCAGGATGCGAACCTAAAAGACGAGTTGACTATTGAAGAAAGTATTTTTGCGAGCGATAACGAAACGTTGAAGGTTATTGAACAATACGAAAAAGCGCTGGAAAATCCTGACGATTCGGATGCATACCAAGCAGCTTTTGACAAAATGGATTCGCATAATGCTTGGGATTTTGAGACGCAGTACAAGCAAATTTTGTTTAAACTGAAGTTGGAAGATTTTAAATTGAAGGTTAAAAATCTTTCGGGCGGACAAAAAAAACGTTTGTCGTTGGCGATAATCTTAATCAATCGTCCTGATTTATTAATTCTTGATGAACCTACCAATCACCTAGATTTGGAAATGATCGAGTGGCTCGAAAGTTATTTTGCCAAAGAAAATATTACGTTATTTATGGTTACGCATGACCGCTTTTTTCTGGAACGTGTTTGTAACGAAATTATAGAATTGGATAACGGAAAATTATATACTTACAAAGGAAATTACTCCTATTATTTAGAGAAAAAAGAAGAACGAATCACCTCAGAAAACTCGAGTGTCGACAAGGCACAAAACCTATTTATCAAAGAATTGGCTTGGATGCGCCGCCAACCAAAAGCGCGAACCACCAAATCGAAATCACGACAAGACGATTTTTATGTAATCAAAGAAAAAGCGCAGTCACGTCGTCGCGAAAATGCGGTGGAACTCGAAATAAATATGGAACGAATGGGTTCAAAAATAATCGAACTGCATAAAATTTCGAAAAAGTTTAAGGATAAAGTAATTTTGGATACGTTTAGTTTTGATTTTCAACGTGGCGAACGCATCGGAATTATTGGCAAAAACGGTACTGGAAAATCAACTTTTTTGAATCTTTTGACGCAAACCATTCCGGTCGATTCGGGCAAAGTGATTACAGGCGAAACCATAAAAATTGGTTATTATACCCAAAGTGGCATCAACCCAAAACCGGGTCAAAAAGTTATCGATATTATTAAGGAATATGGCGAGTTTATTCCGCTGGCGAAAGGAAAATTGATTTCAGCAGGTCAGCTTTTGGAACGTTTTTTGTTCGATCGAAAAAAGCAATACGATTTTGTCGAAAAATTATCGGGTGGCGAACTCAAACGTTTGTATTTGTGTACGGTTTTGATTCAAAATCCAAATTTTTTGATTCTTGATGAGCCAACAAACGACTTAGATATTGTAACGTTGAATGTTCTGGAAAGTTTTCTTTTGGATTATCCTGGTTGCTTGCTAGTTGTGTCGCACGATCGCTATTTCATGGACAAAATTGTAGATAATCTATTCATTTTTCGAGGCGAAGGAGAAATAGAGAATTTTCCCGGAAATTATTCGGACTTTCGGGCTTATGAAGATTCGGCTGAGCCAAAAAAACTTGATAGTGTCAACACTGAAAAACCCGATTGGAAACAGAAAAATCCAACTGGAAATTTGACTTTCAACGAACAAAAAGAATATCAGAAAATCGAGAAAGAACTAAAAGATTTGGAACTCGAAAAACAAAAAATCGAACAGCTTTTTAGCGACAGAAAAGTGGCTGATGCTGATATTTCTGCCAAAGCAAAAGAATTGGAAAACATCATCAACAAAATGGAAGATCGCGAAGAACGTTGGTTTGAATTGAGTGCAAAATTAGAGTAAAATTAGTATTCAGTTTTCAGTAGCAGTTTGCAGTCTGAAAACTGAGACTGAAAACTGAAAACTGTGACGAAAATCCTTTCATATTTAAAATTTCTTTGGAACTCCAAAAACGAACACGGCGTTCATTCGCCATTTGTGTTTGACTTGGTGACGAAGTGCTTTTATGACAAAACCATTTATCCCGAATATTCTGTTTTAAAAAAATACCGTAAATCACTTTTAGAAAACATAAATTTTATTGAAGTTATAGATTTTGGAGTAGGTTCACGAGTTTTTAAATCCAACAAACGACAAATTTCCAAAATTGCAAAAACCGCCGGAATTTCTTCAAAAAGAGCCCAATTATTATTTCGGATAGTGAGATATTTTCAACCAATACAAATTCTGGAAATAGGAACATCATTAGGATTAGCGACTTCTGCCTTATCGTTAGGAATTCAGAATTCGAAAATCATTTCGTTAGAAGGTTGCCCAAATACCATTTCACAATGTCAATTGCAATTGCAAAAATTCAATATCAAAAATGTAGATTTAATTGAAACAGAATTCTCAAATTATCTGAAATCTGTAAAACTGCAATCTGCAATCTGCAATCTGATCTATTTCGACGGAAACCATTCCTTACAAGCTACTTTAGACTATCTCGAACTTTTATTGCCAACAATCACCAACGATTCCGTTTGGATTTTTGACGATATTCATTGGTCGTCAGATATGGAACAAGCTTGGAAAAACATAAAAAATCATCCAAAAGTAAAAGTTACTATCGACACTTTTCAATGGGGCATAGTTTTTTTCAGAGCTGAACAAGAAAAAGAACATTTTGTGATTCGGGTTTAAAAATGTAACAAAAATCTATTTCATTCTACTTATATTTACAACATAAAATCTGAAATCAAAAATCGTTAATCGACATTCAAAAATCAAATGGCAACATCATTAATAGACATCAAAAATATAAAACGCGATTTTGTTCTCGGCAACGAAATTGTTTATGTACTCAAAGGCATTGATTTACAGATCAATAAAGGTGAATATGTTGCGCTTATGGGACCATCAGGATCCGGAAAATCAACCTTAATGAACCTTTTGGGATGTCTCGATACGCCAACATCTGGAAGTTATATTCTCAACGGAAAAGACGTTTCGCAAATGATCGACGACGATTTAGCCGAAATCCGAAACAAAGAAATCGGGTTCGTTTTTCAAACCTTCAATCTTTTGCCACGAACAACCGCTCTAGACAATGTAGCTTTGCCCATGGTTTATGCAGGATATTCCAAATCCGAACGCAATATTCGCGCCACAGAAGTGCTCAATCAAGTCAATCTTGGCGATCGGATGGACCACCAACCCAACCAACTTTCGGGTGGACAACGCCAGCGTGTAGCAATTGCGCGTGCGCTCGTAAACAAACCTTCGATAATTCTTGCCGACGAACCCACCGGAAATCTCGATAGCAAAACATCGATCGAAATTATGAAACTTTTTGGCGATATTCATGCCCAAGGAAACACCGTAATTTTGGTCACACACGAAGAAGAAATTGCCGAATATGCGCACAGAATCATCCGTTTGCGAGACGGAATCATTGAAAGCGATACTCCGAAATAATAAAAATTTAAAACATGAAAAAAACACTATTTTACCTTCTTACAACATTTTTTGTATTGACAAGTTGTGAAGATAAAAAAAACAACCTCGTTACTGATGAGACTAAAATTATAAAAATTATCGAAAACGAGACAGAAACTTTCTACAATAAAGATTTCAAAGCTTGGTCAGCACACTTTATTCAAGACGAACGTGTTTTTTGGGTTTGCGTTGAGCCTGATTACTTATTAAGAGCAAATGGCTGGACAGATTTGTCAAAATTTGTTGGCGATTGGATGAAAGAAAATCCAAAACCAATAGATTATAAAAAAGCTAATTTCAAAATTAATGATCTAAAAGTTAGCATACGTGAAAATATGGCTCTAGTAAAATTTAATTATACAAACGAAAGTAAAGATGTTGCTGTTAATAATAGTATTGAAAATCGGGTTTTAATTTTAGAAAAACAAAAATGGAAAATAATTTCAATGTCTTCTTATCCAAACGATTCAAACAGAGAAAGTACAAAAAATATTTATAAATATAATTGTAAAAAATAATTTTATTGAATGAAAATCGCACTTCTAACTTGCCATAAACTTCCAAATCTGCATGGAACAGATCAACATCTAATTCCCGAATTGGCAAAACACAACATCCAAGCAGAAGCAGTAATTTGGGATGATTCAAAGATAAACTGGTTAGATTTTGATTTATTAATTTTCCGCAATACTTGGGATTATTACGAAAAACAACAAGAGTTTGATACTTGGTTAAAGCACATCGAAAAACTAGGAATCCGAACCTTAAATTCGATTTCAATAATTAATCAAAACAAACATAAATTTTATCTTCGTGATTTAGAAAAACAAGGTTTCACGATACTTCCAACAGTATTTATAGACAAAACCGAAAATCTAAATTTATCAGAAATAATACCAAATAATTGGAAAAAAGCAGTCATAAAACCGGCATATTCTGCAGGATCTTACCAAACTTCGGTTTTTGAAATTTCCGAAATAAAAAAAACAAACCAAGAATATCTTCCAATAGCTGCCGAAAAGGAGTTATTGTTACAACAATTCATGCCCGAAATTGAAATTTTAGGCGAAACATCGTTTATCTTTTTCAATAAAAAATATTCGCATGCCGTAAACAAAAAACCCGTCGAAGGCGAATTCCGAATTCAATCGGAGTTTGGCGGGATTTATACGTTTGCCAAACCAAATCAAATCCTAATCGACATAGCACAAAATATTGTAAATACTTTTTCAGAAGATTTACTTTATGCAAGAGTTGACGGAATATGCATCGACAACGAATTGCATCTTATGGAAATTGAATGTATCGAACCCGATTTATATTTTAACCTTGCTGAAGGATCTCTTGAAAAATTTGTAAATTCGATTATTGAATTATTATAAAACAGAACTTTTAAACTAATCACCTTTTAAACCTATTAAATGAAAGTATACACAAAAACAGGCGACTCAGGAACAACAGCTTTATTTGGAGGAACTCGTGTCCCAAAAGACCATATTCGCATCGAAAGTTACGGAACTGTTGACGAACTTAATTCGTATATCGGGTTAATTCGTGACCAAAAAATGAACCAAAATTACAAAGATATTCTTATCGAGGTACAAGATCGATTGTTTACCGTTGGAGCAATTTTGGCGACGCCGCCCGAAAAACAAGTTATGAAAAATGGCGAATTACGACTAAAAAAACTAGGAATCATAGAATCCGATATCGAACTTCTAGAAACAGAAATCGATGCTATGGAAGATTCCTTGCCACAAATGACACATTTTGTATTGCCAGGCGGACATACAACCGTGTCATATTGTCACCTTGCCCGTTGCGTTTGTCGTCGTGCCGAGCGATTGGCAGTACATTTAAGTCATGAAGAACACATTGATGAAATGGCCGTGAAATATCTCAACCGACTTTCTGACTATCTTTTTGTCTTGGCACGAAAGTTGTCCTCAGATTTAAAAGTAGAGGAAGTAAAATGGATTCCGCGAAAATGATTCTAAAACGAAAATTAACGAATTATGATTTAAGATTTTCTAAATTCTGAAATCAAAAATCGTTGTTCAAAAATCATAAATCAACACGTTCATAAACATAATTAAAAATAAATCAAAAAAAACTTGCATTTGTAAGTAATAAATTTATTTTTGCACTAAATTAAAATTGATATAAAATGTATTGGACATTAGAATTAGCATCCTATTTAAGTGATGCGCCTTGGCCAGCAACCAAAGACGAATTAATCGATTATGCTATTAGAGCTGGTGCGCCACTTGAAGTAGTTGAAAATCTTCAATCTATTGAAGATGAAGGAGAAATATACGAATCAATGGAAGAAATTTGGCCTGATTATCCTACCGACGAAGATTACCTTTGGAACGAGGATGAATATTAAAAAAACAACTTCTAAAAGTCTCCCAAGAGGCTTTTTTTTTGTTTAAATTTGCATCCCAAAGTTTCGGGATTTTATAGTAAGATACTAAATCACGAAAACCATTCGTAATTTATAATTCGTAATTCGTAATTAATTAAAAAATGAGTTTCATAAACAGTATATTAAAAGTTTTCGTTGGCGACAAATCTCAAAAAGATGTCAAAGCACTAGACGGTCCAAAAAATAAAATCAAAGCACTAGAAGCTGGTCTAAAATCGCTATCGAATGACGAATTACGAGCAAAAACTACTTATTTCAAAGACAAGGTAAAACTAGCGCGCGCCGATAAAGACGGTAAGATAGCAACTTTACAAATAGAAGTTGAAAAAATTGAAGATATCGACCAACGAGAAGATTTGTATGCCGAAATTGATACCCTTGAAAAAGAAGCCTACGATATCTCTGAAAAAACACTCAACGAAATTTTACCAGAAGCATTTGCTGTTATTAAAGAAACCGCAAGCCGATTTAAAGATAACTCACAGATTGTAGTTAAAGCTACTGAAAAAGATCGCGAATTTTCAGCTTCAAAACCATATATCAATATTGTAGGCGAAACAGCAGTTTGGTCTAATACATGGAATGCCGCAGGTAAAGAAATTACTTGGGATATGGTACATTATGATGTACAATTAATAGGCGGAATGGTTTTGCATGGAGGAAAAATTTCTGAAATGCAAACCGGAGAAGGAAAAACTTTGGTAGCAACTTTACCCTTATACCTTAATGCACTTACAGGAAATGGCGTGCATTTGGTAACCGTAAATGACTATTTAGCAAAACGTGACAGCGCCTGGAAAGCACCATTATTTGAATTTCATGGCTTGTCTGTAGAATGTATCGATAATTACCAACCCAACTCAGAAGGGCGCAAAAAAGCCTATGATGCCGATATTACGTACGGAACAAATAACGAATTTGGTTTTGATTATTTGCGTGATAATATGGCGCATGCTCCATCAGATCTGGTTCAGCGCAAGCACAATTTTGCCATTGTAGATGAAGTCGATTCGGTTTTAATAGATGATGCACGAACACCATTAATTATTTCTGGACCAGTTCCGCAAGGAGATCGTCATGAATTCAATGAGTTGAAACCAAAAATAGACAACCTTGTTTCGTTACAACGTCAATTGGCAAACGGATTTTTAACAGAAGCCAAACGACTAATTAAAGAAGGAAATACCAAAGATGGCGGTTTTCAATTGTTGCGAGCTTACAGAAGTTTACCAAAAAACAAAGCACTTATCAAATTCTTATCTGAAGAAGGCATCAAGCAATTGCTTCAAAAAACTGAAAACCAATACATGCAAGACAACAATCGCGACATGCACATAGTGGATGAAGCTTTGTATTTTGTAATTGAAGAAAAAAACAACCAGGTAGAATTGTCCGATAACGGTATCAAATTTTTATCAAAAGATATGGATTCCAATTTCTTCTTGCTTCCAGATATCGGAACTGAAATTGCACGTATCGAAAAACAAAAACTTGATAAAGATGCAGAAGCCGAGGAAAAAGAACGCTTGTTTCAAGATTTTTCTATCAAAAGTGAACGAATTCATACGCTAACACAGTTACTAAAAGCCTATACCCTATTTGAAAAAGATGTGGAATATGTAATCATGGACGAAAAAATCATGATTGTCGACGAGCAAACAGGTCGTATAATGGACGGTCGTCGTTATTCTGACGGATTGCACCAAGCTATCGAAGCCAAAGAAAATGTAACGATCGAAGCTGCAACGCAAACATTTGCAACTGTAACGCTTCAAAATTATTTTAGAATGTATAGCAAACTAGCCGGTATGACCGGAACTGCTGTTACCGAAGCAGGCGAACTTTGGGAAATTTACAAATTGGATGTTGTCGAAATTCCAACTAATCGACCAATGGCTCGTAAAGATAAAGAAGATTTGATTTACAAAACAACTCGCGAAAAATTCAATGCCGTTATCGAAGATGTATCAGAACTTTCGGCTGCTGGTCGTCCCGTTTTGATAGGAACAACATCTGTAGAAATATCCGAATTATTGAGCCGAATGTTGAAAATGAGAGGTGTTACTCACAACGTTTTGAATGCAAAAATGCACAAGCAGGAAGCGCAAATTGTTGAAGAAGCAGGAAAACCAGGAGTTGTAACCATTGCAACAAACATGGCGGGTCGTGGAACCGATATCAAGCTTTCTGCCGAAGTAAAAGCAGCTGGAGGATTGGCAATTGTAGGAACAGAACGTCATGATTCGAGACGTGTTGACCGTCAGTTACGGGGTCGTGCAGGTCGTCAAGGCGATGTCGGAAGTTCGCAATTTTATGTTTCGTTAGAAGACAACTTGATGCGTCTTTTTGGATCCGAAAGAGTTGCAAAAGTTATGGACAGAATGGGATTGAAAGAAGGCGAAGTGATTCAACATTCGATGATGACCAAATCTATCGAGCGTGCTCAGAAAAAAGTAGAAGAAAACAATTTCGGAACCCGAAAACGTTTGCTCGAATATGATGATGTGATGAATGCACAACGAGAAGTAGTTTACAAACGTCGTCGTCACGCATTGCATGGAGAACGTCTCAAACTCGATATCGTAAACATGATGTATGATACTTGTGAGCTAATAGTAAGGCAGAACAAAGCATCGAACGATTTCAAAAATTTTGAATTCGAATTGATTCGCTATTTCTCAATAACCGATACTGTTACGGCAAGTGAATTCGACAAAATGAACGAAATAGAATTGACTGGCAAGGTTTATAAAGCAGCTTTACAGTATTATTCTGAAAAGACAGAACGTTCTGCAAAAGAAGGATTTCCAGTAGTGAAAGATGTTTATGAAAATAAAAACAATAATTTCGAGCGCATCGTTGTTCCGTTTACCGACGGTATAAAGACTTTGAATGTTGTTACCGATCTTCAAAAAGCATATGATACTCAAGGAAAACAATTGGTTGCCGATTTCGAAAAAAATATTACGCTTGCCATCGTTGACGAAGCTTGGAAAAAACACCTTCGCAAAATGGACGAGTTAAAACAATCTGTACAATTGGCGGTTCATGAACAAAAAGATCCATTACTAATTTACAAATTTGAAGCTTTCAATTTGTTTAGTTCCATGCTAAATGGCGTGAATAAAGAAGTAATTTCGTTTTTATTTAAAGGCGATTTACCACATCAAATGGTTGTAAATGTTCAAGAAGACAAGCAAATTCGTCAGAAAGAAAATTATACAACATCCAAAGATGAAATTGCTGCGCCAGTTCGGTCTTCGACCTCGGGTCCAAACAGCGATACTTTATCAGAACAAAATCGTGAAGCTGGACAAACGCAACAACGACAAGTAACAGAAACTATCGTTCGTGATCAACCGAAAATTAACCGAAACGATACCGTAAAAATTCAGAACGTAGCCAACGGTCAAACCGAAAAAATGAAATACAAAAAAGCTGAAAGCTTATTGGCAAATGGCACTTGGGTTTTGGTGCAATAGAAATTACAACATTATTAATTAATCCTCAATCGTTTTCACAATTGAGGATTTTTTTTATTCCAAAAACCCTACATTTGCCCGCTTTAAAAATTAAAAAATATGACAAAAAATAATGTACTAAAAGGGGTTTTTCTAGTAGCACTTGGCGCAACAAGCTACGGAATGTTGGCAACATTTGTAAAACTAGCCTACGAAGAAAAATTTACAACAGCCGAAGTAACTTCTTCGCAGTTTATTGTTGGTATCTTGGGCGTTTTCATAATTAATGCTTTTCAAAAATTTAGTTCTAAAGAAGTAGTAAAAAAAGCATCTAGCAAAAATATTTTTCAGTTGATGTTGGCAGGAACTTCCTTAGGTATGACAAGTGTATTTTACTATTTATGTGTCAAATATATAGATGTTTCTATTGCCATAGTTTTGCTAATGCAAACCGTTTGGATGGGCGTTTTACTCGAAATGTTTCTTGATAAAAAGTTACCTTCCAAACAAAAAACAATTTCAGTAATCATTGTTTTGATCGGAACCATTTTGGCAACAAATCTTATCAGTAACACAACTCAAATCGATTGGCGAGGCATCTTTTGGGGTATGTGTGCTGCAGCATCTTTTACAACAACAATGTTTACTGCCAACAGCATCGCTACCGAAATTTCATCGGCACAAAGAAGTTTATACATGTTACTTGGCGGAGCAATAATCGTTTTTGGATTTGGACTTTTTACCCAAACAACCAGTTTCAACTATGACATTTTCCTGAAATGGGGAATTTATCTCGCTCTTTTCGGAACCATAATCCCGCCAATGTTACTCAACGCTGGATTTCCAATAACCGGAATTGGACTTGGCAGTATAGTAGCATCTTTAGAACTGCCAGCTTCCGTTTTGATGGCCTACTTTATTCTACAAGAAAAAGTAAGTATAACGCAATGGTTTGGCATAATACTCATTATTGCAGCTATTATTATCATGAACATAAACTTCAAACAAAAAAATAAATATTTGTAATATTTTAACAGTATGTTGATTTTTTTAGTACTTTCGTAAGAACAAATTATAAAATACTAACTAAATTTTTACATTATGAAAAAATTATTTGCAGAATTTTTCGGAACCTATTGGCTTGTTTTTGGCGGTTGCGGAAGCGCCCTTTTTGCAGCAGGAATACCTAATTTAGGGATAGGTTTTGCTGGAGTTTCATTAGCTTTTGGACTTACAGTGTTAACTATGGCGTATGCCGTCGGACACATATCTGGAGGTCATTTCAATCCAGCAGTTTCAATAGGTCTGTGGGCTGGGGGACGATTCAAAGCAAAAGATCTTGTACCCTACATTCTCGCGCAATGCATAGGAGCCGTTTCGGCGGCAGGGACATTATTATTCATCCTTTCTGGTAAACCAGGCTTTGCGATTGACAATACTAAGGCAGGGGCATTTGCATCAAACGGCTTCAGTAGTTTCTCCCCAGATGGCTACTCGATGGTAGCTTGCTTCTCTGCAGAGTTTATGCTAACCATGTTTTTCTTGCTAATCATACTTGGTGCAACCGACAAGTTTGCAAACGGAAAATTTGCAGGAGTAGCAATCGGTTTGGCATTAACACTTATTCATTTAATAAGTATTCCGATCACAAACACATCAGTAAATCCAGCACGCTCGCTATCACAAGCACTGTTTACGCAAGGAGAACCACTTAACCAGCTTTGGTTGTTTTGGATAGCACCAATTGCAGGCGCATTAATAGGTGGCTTTATTTATAAGTTTGTATTAGAAGATAAAAATAAAGACTAATTTTTTGGACGTTCCCGCCGCGGCGGGTCGGGCTCTACGCTTTATCTTTTGTTCCACTTCGTTACACAAAAGGATATCGCTTTTATCCATAACGCGCTCGAAACTCAAAAAAACTTTACAACCGATGCAATTATTTGCATCGGTTTTTTTATTTTTGAAAAATGAAATCCTTATTTCCATCCGAAAAAATATCCTTCGACTTACCCGATGCGGCAATCGAATATTATCCCGATTTTTTTAATGCAGAAAAAGCAAACGAACTATTTGAAAAACTAAAAACCGAAGTGCCTTGGCAATTAGACCATATAACAGTTTATGGAAAAACCTATCCACAACCAAGACTTACGGCACTTTACGGCAATGATGGCAAAGCATATGGCTATTCAAACATTATTATGCAACCCCATGCGTGGTCACCATTAATAATGTTTATCAAAAACGAAATCGAAGATGTTTGCGCTCATAATTTTACAACTGTTTTACTAAATAAATATCGCGATGGCAAAGATAGCAATGGCTGGCATGCTGATAACGAGAAAGAGCTGGGTCGTAATCCGATAATTGCGTCGGTGAGTTTTGGCGTGGAAAGAAATTTTCAATTGAAGCACAATACGAATGCAGATTTGCGCCATAATATAGTATTGCAACATGGAAGTTTATTACTAATGCAAGGAACAACACAACATTTTTGGAAACATCAAATTCCGAAAACCGCAAAAAAAATTGGACCAAGAATCAATCTAACTTTTAGAATAATAAAATAATTTTTTTGTAATTATAAAATTTATTACTAATATTGGTTCAATTATTGTAAATTCAAAAAAATAAAAAAGTAGTCCTTTTAAAATGAAAAAGAGTAAAAGCATAGAATTATCTTGGGATGACACCCAGAAATTAATTACATTGGCGCAGGAAGAAAGAAATCCGTTTGAAATTATCAAAAAGGATATGGGTATTGAAGAAAAGCAAGTTCTTGAAATCATGAAGAAAAAACTTTCTGAAGACAAGTTTGAAATATGGAAAAAAAGAGCCAATGCAGCTAAACCTAAACCAAAACAAATTAAAATTGATGATTTTGATGATGATCTTGATGGTAAATATTATATAAAAAATAAATTTGATTAAAATATATTAATAAAACAAAAAACCATTCCGAATTGGAATGGTTTTTTTTATGGAGCCGGCGGAGGGACTCGAACCCACGACCTGCTGATTACAAATCAGCTGCTCTAGCCAACTGAGCTACGCTGGCAATGCGTGAGCAAATATAATTTTGATTTTTATAATTCCAAAATATATTGGCACTTTTTTTAGTTTTTTTATTGTAAATCGTTGATTTTAGCAACCAACTGGTTTGCAGCAGCTTCTAAATCTTTTCCTATAGCACCAAAATGCGCTTTCTTATTTTCAACTTTTGTTTGGTTCACTCTAGTAATCAAACTATCAAAAGTAGCTATTGCTTCGTCAATTAATCCGTTTGATTTTTCCGTTGGTTGTCCAGTTGTAGCCATTTCCCAAAGGTAAACTGCTTCAATGATGTCGCCTAAAACGTAATTAATGTCTTTTTTTAAATTTTTAATGTTTGCCATTTTCTTTGTCATTGTGAGAAGTGAAGTATCCTTCGTACTCTATTGTTAATTTTAATTCGGGTGCAAAAGTACAACTTAACTTGGTAGAAACAGCTATTTTATATAAATTTCTAGTAGCGCTGCTTTTCCACTAATTTGGAATGTATTGATTGAAGCGGGCATCAAAACGGTATCGCCTTTTTGATACGAATACTTTTGTTGATCGCAATTCAATTCAAAAGTGCCGTCGACACACATATAAACTCTGAAAGTTTCGTGGTTTTTAGCAATGTCTATTTTTCCGTTTAGCGGAATAAAATTGGTTGTGAAATAGTGGCAATCAACTATTTTATTAGATTTGTTTTCGACTTTTTCATATTTTTTTTCGGCTTCGACGACTTCATAGTTGATGGCTTCTAGGGCCAAATCGTTGTGTAATTCGCGCTCGTTGCCGTTGGGGTCTTTACGCTCAAAGTCGTAAATGCGATATGTTATATCAGATGTTTGCTGGATTTCGGCAATTACGATTCCTGCGCCAATGGCATGAATAGTGCCTGTTTCTAGAAAAAAGACATCGCCTTTGGAAACGTTTTTTGTGTTAAGAAGTTCTAAAATAGTTTTATTTTTTAGATGCTCGAGATATTCGTCTGGATTTGATTTTTGCTTAAACCCTACAATTAATCGGGCGTCTTGATCGGCTTGCATGACGTACCACATTTCGGTTTTACCGAAAGAATTGTGTCTCTTTTTTGCCAAGGCATCGTTGGGATGCAACTGAATCGATAAATCTTCGCGAGCATCGAGGTATTTAAAAAGCAAAGGGAATTGTTTGCCGAAACGTCTATAAACAGTCGTTCCTAGTATTTCGTTTGGGAATTCTTCGATCAATTCGTTTAAGGTTTTGCCCTTGCAACTTCCGTTTGCTACAACGCTTACATCATTTTCGACAGTAGAAATCTCCCAACTTTCGCCAGTAATTTCAGAAAAAATAGGTTTGTTTAAAAAAGTTTTCAGTTTTGTTCCGCCCCAAATGCGTTCTTTTAGAATTGGATTGAATTGTAAGGGATAAAATTTCATCATATACTAAAATTTCTTTTTACATTTTGACCTAGCTCCGATAGCAGTCGAAATCCTTTTATATTGTCCTGAGCTTGCGAAGTGACAATATGAAAGATTGGAACGTATAGCGGGAAATAGCTCCAAATTTAAACTAATTTTTTGATAGCTGCTAATGCTCGTGAAATGTGTTTTGTACCGATCATGCTATCAAAAATCATCACGATTGTGCCTTTGTTGTCCGCAACATAGGTTACTCGGCCAGGCAAAAGTCCAAATAATGCGGTTGGAACTCCAAAGGCTTTTCGGATTTTGGAATTGGCATCTGAAAGCAAAATAAATGGCAATTTGAACTTATTTGTGAATGTTTGATGTGAACTTTCGGAGTCGGAACTAATGCCAATAACTTCGGCGCCCAAATCGGTAAAATCTTGGTATTGATCTCGGAAACTACAGGCTTGTGCTGTGCAAGCTGGTGTATTATCTTTTGGATAGAAATAAATAACTACTGGTTTTTTGCCGATAACTGATTGGCTGTCAAAGTCATTTCCTAAGCTGTCAATTGCTGAAAAATTGGGTAACTTATCACCTATTTGTAATGCCATTATTCGCCTTTGTAGGTTACGAAGTTTCGTGGTGTTTCGTACAAAACAACTTCTAATTCATAATCGGGTTTAATTCGTTTACGGATTTTATTCCAAATTACGACAACTATGTTTTCGGCTGTTGGATTGAGATCTGCAAATTCAGGTACGTCAAGATTGAGATTTTTATGGTCAAATTGATTCTCGACTTCTTCCTTTATAATATCCGATAAAAATTTTACATCCATCACATAGCCCGTTTCGGGATCTATTTGTCCGGTAACACTTACTGTCATATCATAATTATGACCGTGAAAATTAGGATTGTTGCACTTTCCGAATATTGCATCGTTTTGATCAAATGTCCAGTCTTTACGATACAAACGATGTGCTGAATTGAAATGTGCTTTTCTAGAAATTGTAACTTTCATTTGTTGAAATTTGAAATTTTATAATTTGTGGTCTTCGAGATAGTGATAAAACTCGTTAAAAATTATTTTGAACCAGATGGTATATAAATCGGGATTGCTGCTTATATCTTCTTTAATATATTCAATATCCATCCATGTCCAATCACATACTTCGTCATGGTTAATGTTTGGTTCGTCATTATAATATCCGATCATCACATGATCTAGCTCGTGCTCTGTCAAACCATTATCAAACGGCGCTTTATAAATAAAATGAAATAACTCTTTGAGCTGGGTTTTGAAACCCATTTCTTCATACAAACGGCGTATTCCAGCTTGCAAGTTAGTTTCGCCTTCGCGTTGGTGGCTGCAACAGGTGTTTGTCCATAACAAAGGTGAATGGTATTTGTGCTCTGCGCGTTTTTGTAGCATGACTTGATTTTTGTCATTTAGAACAAAAACTGAAAAGGCACGATGCAAAACTGCTTTTTGGTGCGCTTCGAGTTTGGGCATCAAACCAATTTGTTCATCATTGGTATTAACTAATATTACATTCTCTTCTTTCATGCTTAAAAATCAGTATGCAAAAGTACGACAAATCCAACTATAAAGAAAGGTTATTGAAATTGAAACAAGCGTTAAACTTTACATAAATAGTTACTTTAGCAAACTATATAAATTAAACAATAGTATGTATTACGTAAATTTGCATCAAATATTTTGTGTTATGAAAAATAATCATTTTTTAAAATCCTTATTTTTATTGATTTTATTGACCTTCAATTCTTGCGGGCAATCTTCAAACAAAAAACAAGTTAAAACTGAATCTATGAGCAATGCTATTTCCAAACCAGAAAACCCTTTTTATTCAAATACCGATGTCAATAAATTGACTGTTACAGATGCTGAATGGAAAAAGATATTGTCGCCCGATTTGTATGCGGTTGCAAGAAATGCAGATACAGAACGCGCTTTTACTGGCAAAATGTGGAATTCTGAAGCTAAAGGAACTTACTACTGCGCTACTTGTGGCAATAACCTTTTTAAGTCACAACAAAAATTCACAAGCTCTTGCGGATGGCCTAGTTTTTTTGAACAAGAAAATAAAGAAAGTGTTATTTTTAAAGAAGACAACTCCTATGGCATGAAACGCACAGAAGCATTATGTGGTCGATGTAATAGTCATTTAGGACATTTGTTTGACGATGGACCCGAACCAACTGGCAAAAGGTACTGCATGAATGCTATTTCGTTAGACTTTGTACCTGAAAAGAGTATAGTTACGGCAAGTGTCAATTCAAATTTAGAAACAATCACAATTGCTGGTGGTTGCTATTGGTGTGTGGAAGCCGTTTATGAAAATTTACAAGGCGTAACTAATGTTGTATCTGGATTTGCGGGCGGAACAGTTATAAATCCGAGCTATGAGCAGGTTTGTTCAGGTAGCACCGGCGCAGCAGAAGTTGTAGAAATAACCTACGACAAAACTGTAACCAACCTAGATGAAATTTACAAAGTATTTTTTACGGTACACGACCCAACAACACTAAACAGGCAGGGCGCCGATGTTGGTACACAATACAGATCAGCAATATTCTATCGCAATGATGAGCAAAAGAAAGCTGCCGAAAGTATCATTACAGAATTAAACGAATCGAAGGTTTATGCTACCAAAATTGTGACCACTCTAGAACCTTTTGTAAAGTTTTATAAAGCAAAAGATGATCATCAAAATTATTATAACAATAACAAAAATCAACCGTATTGCCAAATGGTAATCCAGCCAAAGATCGAAAAATTTGAAAAGGTTTTTAAAAATAGATTGAAAAAATAAAACGTTAAGTTAAACTTTCAAAATAAGCTAGCAACCTACTTATAATGCCTGGCTTCGAATTTTTTTCGAGGCCTTTTTTATTTATTTTTTCAAAGGTTTGAAAAGTCGAAATAAAGAAAGTTATAAAACACAAAATAACAATACCTGTAAAAATTAGTACATCTAAATTTTTCATTATTTTTTGAGTTTTAGGTTAAAGAAAATAAGTAGGCCAACAATTGTTGGTGCCCAAAGCCCAATAAAAATAGCTTTTTCAAAATTGTCTTGTACTAAATAGATATATTCAGATGTAAATATTATAAAAAGCACAACAAGCAAAGTAAAGATTTCTGATTTTTTGAATTTGTCGAACATGGAGTAAAATTTAGAATTTAAAAATTAGTTAGATTTCTGTAAAATTACAATAAATTTTAATAATTAAATAATTTTGTTTAACTTTATTGAAAAATATTTAAACAAGACTTATTGTGTTCAAAATAAACCTACTTTTAGACTACCTAAATAAAAAATGTTTGTCAGAAAAGACTAAGAAAAAAAGTGAAATTGTAATTATTTATATTGCAATTTTGAGTTTTCTGATCCACTTGGCCTTGATTGTTTTGGTCAAACTGCAAGTTATTAATTTCCTCGATTATTCGTACTTACTCAACAATCCAATAGCAGCAATATATACCCCTTTTTCATTTATATTGATTTATGAAGTTTATCTTCTGGTATTTTATTTGCCCAAATCAACATCAATTTATATCGGAAAACAATACGAAATAATTTCGCTAATAATTATTCGAAGAATTTTTAAAGACTTATCTAAATTGGAATTTACAAATAATTGGTTTGAGAATAAAAACGATTTGAATTTTATGTTCGATTTAATTTCAATACTGCTACTTTTCTTATTAATATTTATATTTTATAAATTAAATAATGAAAACGAAAAAACCCGAAAATCCGACGCCGATTTAAAACCTGAAATTTTAAAATTTATTCAACTTAAAAAAAATATTGCCACTATTTTGGTTCCCCTGTTTTTGGCTTTATCATTTTATAGTTTCGGAAATTGGATTCATGAAAGTTTCTTTTCGATCGGTAAGATGGTCAATGGTATAAAAGATATAAATACGATCTTTTTTGATGATTTTTTTACGATTTTGATATTAATAGATGTATTACTACTACTTTTTTCGTTGATGCACAGTGACAACTTTAGTAAAGTTATTCGCAATTCGGGATTTATAATCTCCACGATTATGCTCAAATTATCCTTCGCAACCGATGGTTTATTAAATACCGTTTTGATCGTATCGGCAGTATTATTTGGTGTTATAATTTTGAAAATTCATAATCTTTACGAAACATTTGAAAACAAAAATTAAAAATGTCTGAAACCGTCCATATTAGAAAAGCTACACTAGCAGATTTACCAATTTTGCTTGAATTTGAACAAGCTATAATTGAAGCAGAACGCCCTTTTGATGCAACCCTAAGGCCAGAAAAGATATCGTATTATAATTTATCTCAATTAATTGAACTGGACGATACGGTGGTGCTCGTTGCATGTATAGATTCTGAAATTGTTAGCTCTGGATATGCAAAGATAAAAGCTGCTCAAACATATTTGGATCATGAAAAATTTGTGCATTTGGGATTTATGTACACCAAACCTGAATTTAGAGGAAAAAAAATAAATGCCCTAATAATAGAAACTTTAAAGAAATGGTCAATAACTAAAAATGTTTTAGAAGTAAGGTTACAGGTCTATGACGAAAATCTATCGGCAGTGAAAGCCTATGAAAAAGTTGGTTTCAAAAAAGAAATGGTTGCCATGCGGATTAGGTTAACTAAGGATTAATTTTAACAAATTGGATTTAGTGGCGTTTTTTCTTTGTTGCTGAAGTATATAGACTAAAAATAAAAACTTTTTCGGTTATTTGAATTTGATTTTACATAAATTCGCAGTCTAAACCACGAAACTAAAGATTTATTTATGACTTTTCAAGTAGATACTCCAGCCCTACTTTTTTCGGCAACTTCCTTAATTCTTTTGGCATACACCAATCGTTTTTTGACAATTGCTCAAATAGTTAGAGGTCTGAAACAATCGTATGATGAAAAGAAAAACAAAAGTATTCTAATAGAAATTCGAAACCTCAACTTGCGAATAAAGCTCATTCGCTACATGCAACTTTTTGGTGTTTTTAGTTTGTTTCTGTCAGTATTTGCCATGTTTATGTTGTTTTTTAAACTCAAAGTTGTCGGTATTGTTTTTTTCGGAATAGGTTTGTTGAGTTTACTTGTTTCGCTTGGAATTTCGTTTTGGGAAATAACAATCTCTGTAGATGCATTGCAAATTCATTTAAAAGACATTTTGGATGAAGCAAATTCGCAACAACATGAATTAAAAGAAAAAAATAAAGAGTTATAAAAAAGGTTCTGTTAATTTGTTGTTATACGAAAATAAAACCAAACCAACTTTTGACTTTATCTGGAAACGATCAAACAGTGCAGCGCGATAGCCTTCGATAGATTTAACGGAAAGACCCATAATTTCTGCCATTTGGTCGTAGGTAAATTCATTTTCGGCGCACACTAAAGTTAGAAACTGGTGCTCACGCTTGGACAATTCAATTTTGTTCTTTTCAGTTTTCGCATTGGATTCCTCATAGTTTTTTACACGTTTCAAAATCTCTGAAACATTGTTGTATCCA
Source organism: Flavobacterium sp. (assembly GCA_031422015.1). GTDB lineage: Bacteria > Bacteroidota > Bacteroidia > Flavobacteriales > Flavobacteriaceae > Flavobacterium. Next base: position 31,687 of record JANOPO010000098.1, on the reverse strand, counting down.
ATTTTTATGATATTATCTATAGCGTATTTTAAATCGTGCGCCGTACAGTTTTTGTTGAGAAATCCTCGTGCTCCAAAGCTGTAGGCCTCGTTAATAATACTTTCGTCAAAGTGCTGCGTAAGTAATAAAACTTTATAATCACCTTCTTTTTGTTCTAATAATTTGAGCACTTCAATTCCATTTAGATTGGGCATGGAATAATCTAAGATGTACAAATCGATAGGATTTTCTATGGGTAAGCTGTTCAGGAACGTCGTGCCGTCTTCAAATTCTTCAACGATGTTATAATTGCCAAGTTTTTCAATAAGTTCTTTCAATCCTTGCCTTACAATTTTATGATCGTCAATAAGTGCAATATTTATTTTTTTCATGGCTTTAATTTCGTTCCAACAAAACTACTTTTAATACAAATAAAACGTCTAGGTAAAACCCTAATTTTAAAAAGGATTTTACCTAATTTTCTGAAACTACAACTGTGCATCCTTGATTAATTTCTGATATAAATTGAATAGAATAATCGATAATTTCTGCACGTTTTACCAAATTTTGCAAGCCTAATGAGTTTAAATTGGTGATCGTTTCGCCACTATCAAAACCAATACCGTTGTCCTTAATTTGCATTTCAAAATTTGAATCTGATTTGATTAAAATTTCAATTTCTGATGCTTTTGCATGTTTCAAAATATTATTGATAATTTCTTGAAAAATTCGATACAATACAATTTGCACATCATTAGATAGCTTTTGATTTTCGATAGATTGATTAACAAAACTAATTTGGATGGTTCTATTTTTCTGAATGCGGTTAATTTCGGATTCGATGGCGCCAAACAAACCGTTTTTATCAAGCCAATTACTGCTTAACGAATGACTAATTTGCCGTATAGTTTGCGATAATTTGGTTACAGAATCTGAAACAGAATTGAGGTTATTGGCAGGAAAATCGAGTTTGAGATTTTCTAACTGAAAATTAATAACCGTAAGTTGTTGTCCTGCATCATCATGCAAGTCGTCAGAAATTGATCTGAGCAACTGCTCTTGGGTTTCTAGAATTGTGGCGTTTATGGTTTTCTGGAAATTGATATTTTTCTGATATATTTCTTGTTGATGCTTTTTGGCTTTTTGGATGTAGAGCTTGATGATTATGAAACAAAAAAGTAAAATTATCAGAACAAAAATTAAAATTGTCATAATACCAAAACCTAGTTGAAACTTATCCATTTTTACTTATTTTGATATAATAATTGAGTACGCCATAATAAATAAAATTAACTAAATAACTAATTACCATAAAGAGCGTTATATTATTAAAGACGAGCACAGTAGTTATTAGTTTTGTTTGAAATGCAAACATAAAACTTAAACCTAGAAAAAAAGGTAACGGTGCTGAAACTAATAAAAAATTAGAGCTCTTAAAAAAAAATAAATTTTCTTTTTTAAGAAAACTAAAACTAAAATAAATGTACGGTACTACATAACAAAATGAGCTAACAACAAAGGTTAAATAGTTAAATTGTGTAGTGCCCTCAAAAAATAATAAATTCACAAAAGAAAATAATCCCAAAATAGTTAATAGCCAAAATGCAAATTTCTCTTTTTTAAAAACATACAACAATATATAAATCCATATTGAATTATGTAATATTATATTTAAACTTGTTAAAAGGCTTACGGATATCGAATTATAATATAAAACAGATGTAAAAACCTCGGTAAAAAAATTTATTGATAAAATAATAAAAAATAATTTTTTAACTAAAGTGTTTTTATCTAGGGCATATAAAGCATGAAAAAAAGTAAACCAAACTAAAAGTTTTGCAGGATTAAATACTACAAATAGTTTGTTCATTTTTACTTAATAAATTTATAAGGATTAGGATAATCTTTTAAAAATTTATCTAAATATTTAAAATCTAAATAAAAAGATGGATCTATAGTTACATCATAATTATAACCTATTTTAATATTATTTCTACTTAATTCAAACACTACATCAACTGTACTTGAAGCATCTTTTTTGGCCGTAAAAAATTTTACTTGATCGGTTCCTTGTAGGCCATATTTATTTTTTAAGGAATTAAATAAAGGTATTGAAAAACGACCTTTTTGATTTATTTCATAATTATAAAGCTTCATGTTAGTTATTACATTTTGACTATTTATATCAAAACCAACATATTTGTATAGGCAATCATTTTCGTTAGAAATTAAACTATTTATTGCTGAAAATGATACAGTATAAGGAATAGGTTTACTTCCCCAAACTAGATTAATTCTTCTGTTATATTCAGTAGTACTAATATCATGATTATCTAGAATACATTGGTTTAACTCACCGGCACAATACTGTGTTCTAACTGCCATCAAAAATAAATAACGTTCAAATTGATTATTTTGATCAATGGTATTGTAAACATCACACAAAGTTACACTTGTTATGTCAATGCCCTTTTTTGGAATTTTATCGCAAGAAAAAATAAGTACTGATACTATTATCAAAAATAAAAAATTCTTCATGATGTATAAAATTTAGTTTGGTTGAAATAAAGTTTTAAAATATTTTATAATAATGCTAAAGTATTAAAATTTTCTTAAAATCCTACACAAAAATCACATTTTTAATCAATTAGGTAAAATCCTTTTTTCAATTAGGGTTTTCCCCATTGTGGCAAGTTGTGTTTGTGAGTAGTTTTGAAATGTTAAATAAATGTAAAAATTGATGTTATGAAAATCAACAGTATACTTCTAGCGTCTTTATTACTATTATCAAGTTGCGCTTTACAAAAAACAGGAGGAAATGGAAAATCAGGAATTGTAAGAATCCCGCAATTTGTAGATGAAAAGCAAGGAACTTTTTTATGGTCTCATTATGATGCTTCTAAGCGAGGCTCGGTTATGTATGTAAAAGATGGAAAAATTAGAGTCCTAGCTGAGAATGCTCCAGACGTCGCTTTCCAAACAATAAATGAAATTAGTGCAAAAGCAAACGTAACTGGTCAAGTAGATGCAGAGGTATTAATAAAAACGCAAAGAGCAGTTGCCGAATTAGGCAAACGAACAGCAGCAGTTAATATGTTGCGAGATGCACTTTATAGATTAAATGAAATGTATTATGCCACTGTAGATGAAAAATCCGAAAATCTTAATAAATTTTTGAAAGTAGATAATGACTCAATGATTATAAACAGATCACTAGATTCAATTAATAGTTATAGTTTAATTCAAACAATTGATAATATATCATTGGTTACATTGTTTAAAAACATAATTGATAATGCAAAAGAAATTGCAATAAAAGAAGCAGAAGCAGACACCAGTATTGCAGATTCAGAAAGTAAAGCCTTTGTAAAAAAGTATGAAGAGTCAATTCAAAAATTAGAACTTCAAAAGAAACTTATTGACAAGATAAAAGACCCCATAACAAAAGAAGATCTTCAAAAATTTATTAATGATAATTTAAAATAAAAATAATGAAAAAACTCTACAAAACATTACTAGTGATCCTAATCGCGAACTTAGGATACTCTCAAACTAGTAAAATAATACATAATGTAGATGGTCTTAGCGTCATTTATTTATTATCAAAAATTGGAAATCAAGTAAATTCTGATTCGGGAACAAATTTCACTAAATACAATCTTCATTTAATTGTTAAAAACTCAAGTTCAAAATATTGGGCTTATCATGCCATAAATGGTTTAAGTTCCAAAAACCTTAAAAGTGGAATATTAAATAGTAATGATGAGCGTTTTATGCGAAATGGCGGCTTAAGTAAAATTGACCATTTTAGTATTGAAGATAATTGCTTTGATTTTCCAAGATATAACTCTGTTGCTGCACCGCATCAAGTAATTTGCCCAGGTGGCATCCAAGAATGCGAAAAAACATTTTTATACCCTAATGATGTAGCTGGCGAACCTGAAATTGAATGGGCAAGTTGGGGATTTACAGAAATGCAAAAAGAACAAACAACTAATATGCAAAATACAATTTTATCCAAAAATACTATTGGTCAGTCTAAAAAAGTAATTACAACTAATAAAAATGATGAAATTCAAATCAATAAGGTTTTAAACGCCGAAGAAAATTATCAACTTGGAATGAATTATTATAATGGGTTAAAAGGATTTTCAAAAGATTTTACTAAAGCGAGATTCTATTTCGAAAAAGTAAAATCAAATGATGTGAAAGAAGCAAGTGCCGCTTGCAATTTAGGTGATATATACACATTAGGAAACGGCGTTGCCGTTGACAAAATCTTTGCAAAACAATATTATAAAAGAGCATGTGATTTAGGACATCATTCGGGTTGCCTCTCTTCTCAATAGAATAAAAAAAATACTTAAAAAGTATTTAATAAATTGTAAAAAATCCCTTTAAAAAATTCACCTTTAAAATAAAAAAAAATAATATACTTGCTATTTCGCTTACTTTTTTATGTAAATATTTTGCTCAAGATGGAAACCGAAAATGGCAGTCAAACAATAAAATTTATTAAAAACTAAACCCTTAAAACCCAATTAAATTATGAAGTCAACTATCTTAAAATTCCAAAAAACAAAAAAATTAGCAATCTTATTTGTATTCCTATCAGTACTTGTGTCATGTAGCAAAGATGATGATAAAGACGAAGAACCGGTAGATGAAGAGCCAGCCCCAACTACCTTAGTAGGACAAGACGGAAATCCTAGATTTAATTTAGTTTTTACTAATGAGGCAATTGTTGATCTTGATTTGTATGTTAAAGCACCAAACGGCACAATTGTTTATTATGCTAATCCATCGGGGGCCGGAGGAACATTAGATGTAGATTGTTTATGCAATAGTTGCCCGCAAGGACCTAACGAAAATATCTTTTGGCAAACAGGACAGGCTCCTGCTGGTCAATACGAGTATTGGGTGAAATATTTTGGAAGTTGTGGGGGCACAACAAACCAAAGCTCAAATTTTACTATCAGAACAATTCGAAATGGAGTTGTACTTGAAACAAAAACTGGAACACTCTCGAGTGGCGAAAGCCAACGATTTATTCACGTTCAACAATAAAAATAGTCTTCAACAAGTATCAAAAATAATATTTTATGAAAAAAATCATTCTTTTATCCATTGCTATTACCCTAACTTCTTGCTCTACTTCAAAATCTGGTACAGCCAAAACTATGGATATTGCTGGACCAGGTATTATTCACAAACCCGTTGTGGCAGATCTTGATGTCAAACAAGATAAAGTCGAAAAAACGGTTGAAGTAAAAAACTTGACATCATTAGAAAATGCCAAAAACGAGGTAGTTAGAGACTTACTCAAAGAACGGAATGCCGATATTTTGGTTGAGCCATCTTTCTATTCTACAACAAAAGGTTCTAAAACTGAACTTACCGTTTTTGGTTGGACTGCCAATTACAAAAACTTCCGACAGGTAGAAGAAAAAGATATTAAATTTCTGGAAATAAAACCAAGTTTGTTGCAAAAAGCGGATGTTTATCAACCCATAACCGAAAAAAAGAAAAGTAGTATTGGTTGGATTATTGCTGGCGGTTTGATAATTGCTGGATCTGTAGTTTTAGCCAACGCTTTATAAAGTAGTAGTGTTTTTTGTTAGTTTGAAAACTGCCTTTAATCGGGCAGTTTTTTATTAAAACCCTTTTCCCAAAACCGCTTTGATCATAGCATCGTCTTTCAGAACAATTTCATAATACTTGCGCTCGTCAAAAAGTTGTCTTGCAAACTCAGCTGTTAAGTAGCGTTTTACGATAGTTTTATTTTTTGATAATTTCAAATCGACTTCGTTTTGGAGAAGGAACTTTTCAAAATTATAAAAATACAGATCTGAGCCCTCTAATTTAGTAATCAATTGATTGAAAGTTAAACTTTTAAAATCACTACGTTTGGCATCTATTTGTTCAAAAACAAAATGCCCTAAGATTCCAGATTGTAATAAATAGAGTAATCCTTCTTGTCCCTTTTCGGTTTCGATAGGAACAAAAACATCAGGAACAATCCCGCCGCCGCCAAAAACAATTTTGCCTTTTTTGGTTTTGAATTTTAATGTATCTGCTATTTTAATACTGTCTTTATTGTACAATTCGCCATCTTCAAATCGCTTTTCAAACTCATTGAAGTAGGTTTCGCTTTCGCCTTTTTTATATGGTTTTTGTATCGACCTTCCACTTGGCGTATAATATCTTGCAATGGTTAGCCGCACGGCCGAACCATCTTCAAAATTCATTTCGCGTTGCACCAATCCTTTGCCAAACGAGCGGCGACCAACTATTAGTCCACGATCATTGTCTTGAATGGCTCCTGCCAAAATTTCGCTTGCCGAAGCGCTATTTTCGTCAATTAAAATTGCAACTTTACCCGTTTCTAGTATACCACCAGCGGTTGCAACCGTTTTGTCTACTTTTTTGTTTTTGTTTTTAGTAACTACAATTATCTCTTTGTCCTTGAGTAATTCATCTGCAATTGCGACGGCGGTTTCGAGGTAACCACCACCGTTTTCACGGAGATCGATCAACAAATTTTTTGCGCCTTGTTTTTGAAGTTTTAGTAAACCTGTTTTGAACTCATCATAAGTTGTTTCAGCAAAACGATTTATTTTGATATATCCAAAATCTTTATTTAATTGCAAAGCAATATCAACACTTTTTAGAGGCACAATGTCTCTATTGAGTTTGATTTTGAATTTTTTGTTTTCAGATTTTCTATAAATGGTCAAGATTACTTCTGAGCCTTCTTCACCTTTAAGTTTTGAGAATAAGGTATCGGTTGGCAATTTTCGACCAAACAACTTATAATTATTGGCATACAAAATGCGATCGCCCGATTTGATTCCGGCTTTTGCCGACGGACTATTTTCAACGGGTTGAATTACTGCTACAGAATCTTTGTACATGTAAAAACTTACGCCAATACCCACAAAATTACCCTGCATACTTTCAGCAACAGCCACTTGATCGCTTGGCGGCACATATACAGAATGAGGATCGAGTTTGCCTAAAATATTGGTTACTGTCAAATCGACAATCGAGTCGGTGTTGACCTCATCGACATATTCGTTGTCAATAAAATCGATTAATCGATTGAGTTTTGCCTTGTGATTTTTTTGAGAAAAACGTGCGTTCTGAATTGGAAAATCCAATACGCTACCAAGCAAAATGCCAATTGCTATAGCTCCAAAAAGTAAAATAGGAAGGTGTTTATTTTGGGTTTTCATTAAAATTTTCTAATCTAAGTTTTCTATTTGATCTACAATAACGCCTGCTTTTGCAAGAAAATCTACGCCAGAAGTATCCCGATATCCGTTTTGATAGACCACTCTTTTTATTCCAGATTGATGAATGAGTTTGCTGCATTCTTTGCATGGCGAAAGTGTTATGTATAAGGTTGCGCCGTCGCAGGTTTGTGTTGATCGTGCTACTTTAAGAATTGCATTTGCTTCGGCATGAAGCACATACCAATTGGTTAATCCTTCATGGTCTTCGCAACAATTATCAAATCCTGATGGTGTACCGTTATAACCATCAGAAATTATCATGCGATCGCGAACAATTATTGCGCCTACTTGTTTGCGTTTGCAATAGGAAAGTTTGCTCCATTCAGCAGCAATTTTCAGGTAGGCTTTATCGTATTTGTTGCGTTTTATATCTTCCATTTATTGATCAAACGAATGTTTTTTTGTGTCGATTACAAATGTAGAAAAAGTTTATCAATTATCCCGAAGTTTCGGGACTGATGGAAGTGAAAATCCTTTTTTTATTGTCATGCTGAGCTTGCCGAAGTGCGTCAATAATAAAAGATTGAAACGTACAGCAGGAATATGCTTTCGGATAAAGCCCAAGCGACTTGCTCCTAATTATTGAAAAATGGGTTTTTGAGCAACAAAGGCAAAACTACTCCAATTACAAATGAGGAAGTTATAAGTATAAAGTCGCGACGTGAACATCTGAAGAAGGATTGCATCACCTGTGAAATTAATACTACTGAAATGACGATAATGATTTGCGCCACTTCTATGCCAACTGCAAACTGAATTGTTGGCAATAACTTATCAGTTGGTTCGCCAGAAAGTAAAGTTTTTATGTAACTTGAAAATCCTAATCCGTGTATGATTCCGAAAAATAATGTTAGAAATCCTATGGCAGAAATCGATTCGTTTTTTGAGATTTTTCCTGCTTTGTAATAGTTTAAAAGTGCAGTTATCGAAATCGTTACAGGAATTAATAGCTCGATAAATTTCCCTTTTATGGTGATTACTTCAAAGATAGATAATATTAAACTCAAGGTATGTCCAATTGTAAAAATTGAGACCAACAACAAGATTCTTTTCCAATCTTTGAAGGCGTAAGGCACTGCTAATGCGATAAGAAATAAAAAATGATCGAAACCATTTAAGTCTAATACATGACGTAATCCGACTTGAAAAAAAGCAAAAAACTCTGACATTGTAGTAGTGTGTTAGATTTTTGGGTATTGTAAATTTATATATAAATTTTACATGATATACTATTCTTAAAAAAATTATGATTTGTTTATTATTTTAAATTCTTAAAAATCAGATTTGAATAACTACCAAAATAGAATTATATTTGCAGTCTAAAAATTAAAAATTATGTCATTTTCAGATCTATTCGATAGCGAATTCAAAACTAGAAATAAAGGTCATTTTTCTGCAATTGTTCGTGTTGCGATTGCCGATGGCGATTTGAGTAGCGAAGAGAAAAGTTTTTTGGATAAATTGGCCGTTCGACTTGAAATCTCAGCAGATGAATATGCTGAAATTTTGGAAAACCCTTTAAAATATCCCATAAATCCGCCGTATTTGCATGCACAACGTTTGGAGCGTTTGTACGATTTGTCACGCATGGTTTATGCTGATCATATTTTGGGACCAAAACAAAAAGAAATTTTATCTCGTTTTACATTGGCATTAGGTTTTACTCCAAGTAATGTTCCTTATATAGTAGACAAAGCCTTGTCATTATTGATGTTAGAAGTTGATTTAGATACTTTTGTTTACGAAATGACTCATATGAATAAGTAATTATTTGAGATAGTTAAAAAAAAAACTCCGAAAAATTTTCGGAGTTTTTTTTTATTTTGCTTTCGCCATAAATTCCTCAGCTTTTGCTACCATATTATAGCTTCCACAGAAAAATGGAACGCGTTCGTGGAGTTCTTTTGGTTGCAGTTCCATAATACGACCGAAACCATCAGATGCTTTACCGCCAGCTTGCTCAACTATAAAAGCCATTGGGTTACATTCGTACAACAAACGAAGTTTCCCTTTTGGCGCCTTAAAACTTGTAGGATAAATATATATGCCGCCTTTTATCATATTTCTATGAATATCAGACACCAAACTTCCGATATATCTTGAAGTATACGGACGATCGCCTTCTTCTAACTGGCAATATTTGAGATAATTTTTTACTCCTTGCGGAAAATGAACATAATTTCCCTCATTGATGGAATAAATAGTGCCGTCTTTCGAGAATTTCATATTAGGATGCGATAAATAAAACGTTCCGATAGCTGGGTTCAATGTAAAACCATTAACACCATGACCCGTTGTGTAAACCAGCATCGTCGAAGTGCCATAAATTACATAACCAGCCGCAACTTGCTGTGTTCCTGGTTGCAAAAAATCGGCACTTGTTACTGGCGTCCCTATTGGTGTAACCCGTCTATAAACCGAAAAAATTGTTCCAACAGAAACATTTACATCAATATTAGACGAGCCGTCAAGCGGATCCATCAACACCACATATTTATTGCTATGTGAATTATCTGATCCCGAAACGGTAATAAAATCATCGTTTTCCTCTGATGCAATTCCACATACAATTTCACGATTTATTAAAGTCTGAATAAAAACTTCGTTGGCATACACATCCAATTTTTGTTGGTCTTCACCTTGAATGTTTTGTTCGCCAGCAGCACCAATTATGTCTACCAAACCCGCTTTATTTACTTTATAATTAACAACTTTAGCTGCCAATCGTATCGAGTTTATTATTCGGGATAATTCGCCCGACGAGTATTGAAAAGCGTTTTGATTTTCAATAATATATTCTCCTAAAGTTTTGTTGCGTTCTTCCATTACGAAATCGTTGTAGTTTTTTGCAAATATCGTTTATTTTATCAAAATCTATCAAATTTATTTTAGTTAGTTTCAATGATTTGTATATTTGAAAAAAAAACTAAATGATTATCCGAAAAGGAACTCAAACCGACATGCCAGCCGTTCTGGAACTCATCAATGAATTGGCAACTTTCGAGAAAGAACCGAATGCTGTTGTTGTTACAATTGCCGATTTGGTTCGAGATGGTTTTGGCGAAAATCCGCTTTTTTATACTTTTATAGCCGAAATAGATTCCGAAATTGTAGGTATGGCTTTATACTATTATCGCTATTCTACCTGGAAAGGCAAAACGATTCACTTAGAAGATTTGATCGTTAAAGAAAAAATGCGTGGTTCGGGTTGTGGCTATGCCTTGTACTCAGAGATAATAAAACAAGGCAAAAAAGACAATGTACGTCGCATTGAATGGGCCGTTTTGGATTGGAACACACCAGCAATTAAGTTCTACGAAAAATCGGGAGCGAAAATGTTATCTGACTGGAAAACAGTACAGATGGACGAAAAAGGTATATCAAATTTCTTAGAAAATTTGAAAAAATAAAAAATCAAATCCCAAACTCAAAAATTGGAGTTTAGAAATAATAAAATTGAAATTTAAACATGAGAATATTCAAATTTGGAGGCGCATCAGTAAAAGATGCCGAAGGTGTAAAAAATGTTTTTGATCTATTGCAAAAAGTAGGTTATGACGATGTTTTGCTTGTAATATCTGCAATGGGCAAAACCACAAATGCCATGGAAGTAATTATCAAAAATTATTTTGAAAAATCCAAAGAGTTACAAGCTTCGATGCAGGATGTAAAAAAATACCATTATCAAATTTTACTAGATCTTTTTGACGACGAAAATCATGATGTATATCATGATGTTGATGCGCATTTTGCCGATTTGGAGTATTTTATCAGAAGTAGCAAATCGCCCAATTATAATTTTGTTTACGATCAAGTGGTGAGTTATGGCGAGTTGCTTTCTACCACAATTGTTAGTCATTATTTCAATCATAAAGGCATCAAAAACAATTGGTTGGATGTTCGCAATTTCATAAAAACAGATAATAATTATCGTGATGCCGAAGTCGATTGGGAAGCGACTCAGAAACTAATTTCGAAAAACGTAAAAAAGAAAACCGTAAACATTACACAAGGTTTTCTAGGATCTGACAATAACGGATTTACCACAACATTGGGTCGCGAAGGATCCGATTATACCGCCGCAATTTTTGCCTATTGCCTTAATGCACAAAGTGTAACTATATGGAAAGATGTTCCTGGAGTGATGAATGCCGATCCACGATTTTTCGAAAATGCAAGTTTACTTAATCAAATATCGTATCGCGAAGCCATAGAATTGGCTTTTTATGGGGCCACAGTGATACACCCGAAAACCTTACAACCACTTCAGAAAAAAGAAATTCCGCTGTATGTAAAATCGTTTATCAACCCAATGTTTCCAGGAACTTCTGTTGCAAAAGGCAAAGACCTAGAGCCACATTTGCCTTGTTTTATTCTCAAAAAAAGTCAGTTATTGATATCGCTTTCATCCATAGATTTCTCCTTTATTATGGAAGAAAATATAAGCGAAATATTTGCACTTCTCCATCAATACAAAATGAAAGTCAGTTTAATTCAGAATTCTGCCATTAGTTTTTCGGTTTGTATTGAAGATAAATTCGGTAATTTTGAGGCGGTAAAAACCATTCTGTCAAAGAAATTTAAAGTTGCCTATAACGAAAATGTGTCGTTATACACAATCCGCCATTTTGACGAAAAAGCGGCACAAATGGTCGAAAAAGACAAAGTCGTTTTGCTCAAGCAAATAAGTAGAGAAACAATGCAGTTGGTCACTAAAGAGTAATTGTTTTTGGGCGTTACCCTTTGGGTCGTGCTTTGCGTTACAATCTTTTTGTCGAAAAAAATCGCCAAAAAGGATTTTCACTTCAATCACTAACGCGGACGAACCAATAAAAATAGATTTCAAATCCATCAAAACATACTACTTTTGCCGTTTTTGAGTTATAGTTATTATGTTAAAAAAGGTTTTACTTTTTTGGGTTATAGTTTGTTTTTCTGGTGCATATGCTCAAGAAAACAAATCTGCTTATGCAACCAAAAAAATTGCCTTTTCAAACGATACTACCTCGCTCGAAAAAGTAAGTATCAACCCAAGTTTTTTTCAGGTTATTAATAAAAATAAAGTTGTCGTCGATTCAAGTTTTTATAAAATTAATTTTCAGAAAGCGCAACTTATTTTCAATCCAAATTATATCGCAAACGATTCTATTACAATTAATTATCTTAAGTTTCCCGATTTCCTTACCAAAGAATATGCAATTTATGATGCGGCACGAGTGGTACCCAACCAAAAGGGCAATTTGTATTCGCTACAAAAAGATGTCAAAAAAGATTTCAAACCTTTTGATGGCTTGACAACATCAGGAAGCATCACGCGCGGCGTAACAATTGGTAACAATCAAAATGCAGTAGTAAACTCCAATCTTGATCTTCAAATTACAGGAAAAATATCCGATAAAGTTTCTATTCGAGCCTCCATTCAAGATTCCAATTTACCATTGCAAAACAGCGGTTACTCGCAACGAATTAATGAATTTGATCAAATTTTTATCGAAGTATTTTCAGACAAATGGAACCTTCGCGGTGGCGATATTTTTCTAGAAAATCGGCAGTCAAAATTTCTGAATTTTAATAAAAAAGTACAGGGACTTTCAACCAATTTTAGTTTTGGCAAAGAAAATAACAAAACCAATGTGTATGCGTCGGCAGCTTTAGTTCGAGGGCAATATGCCAAAAGTAATTTTGTTGGGCAAGAAGGTAATCAAGGTCCGTACAAACTTAAAGGGCAAAATGGCGAGTTGTATATTATCGTAATTTCGAGTTCGGAGCGAGTTTTTGCGAACGGAATATTGCTAAAACGTGGCGAAGAAAAAGATTATGTTATTGATTATAATGCGGGCGAAATAAAATTTACATCGCTTTTTCCGATTACTTCCGAAATGCGAATTACTATTGAATATCAATTTACCGACCAAAATTACACACGCTTTGTAACCTATTTTGGTGCCAATCACGAGCGCGAAAAATGGAGTATTGGTGCCAATTTTTACTCTGAAAATGATAATAAAAATCAGCCGCTGCAACAAAATATAGCAGAAGATCAAGCGCAAGTTTTATCCAATGCTGGCGACAACCAACAATTGATGAATTCGATTTCAGCATTTGAAGATTCGTATTCTGAAAATAAATTTTTGTACAAAAAAACAACTTTTAATGGTGTCGAATTTTTTGAATATTCAAATGTTGCTACCGATGTTTTGTTTAATGTAAAATTCAGTTTGGTGGGCGACAATCAAGGTAATTATATTTTGAAAAACGGAAACGCTATTGATAAAATTTTCGAGTACATCGCTCCTATTGCAGGAATAAAACAAGGCAATTATGAACCCATAACACGACTTATTGCACCAACGCAAATTCAAATTGCGTCAATCACTGGAAAATATTTCCCTACAGAAAAAACAAATATTGATTTTGAATTAGGAATAAGCAATAACGATTTGAATTTGTTTTCATCTCAAAATGACAACGACAACAAAGGTTGCGCAGGAAAAATAAATGCCAAACAACGTCTCTATTCAGGAAAATGGAATGTTGACGGTTTGACGGATTTTCAATTTATACAAAAAGATTTTCGTACAATTGAACGTTTATTTTCAATAGAATTTAATAGAGATTGGAACATAAATTTAGTAACTGGCAATCAGAAATACCTCAATACGGGTTTTGTTTTTACGTTGCCCGAAAAAGGAAAAATCAATTATCAATATGAAAATCTTAATTTTTCGGATAGTTTTTCTGGAAATCGACAACAAATTAACGGTACCTTCCAACTCAAAAATTATACTATTAGCTCGCAAAATAGTTATTTACAAAGCGACGGAAAATTATCAAAATCTAAGTTTTTACGATCGCAAATACAATCTAAATTTCATTTTAAAAAGAATTGGATTGGCGCAACAATTCGAGGCGAAAACAATCAAGAAAAATTAAAAGCTACCGATCAATTTTCGAATTTCAGTCAGAAGTTTTTCGAAACGGGAGCTTTTGCTGGTCGTGGCGACAGCACAAAGGTTTTTACTGAAATTGGTTTTCTAAATCGTGTTAACGACAGCTTGCAAAACAACATTATTAAACGTGTAAACACTTCGCAATCGTATTATTTGAAATCAAAACTGATTCAGACCGAAAAAAATAATTTGTCTGTTTTCTTAAATTATAGAAATCTAAAATTTGAAGATAAAACCAAAGAAAATGAACCTTCGTTGAATTCCAGAATTTTGTATGCTGATCGTTTTTTTGATCAATTACTGATAACAAATACTGTTTTTGAAACCAATTCAGGAACAATTGCACAACAAGAATTTACTTATTTAGAAGTTGAACCAGGTCGTGGCATTTATACTTGGAACGATTATAATGCCAACGGAATTCAAGAAATTCAAGAATTTGAAATCGCCATATTTCAAGATCAAGCCAAATTTGTAAAATTATTTCTTCCCAATCAAATTTTTATAAAAACACATCAAAATAAATTTTCTCAAGCCGCAACAATCAACTTTTTAAAATTTCAGAATAAAAAAGGGATTTTAAAAATTTTGTCTTATTTTTATAATCAAACCACTTTTTTAATTGACAGAAAAATAAAGCGTGATGGCAATAAATTTGATTTAAATCCTTTTAAAAAATCAGATTTAGATTTACTTGGATTAAATGCTAGTTTTCAAAATAATTTGTATTACAATCGAGGAAAACAGAACCACTCAACTACCTATTCCTATCTAAATAGTAAATTAAAGAATCAGCTTTCTGTTGGTTCGCAACAAAACAAAAGCAACTCACATCTAGTGCGTTATGAACATTTAATGCAGGTAAATTGGCTGTTTGGATTTGAAACAAAATTATTTGAAATTAGATCAGAATCCGAAAATTTCTCAACGAGAAACTACACAATAAATGGCTTTGAAGTAGCACCAAAAATCTCCTATTTGTTTTCGAAAACAGCAAGTTGGGATTTGTTTTATGAATATCAAAAAAAAGAAAATAATATTGGAGAGTTTGAAAAATTAAAACAATCAAAACTCGGTACTTCTTTTACTTTCAATAATGATAAAAAATTTGTTATTAACGGTGAATTTTCATTTTATGATAATAATTTTGAAGGAAATGACCAATCAGCGGCAGGTTTTCAGATATTAGAAGGATTGCAAGCAGGCAAAAATAAAACCTGGCGTTTGTTGGTTCAAAAAAATTTATCTCAATTTTTAGAATTAAATATAAACTATCAAGGTCGAAAAAGTGAAGAAAGCAGAGCTATACATACTGGAAGCGTTCAGTTACGAGCATTTTTTTAATTTTTTTATTTGTGGAATGATTTTTGTTAAAATTTTAGTAATTTTGAAACGTATTATAACAAAACTATTAAATTATGAAAAAAATTTTATTGCTGTGTTTGGTGTTTTTATTCTCAAACACTTTTTTTGCTCAAGAAGTAAAAGAAAAAAAATCGAAAACTAAAGCCAAAACCGAAAAAATCGTAAAAGAGAAAAAGGAAAAAGCGGAGAAAGTAAAAGAAGACAAAACTGCGGCAAAAAAAGAAGCGGATAAAGCGGCTAAAAAAGCAGAAAAAGAAGCGAAAAAAGCAGAAAAAGAAGCGAAAGTAAAAACGCCAAAAGCTACTAAAGAAGCTGAGGGTAAAGTTACTGATAAAAAAGTAAAAACGCCAAAAGCTACTAAAGAAGTTGACGCTAAAGTTGAAGGCAAAAAAGCAAAAGCTACTAAAGATGTAGATGCGAAAGTTGCAGACAAAAAAGCAAAAGCTACTAAAGATGTAGATGCGAAAGTTGCAGACAAAAAAGCAAAAACTACAACCAAAACCAAAGAAAAAATATCTACTGAAAAAGCACCAAAAGTTGCAGATAAAGTAACAGGAGAATATAATGGTAAAAAAGTGTATACAGGTCCACGAGGCGGAAAATACTACATCAACAGTAATGGTAACAAAACCTATATTGATAGAGAATAAATTTATATTTAAAAAACTAAAGCCTCGAGATTAGATTTTCGAGGCTTTTTTATTATCGGTTACGCTTTTTTAGTTTGTAACTACTTTTTCAATAACGATTCCTTTTAAAGTTAAAACTTTTGGAGTTGCTTCTGCAGATGTAGTTACAGTTACGGTTTTAGTAAATGCTCCTTTATTGGCAGCATTATAGGTTGCTTTTATTATGCCCGTTTTACCTGGCTCAATAGCTTCTTTAGTATACTCTGTGGCCGTGCAGCCGCAAGAACCTTGCACACTTTTGATGAGCACAGCGTTGTCTGCATTGTTGGTAAATTCATAATTAATGACTTTAGGAATGCCTTGTGGAATTTCGCCGACATCGATACTGTCACTTTTCCATGATAGTGCTGAAGAAGCAAGTTCACTTATTGTTTTTGAGCTAGATGGCACGCCGAACGATAACATTGCTAATGCTACAACTACTACTGAAATTTTAATAATTTTCATCCTTCTGGTTTTTAATTGTTACTATTTTTATTTGCTCGTATTGAACAGCACAAAATTATAGCAGAAAATATTTGATAAGTGTTAACCGTTTTTAAATGTTTGTTAACGACTTGTTAATCGGGTATTTGAAGTTGATTTTTTGTTACTTTTGAAATCAGATTTTGAAATGTTAAACAAAGTTCGCGTTAGGGTTTGCAATGGAAAACCAGCTTGAACGCCCAAAAAATTAAATTTTGAAAATAAACAAACTCAATAGCATTATTGTTCTAGGATTGATTGCCATTATTGGGATTTTGGTGGCGCAATTGCTATGGACAAAAGAGGCGTATAGTATTGAGGAAAAGAAGTTTAGCCAGAAGGCAAACGTCGCTTTGCTGGAAGTTGCCAAAAAATTATACGAAGGAACAAATAACCAATTGCCGTCAGAAAACCCGATACAAAAACTGTCGAATGATTATTATATTGTGAATGTAAATAACGATTTTGAAGCCGAAATATTGGAGTTTTATTTGAAGTCAGAGTTTGAGAAAATAAATTTGAATACCGATTTCGAATATGCAATGTACAATTGCCAAAGCGACGAAATGGTTTATGGCAATTATGTATCGAGATCGGAAAAAAACTATCATAAAAGTTCAATTTATTTTCCGAAACATAAGAGCTTGGTGTATTATTTTGCGATACGCTTTCCCAACGAAACTAACTTTTTGTTTAGTTCGTTGAAGTTTTGGTTTGTGCTTTCGGGTGCATTGATAGTGATTTTATTGGTTTATGTATATTCGATTTTTACGATCTTACAGCAACGGAAATACTCCGAACTTCAGAAGGATTTTATTAATAACATGACGCATGAATTCAAGACGCCACTAGCGTCAATATTGATTGCAAGTAATTATTTGTCAAATCAAAAGGCAATTCAGAATGATGAAAAATTGAATAATTATTCGAAAATTATAATTGACCAAAGTAAAAAATTGAATAGCCATATTGAAAAAATATTATCGATTGCAAAATCGGATAACGCACCCCTAAAACTAGAAAAATCTAATATTAATTTGCGAAACCAGCTTGAAGAAGTAATTGAAAACATTCAACTAAAATATGAAAATAGTGCCATTACTATTATCGCTGAAAAAAAATTTATGATTTCTGCTGATGCGTTTCATTTTAATAATATTGTATTTAATTTGCTAGATAATTCGATAAAATATTGCGAGTTACAGCCAGAAATTATAATTAAAATTACTGCAGAAAATCAAACCGTAAAATTACAATTTACCGATAACGGCATTGGGATTCCTGCAAAGAAATTAAACGAAATTTTTGATAAATTTTATCGAATTCCTAGTAAGAAAAGTAATGAAACTAATGGTTTTGGGCTTGGCTTATATTATGTCAAAAAAATTATCAATTTGCATCATTGGCGAATTATGGTCGAGAACAATCAAAAAACAGGAATTACAACTTCAATTTTTATCCCAATCAAATAATGAAAAAATACCACGTTTTATATGCCGAAGATGATGAAACATTGGCTTTTTTAACCAAAGATAATCTGGAACAGAACGGTTTTGAAATCACGCATTGCCCTGACGGAATAAAAAGTTTGGAGACTTTTAAAAACCAACATTTTGATATATGTATTTTGGATATTATGATGCCAAAAATGGATGGATTTGAGCTAGCAACGGCTATTAGAAAATTGGATTCACAAGTTCCGATATTGTTTCTATCTGCCAAAACATTGAAAGAAGATCGACTCAAAGGTTTGCGTCTTGGCGCCGACGATTATTTGGTAAAGCCCTTTAGTATAGAAGAATTGGTTTTGAAGATCGAGATTTTCTTGAAACGCTCCCAAAAAACTGCCATTCACGAAAAAATAATTTATACCCTTGGTAACTATCAATTTGACACTGATAATTTTCAGGTTTTTAATGAAACTGAAAAAGTAAATTTAACGCAACGCGAATCGGATTTATTGCGTTTTTTTATCATCAACAAAAATAAAGTTTTGAAGCGCGACGAAATCCTCAAAGCACTTTGGGGCGACGATGACTATTTTATGGGTCGAAGTTTGGATGTTTTTATTTCTAGATTGCGAAAAATTCTAATTTTAGAAACATCAATTGCCATTGAAAACCTACACGGTATTGGTTTTAAGTTTTCAGTAAAAGAATAATTAATATAAATCTTAATAACTTCTAACAAGTCTATCCTATATTTTATTATATATACTTGGTAAAAATTTACCTTTGTATGGTCTAATTTTAAAATACAAAATGAAACCAAACACACAACAACTAACAGACTTAACAACGCAAGTTCGTAGAGACATTCTTCGGATGGTTCATGCCGTAAACTCAGGACATCCTGGTGGTTCATTAGGTTGCGCAGAATTTTTTGTTGCACTTTATCAAAATCTAATGGAGCGCAATGAAGGTTTCGTTATGAATGGTCAAGATGAAGATTTATTTTTTCTTTCTAACGGTCATATTTCGCCAGTATTTTATAGTGTTTTAGCACGAAGCGGATATTTTCCAGTAGCTGAATTAGCCACTTTTAGAAAGTTAAATACGCGCTTACAAGGACATCCAACAACTCACGAAGGATTGCCAGGAATACGCATCGCTTCTGGATCGTTAGGGCAAGGATTGTCTGTTGCAATTGGCGCGGCTCAAGCCAAAAAACTAAATAATGATTCTAAAATTATTTATTCCTTACATGGTGATGGAGAGCTACAAGAAGGACAAAATTGGGAAGCGATTATGTACGCCTCAGCGAAAAAAATCGATAATCTAATTGCTACAATAGACCTAAACGGAAAGCAAATTGACGGTTCAACCGACGAGGTTTTGGCGATGGGAAGTATTAGAGCAAAGTTTGAAGCTTTTGATTGGGAAGTACTTGACATAAAAGAAGGGAATAATATTGAAGCGATTATTGCAGGAATGACCGATGCAAAATCTAGAACTGGCAAAGGAAAACCAGTTTGTGTTTTATTGCATACCGAAATGGGTAATGGTGTAGATTATATGATGTATAGCCATGCATGGCACGGCAAAGCGCCAAATGATGAACAATTGGCAAATGCATTAGCTCAAAATACAGAAACTTTAGGAGATTACTAATCTATTCTTTAAAAATAAACTTTGTGACTTAGCGCCTTTATGGCAAAAAAAAGTATGAAAAAATATACAAATACAGGAAGTAAAGATACACGATCAGGTTTTGGCGCTGGAATGACTGAACTCGGACAAAAAAATGAAAATGTTGTAGCACTTTGTGCCGATCTAATTGGTTCGTTAAAATTTGATGATTTTAAAAAAAATCATCCCGAGCGATTTTTTCAAATTGGAATTGCAGAAGCAAACATGATTGGGATCGCCGCAGGATTAACCATTGGTGGAAAAATTCCGTTTACAGGAACATTTGCCAACTTTTCTACTGGAAGGGTGTACGATCAGATTCGTCAATCTGTTGCCTATTCTAATAAAAATGTAAAAATTTGTGCTTCGCATGCAGGACTTACGCTGGGTGAAGATGGAGCAACACATCAAATATTGGAAGATATTGGACTCATGAAAATGTTGCCAGGAATGACGGTAATTAATACTTGTGATTATAACCAAACAAAAGCGGCGACACTTGCTATTGCAGATCATCATGGCCCAGTTTATTTGCGCTTTGGTCGTCCAGTTGTACCTAATTTTATGCCTGCAAACGAAAAATTCGAAATCGGTAAAGCTATTATACTTCAAGAAGGAACCGATGTAACGATTGTTGCCACTGGTCACCTGGTTTGGGAAGCTTTGTTAGCAGCTGAAGCACTAGAACATAAAGGCATTTCTGCCGAAGTAATAAATATTCATACGATAAAACCGTTGGACGAAAATGCAATTTTGAAATCTTTAGCCAAAACTAAATGCATCGTTACTGCTGAAGAACATAATATTTTGGGCGGACTTGGCGAAAGTGTCTCTCGTGTATTGGCCCTTAATAATCCGTTACCACAAGAGTTTGTTGCTGTCAATGATAGCTTTGGCGAAAGCGGTACACCAGAACAATTGATGGAAAAATATAAATTAAATAACCAAGCAATTTTTGCTGCTGTCGAACGAGTTATAAAACGAAAATAAAATTACAACTTTTATAGATCAAAAAAAACCCGTCAAATCTTTGATTTGAAGGGTTTTTTTTTGATACGTGATTTTTTTTAATTAGTGCAACGAACTAAATGCCTTTTGATTCTGGTTGGATCGCTCGCTAATCCATCGCAACCAGGAATTTCGTTAAAACTATAGAATGTGCCATCAGATTTTTTAATTTCATTAAAAGTTGTAAACCCATCATTATCATCATCAGGATCTACAAAGTCCGGCACGCCATCACTATCAGTATCATCATTTGTAAAAATTCCGTCTGTATTTGCATCCTCAAATATAGATTCTATTTTATCCCCATCTTGATCTGCTCTTCGAAGATTAAAAAGTTTAAACGTAAAAACAAGTGGTGAATAACTTGGAATAGTGACTCCAGATTGTGTGGTTTGTCCTACATTAAAATAAGCCAGTCCTGAAGGAATAAAAATTGCTCCAACACCATAATTTTGATAAACAGTAGGGCCATTTTCAGGAGCAGTTGTATCAATGGTTCCAACACCAAATAGCGGAAAAATTTCTTGCCATCCTCTAATTACACCAGTTAAAGAAAATAAACCTGAAGGTATCGGATTGTTTTCAAACTCTGGCGTTGCTCCTAATATACCAGATTGATTTTCAAGATATAAACCCTTATATCCTACCAAAATATCATCAACTCTGGTTGGTTTTCTGGATTGATTGCCCTCATTAAAAACCAAATAATACACCTTATAACCGCCATCAATACTATGCAAATCTACTATTTTTGACCTAAGTTGAGGAAAAACGCTACCAGAAGTTGGCAAGGTGTTTAATTTAGGATTAGTAGTAGTTGTTGTGTGTAACACAAATTCAATATCATTACTGGCGTTGATAGTGTAGGTATAGTTTTCTAAAAACACATTTATAACGGCAAGATCAGAAATATACTGAGCAGCAAATTCTCTGGGAGGAGCCACATCAACTGTATCATCACTTTTAGAACATGAAAGTGACATCATCATCATAGACAAACAACAAAAAGTTACGGTATTTAATATCTTCTTAAAAAAATTCATATAAATAGTTTAATTTTGCGCAAGGTACAATTTTGATTTTATTTTAAATTAAAATTTAACTATGTTTTAGAAAAAATTGATATGAGAGTTGATAAATATTTATGGTGTGTTAGGTTCTATAAAACACGAAATATGGTTACTGAAGCATGCAAAAAAAATCATATAACCGTAAACGGAAATGTTGCCAAACCATCAAAAGAAGTTTTTGCAACCGATACCATCACTTTTAGAAAAGATCAGATTACCCAAATTATTAAAGTCTTGGATGTGCCAGAAAATAGATTAGGAGCAAAACTAGTTGAGATGTATTGCAAAAACGAAACACCAATAGAATCATTTCAGCATCTTGAAATGTTGAAACTATCGAAGGAACATTATCGCAAAAATGGTGAAGGACGTCCCACAAAAAAAGACCGGCGCGATATAGATGAGTTCGGAAATGACAGTACCCATACTGAAGCTGACTAAAATAATTAAACATGAATTCGAATAAAATATTAAATCATTCAGAAATACAACACATAACCAAACGGATTGCGTTTCAGATATATGAAACTTTTGTTGATGAAAAAAATATTGTCATTGCAGGAATTTCAAATAACGGATTTATTTTTGCCAAAAAAATTGCTTTGGCCTTAAGCGATATATCATCTATTGAGATTACACTTTGCGAGGTTTTTGTCGATAAACAAATACCAAATTCTGCTGTTAAAACATCTATTTCAACATCGGAATACATGAATAAAGGTTTAGTTTTGGTCGATGATGTTTTAAACTCAGGCACAACTTTGGTTTATGGAGTTAAACACTTTTTGGATGTGCCATTAACTAAATTTAAAACTGCCGTTTTGGTTGATCGAAATCATAAAAAATTTCCTGTCAAAGCAGATTTCAAAGGCATATCGTTAAGCACATCAACGCTAGAGCATGTACATGTAGTATTTGAAGAAAATAATGACGCTGCGTATCTACAATAATAATGTTTCTATCTCACGAACTATTTCTTCTGGAGATTTTGCATCAACAGCAATTGAATACATGCATTGGTGGTAATAAAAACTACGTTCAAATAGTTGTTTTGCAATATATTCTTTTCGTTTATTAACAGACAAATTTAGAAGCAAAGGTCTATTGCTTGATGATTTGAGCCTTTGTAAAAGTGTGTCTATTGAGGCTTTTAGATAGACAGAAATATTATTTTCCGAATTTAAAACCTCATGGTTATTAAAATAACAAGGAGTACCGCCGCCAAGACTTAAAACAATATTCTTTTTTTTATTTAAAACTTTTTTTAATGCTTGTTGTTCTAACTTTCTAAAATAAAGTTCTCCTTTACGTTCAAAAATTGAATTAATTGATGTCTTTTCTTGTTTTTCAATAAAATTATCCAAATCATCGAACGCAAAATTAATTTTATCTGCTAGTAATTTTGCAATCGTAGACTTTCCTGAACCCATATAACCGACTAAAATTATTTTTTTCATAGCATTAAAACCTTACTAACTAGAGTATTAAACATATTTGTTTAAAAAAGACAAATTTATACTAAAATTGATTTGAAATATAAATAATATCGCCTTATATTTGCACCCGCATTGAAGAAAAGAAAATTGACTCGATAGCTCAGTTGGTAGAGCACATCACTTTTAATGATGGGGTCCTGGGTTCGAGCCCCAGTCGGGTCACATTTTTACGACGTTGCGAGGCAGCGTCTTTTTTTTTAGTCTAGGCCACGTGGAGAAACGGTAGACTTGCCAGCTTGAGGGGCTGGTGCTCGCAAGGGCGTGCGGGTTCAAATCCCGCCGTGGTCACGAAACAATCAAATTGCTTTTCTACATTGTTAAATTGCAAAGCAACTAATTTAATTTATACTCCAAAGTTTTAAATAATTATAGAATAAATCAAATTAAATTCTACTTCTCAGAAAATTTCTTTAGATGTTTTCATTATTTTATTTGCTTTCATAGTTTAAAAAAATCAATAGTCCGAGTCTATTATTCCTGTCGTCAATTATCCAAAAAAAATATAGTTTTTAACATTTGTTTATAAATTAATATAAATATTTAAACAGAAAATTGTTTATTCAAATTATATATGTACTTTTGTTTAATCTTTTAGACAAAACAATGGACAATATTAAAGCAACATTCAGCATTAAGGATCTCGAAAATCTATCTGGGATCAAGGCGCATACGATACGGATTTGGGAAAAAAGGTACGATGTACTCAAACCACTTCGTACTGATACCAACATAAGATTGTATGATTTAGTTAGTTTGCAAAAGCTACTAAACATAACTTTATTGCATAATCATGGCTACAAAATATCGACCATATCTAAATATCCCGAAAACGAAATACCAGAATTAGTCAACGATATAATTTCGAAAAAAAGCGTAAAACACCATGCTGTAAATGCGTTCAAAATGGCAATGATGCATTTTGATCAGGTTTTATTTACCACTACCTACGAAAAATTATTATCCGAAAAAACTTTCCAAGAAGTATTTTATGAGGTTTTTATTCCTTTAATGACTGAATTGGGGTTATTGTGGCAAACAAACACAATTTCACCATCGCATGAACATTTTATTACGTATCTTATAAAGCAAAAAATTATTTCTAATACTGAAAAAATACAGTATCAGAAACCAACAAAAACAGATCGAATTTTCGTACTTTTTTTACCTGATAACGAAATTCACGAATTGGGTCTTTTGTATCTTAATTACGAAATAATATTGAGTGGTTACAAAACAATCTATCTTGGTGAAAGTGTTCCATTAGACAGTTTGCTGGAACTAAAAAAATACTTCAATACAATTACATATATCGCCTACACCACGGTTCAACCAGAAAAAAGTAATATTAATAATTATGTTGTTTATGCATCAGAAAAAATTTTAGCAGTAGATTCTGAAATTTGGTTTATTGGCAGAATGTCTGAAAATATTACTGATGATAAATTGAGCTCAAAAGTAAAAAAATTCAGCTCTGTTACTGAACTTGTTGCTGAATTATAATATCTGTAGCGATTGTGATGAAGAAAAATATTTTGATAATAGGTTCCGGGTTTTCTGCACTTGCAGCTGCCTGTTATCTTGCAAAAAAAGGAAATAAAGTTACTGTTTACGAAAAAAACGAATCGATTGGTGGGCGCGCAAGACAATTTGTAAGCAACGGTTTTACATTCGACATGGGACCATCTTGGTACTGGATGCCCGATGTTTTTGAAAAATTTTTTTTAGATTTTGACAAAAAACCTTCAGATTATTATGAGTTAACCAAGCTTTCCCCCGCGTATACTGTTTTTTTTGGTAGTAATGAGTTAGTAACAATTGCAGATAACTTACCAGAAATAATTGCTACTTTTGAATCGATAGAGGAAGGAAGTGGCAAAAAGCTGGAGATATTTATAAAATCAGCACAAGAGAACTATGATATTGCTATTAAAGACGTAGTATATCGACCGGGAGAATCACCTTTAGAGCTCATTACGATTGAAACTGCTAAAAAAGTAGATCAGTTTTTCAGTACTATATCCAAAGATGTTCGGAAAAAATTTAAAAATGACAAGCTTATTCAAATACTAGAATTTCCAGTATTGTTTTTGGGGGCAAAACCTTCCAAAACGCCCTCATTTTATAGTTTTATGAATTTTGCAGATTTTGGTCTGGGAACTTGGCAACCAAAAAATGGTTTTTTTGATGTTGTAAAAGCTATGCAAGTTTTAGCTACAGAACTTGGTGTTACTTTTGAGACAAATGCAAATGTCGAAAAAATTTGTATAGAAAATAAACAAGCTGTTGGCATTATTTGTAATTCGAAAAATATTAGTGCAGATATTGTTTTGTCTGGTGCAGATTATCATCATACCGAAACATTACTGGATCAAAAATACCGTCAATATTCAGAGAATTATTGGGACAAAAAAACATTTGCACCATCTTCCCTCCTTTTTTATGTAGGTTTTAATAAAAAATTAAAAAACGTTACCCACCATAATTTGTTCTTTGATACTGATTTTAATTTACACGCATCTGAGATTTATGATACTCCAAAATGGCCAACAGAACCTTTGTTTTACGCCAATTTTACATCACTAACTAATTCCAAAACAGCGCCCGAGGGATGCGAAAACGGCTTTTTCTTAATACCAATTGCACCAGGTATTGAAGACACGCCAGAATTAAGAGAAACATATTTTAAAAAAATAGTAACGCGATTTGAAAAAATCACACATCAAGAAATTGAAAAAAATATTATCTTTACCAAGTCATTTTGTGTTAAAGATTTTGTGTCCGAATACAATTCCTATAAAGGAAACGCCTACGGTCTGGCAAATACCCTTTTACAAACTGCATTTTTGAGACCAAATTTGCGAAGTAAAAAGATAAAAAACCTCTATTTTACTGGTCAATTGACAGTTCCTGGGCCAGGAGTACCTCCAGCTTTGATTTCAGGAAAATTGGTTTCCGATTTGATAGAAAAATATAATTAGACGATTAAAAATATATGAAGTCATTATTTGATAAAGTTTCCTTCGATTGTAGCGTAAATGTTACCAAATCTTACAGCACATCTTTTTCGACCGCTGTGAAATTGCTGGCACCATCAATACGTCAAGACATTTATAATATTTATGGATTTGTTCGTTTTGCTGACGAGATTGTAGATTCTTTTCATGATTATAACAAGTCAGAATTGTTTGACTTATTCGAAAAAGATCTGAATTTAGCTTTAAAAAATAAAATAAGTTTAAACCCTATTCTGAATTCTTTTCAGCATACTGTCGCTCAATATTCAATACCAATTGCAATGATTGATGCATTCATGAGAAGTATGAAATTGGATCTAACTAAATCGACTTACGCTACCCAGCAAGAATATGAAGAATATATTTATGGATCGGCAGATGTAGTGGGTTTAATGTGTTTAAAAGTTTTTGTGAAAGGTGATGATATAAAGTATGAAAAATTAAAATCATCGGCGATGCGATTAGGATCAGCTTTTCAGAAAGTGAATTTTTTAAGAGATTTAAAAGCAGATTTTGAAGGTTTAGACAGAACCTATTTTCCGAATACAGATTTGAACAAATTAGACGAAGTATCAAAAAACGAAATTATTAAAGAAATAGAAGCCGACTTTAAAGCAGGTTTCGAAGGAATTGCAGACTTACCGATAGAAGCTAAACTTGGTGTTTTTACGGCATACTCCTACTATAAAAAATTATTATCAAAACTTAAAAACACACCTTCTACAGAAATTAAAAACACTCGAATTCGAGTTCCAGATTATCAAAAATATGGACTCTTTGCCAAATGTTATTTTAGTTACAAATTGAATATTATTTAGAGTGAATTAGAGAATTGATTTTTGAAATTGAATTTGTTTTTGAAGTTTCGTACATTTATTTAAATTAAATTTAATTATTATGCTAGTTCATGTTTTAGTTTTCTTTATGACATTTTGTATGATGGAGTTTATGGCGTGGTTTACTCATAAATACGTCATGCACGGGTTTTTGTGGAACTTGCACGCAGATCATCATAAAAAAGATCATGATTCGTGGTTTGAGCGCAACGATACTTTCTTTATATTTTATGCAATTGTGAGTATTGGTTGTTTCTTATTGTGGCAAAAACATATTTTAGAAATCGGAATTTCTATAGGATTAGGAATTTTTGCATATGGCTTGGCCTATTTCATTGTGCATGATATTTTTATTCATCAACGATTCAAAATGTTTCGCAACGCAAATAATATATATGCAAAAGGCGTTCGTCGTGCACACAAAATACATCACAAACATGTTGGAAAAGGCGAAGGCGAATGTTTTGGCATGCTTATGGTTCCTTTTAAATATTTTAAGAAATAATTTTCACCACAAAAAAAGCTTCATATTTACTGAAGCTTTTTTTTTGATTTAAAAATCTAATTTTATTTTAAAGAATCATTAGCAAAAAGTGCCGCTAATGGTTTGAGTTGCTCCATATCTATTTTTGATTGTTGCAAAACTGAAATCAAGTCCATAATATGTGTTGGATTCATATCTTTGCCCAAAATACGAACCACCGCAAAACCTTGATTTTTTTTATTGCCGAATAATACAAACTCTTCAATTTTATCATCTGTACCAACAAAACTAACGGATGCACCTTCTTTGCCAGTGCCGATTTTCATAAGTTGTTGGTACTTTTCATCTTTTAAAATTGAGGTAACTTTTGCAATTTCAGCGTCAAATAGGGCTTTGTTTTGATCATTACTTTTAAAGGCAATAACGTTCATTTTTTCAAATGATTTTAATGCTTCGGTTTGCGATAGAGTTAACTTTGCTTTATCGAGGTTTAAAATACTTGGTGCCACATCCATCGTAACAAAGTTTTTATTCTCAGAATTTTCTACGAAGTATTTTTGCAAACTAGGTTCAGATTTGCAACTTACAAGAAGTAAGCTCATTGCAATGATCAAATAAACTACAAATCGTATCATGATTTTTATTTTTTAGTTTTAGTAGCTTTTTTTAAATCTTCGCCACCCGGAATTTTCATTCTATCCGTTAAGGTTGAAATTTCGTTTAAGTCGAAATCGCCAACCAATGACATCAGTACCGTTTGATTGCCTTTGCCAGATCCTTCAATAAACATCAAAAGTTCTTTAATTTGCGTATCGGTTGATCCAGATTTTACCATAATTTTGATGTTTTTTCCGCTGTCATTTACACGCATTAATTCTTCCAAGCCACCAGTTTTCATGTAGCTAGTAGCAGAAGCCTTCATTTCAGATGCAGCACGAACGCTTGTTGTTGTAAATACTCTTAAATTATCTAATTTTTTAATCAATTTCAGATAATTTTGTGCTTCCTTATCCGAAGTTTCCATTTTGACTTTACTCATCAAGTCAAACATTTTTTTGTTAACGATTATTGACGTTACATCGTCTTGCCCATCAAATTTATCGAATGCAGTTTGGGCAAAAAATAAGTTTGTAAAAAATACTACTACTACTACTGTGATTATTATTTTATTCATGATTTTTTTTTTATTTAAAAATTAAATTTTTTGATTGTTGATATTCATTAACATATTTAACACTTTCTATGCCGACATTTACATTTGTTGATAATAATTGCAATGCTTTTTGGGTTTCTTGAAACGCAATTTCGGGATTGTCATAGGTTCCGAAACTGTGATCTTGATTTGCAACATTATTATTGTACAAAAATAAACCTGCACCAAATAAAACTACAACCGATGCTGCAATAGATAACCACATAACGTTATTTCGTTTTTTAGTTTTTAGTGGTATTTCTTGCGTGAACTTTTGTTGTTTTGCTTCTTCAAAATAACCAAATAACGGTTGATACTGCTGTAAATGCTGCGCAACATTTGGTGATGCAAAATAGTCTTTCAACATTTTTTCATCGGCAATACTCGAATTTCCTTCGAAGTAGTGGTCTAATAATTTTTCTATTTTATCCAATTCCATAATTATTTGTATTTGTCATAAATTCTCTTAATGTTTTTCTAGCTCGAGATAAAGCTACACGAATTGCGGTTTCGTTCATGTTCATTATTTTAGCAATTTCTTCAAATTCGTACTGTTCTATATCGCGCATTTGAATAATCATTTTTTGTTGTTCGGGCAAGTTATCAATACTTTTTTCTACCCAAGACCAACTGTCTTTATCCTCTATTTGTTTTTGCAAACTAGCTTCTGTAGAAACAAAATTATTATGAACGATTGATAAATTACTGGCTCGTTTTGATTTTAAAACATCCAAACATAAATTCTTAGTAGTTGTCATTGCAAAAGCTTCAACGCTTGAGTAAGTAACTAAATTTTCATTTTTATTCCATAATTTTATCATAACTTCTTGAGTGGCATCCTCGGCTTCTTCGACGCTCACCAGCAATCGTTTTGCCAATCGAAATACTTTGTCTTTGAACGGATTGACCAATTGTATAAACTCGTTTTGATTCATTATTTGATTGCTTATTTTTGATAGCTTGATTATGGCTTATATAGTCAAGACGAACAAGTTTCAAATTTGTTACAAATGAAACTATTTTTTTTCTATTTTTGATGTAAATTTATATACCATGAAAAATAAAGGATTCTTGCTTTTGGTTGTTGTAAGTTATTTTTTTATGAGTTGCTCCAAAGACGACTCAAATAACGTTCCTAAAGATCTAGCGATTAATAATTTTATATGGAAAGGTCTCAACCAATATTATTTATGGCAAGCCGACGTGCCTGATTTGGCTGATGATCGTTTTGGTAATCAAAGCAATTTGAATACTTTTTTAAGAAGTAATAGTAATGCTGTGGATCTATTTTATAAATTATTGAATAAACCATCAAGATTTAATCCAACTGGTGCCATAGATCGATTTAGCGTTATATTTGATGATTACCAGAGATTAGAAGGCATCTTGTCTGGCAATACTGTTAATAATGGAGCAGATTATGGCTTGAAGTTTACAGATGATAGCCAAACCAACATATTTGGTTGGGTGCGATATGTTTTGCCTAACTCTGATGCTGCTGCCAAAAATGTCCTACGAGGTATGATTTTTACTGGTGTTAATGGTCAAACTTTGACCGCTTCAAATTACCAACAATTGCTATCCGCAACGTCATATACAATAAATTTGGCAGATTATACAGTAAATAATGGCGTGGTAAGCATTACACCGAACGGGCAGTCTATAAGTTTAACAGGAAGTCAACTAGCAGAAAATACAGTTTATAAAACAACTGTAATAACGAGCGGAAGCAATAAAATAGGGTATTTGATGTACAACGGATTTTATTCAGATTCAGATAATGAAACCGCTTTAAACAATGCTTTTGGACAATTTAAAGCAGCTGGTTTGACAGCGTTTGTTTTGGATTTGAGATACAATTCTGGAGGATCTATCGCAACGGCAAGCCGATTAGCAAGTATGATCTTAGGGCAACAATATGCTGGACAAATTTTTGGCAAACAACAATGGAACGCCAAAGCCCAAAAATATTTCGAAGAGAATAGCCCTAATGATTTGATAGATAAACTAACCACAACAATTGGCAATGGGGAAGCTATCAATAATTTAAATCTATCAAAAATTTATATACTTACATCGAAAAGTACCGCATCTGCAAGCGAATTAATAATTAATGGTCTAAAACCGTATATTACAGTGGTGCAACTAGGCGATGTAACGGTTGGAAAAAATGTTGGTTCTGTTACGCTATATGATTCTGAAAATTTTGGAAAATCAGGTGCAAATACCGATCATAAATATGCAATGCAGCCTTTGGTTCTGAGAATTGCCAATAAAGCAGGTTTTGGAGATTATACAAACGGCTTGCAGCCAGATAATTTGTTTGTGGAAAATTTTGCTAATTTGGGCGTTATTGGCGAATCGACCGAGCCGCTATTTCAGCTTGCTATTAACCGAATAATAGGTGGAGGACGAGCAGCGCCAAAACAAGGAAAAAATTATTTGGATGTAAAAAATCTTAAAGATGAAAATAATTTTGAATCTGAAATGTATCTGGATAAATTGCCTAATGGTTTTATAAAATAAAAAAAAGACTTTCTGAAATTAGACTGCCCCCAAAAAGTTAGACACTATCTGGGGGTATTTTTATGGAAAGAAAAGTCAAATATGATTATGCATTTAAGTTTGAATGTGTAAAATTAGTCGTAGAGAAACATTATTCTTGGGATTATGTTGCTGTTGAAAAAGGAATAAGTAGCTCTAATATTCGTAAATG
>JANOPO010000097.1:0-31240 GCA_031422015.1 Flavobacterium sp. | reverse complement strand
TAACTTGATTGGATACCAAGCACACAAAAAAAGTGTCGATTATCTTAATTTTTGTTTGGTGCGCATTGGTCATTTGTTGGGTACAACCTATAAATTTGAGAATCGAGAATTAATTCCGAAAGGAGTTCCAATAATATTTGTGTCTAACCACCAAAGTTTGTATGATATTATCGTAATGATTTGGTTTTTGCGTCGTTTTCATCCCAAGTTTGTTAGTAAAAAAGAATTGGCAAAAGGCATACCGAGTGTATCCTATAACTTACGAGTAGGTGGCTCAGTGGTTATTGACCGTAAAGATCCTAAACAAGCCATTCCAGCTATTAAAGGTTTGGGCGAATATATAGAGAATTATAAACGATCGGCAGTTATTTTTCCGGAAGGAACACGAAGTAAAAATGGTAAACCAAAAGAGTTTGCGCAAACGGGTCTAAAATTATTGTGCAAAGCAGCACCATCGGCCTATATTGTGCCAATAACCATTAATAATTCTTGGAAATTTGTAAAATTTGGATTTTTCCCCTTTGGTTTAGGAAAACGTCTTATCTTTACCGTTCATAATCCGTTGGCTGTTTCTGATTTTTCTTTTGATGAAATCATGCAAAAAACAGAAAGTACCATCGTAAATTCAATAAAAGTATAATGTGCTTTTGCTTCAGATCTGACATCTGAAATCTAAAGTCAAAAATCTAAAATCTCAATGTCATTACAAAACATACGTCTAGAAGTGATGCAGTTTCTAGAAAACAAAATTGATGGATTCGTAGATCAATTTTTAATTCCAGTCGAAAAAATTTGGCAACCCTCTGATTTTCTTCCAAATTCTGAAAGCGAGAATTTTTTTGAAGAAGTAAAAGAATTGCGCGAAATTGCTAAAGAGTTACCCTATGATTTTTGGGTTGCATTGGTAGGCGATACCATCACTGAGGAAGCACTTCCAACTTACGAATCTTGGTTAATGGATGTTGACGGCGTTGGTCAAGTTGAGCAAAACGGATGGAGCAAATGGGTACGCCATTGGACTTCCGAAGAAAATCGACATGGCGATTTGCTGAACAAATATTTGTACTTATCAGGTCGTGTAAACATGCGCGAAATCGAGATGACAACCCAACATCTTATTGCCGATGGGTTTGATATCGGTACTGGCCGTGATCCTTACAAAAATTTTGTGTATACGAGTTTTCAGGAATTGGCAACGTATATTTCGCACAATCGTGTGGCGCAGTTGGCCAAATCATATGGCGATAATAAATTGTCTAAAATTTGCAAAATGATTGCAGGCGACGAGATGCGCCATCATCACGCGTATACCGAATTTGTAACGCAGATTTTTAAAGTTGATCCCAGCGAAATGCTTTTAGCTTTCAACCATATGATGAAAAATAAAATTATTATGCCAGCTCAATTCTTGAGAGAATCTGGCGAAAAAATAAGTTCCGCTTTTGAACATTTCTCAGATTCTGCGCAAAGAATAGGGGTTTATACTGCCGCCGATTATGTTGATATCATGCAGAAATTGATTACAAAATGGGAAATCGATAAACTTTCGGGTTTGACAGACGAAGCCGAAAAAGCCAGAGATTACTTGATGAAATTGCCAGCCCGTATGGCAAAAGTCTCAGAAAGGATGATTATACCTGCGGAATCACAAATTTTCAAGTGGGTAGAACCCGCGTTAGTGAGAAAATAATGTTTGAAAAACTAAAGCAACTCTTTTTTCCAACCAAAATCGAAGAAGAAGATATTGAGTCTATGAATAAATTTTTGATTGTTGGTTTAGGAAATATTGGTGCCGAATATGTAAATACGCGTCATAATATTGGGTTTAAAATTTTGGATTTTTTTGCAAATAAAAACAATATTTCGTTCCAAAATCTTCGATTAGGAGCTGTTGCAGAATACAAATATAAAGGGAAAAGCTTTATACTTTTGAAGCCAAATACCTATATGAATTTGAGTGGAAAATCGGTTCAATATTGGATGCAACAAGAAAAAATTCTTGCAGAAAACATCTTGATTATCGCAGACGATTTGAATCTTTCGTTTGGAACAATAAGGATAAAACCAAAAGGAAGCGACGGCGGTCATAACGGATTGAAAAATATAAGTTTGGTTTTAAACTCAAGCATTTATTCGCGCTTTAGATTCGGAATTAGTGACGAGTTCAAAAAAGGACAACAAGTAAACTACGTTCTAGGCGTATGGGATGAAGCTGAAAAAGAAAAACTAGCCGAACGTTTAGAATTGTCATCTGATATTATTTTATCCTTTGGAACTGCTGGACTAGAGAATACCATGACGGGGTTTAATGGAAAATAACTTTTTGGTTCGTATATTAATCTACATTTGTTATTTAATTAATGATTATGAAAAAAATAATTTTTACAGTTTCGCTATGTTTAATTTTTGTTTCCTGCAAATGCAAAAAAGAGACAACTTTATCTTCACCAACAACCGCTGTAATAAATAATTCTAGCACATCCATACAAAAAACAGATTGTCCGATTGATGGAACATGTACAACAGAGATTTTTAGAAATACGAGCCTTGAAGTAAAAACAGATGATACGGGTGCAATTTACTATAACAAAATTGATAATCAAGAAACTTCCGTTATCGTATATAAATACAATCGTAATACTCCCGAAGACGTTCAAGATGCAAATTATAGTGAGGAAATTATTTTTGAAATTAAAAATTCGGACGAGTTTTTACAATTAAAAGATTCAGATTTACAACAAACAAAAATGCTTTTTGGTAGATTTTGTTTTTGTAGAGGCGCCGCTGGAAATTTTAAAATCGATAAGGGAAATTTGAAATTAACCCAAACCCAAAATGAGATTAAATTTGAATTAGAATTCAAAACAACACGAGTTCCTCAAATTATTAGTGCAATTTCTGAAACCATAAAGTAAAAAAAACATCAATTTTACGTTCATTTTTGTTGGTTTTTAAAATTCTTCTTTTTCAAATAATCTTAGTTAGTTTCACACGATTATTCTTTATTGGTCACATATATTTTTATTACTTTTTTTTATATTATGAAAATATAAATCCATACAAACATAAAACAAATTCTTTATTCACTTGTC
The DNA here is from genome assembly GCA_031422015.1 of Flavobacterium sp. Taxonomy (GTDB): domain Bacteria; phylum Bacteroidota; class Bacteroidia; order Flavobacteriales; family Flavobacteriaceae; genus Flavobacterium. Next base: position 28,148 of record JANOPO010000097.1, on the reverse strand, counting down.
ATTTCATCATTTTCTAGTTTTGCGAAGCGCACTTGTGCTATAAGTCAGAAAACCTAAAAACCTATAAATTCTGATCCTGAATTTGCTATTGATCATTGAGAAACTGCGGATTTTATTCAAAATCCTGAATCCACAAACCTTGTTTAAATCGTCAAATGTAGTTGTAACTATACCTGTAGTTTTTAATGTTTTGTATAAAAATGCAACTCAAAATATATCTGATGCACAAATTTTATCACAGTTAGCTATTTTAAATAAAGACTTTAAAAATTAAATACAGATTTTGCGGGTGTTGCAAAACAACGGAAGTTATCTCAACTCAATAATACAATAAACAGTATGGATTGGCATTTTGGCAAATATTTTTTGAGAATTTATAACGAAGGAAACTTTCTTAAATCTTATAAGATTACTAAAAAATAATTGGGTTGAAAATCAAAATACATATTTTTTTAAAAAAATTAAAGCTGCCTCAAATTAAAGTTGAGGCAGCTTTTTTAGGATTAATTAAATTTCACGCAACTAGTTACGGAATCTAGCTTTTTAAAAAGGCTTCGTTATTTTTTCAGTATTTATTGAGGTATCATTTTAAAATAAAAACCGTCTCAATTGAGGCGGTTTTTATCATTATTAGCTAAAGAAATAATATTCTAAATACTATTCTACAACAACTCGTTTTACAATTTTAGAATCGCCATCAGTAATTGATACTAAATAGATTCCTGCTTGCGCTTTTTCTAATTGAATGTTTTCATTAAATAGTCCAGAATTTGAATAAGATTTTTCGAAAATTTTTCTACCACTCAAATCGATAACAGTAATTGCAATTTTATTGGATGAATTTGTATCAAAATTAATAATGAACGAACCCGTATTTGGGTTTGGATGTATTGTTAGATTGTTAAAAGCAAAACTTTGGTTTGCTAACGGCGCAATAACTTGTTTACAAATCTCGAGAGTTATTGCATTTACAGTTCCAACATTTCCAGTAACGGCATCCCGAAAGCCAAAAGTCCAATTTCCAGCTGGAGCATTAACATTTAGAGAATTTAGATTTCCAGTTCCAGGAGGAATATAGGTTCCTGCTGTTGGGCTTGCGCATACTAATGGAGTACTTTGCTGGTCAAAAATAACATTCATATTTGCACCGCCAGCACACTGTTGGTTATACAAATTTAATAAAGGTCCTGAAGGTCTAACCATGGCAATAATTAGATTCTGTAAATTAGGATGTGTAATATCAAAGCTAACATTTACATCGCTTATAAGTCCGTTTGTAGGGACATTGATAGTTTTGGATGTAAATCCGGTTGCACCATCAGGCAAGGCAAATGCGCCACCTGAATAGTTATAGGTTGTACAAACATTAGAAACTGTAAATCCTAATAAAAAATTAGAAGCGTTTAGTGCATAATAGATATTACCGTCAGCTTCTATCATCAATCTACACGTTTGCGAACTACCCGCTGGTACAGTAATACTCTCACTACCATCATTTGGGGTTCCAGATGCTAAGGTCATCGGAAACGTTAATCCGCCATCTGTTGACATTTTTATAGTTACGTTAGCGGTGTTTATTCCGTTAGCAGTTGTTCCTGCAACATCCCATGTAATGGTTTCTGATGTGCCAGGAACCCATCCAACTTGTGTGTTTTGTGAGGTTACTAAAAATGGCCCTGCAATTCCATTAACTGTAACGGTATTTGTAGGCGGACGCTTTGTTTGTCCTCCATTAATTAATTCATTATCTCTTACCATTAAAGTAAAAGTTAAAACTCTTCCTACAGTTGGTGTTACTTCCCAAGTTGGTGCCAAATTGCCAGCTACAACATCACTAAATCTGGGAAAAAATCTTTTAGGAGAAGCACTTGGATTTAAAGATCTATAATTTGGTCCAGTTAAAGAGGTGGCGCTTGGTGGTTGAGTTGATGACTGGTTGTTATATTGTTCCCAGCAATACGTCAAAACATCTCCGTCCGGATCTGTCGCGTTTGCAGTTAATGCAAATGCAGTTCCTTTTGGAATAACAAAATTTGGTGTCGTTACAACTACGGGTGCGGTATTATTATTTGGTAAAATAACGCCGCAATTTCCTGTACCATTAATATAAGCTTGTACTTGTAGAATACTTCGTGTGTGAAAATAAGCATCAGAATTGCTTTGTACATTAGGAGGACAAATTCCTGCATACGCCATAATTGTGCTACCACTTCCTGGCTCATAAGCTGATGAAGCAGAAACATTACCACCACAAGAGTTGTTGTAGGTATGCGCAGCACCAAATTGATGCCCCATCTCGTGAGCAACATAATCGATATCGTAGGGGTCGCCTACTGGAGAACCAATACCAGTAACTCCTCTTGCTTTTGCACCTGATTGACATGGCCCTTGTGATGCAACGCCACCAGCACCAGTAGTTGCCACATGACCAATATCATAATTTGCATCACCAATTACCGTATCTATAAACGCTTGATTTTGAGCTAATAATGGATATGGTGGCGAATTCTCATTGTCTAAATCATCAGAGACAATATTAATTATGTCAATATTATTTCCAATAATTACGAGTTTTATAGCAAAATCTCTTTCGTAAACGCCATTTATTCTGACCATACTAACGTTTTGAGCCGCTAGAACAGCATTTTTCTTTTGGGCGATTGTACCACCATTTAATCCTGCTGCATTAACATGAAAAGCAGCATATTCAATTGTACATGAAAAAGCCAGTCTATAGGTTTTAAACAATCCGTTTTCAGAGCGAGATTCTAGTGGTGTTTCTAAATCCAGATTAAAATTTGGTCTTGGAGCGATATCATCATAACCACAACTGAAGATTTTATTTGTTGTCAGATCTGATTTGCTGTAAACCATATAATGATTTAAATCTTTAGAAAAAGGATCAATATAACATGCGCTTTTATCTGCGGCCAAAGTCATAGTATGCAATCCGAAAATTGTGGTGCTAAAATGGATAGATGCAGTTTTATCATCTATCCCTTTTCCTACGTAAGATTGTATTTGAGGAACTTTGGCAGCCAATGAAGGTTCTAAAACAGAAGCTTCATAAATTCTATAATTTTGCATTTCGCCATCTGAATTAGGAAAAGCAATAATTAAATTAGAATTTTGAGATACAGTTCTTGACGGCGCTTGTAAAAGCAGCGTTTTTAATTCATTGATATTTAATGAATAAACAGCAAATTTGCTAGGGTTTGAATCTCGAGGCAGTTTCTCTAGCGAATTGGTGTTCTTTACATCTAATTTCGTCCATAAATTAGACTGACCAAAACTATTTACGGTTAAGAAAATAGTTAATAATAGTAGTATTTTTTTCATTTTAAAGTTTTTAATAGCTTGTAAAAATATGAAAAAAAATGAATTCATCACATTAACATTGGTATTTTTAACATGTTTGTTTATTTTATGTTTTATTCAGACAATTTTTTTTATAAAATGTTATTTTTGCATTTTACTTTTACAATTTGAAAATTTATAGTTCTATTTCCGATTTCAAATCACAAAACAAGACAATTGTTACAATTGGAACTTTTGACGGAGTGCATGTTGGACACAAATTAATTGTAAAAAAATTACTGCAAGCTGCGCAAGACACAAATTTTGAGACAGTTATTCTTTCTTTTTTTCCGCATCCGCGAATGGTACTCAATTCAGATTCTGGAGTGAAGTTGCTTAATACGCTACAAGAAAAATCGTCGTTGTTGAGCAATCTTGGTTTGCAACACCTCATAATTCATCCGTTTGATCAAGCTTTTTCTAATCTTACTTCTGAGCAGTTTGTTGAAGAAATATTAGTGAAACAGCTGAAAGTTCATAAAATAATAATTGGCTACGACCATAAGTTTGGCAAAAATAGGAGTGCAGACATTAATGATTTGATTGTTTTTGGAAATAAATATAAATTTGAAGTCGAACAAATTTCTGCACATGAAATCGAAAAAGTATCAGTAAGTTCTTCAAAAATTAGAAAAGCGCTACTTTGTGGAGATATTATAATGGCTAACAAATATTTAGGATATGAATATTTTTTGACCGGAACTGTTGTCAAAGGCAAGCAACTTGGCAGAACGATTGGTTTTCCTACTGCAAATTACACAATTTCAGATAATTATAAATTAATTCCCAAAACAGGGGTTTATATCGTAAAAAGTTTTTTGAATAACAAATGGATTTTTGGCATGATGAACATCGGATTTAAGCCAACTTTCGAAGAAAATCTATTATCTATAGAAGTTCATTATCTAAATTTTGATGCTGATTTGTATGAGCAACAAATAGAGGTTTTTTTCTTGCAATTCGTTCGTGATGAACAAAAATTTGATGGTTTAGAAAGCTTGAAGCACCAACTTCAAGTAGATAAATCCACTTCATTAAATTTTATAAAAAGTTTAAATAAATAGATTTTTTAGTTAAAAAACAATTTTATATTCTTTTTTTAGTTAATTTTAAATGCTATAATCTTACTTATAATCTAAATTTTATCTTATGAAATATAAAAGAGAACTAATCAACGGATTATTGATTTTTTTAGGAATTAGCTCGTACTTTTTGATTATCGAATTTTTAGGATTTTCAGATGTTTTTTTACTAAGAATGTTTAATGCTGTTTTCGTTATTGCTGGTGTTCATTTAACTTTATATCAAAACTTCAAAGACAATATAAAAGGTTATTTTACCAATCTTAAATCGGCAGTTTTAACATCAATTTTTGGTGCGATTTTGAGCGTCTCTTCTTTATTAGGTTATATAAATTACAAAGGTGGCGAAACTTTTTTGAAAACGCTTTCAAACGGATTTATTTTTGGCGGTGGCGAACTTTCTATTTATCAATATGCCATTGGATTATTTTTCGAGTCTGTAGCTGCGTCACTAATGGTTTCCTTCTGTTTAATGCAATACTGGAAAGGCAAAAGCGCTGACACCAACTCCAATTAATTTTTTATCGTTAGAATTTGTTTACTTCAATTGTAATTTCCTATTTTTGAGCAAATCAAAAAACTAAGGAATGACAATTTCAAAACACAATTGGACCCGACAAGAAATTATTGATATTTATAATAAACCCATGATGGATTTGCTTTTTGAAGCTGCAAAAATTCATCGTGAATATCATGATCCAAATGTAGTTCAAGTTTCTACTTTACTTTCAATAAAAACTGGAGGATGTCCCGAAGATTGTGGCTACTGTCCTCAAGCAGCTCGCTATCACACAGATATTAAAGGCAATGATTTGATGTCTGTAAGTCAAGTAAAAGCACAAGCTTTGAGAGCCAAATCATCAGGATCTTCAAGAGTTTGTATGGGTGCAGCTTGGCGAAATGTAAAAGATGGTCCCGAGTTTGACCAGGTATTAGAAATGGTTAGAACCATAAATAAACTCGATATGGAAGTTTGTTGTACACTCGGTATGATAACAGAAAATCAGGCGCAACGCCTAGCAGAAGCAGGATTGTATGCCTACAACCACAATCTTGACACCTCAGAAGAATATTATAAAGAAGTGATATCAACACGAGGTTTTGAAGACCGCTTAGAAACTATAGCAAATGTTCGTAAAACAAATGTAACCGTTTGTAGTGGTGGAATTATTGGTATGGGCGAAAGCATAGAAGATCGTGCAGGTATGCTAGTAGCGCTTTCATCCCTAAATCCGCAACCAGAATCGGTGCCAATCAATGCTTTAGTAGCAGTTGATGGAACACCGCTTGAAGATGAAAAACCTGTTGAAATTTGGGAGATGATTCGTATGGTTGCAACCACTAGAATTGTGATGCCGCAAACTCAAGTGCGGTTGTCTGCGGGAAGAATGAATATGTCTCGCGAAGGACAAGCTATGTGTTTTTTTGCTGGAGCAAATTCTATTTTTGCTGGCGATAAATTACTTACAACTCCTAATCCAGATGTTAACGAAGATATGAAAATGTTTGAATTGTTAGGGCTAAAGCCTCAAAAACCATTTACTAAAGTTTCGCAACCAAAAACTATAGAAGCTGCGGATTCTGAATATCAATCTTTAGGAGAAAAACCTAAATGGACGCGACCAGAACATAAAATTGAGCGAAATTTGGAAGCTTCAAAAAAGTAGCAGAATTTGCGTTTTTTGAAATACTATCCGTAAATAAAAAACTCCAATCATATAGTAAAGATTGGAGTTTTTTATTAATTTAAAGAGATTTAATTTACAATTTTTTTGGTAACAACCTGTTCATTTTCTAATACAACTTTTACAATCAATGCTTGTTTACTCCATTTTGCATCTAGAGAAATATCAAATGCATTAATTTTTGTTTTATGGAGTAATTCTCTACCTAAAATGTCATATATAAATACGTTCTCAATTTTTAGTAAATTTGATTTAATATTTATTTTTTCGTTTTTTGAAGCTACGACAACACTATTATTTTGCGATGCTACTGCATTGATTCCTAAACTAGGATTTGTAAAACGAATTAAAAATCTATTGGTAATAGCATCTCCAATATCGTTTGCAAAAACATAATCGCCGTTTGCAAAATCATGAATTATATTACTAACATTATCTTGTAAATAGATGGTTTGGCCAGTGCTAAACAAACCTTCAGTATGATCTATACTAATTTTATGATTTCCAGAAGTTATGATTTCCATGCCTAGCGGAATTATTTTCTGATCATTAAAAGGCTCTAAACCTTGCACTGCTAATCGTTGACTAGGATTGGAAGGAATATAAGAATAGAAATCAAAACCTGAACCATTTTCAAGACGAGCGCCATCATAATAAGGATTGTATTCGCTTGTAGAGCCTTCTATAAATCCAATTAATGTTTGTCTTGTTTCTCCATTAGCAGCGTCAAAATTCAACCATATTTTGTCTTGATTGGCAGTTGCTGGTCTGTAAAAATTAGCATTGTTTGCGGAAACTCTTTGTGAATTATTAAAATTTATAGTTCCGTTATCTGTAACACTTGCAAAAAAGCCTTGACCTGAGTCCACGTAGCGATCAGGAATAGGACAGCCACTACAACTACTGGCATTTCCTCCAGTACCTACTGTATAAGTAACGTAGTCATTATTAGTAAAATTGAATAACCATGGACCAGGATTTGCAACTGATATTGGCGTTTTGTGAGTCCAAAAATAAAAAGTACCAGTTAGTAGCGTGTTATTATCTGCCTTTAGCTCGACAAGATCAATAGCAGAAGCATAAGGATTACCTAACAAGTTAATATTATTATGAAAAGTTGGAGCGCCAGTCAATCCAGTAGTGTTATAAATGTCTTTGGCAACCGTAATAGGAATTACTCCATTATTTAATCGACCATTGGCACCGTTTTCTGTAAAAACTATAGATTGTCCGGTTGGTCCCATCGGGGTTGGTCCCATTGCAATATAGCCTTTTCCAGGCGATAATACTGCTGCTGGTGCAGGAATGGACCAAACATTACCATCATCATCAAAAGTATCTGATGCACCAACAGATTGCGGATACCCCGTGCCACCGCTTGCATCTTCATTATACAAATCTAGAAATTGAGATGCACTGAAAGTAAATACTCTATTGGGGTTATTGTCTACAAAAACGCTAGACTTGGTCTCGCCAACAATTGGAGAGCTCCAATAGGTATAATCATATTGAACAAATGGAGTGGAAGTTTTTAAGACCCGTGTTGTGCCATTATTTGTTACAATTCCGGTTTCATCAGTTTGTACGAATGTTGCATCGTCTTCAATTTCTAAAATACTACCTGTACCGACAGTTAAGTTCTTTCCTGCTTCTGCAAAATGTCCAGTTTTGACAGTAAGATTTTTTGAAGGCTTAATATCTAAGTTACCTTTAGCTATTAAATCACTGTTGAAATTATCGGTAGTAAAAGTATTATTTAGCGTAACATTAAAAAAGTTTTCAGGAGTTCCTAAAGCACATGTTATATTTTGAGTTGATGCACCTTTAAAAATAATTGTGCCTTCGCCTTCATTAAAAAAGGATTCTCCTCTTGAGTTAGTCCAATTTCCTGATAATGATATTTCTCCGTCTGGAGTGCCCGTTATTGCATCAGTCATATCAATACTTCCAGTTCCGTTTATTAGTAAATTGCCGTTTACTTCGAGTTTATTATTGATGCTGCCATTTAAAGTCACTTTTTGACCACTTACTGTTAGATTATTACATTTGGCTATGCCACCAAAAAGTGCAGCATCTGTGGCTATTGCACTAATATCTGCTGTTCGAATTGCTTTTGGACTTGCTAAAGTAACATTTGATGTTGCTAATGGCACTTCCAAAGTATCCCAGTTATTACAATTAAACCAGTTAGTATCTTTTAGTCCTGTCCAAGCGCCCTCAACAAATGTTCCGGCGGTTATTGTAAGTGCTGGGCAAGCCGTTGCGTTTTTATAATCATAATTGGTGTTTGCAACAATGGTATTATAAGTTGCGTTGTCATCATAACTTTTCCAATTTGCAGAGTCATTAATTACTGTTATCCAATCAATTTTGTCTCTTGTTGTGATTGAAAAATCCGAATTGATAGGGTCATCGAATTTAACTCGTGATGGATCTGTTATGTTTGGGTTATTAACATCTGTAGAGTAACATCTGTTTCCTTCAAATATTGTTGATCCTTCTGTAGAAGCATATCCAGCTGTCGTTTTCCAAGCTATTTCTGTCCAACCATAAAGTACGTTACCACTGTAGGTTGCGTTATGAGTAGGTCCGTCAGCTAAGTTGCTCCAGCTACCACCTTGTGTAATCCATATCTGATCGTTTTCATTTAAATTAAAATTAACGATAGATGGTGATATAATGCTTTTTGTCCAATTGGCATCGATTCCACCGCAGGCGCTTACAGTAAAATCTGTAATATCATTAATACCTGTAGAGCTAACGGTTTCAATATTTATAATTGTCCCTTTTAGAAGTGTAGATCCAATTCTTGTGATTGAAAAAACACCTTCAGTATCACCCCATTGTCCGACATTAATACGCTCATAACCATTATCTGTAAAATAAATCTGGGTACCTGGCAAAATATCTTTGAAACACACGAATGAAAATTCATCATTGCTACTTGTATTACTAGTATTTACGGCTAATATTGCTAAATCTCCTTTTTCTAAAACAGTAATGGCACCTATATCAAAATTAGAACTAACACTATTAATTAGGCCAACTGCACTTGCTGTCATAGTAAGGTTTGTAGCAGTTACGGTATGTACTATTCCTGAGTATGTTGCTACCCCTGCACTTGCACTTTGTACTAAAGGTTGTCCTGTCATTGTGCCTGTACTTGTAAGAGATATTGCTCCAATAAAACCTAAATCAGTATTGCCACAAGCGTCAGTAGCTTTAACTACTACATTGCTCATTGAAGTGTTAACACCAGTTGAAATTGGTTGCGAAACATAGGTTAATTGCGACGCGAGTACTTGAATCACATTTGTTAAATTTGGATTTAAAACAGCTGTAAAAACGGCCTTACCAGATCCAGTTGCTGCAAATATTGTATTTGTATTAGTTATCGTAAAACCAAAATCTTCACCATCAAAGGCATCTGCCCCTAAAGGACATTTTAAAGACAATCGCAACGAAAGTAGTTTTGAACCATTATCTGCTGCTACAACATTAAGTCCAGAAAAAACAATTGAATTGGCAGACACAACGCCATCAGCTACTTTGGTTGTACCATCAAACAGCGATATAACCTGTATGCCATCAGACCAAGTACTAATACTATTTGTACCAGAAGTTGTAATAGTAAAACCAGTTAAAGTTGTCGTTAAATTATCCGCATCAACAGTTGCACCTCCATCACGAAGCGAAAAACTCATAACTTGTAATCCCGTTGTAGATGTTAGTACGATATCGTTCACTGTACTCGGAATATTTGCTGGTATAGATAAAGCTGTTAAAAACAAATCGGAGGCATTTGTTGCAACACCAACACCAGTAAAATTAATAATATATGGATTTTCTGCTCCCGAATTATCGTTGTGTGGTATGCTAATGCTTCCTGTAAAAGTACCAAGCGTTAGTGGTGTAAATCGTATTGTAAAAGTTGTTGTTCCTGTTGGACCAACAACCGGACTGGAATAATTGGCAAATAAGGTATAAGTGGGATTACCTGTTATTGTCGCAGCACTTAAATTTAAATTTTCTTGGCCCAAATTTTGAATTGTAAAAGTAATATCTCCGCTAGTACCCGTTGCACGAAAACCAAAATCTTGTGTAGAAGTATGTAACTTGGTTGTAAGGCCTTGTCTAATATTAATCTCAACATCAATTAATCCTTTTGTAATTTGATTTGTTGCAGGCGTTGTAGTTCCAGTTAGAGTAAGTGTATTTGTGCCAGTCGAGTTACCGTTATTTAGCCAAGTAGTTCCATTCCATTGATTAGAAATGCAGTTTGCTTCGGTACCCACAATATCAGTAGGTAGGTAAGTGGCTGTTGCTACATAATTTGTTGGGGCTATCCCAGTAATTGCAATCTTCCAATAACGTGTTATAAAATCTGTTGATGCGTTAAGGTTAGTATTTTTTATATCGTCAACAGCGGTTGCTGCAGATCCGCCATATGATCCACCGCTAAAAGCAAGAGTAATTGGAGAATATTGCGAACCGTCTATAGATGCAAAACTATCTCCTATCGGATACAAAAATGTGCCAGCGGCATTAAAATTTTTTCGTAATAATGCTATTGGTCCATTAGATACATCTGCAATAATATAATTACTCGATGAATTTCCAGTAATAGTGGCTGTAGCGCCAATAGTCATATTATTATTACCCAAATCAACAATCCCGTTAGTTAACGTTAGTGTTGAATTTATAGTAACTTGTGTTGTAAGAGTAAGTCCAACTAAGGCGGTCGTTCTATTCAATTCTAAAGTTCCAAGATTTTGAAAGGAGGCAGTAAATCCAATAGTTCCGATGCTTCCTGTACCCAACAGTATCAAATTTGAAGACGTACTTCCTTTAAAAGTTCCTGTTCCTGTCACAGTGTTCGCTATACCCGTGCTGCCGATAGTTAACGTTCTGCCATTAATATCAAAAATGTCAGTAGGATTTGAAAAAGTTAATGCAATACCAGCTGTTGGAGCACTTATAAGTAAATCACTTAAAAGCTGTACCGTATTTATGCCAGATGCTGGTTGTTGTACTACATAAGACATATTCAACGGGGAAGTTGATGATAGCGTTTGAATTCCTGTTTTTGTAAAAAAAATAGCTTTTCCATTACTATTAAAAACACCGGTATTAGCAAAATTTCCTCCCAAATACAAATCATCTCCAACATCATCTGCCAAAGTAAAATTTCCGTTATTTGTAACATTTCCGGCTACGGTCAAATCTCCATTAGAAGGTAACGGTGGGCCAAAATCAAGAAACAAACTTGAGCCGGAGTCTATCAATAAATTTCCTGCAATTGCTTTATTGCTGGGAGTACCGTTATTATAATCTATTGTGGTATTATTACTAATTTGCATGTTGTTAGGATATCCTGGAGTTGCACCAATTGTACCCACGCCATTTGCAGCCCATTCTAATCCACGACCATAGGTAGCACCTGAATTATATACTAAAGTAGAAGTATTTCCAAAAATTGGAGCATTCGCAAAAGCACCACCAAGATCAATTCTGCAAGTTCCGTTAAGGGTTAAAGTTGCCATAGGGAAACTCACAGAAAACAATCCAGCAGCAGCTGTCGAAAATGTGCCTGAAACAACTCGATTAGCACCAGCATTAAGTGTAATACCAGATTGTAAAACATTAACATTAAACGGTGCATTTGTTGTTGGCCAATATACATCTGCAGGATTAACGACGTAACTTCCAGTTGTATTAAAATTCAATGTTCCTGAAGTTGCATTATAATTAAAGTCTGTACCGTTAGCAAATCCGCCATCACGAAGTTCAAAAGTACCAACCACTGATGTAAGCGCAGTTCTAGTTAAATTTGTTGTGGTATAAACTCTATGATTTGTAGAAATAGTTGCATTATCGGTACTTAAAGGAACTGTACCAGTTGACCATGTAGATCCAACATTCCAATCGCCTGATACAACAGTATAAGGCCCTGACGGACTCACTGTACCCTTAAAAGTAAAATCATTGATACTGTAAGTTGTGGTAGCTGCAGCTAAATTATTAGCATAAAGCCTAAAAGTTATAGCGGATGTCATATTTTGATAAGTAGCGCTAGCTAAATTAATAGATGTGCCTATTGCTGATGGTGCTCCTACATCAGCTGTAAAACCATCAATACTAGATCGAAAGGAAAAGCTTGGAGTTCCAGAAGACACTTGACCTGTGTATTCAAAACTTATAAAATCAATTTTAAAACCACCGGCAGGAGTTAAAGTAAACTCAAAATAATCTGTTAAATCTAAAGCTCCTATAGACCATCCATTTGCATTATAACGATCATTCGCAGAAGCTCCTGTAATTCCAGCGCCTCTACTTATGCCACCAACAGTTATATTTGGGCTAATAATTTGGTTGGTTGTATATGGACTTGTCAGTCCCGGATTTGTGCCTGTGATTGTATTTGAAAATATACTTTGTCCATAACTAGTTGTTGAGGAAATTAGGGATAGTACTAACAAAAAAAGTAGTAGTAGTTTTTTCATAACATGAATGTTAATTAAAATAATTAGGGGTGTAAAAGTACTGCAACTCGGTGTTTAAAAAAAATATTTGTATTAAAAAAAAATTATTAAATCATTAAAAATGAGTTTTCTAGTTTTTTTATTTTGCAAGATACACTTAACATAAATGGTGCCACAAAATTAAATTAGAAAAATAAAAATCTATTAAAAAATTGTATTTTTGAAACATAATTTTTTTTATGATAAAAAAAATGCAGCAACCAACTATTTCATTGCATGCAGCAACCTTAAAGCTCGAACATTATTGTGCCTATCAAGAGCGATGCCATCAAGAAGTTGTTTCTAAGTTATTTGATTTGGGTCAGAATCAAAACGAAAGAGACGAAGTAATTGCATATTTAATTGCGAATAACTTCCTAAACGAAGAGCGATTTGCGTGCTCTTTTGCCAGAGGAAAACATCGTATAAAATCTTGGGGAAAAATCCGAATTGTGAACGAACTAAAATTCAAACATATTTCGTCTCGAAATATTACAACGGCATTAAAAGAAATTTCTGAAGACGAATATCTTGAAACTTTCGAAAAAGTATCTGAACGCATTTGGGAAAGTATCCCTGAAAAAAATCAAAACAAGAAACGAAAAAAATTTTGTGATTATTTGCTACGAAAAGGTTTTGAAAGTGATATTGTTTATAAAAAAGTTAGAGAATTAGAAGCTAATAATTAAATTGATAACAAAACACTAACAGCATTTCCGCCAAAACCAACGGCGTTTATCACTACTTTTTTAATAACTTTTTTTTGATTTAGAAGGTTCAAATACGGAATTCCAACAAATTCTTGATTTTGTAACATCATAATTGCCAACTCGACACTCAACATTCCAGAAGCGCCAAGCGTATGACCAATTTTCCATTTGTTAGTTGTTACTAAAGGAATATTTTCAGGAAATAATTTTTCAATAGCTTTATACTCTGATAAATCACCTTTAATGGTTCCTGGTGCGTGCATTATAATTACATCAACATCCTCATAATTTGTATTTTGCAATGCCATTTTCATTGATTTTTGAAAACAATCAGCTTCTTCAGAAATCGAAATACTGTGCTGCAAGGTGTCGGTTGCATATCCGATTCCTTCTACATAACAAAGTGCATTTTTGGGATCGCCAAGTTCCAAACACGCCATAGCTGCTCCTTCGCCAAGCACCATTGTATTTGTTTTTTTATCAAAATTCAATGCTTGACATTTATATTTCAATGTTTCTTTTGAGTAGATTTTTAAGGCTTGCATTTGCGCAATTGTAAAAGCGGTCAATGGTGCTTCGCTGCCACCAACAAGAAATTTTTTTGCCATTCCGGCTTGCAACCATGCTATGCCATTAAGCAACGCATGTAAAGCTGTCGAGCAAGTTATCGAATGAGAAATTTCTGGTCCTTGTGTTTGCAAATCATGGGCAACCCAAGTAGAAATATTACCTAATGTTGAGGTTGGCGATGCTAAAGTACTTGTTTTTCCAGTTTCTAGAAATTCTTGATGGTATTTTTCGAATAATTCGGTGGCACCACGAGACGAGCCAATATTGATTCCGAAATTATCTGAGGCTTTCCAACCTGCTTTTGCAATCGCTTCTCGCGCAGTTAAAATGGCAAAAAGCACCGAATTATCTAGTGATTTATATCTGGAATCTGATTTTCGGAGTTGATTGATTTCTGCTTTTATTTCGTCAGGAATAGACACTACAAATTGGCTTTTTCCATCAAAATCTTTGCTTTTAATAAAACTTTCATCTGAAAGATAGTTGCGCCAAATTGTTTGAGGATTTTTTCCTAATGCCGAGATTGATGTGATGGATGTTATGGCGATTTTTTGTTTCATTATTGAATGCAAATGTCGCAAAGTTTTTGGGGAATTTTTAGGATTTTTGCTTTTAAATAAATTTTGGTTATCATCTCAGTTTTTAGCCTTGACAGTAGTGGAAATCCTTTTTTGAGAAAACCTATTTTTTCTTAATGTTGCAGAACGACCAACGGAAGTTCCTGAAACTTTGTAGAAAAAAAGGTTTTGGAAAAAAAGATTGGAATGAAGGGCGAGATTAGCTTCAAATTTAAATTATTTCTAAAGCGTTTTCTATCGATTGGTATACTTTTTCAAGTTGTGTTTTGGTAATAATATAGGGTGGCAAAATGTATACGATGTTGCCAATTGGTCGCAAAATTATTCCGTTTTCGATGAAGAAATTGTAGAGTTTGTTGCGAAGATTTCCGTAATAACTTTCGTAATTTTCGGTTTTGATTTCTAAGGCAAAAATAACGCCGAGCACTCGTGTAGTTTTTATTTGTGGATGGTTTTTTATTTTGGTTTGAAATGCCAAATGAGCGGTATTTATTTCGGTTATATTTTTCTGAATATCAGATGTTTGTAAAAGCGCCAAACTAGCCAAAGCTGCTGCGCAACCTGCAGGATTTGCTGTAAAAGTATGCCCATGAAACAAGGCTTTGGAAGTATCGTCGTCATAAAAACCATCAAAAATTTCTTGCGTAAAAGTGGTTATCGCCATTGGTATTGTGCCGCCTGTTAAGGCTTTAGACAAGCACATCATATCGGGTTTGTTTTGTAGATAATCTGAAGCAAAATTCTTGCCTGTTTTGCCAAAACCCGTCATGACTTCGTCTGCTATCGTGAAAACTTCATTTTGGTTGCAAATAGCTATCATTTTATCCAAAATTTCGGCTTCGTATAGAATCATGCCGGCGGCGCCTTGTACTAGTGGTTCGAAAATAAAAGCAGCAAATTCAGTCGTTGCTACTAGCTTTTGAAGTTTATTCAAAACCTCGTTTTCGTTATATGAAGTTGGAACCGGAATTCGAATTACTTCTAATAACGAACTCTGAAAAGCCTCGGTAAAAAACGATATTCCGCTTGCCGCCATCGCCCCAAAAGTATCGCCATGAAAAGCATTTTCGAAAGCGATAATTTTGGTTTTTTTCTGATTTTTATTAAAAAAATATTGCATCGAAACTTTTATCGCGACTTCAACTGCTGTTGATCCATTGTCGGAATAAAAGATTTTTTTTTGGTTTGATGGCAGAATTTCCATTAGTTTTTCGGACAATAAAACGGCGGGTTCGTGCGTAAATCCACCAAACAAAACATGCTCCAAAGTAATTAATTGTTTATAAATGGCATCGGCAATAAACTTGTTTGAATGACCATACGGATTGACCCACCACGAGGCAATTGCATCGATATATTCCTTTCCGTTTTCGTCCCATAAAAGTGCGCCCTCGCCACGAACAATTGCCGGAAAATCTTGAGCAGTTTTATGCTGGGTATACGGATGCCAGTTGTGAAGTTTATCGCGTTGTGAAAGATTCATTCGATTGCGGATTGTTGATTAACGATTATTGATTTTGGAATTACAAATTTACTAGATTTTCTTTAAAAATATCGGCATAATAGCGTATCACATTTTGATCAAAATAGGGTTCGTCGTCAATGCGACCTATCATTTTAAGTTTGGTTTTATTAAGAATTATTTCTTCAGTGGCTTTGTTTTGGTTACCCGAAAAAATGATTCCTGCAACTGTGATTTTTCGATTTTTGAGTACTTCAATAGTCAATAAAGTATGATTGATACTGCCAAGATAATGTCTTGAAATGATAATTACTTGATAATCTTTTTGAATTAAATCGATTACCAAATCGGTTTCGTTTAACGGCACATAAATTCCGCCAGCGCCTTCAATAACAAGATGGTTGGTTGTTTTTGGCTCGGTTATTTTTTTTAAGTCGATTGTGGTTTTGTCAATTTCGGCCGCATAATGCGGGCTTGCGGCTGTTTGCAACGCATACGAGTTTATATGAAACTGCGATTTAGTATTCGAAATCAGAGATTTGACTTTATGGGTATCCGAATTTTGCAAATCGCCCGCTTGAATAGGTTTCCAATAATCGGCTTGAAAAGCTTCAACTAGTATAGCCGAGGCGATGGTTTTGCCAACATCTGTTGAGATTCCGGTTACGAATAATTTCATTTGGTTTAATTTGACTGCGAAGTTCGGCTAATTTTTTAAAATAATTGAGATGTAATTTTCAATTTAATTTGTATAAATGTTACATTAGCAAAAAATTAACATCATGGTATTAAGTAGATTTTGGTTAGCGATTTTTATTTCGTCAATTGCATTTGTAGTTTTCAGTTTGTTTTCTGGAAACAGTTATACTATAGATTATGTTTTGAATGGTAAAAAAGATGACCCAATTTTGATCTCCGAAAAATATTTAGATCAACTACCTGTTTTTATAAAAGACAGTATCTACAAAGCTCCAGATAAAACTATGGTTATCAACAAGATAACAACGAATCCCGACACTACTTATATTTTTAAAAACAAAACCGTAAAATTGTACAGTGGTGTCCAAAAATCAGACGGATTGTTGCCAACTTGTAAAAATAGCTTGCTGGATTTGATTATTCCGTTGATTGCATATTTGGCTTTTTTCTGTGGCATTATGGAGCTTTTAATTATATCAGGAGCTGCCGAAAAGTTGGCTCAAAAATTGGGTCCGGTTTTCGGAAAAATATTTCCAAGTTTGCCTAAAAATCATGAATCGATATCTTATATGACGATGAATTTTGCAGCTAACTTTCTTGGATTGGATTCGGCTGCAACACCGTTTGGATTAAAAGCCATGCAAAGTTTACAAGAATTAAATCCCGAAAAAGACAAAGCAAGCGATGCCCAAATCATGTTTATGTGTTTGCATGCAGCTGGCTTAACTTTGATTCCTACCTCGATTATTGGTTATCGCGCTGCCGAAAATGCTGCTAATCCAGCCGATGTAATGTTGCCTTGCATAATTACGTCGTTTATAGGTACAATTGCAGCTTTTTTAATTGTTGGAATTCGTCAAAAAATTAATTTCAAAAGCGCTTCTTTAGTCATTGGATTGGTAAGTTTGATTGCTGCTATTGTTGGTTTATTATTTTATGTAAATGGATTGGATTTGATTGGTAAAAACTTTTTTACTTCAAATCTTTCGGGATTATTATTGGTTTTGATTATTGCTTTTACCTTGATTTTTGCATTCATAAAAGAGAAAAACTTCGTAGAAAAAGAAACTACCATTTTTGACACATTTGTAACTGGAGCTAATAATGGTTTGAAAACTGGTGTTACTATTTTTCCTTATGTAATGGGCATGTTGGTAGCGATTTCGTTTTTTAGAAATAGTGGATTATTTGAAATTATTAGCAACGGAATTTCGTTTGTTTTTTCCAATCTTGGTGTCAGTAAGCAAATTACCGATTCGTTGCCAGTAGCAATGTTACGGCCTTTTAGTTCTGGTGGATCTCGTGGTTTTATGATTGATGCGATGCGAAATTTTGGTGCCGACTCGTTTACCGCTCGTTTAAGTTGTATTTTTCAATGCAGTGCCGAAACCACTTTTTATGTTATTGCTGTTTATTTTGGATCAGTAAAAATCAAAAACACACGTTATGTACTGGGAACCATGCTGCTAGTAGATTTGATTTGTGTTATTGCTGCAATATTGGTTGCAAGTTGGTTTTTTTAGAATTTTAGATTCTAACTTGAACAATTGGGCTATTAAATATTTTTAATTTTGAGTTAAAATTCTTACGGTTATTAGTTTTTTTAATTTTGATTTAAAAAAATGAATAATTATACTGCGTTAGTATTTACAATTTTGTTTGGCTTTTATGCCACTGCTCAAAAACAAAAAAATCAATGGAGATTTGGTGTTCAATAGATTTTAATTTTGTTCCTCTGATTTATTCTGCAAATAGTCCTATTAATGCAACAGAAGATGTTGCCTCTGTTGCTGATAGAATTACTGGAAATTTACTTCTTTATACAGATGGAGCAAATGTTTGGAATAGAAATAATGTAATTATGCCAACTGGAACAGGATTTTTTAGCAGAGATTTAATATCATCAATTAATTCGGCGGTATAGTTCCAAATTTGTCGAATCCAAATTTATTTTATATTTTCACAATGGACGATGTAGAAGTAAAATAGCGAAGATTAAATTATAGTGTTGGAGATGGTAAAAAGGATTTTTTTAATTTGGACGATTTTGAAGTAAAACTATTAGAAATATTTAATCGATATGGATTAAAATCTTACCTCAAAAACAATTATAAAAACGAATGGTATGGTCAGTCAGATTCTGGAAAAGAACTCCCCGAAGGCACCTATTATTATATCATAAAACCAAATGAAGGAAATTCTAAAACGGGTTGGATTTATATTAAAAGTGAGCAAAACTAAAAAAATAAATTTTTATAAAAAACACAAAAAATCAATAAAATTAATGCATTTATCGGATTTGTATAGTGCTTAAAAAAAATTATTTTCCTTTGTTTGCTTCTGAAACATATTTTTCTAAAGCCATTGTCATACTCGGTGTTTCGGGCGTTGGTGCCAAAATATCGATACGCAAACCGTGTTCTAAAGCTTCTTTTTGAGTTGTACTACCAAAAACGGCAATCCTCGTTTCATTTTGTTTAAAATCTGGAAAATTCATAAACAATGACTTTATTCCTGTTGGACTAAAGAATGCTAAAATATCATAGTATACATCTGCTAAGTCAGACAAATCACTCATAACAGTTTTATAAAAAGTACCTGCAACCCAATTTACTTTTAAATTATTAAGAGTTTGAGGTATATCTGCATTCAACTGGTCTGAAGATGGTAACAAAAATTTTTCTTCTTTATATTTTTTGAATAAAGTAGTCATGTCAACAAAATCTTTTTGACCAACATAAATTTTGCGTTTTCTGTATACAACATATTTTTGTAAGTAATAGGCAATAGCTTCAGACTGGCAAAAATATTTCAACCCTTCGGGCACTTTATAACGCATTTCATCTGCTACTCTAAAAAAATGGTCAACAGAGTTTTTGCTTGTTAAAATAATCGCCGTAAAATTATTTAAATCTATTTTTTGTAATCGAACATCTTTTGCGTTTATTCCTTCTACATGAATGAATGGTCTAAAATCGATCTTTACTTTGTGCTTATTTTGCAAATCAAAGTATGGAGAGTTTTCGACTTTAGGCTCTGGCTGGGAAACCAAAATTGTTTTCACTTTCATACAACTACTTTTATCTTCTATCTTTTTGTAAACCAATAATACAAGAAATAGTAGGGTGCTATTTCGAGTGCGCAAAGATATAAAATAAAATAAAACAACCGACGAAATATTAAATTTTGATAATACTTCAAAGAAACTAGATAATTTATTAAATTTATTACCAAAAGAGTAATGATTATGCCGTAAACTAGAGGTTTTGACAAATAATTCGTATAAAACAAAATTAAATTTATTGGCAACAAAAGTAATCCAAAGTAGGTTCGATAGCTCACTTTTTGCAAATTATAACCATCAATAATTTCTTCGATGTTAAATGAAGTTGCCATTATCATTTCTATCAAATATTTTGCAAGAATAAAAACAAATAA
Source organism: Flavobacterium sp. (assembly GCA_031422015.1). Classification (GTDB taxonomy): domain Bacteria; phylum Bacteroidota; class Bacteroidia; order Flavobacteriales; family Flavobacteriaceae; genus Flavobacterium. The sequence continues at coordinate 8,046 of JANOPO010000097.1, read as the reverse complement.
AAATGTAAAAATCTGAATAAAAACGATCCAGTCAGTTTTTGAAATATACCCAAAAGTATATAGACTCAAATGAATAAAAAATGCAAACGAAACCAAATGAATCAAAAAAATTGCGATCGTAAATACTCCAAATAAGTTACTGGAATCTCGATACACTTTTATGTATTTATTAGAAATAAATAATTGCATAAAATCTGAGAATCGATTTTCGTAGCTTGATTTTAATAATGCAATAAAAACAAATGCCAATAAAAAAAGTACCGTGGCCCAATCTTTGGTTTGTAAATTTCGTGGATGAAGCATCGTTTCAATCATAACCTTGCAAAATTAGTAAATTTTATCTAATATATAAATTACAAGTTTGAAGCACATCGCCTTTTTATATAATAATTATGAGATTAGAAACATAATAAGTTTATTTTTGTGTCAAAAATTGAAAATAAAATGAGCGATAGTCTGGTCATAATACCAACCTATAACGAAATTGAAAATATCGAATCAATTATTCGTGCAACACTATCGTTGCACAAACAATTTGATGTTTTGATCGTTGATGATAACTCGCCAGATCATACAGCAGACAAAGTTGTTGCACTTCAAAAAGAATTTTCTGGACGTCTTTTTTTACAAAAAAGAGCTGGCAAGGCAGGATTAGGCACTGCTTATGTGCATGGTTTTAAATGGGCTTTGGTTAGCAAGTACGAATTTATATTCGAGATGGACGCAGATTTTTCTCATAATCCAAACGATCTTGAAAAATTATATAACGCGTGTTATTTTGGCGAAGGCCAGATGGCTATTGGCTCAAGATATGTGACCGGTGTCAATGTTGTAAACTGGCCGTTGAGTAGGGTTTTGATGTCATACTTTGCGTCTGTTTATGTAAAATGGATCACTGGAATGAAAATTCATGATGCAACTGCAGGTTTTGTTTGTTACAAAAGAGAAGTTTTAGAAAAAATAGATCTTGATAAAATAAAATTTATTGGCTATGCGTTTCAAATCGAAATGAAATACCGAACATTTGTAAATAATTTTCAAATTGTTGAGGTTCCGATTATTTTTACAGATCGTACTAAAGGCCAATCTAAAATGAGTAATGCTATAATAAAAGAAGCTGTTTTTGGAGTTATATCGTTAAGAATCAGAAAAGTATTTAATCGATTATAAAATGAATATAATTTTAATCAAAAATGCCAAAATCGTAAACGAAGGAACTGTTTTTGAAGGCGATGTGCTTATTGAAAACGAATTTATTGTAGAAATTGCTTCGCAAATAAGTCCGAAGTCATCAGATTATCAAATTATTGATGCTGGCGGAAGTTATCTGATTCCTGGCGCTATTGACGATCAAGTTCATTTTCGCGAGCCCGGATTGACACACAAAGGTGATATCGAATCTGAGTCTCGTGCCGCAATCGCTGGCGGAATTACTACTTTTATTGAGCAACCAAATACAGTACCAAATGCTGTAACTCAAGAAATTTTGGAACAAAAATACCAAATTGCTTCCGAAAAGTCATTTGCCAATTATTCTTTCATGATGGGTGCAACCAATGATAATTTGGAGGAAGTTCTCAAAACAAATCCGAAAAATGTTGCTGGAATTAAAATATTTTTGGGTTCGTCAACAGGGAATATGCTAGTCGATAACGAAACGGTGTTAGAAAAAATATTTTCAAATACTAAAATGCTAATCGCCGTTCATTGTGAAGATGAAACAACAATAAAAAATAATTTGGAACACTACAAATCCGAGTACGGCAAAGAGGTTCCGATAACAGCGCATCATCTTATACGAAGTGAAGAAGCATGCTATCTGTCGTCTTCAAAAGCAGTTGCTTTGGCCAAAAAAACTGGGGCTAGATTGCATGTTTTTCATCTTTCTACAGCTTCAGAAATGGCACTTTTTACCAATAAAATTCCTTTGGAGGAAAAACAAATCACCGCAGAAGTTTGCATTCATCATCTTTGGTTTACAAACGATGATTATGCAACCAAAGGCAATTTTATAAAATGGAATCCAGCCGTCAAAACGATAAATGATCAAAATGCACTTTGGGAAGCTTTGCTTGATAATCGAATTGATGTTATTGCAACCGATCATGCGCCGCATACGTTTGAAGAAAAAAGTCAATCGTATCTTGAAGCGCCATCAGGCGGACCATTAGTGCAGCATGCAATTGTTGCAATGTTTGAGAAAATGCACGAAGGGAAAATTTCGGTTACGAAAATTGTAGAGAAAATGGCTCATAATCCCTCTAAAATTTTCAAGATTGAAAAACGCGGATTTATAAAAGTTGGTTATTATGCCGATTTGACTATTGTAAACCCTAACTTGCCTTGGTCTGTAAGTAAAGATAATATTCTGTCAAAGTGTGGTTGGTCGCCTTTTGAAGGATTTACTTTTAAATCCAGAATTACACATACTTTTGTAAACGGTCAATTGGCTTATGCCAATTTTAAAACCAAAGAAAATCGTTTTGGTAAACGGTTACTATTTGATAGATAAATACTTATGAAAACAGTAATTACAATTTTTAGTTTTTTATTTCTTGTGGCAAGTTGCAATAAAGCTGAAGTTCCAAAGCCAAAAAATCTTATCGATGAAGAAATTTTGGAAAATGTTATTTATGATTTGACGTTGTTAGAAGCAATTAAGATACAAATTCCGATCGACAAACAAAATTTTTCTGGCAAAACGACAAGTTATGTTTATAAAAAATATAAAATTGATAGTTTACAATTTGTAAAAAGTAATCAATATTATGCAACAGATATTGATAATTATAAAAAAATTTTCCAAAGAGTGAAAGATCGTCTCCAAGCCGAAAGTGATCAATTAGGAATTCCGAAAGCTAATGAAGATGACGGTGTTGTGAAATAGGTTCAAATTAAGTAATTCCAGAAATTTTCTTTATGAATTACGTGTGTTGACTTTGGATTATATTTTTGGGTAAATGATTTTGTAAATTTTACATTTATATTTGGATTATATTTTATTTCAAAAGCCTCTATTTCGGTATTTTTTATTTCTAGATAATCAATCTCTGCTTGTTGGGTATTGCGCCAAAAAAAGCTTTCCTTATATTGATTTTCGTAGGATAGTTTTTTCAGACGCTCGCTAATAATAAAGTTTTCCCAAAGCGCTCCAAAGTCATCTCGAAGTTCTAATGGGTTAAAGTTCTTGATAATCCGATTTCGCAAACCATTATCCCAAAAATATACTTTTCTGCTTTTTTTAATTTCGTTATCTTGATTTTTACTAAACGCTTTTAGACTAAAAACAATAAAGTTTTTTTCAAGAACATCGATGTATTTTTCAACAGTTAATCGATTTATTCCTATTTCATTGGCTATTGATGTAGTGCTTATTTCAGACCCTATTCTAAAAGCCAGCATCTGAACCAAACGTTGTAAAGTTGTAGATTTTTTTACGCCTTCAAGATTCAAAATATCCTTGTATAAAAAACCTTCAACCAAGTCGTTCAATATTTTTTCTTCTTTTCCGGGATTTGTAACAACTTCAGGATAATATCCAAAAACCAATCGGTGATTTACAAGACGAGTTTCTTGAACAAAATTAGTATGATTTACCATTTCAGAATAACTTAACGGAAAAAGTTGCAACTCTTCCTTGCGCCCAACCATAGACTCTTTGGTTTTGTCGGCAAGTTCAAACGCGCTACTTCCAGAAGCAATAATTTGAATTTCAGGAAAATTATCGACCATCCGTTTGATTAGCAATCCAATATTATGAATCATTTGCGCTTCATCGATAACCAAGATTTTGTTATCGCTAACAATTGCTTTTAGCCTGTCGCTAGTAATATTTTCTAATAAAAGTTGTGTATCAGGCTCATCGCCATTAAGCCAAAGGAAAGAATTTTTTTTACAAGTATTTCGTATCAAAGATGTTTTTCCGACTTGGCGTGCGCCAAAAACGAGAATTGCTTTTCCTTTAAAAAGATACGAATCGATTTCGGATTGTTGGGTTCTTGCTATCATTTTGCATTAAATTACTATGCAAATATATAATAATTTGATATTACAACATTAAAAAAATATAATATTTTGATATTAGAATATTAAAAAAGTATAATAATTTGATATTTAAAATTTATTTACCAACAAAAATAGCTTTCCTTTTTTCTAAAAAAGCGGTAGTTCCTTCCTTAAAATCTTCGGTACCAAAACATTTTCCAAAAGCTTTTATTTCCGTTTTAAAACCATTTTCGCCATCTTTAAAATTCGAATTGATCGCCTTTATCGCTAATGAAATGGCAACTGGCGAATTTTTCATGATTTTTTGAGAAATTCCGCTACAGAATTCTAGAAGTTCACTTTGAGGCAAGACATGATTTACTAATCCGTATAATTTTGCGGTTTCGGCATCGATCATTCCTGCGGTCATAATTAGTTCCATAGCGCGGCCTTTTCCAACTAGCTGCGGCAAACGTTGCGTGCCTCCATAACCAGGAATCACACCAAGAGAAACTTCTGGCAAACCCATTTTTGCATTATCAGAAGCAACTCTGAAATGACATGACATGGCCAATTCTAATCCGCCACCAAGCGCAAATCCATTTACTGCGGCAATAACTGGCGTTTTTAAATTTTCAATAAAATCAAATAATAATTCTTGTCCTTGAGCGGCTAATTGTGCGCCTTCTTCTATAGAGAAATTCGCAAATTCTGAAATATCGGCACCAGCAACAAACGCTTTTTCGCCACTTCCAGTCAAGATAATTACTCGAATATCGGGATTATTTGCAAGGTTTTCGAAAGCGTCATGCAATTCTTTTATGGTTGCAACATTTAGTGCATTCAGCTTTTCAGGACGATTAATTGTTATTGTAGCACTATTGTTTTCTGAAGTAACAAGTATGTTTTGGAAGTTCATGGTTTTTATGTTTAATTTTCTATCAATGGCAACGAAACAGTAAATATTGTTCCTTTTTCGTATTCCGATTCAAAAGTAATAGTTCCTTTATAATTTTCGATAATATTTTTAATAATTCCTAACCCCAAACCCATACCGCTGGTTTTGGTAGTAAATTTTGGCTCGAAGATTCGGCCTATATTATTGGCTTCTATACCAATTCCGTTATCAGAAACTGATATCAACACGTCACTTTCTATTTTTTTTACAGCTACAATAATTGCTTTTTCAATTTGCTTTTCAGGAATTGCTTGTATTGCATTTTTAACCAAATTATTAATGATTCGAACCAATTGTGTACGATCCATTTTCGAAATAATTTCTTTTTCTACAGATTCAAAAATAATATAATCTTCGTTAAAGATATCTAAGGTCAAATCTACAACTTCTACTACATTTAAATTTTCGTTTTGTTGCGCTGGCATCGACGCAAAATTTGAAAAGGCAGATGCAACTGAGCTCATCGCATCGATTTGCTGGATTAATGTTTCTGAATAATCATTTATTTTTTGTTTTAAATTTGGATCATTACCGTCAAATTTTCTCTGAAAACTTTGGACCGTCAATCGCATTGGTGTTAACGGATTTTTAATTTCGTGAGCCACTTGTTTTGCCATTTCGCGCCAAGCTTGTTCTCGCTCGGATTGTGCTAGTTTCATAGCGCTTTCTTCTAATTTGTCAACCATTCCATTGTAGGAATTGATTAGAGAATTAATCTCGCGACTGTTGGCTTCGATAACTATTTTTTCATTTTTCTGATTCAACGACGTTTCGTTTATTTTGTCTGAAATTGTTTTTAGTGATTTTGTTATATAGGATGATAAAAAGTAGGCGACTCCAAAGGCAACAAGTAGCATAAAACTATATACTTGAGCTAAGCGAAGCAAGAAGTTTTTTAGTTCGGTTTCGTAATAACTATCGTCTTCTACATAAGGTAAGTTTAATATTCCTAGCGGTTTAAACTTCTCGTCTTTGATTTGACTGTACGACGAACGATTTCTTAATCCTTCAATATTTTTTATTTCTACAAATCTTTTTTCGATCGACGATTGTACCAATTTGATAACATATTTCGGAATTGGTTGCGCAATATTATCAATAGAAAATGAAGCTTTTGAGGATTTTAATAATTTTCCGGTAAGGCTGTAAATATTAATTTCAAGATTATGAATATCGGCCAATTCATGAATTTTATCTTTAAAGATTAAAGGCAAATTCCGCTCAGATAAAGGATACGTAGTATTTGCCAAAACATAGTTTATATGCTCTTTTATGGCGTCTTCCTTGCGCTCAAGGCGTTCTTGATGGTAACTTCGGGCTTCGTTTTTAAACTGAATTACCGATATCGATGCCATGAGTATAGAAGCAATCAAAATCAACAAAATCATCGATAGGAAAATCCTAATTCGAAGTGATAACATTGACATTTTGAAGGTTTTAATCATTCTTAAGGCTGATTTCGATTCCTAATTTTTTTATAAAATTTAAAGCCTAACATAATAACAATTGAAAATAAAAATATTCCCAATACGCCATAAATCCAATTGATTGCGTTTTTCAAAACTACTAAAAAAACAACAGCAAATAATATTATAGTCGCGCCTTCGTTCCACAATCGCATAAAGTTTGAGGTGTGTATTACTTCGTCTTTTTGCAATTGTTTATAAATTTGATGGCATTTGAGGTGATATAAGTATAGTGCAAAAACAAAGCCAAGTTTAACGTGCATCCATGGCATTTGTAACCAAGCTTTACCTAAATCGGTAAAAAACAACATCCAATAAGCAAAAATACTAGCCAAAATAGCACTTGGCCAAGTAATAATATACCATAAACGATAGGTCATTATTTTGTATTGGGCTTGCAAAATTTCTCGCTCTGGCGATGGTTTTTCGTTGGCTTCTATTTGATATACAAACAGTCGAACAATATAGAACAATCCTGAAAACCAAGTGATTACAAATATAAGATGAAGAGATTTTAGGTAATTGTAGAGTTCCATTAATAAGTTTTTTATCTATTTGTCTCTCATCTTTTAGTCTTTTTGCTTAAAATCCTCAATCCAATCTGCAACAACTTGGCACCAAGCATCATCTTCGTTCAAACACGGAATTGCCATGAATTTCTGTCCGCCATGGATCTCGAATTCTTCGTGTGCTTCCATTGCAATCTCTTCAAGAGTTTCTAAACAATCCGATACGAATGCTGGTGTAACGACCGCCAATTTCTTGATGCCTTTTTCGGGCATTTTGTTGACTTCGACATCCGTGTATGGAGTTAACCATTTGTCGCCGGCCAATCTTGACTGAAAAGTTTGACTGTATTTTTCTTTTGGAATATTCAAATATTCGGTTACCAATTTTGTGGTTTCATAACATTGGTGACTGTAACAAAACTCGTGAGCTGGACTTGGCGTACTGCAGCAAGTTCTATCAATTTTGCAATGCGATTTGGTGATATCGGTTTTCCGAATGTGTCGTTTTGGAATTCCGTGGTATGAAAACAATAAATGATCATAATCGAAATCGCCTAAATGTTTTTTGATGTTTTCTGCCAAAACCTTTATATAATCGGGTTTGTTGTAAAAAGCAGGCACTTTGGTAAATTTCATTTCAGGAAAATGTTTTGCTCGCAATTCTTCTGCCAAAACCAAAATTGTAGTCGTTGAAGCCATCGCATGTTGCGGATACAAAGGAAAAAGCATTACTTCATTTACGCCTTTGTCGTGCAATTCTTGCAAGCCTTTCATTATTGAAATTGTGCCATATCGCATTGCTAATGAAACCGGTATATCGACCAAATCTTGCACTTTTTTGTGCATTTTTTTAGAAATGACAATCAAGGGCGAACCTTCATCGGTCCAAATTCTGGCATAAGCAGCTGCTGATTTTTTTGGTCGAGTTTGCAAAATTACGCCTCGAACCAACAATGCACGCAGTAAAAATGGAACATCGATTACAAACCGATCCATTAAAAATTCATCTAAATACGGCTTAACATCTTTTGCTGTAGGGCTTTCCGGCGAACCGAGGTTTACTAATAATACTCCTTTCATTGTTGTTTTAAATTTTTATAAAAGTAATAAATCTTATTTTTTTATTAAG
>JANOPO010000096.1:0-82617 GCA_031422015.1 Flavobacterium sp. | reverse complement strand
CATTAATAAGTTTGAAATGCTCGAAACCCAATCCTGAAATTGACAAAATTAATTTTGCCTTAAACGAAATTACCGTTTCTCGAAAAGATACCACTTCTATGATTACCGTACAAACTGCTTTGAATGGAGAATACCTCAATTCGTATTGGGCAGATGGATTAATTGTTTCTACGCCAACTGGATCAACAGGATATTCGTTAAGTTGTGGCGGACCGGTGTTGACGCCCGACGTAAAAAGTTTTGTTATTACGCCCATTGCGCCGCACAATTTGAATGCGCGACCACTTGTTATTCCTGACGAAACTCATATTGAACTGAAAGTTTCAGGGCGCGAAAAAAACTATTTGGTTTCACTAGATTCACGTATTGCGACAGTCGAAAACGATTCGGTTTTGACAATTAATAAAACTCCTTTTCAAATTAATATGGTCGAAATTCATGATGAAACTTTTTTGAAAACGCTTCGCAAAAAACTACTTTGGGGCGAAGACAAACGAAATTAACAACTTTGAGCATACTACAAATTACTTTTTTTCGTTTTTTGACTACATTATTTATAGGTAATTTGTCTTTAATCCAGTAAATCAACAATTTTTTCAGAAATACTAATTTCATAGCAAATTAGTAGTCAGAATTGTTATATTTGCACGCTATTTTCAGAAGCATGAAAAGAATCATTTTGTTATTAATTATTAGTTTTTTTCCTAATTTAAATGCCCAAATCCATGAGATTGGCGTTTTTTTGGGAGGAAGCAACTACGTTGGAGATCTAGGTGCAACAAATTATATAAACCCAAACGAAACCGCATATGGACTGCTTTATAAATGGAATAAAAGTCCGCGGCATTCGTGGCGATTTTCATATATGAAGTCAAAATTAGCATCCGATGACAAAAATTCAGATTCGCAGGCCAGAAAACAACGAAATTTTAGTTTCGAAAACAGTTTTCATGAAGTTTCTGCTGGTTTAGAATTTAATTTTTTTAAATTTAATCAGCATAATTTTGATAAAATAGTTACACCTTATGTATATTCGGGATTAAGCTATACCAGATATGATGGTTTGTATTTTGACAACGATAATTATGCAAAAGCCGATGAAACGCAAAGTGCAATCGCGATACCGATGATTGTTGGTGTTAAAACAAAGTTTTTGGATAATTGGGTTTTTGGAGCCGAAGTTGGCGCAAGATATAGCTTTAAAGATGATTTAGATGGCAGCAATCCTACAGATGATAAAGTAGCGTCTTTACGATTCGGAAATATAAATAGTAACGATTGGTATGTTTTTTCAGGATTTACAATAACATATACTTTTGGAGAAAAACCTTGCTACTGCAGAGATTAATATGAGTTTAGAAACTACAATAAATTTAGAAAACCTTCCCAAGCACCTTGCAATCATTATGGATGGCAATGGGCGCTGGGCAAAAAAACAAGGTTTTCTTCGCGCTGTTGGTCACGAAAAAGGAACCAAATCGGTACGGATTACTGTAGAAACTTGCGCTCGATTGGGTATCAAAAACGTAACGCTTTATGCTTTTTCGACCGAAAATTGGAACCGCCCAAAACTAGAAGTCGATACACTGATGAAGCTTCTTATAAGTTCTTTAAAAAAGGAACTTAAAACGCTACAAGACAACAATATTCAGTTAAACTCTATCGGGAATATAGAAAGATTACCAAATTCTGCCAAAAAGGAATTGCTGGAAGTAATCGAAAACACCAAAAATAATTCACGTATGACATTAACACTTGCTCTAAATTATGGGGCGAGAGAAGAGATCGTAAATGCCGTTAAAAACATAAGTGATAAAGTTAAAAATAATATAATTTCAATTGACAGCATAGACGAATCAATTATAAATGAGCATCTTTACACGCAAAATTTGCCAGATGTAGATTTAGTGATAAGAACAAGTGGCGAGCATAGAATTAGTAATTTCTTGTTATGGCAAATAGCCTACGCAGAGTTGTATTTTACTGATGTGCTATGGCCAGATTTCAGAGAGGAACATTTATTCGAAGCCATCATAAGCTATCAAAAAAGAGAACGAAGATTTGGAAAAACAAGTGAACAAATTAAATAAATTTTTAGTGTTACATATCAAAATAAGAGCAATCTTAACCCTATTATTTTTTGGAAGTATTTTTACAATTAATGCACAAGAGCAAGAAAGAATCCCTTTTGATCGAGGCACGTCATACATATTGGCCGATGTAGAAGTCATCGGAAAAATAAGTTATAACCAACAAACTGTTGTTACCTTTGCTGGTCTGGAAAAAGGTCAGGCTGTAACGGTGCCGGGCGAAGAAATTTCAAATGCTGTAAAAAAACTAGGTAAATTAGGTCTTTTTAGCGAAATCGATTTTTATGTGAACAAAATAGAAGGCGACAGTATTTATTTACAATTAGAAATAAATGAATTGCCAAAACTTAGCGAAGTAAAATTTAAAGGCGTTAAGAAAAATAAAACAGAGCAATTAATAAAAGACAACGGACTCACAAAAGGTAAAATTGTTACTGAAAATCTTATTACTACCACCCGAAATTATCTAGAAAATAAATACAAAAAAGACGGTTTTTATAACTCTAAAGTTACTATAAATTCAATTGCGGATACCACTGTTATCAACGAAGTAAAATTACTAATAAACATAGATAAAGGCGAAAAAATTAAAATTAGCGAAATTGATTTTGTAGGCAACACTAAATTTAACGATAAAAAATTACGGAAATTCATGAAAAACACGAAGCAAAAAATGAATGCCGCAGCGTTCTTTTCTAATCCGCTTCGATTATTCAAAAAATCTAAGTATATTAAAGAAAAATATAAAGAAGATCTTGCTACTGTTATTGAAAAATATAAAGAAAAAGGTTATCGAGATGCACGGATTTTATCAGATTCTGTATCTTATAATAAAACCGATAAAAAAATTAGTATTAAGATAGCAATTGAAGAAGGTAGGAAATATTATTTTGGTACTATAAAGTTTATTGGTAATTCAGTTTATCCAGATAATGGTCTTCAGCGAATGCTGGGCGTAAAAAAAGGAGATGTTTATAACGGCAGTTTACTAGAAAAAAGGATTTCAGACAAATCAAAACCAGATGGCGATGATATTACCAATTTGTATCAAAATAATGGTTATTTATTTTCTAATATAAATGCAGTAGAAGTAAAAACAGCCAACGATACTATTGATTTTGAAATTCGCGTTGTTGAAGGTCCAATTGCCTACTTTAATAAAATAACTGTAACTGGAAACGACAAAACAAATGATAAAGTTATTTATCGTGAACTACGGACCAAACCTGGACAAAAATATAGTAAAGAAGAACTGGTTGGAACTATTAGAGAAATTGGAGCCTTAGGATTTTTTGATCCAGAATCTATAAAACCGGAGTTCAGAAACGTCGATGCGGCTGCAGGAACTGTCGATATTGAATACCAAGTTGTAGAAAAAGGTTCAAGTCAAATAGAATTGCAAGGTGGTTACGGTGGAGGCGGATTTATAGGTACATTAGGATTATCTTTTAATAATTTTGCAGCCCGAAATCTTTTCAAAAAAGACGCTTATACCCCGCTACCTATGGGCGATGGTCAAAAAGTCGCACTCCGATTGCAGGCCAGTTCATTTTTTCAAACCTATAGTTTATCATTTACAGAACCTTGGTTTGGCGGAAAAAAACCTGTACAATTTAGCACGTCGCTTTCTCATAGTAAGCAATTTTTGAGTAATGGTTTTAGTGCTGTTGATAAAAGTAAAAGTTTTAATATAACCTCATTATCTATAGGATTAGCCAAAAGATTAAACGCTCCAGACAACTATTTTGTTTTCTCGCAAGGATTAAGTTTTCAGTATTATGATTTGAATAATTACAATACCGGATTATTTACCTTCGGAAATGGTGCCTCTAGAAATCTAGCATACACCATTGGTTTGAGTAGAAACAACAAAGGAGTTAATCCGATTTTTCCAACGTATGGTTCAGAATTTAGTATTTCAGGTAAATTTTCTCCACCTTACTCGTTATGGAACGGAGTTGATTATGGAAATCTAAAAAATTTAGATGAAAATAAATTGAAATATCAGGGTGCAGCATATACTAGTACAAACGGAAATATTGTATATCCTGGCGACTATCTGTCAGCATTGCCAACTCAACAAAACCCTACTCCAAATAGAGCAGATGATGTTAAAAGTGCCGTAGCAGATCCTGCATTGGTAGATCAGAAAAAGTTTAACTGGCTCGAGTATTATAAAATAAAGTTTAAAGCCGATGCCTATAATAAAATAGCTGGAAAATTAGTTCTTAGAACATTAGGCGAGTTCGGGTTTCTAGGAGCTTATGACAATAATAGAGGATTAGTTCCGTTTGAAAGATTCTTTCTTGGCGGTGACGGCTTAGCAAATTTTGCTTTAGATGGTCGAGAAATTATTCAGTTAAGAGGCTATCCAAACAATTCGTTATCTTCGCAAGATGGCGGATCAGTATATAACAAATTTTCTATGGAATTACGCTATCCTATTACATTAAAATCTGCGGCATCCATATACGTATTGGGCTTTATGGAAGGTGGCGCATCATACAATAGTTTTAAAAACTATAATCCGTTTCAATTGCAACGATCTGCAGGTGCAGGATTACGAATTTTTATGCCTGCTTTCGGACTATTAGGTATAGACTTTGGTCATGGATTTGATGCAATTCCAGGCGGAACTCAGAAAAATGGTTGGGAAACCCATTTCATCATTGGTCAACAATTTTAAATTTAATATATTTGGAATCATTTTCTAATTCAAAATTTTAGAATCATGCGCAACTATTTATTATTATTTCTAGCAACGATCAGTTTCAGTATAACTTCTAATGGGCAAGGACGAGGTGTTAAAATTGGGTATATTGATATGGAATATATTTTACAAAATATACCAGACTATACCGAAGCAAAAAACCAATTAGAACAAAAAGCACAACGCTGGAAACAAGAAATAGAAGTAAAAAATATAGAACTTACCAAACTTGAAGAAAGCTTAAAGACAGAAAGAGTATTACTAACTAAAGAACTAATTGAAGAAAGAGAAGAGGAAATCGCTTTTCAAAGAAAAGAGTTTTTAGATTATCAAGACAAACGATTTGGCCCTAGAGGTGATTTGATCATTCAAAAAACAGTATTGATACAACCAATTCAAGACCAAGTTTTTACAGCTGCCCAAGATATTGCTGATGCTAAGAAATATGACTTCATATTTGATAAATCATCCGACTTAACCATGTTGTTTGCTGCAAAAAGATTTGACATTAGCGATCAAGTTGTTCGGGTAATTACAAGAACTGCCAAGCGCGAACAACTAAGTAAAAAAGAGTTAAAAGCTGAAGAGGCCAAAGAAGCAAAATTAGTACTTGAAGATTCTGCTAAAGAAAATCCCGCATTAGCAGAACGTCAAAAAGCATTAGAAGAAAAAAAATTGGCTCGCGAAAAATTAGTCGCTGAACGAAAACTTGCCATTGAAGCAAAAAAGATTGAAGTTGAAGAAGCTAGAAAAAAATTACTTGAAGATAAAGCGAACAAAAAAACTGGCACGATTATAGATAAACCTTTGAAAGAAACTGAAAAAATAGAACAACCAAAGGAAAATATACCGATAGTTAGTTCAGATAAAACAGAACAAGAAATAAAAAAAATAGCTGATAAAAAAAATATTGTTGAAGAACGTGCAAAAATTTTAGAAGATCGTAAAAAAGCGAACGAAGCAAAAAGACTTCAAATTCTTGCAGATCGAGAAGCAGCAAAAAAAGCTAGAATTGAAAGAGAAAAATTAGAAAAAGAAAAAAAGTAAAAACCCGATTAAATCAATAACTAAATTAAAATTAAAACAATGAAACAATTCAGAACTTTGCTTATAGTTGCCGTAATGTTAGTAGGTAGTCAAGCAGTAAATGCACAAGCAAAAACAGCACACGTTGAAGTAAACGAGATTATTACTAAAATGCCAGCAATGTTAGAAGGGCAAAAACAATTAGAAAAATTGAGTGCCACCTATGACACGGAATACAAAACAATGGTTGAAGCCTATCAAACTTTATTAAAAAAATATGAAGGAGAAGCTACAACTGTTACTGAAGCGATAAACGAAACTCGCTCAAAAGAAGTGCAAGACATGCAAAAAAGAATTACCGATTATAGAGATAATGCTCAAAAAGAATTGCAAACTAAAGAAGGTGATATCATGAAGCCAATTTATGAAAAAGTAAAGGCTTCAATAGCAAAAGTTGGTAAAGCTAAAGGATACCAATATGTTCTAAATGCGGAAGGTTTATTACTTGCTGATGGCCCGAACTTAACTGCCGATGTTAAAAAAGATTTAGGATTTTAATCCAAAAAATAGATTAATATGACTGCCTCGTTACAAAACGAGGCAGTTTTTTTTTATATTTGTTTCAATGAAATTGCTATAAACATGAAGTTGACAAAACAACAACTATAAAATAGCAATAAAATAGGTGCGTCCTAAAAAATAAATTCTACACACATGGTCAACAATAATCCTATTGGGCTTTTTGATTCAGGCGTTGGCGGAACATCCATCTGGGGAGCGATAAATAAATTGTTACCTAACGAGCCTACAATTTATCTAGCCGATAGTAAAAATGCGCCTTACGGAAAAAAATCAAAAGAAGAAATTCTTGCACTTTGCATCAAAAATACAGAATTTTTACTCCATAAAAATTGCAAACTTATTGTTATAGCTTGCAATACTGCAACTACAAATGCAATAAAAGAATTGCGCGAAAAATATGAAATTCCGTTTATCGGAATCGAACCCGCTATTAAACCTGCTGCAACAAATTCAAAAACTCAAACAATAGGAATACTCGCTACAAAAGGCACGCTAAGTAGTGAACTTTTTAATAAATCTTTAGCGCAATATCATGAAACTACAATTGTTGAACAAGTAGGTTATGGCCTTGTAGAATTGATAGAAGAAGGCAAAATAAACTCGCCCGAAATGAGAAAACTACTTTGTATCTACTTGGAACCAATGATAAAAAAAAATATGGATTATTTGGTACTGGGCTGCAGTCATTACCCATATTTGATTCCACAAATAAAAAAAATACTACCAAAAAAAATAAAAATTATAGATTCTGGTGAGGCAGTAGCAAGACAAACTCAAAAGATTTTGCAAGAAAAAATAGGACTACATGACGCATCAAAGAATCAAAATATATTTTACACAAATAAAAACCCAACAGTACTATCAGAAATATTAAATAACAAACATACTGTAGAATTTATGGAATTTTAATAATCAAAATACCAATTAAAAATATCACTTCGCATACCAATACTGAACCATGTTGTAGCGTCCTGAAAACTACTCGAAGTTTGTGTTTTTGGTTTAAAATCTCTATAGATGAGACTTCCGTATAATTTTAAGTTAGTAGTAGGATTAATCAAATAACCAGCCTGCAGATTGGCAATAAAAACAGATGTAGTATTTCCTTGACCGACTGTTACATTTATATCATACGGGCGATCAATATTATAATTTTTATAAATATCGCCACCATAATTCAATTTGTCTGCATCCGTATCAAAATCAAAACCTCGTTTAGCAAAGGTTAATTTTGCATCTGCAAACAGTCTATCTTTATGATATCTTGCTAATAACAAAAATTCTTTATGGTTTCCGCCCCATTGATGACCAATACTTTGGTTGTTATGTCCATAATTGGTCAACGGATCGCTATGAGAATAAACGTAAGGACGAACATGATTGTACTCGGTTTGGAGCAATAAATTTTCGATGCCAAAAGCATTAAAATATTTTACTCCTAGTTGATATCCATATTTATTTTTCCAACTTTGCTCTTGTTTTTTGACATCGCCAAGCGAAAATTCATCTAATAAAAATTGCCCATAAAAATTAATACTATTATTGTATTTATATTTAGATGTTAATCCTAAAAGTGCATTACCACTTCGTGAAGAAGAGGCAAACTCGACCGATCGATAAAAAATAATTGGATTTACGAAGTTCATATCAAAACCACGATTATTAGTGTCTGCCCAAACTACAGATTCGAAAAAACCGATGTTCAATCTTTTGGATACATTCCAACTTAAGTAATGATTCGCCATATATTTTTTGGAAAAAGTTCGTTCAGATACGGCGTCTTTTCGAACATCACTAAGCCACATAAATGTATTGGTATATTTAATTTTCCAGAAATTAGTATTGATTTTTACAAAAGGATAGGGTGTTACGCCATCTGTAGTTATTAAAGAACGATACCCATCTCCTACAAAGTTGCGGCCATAACCCAAATTCAAATTAAATATTTTATTAGGTTGGAAAGTCAAATTAGCTTCTGCCAAGGGCATATCAAATGAATCTGTTTTAAATTCTTTGGCGATTCCTATTCCAGGAATTATTGCAGGATTTCCGCCAGCTGGTCGCAACGAAATAGCATATTGATTGAAGTAATTTGCAAATCGAGCTTGACTTTCATAAATGGTCGTTGTAAAGTTTATCTGCGCACCCAAGCCACCTTGAACTTGGACTCCACGTGTATTTATGAACGTGTTTGTGTTAATTTTGGATTTACTTTTTCCGACTTGCAAATCCAAAATTGGGTTCATAGTAAACCAATAATTTTCTCCTTGAATTTGAACTAGATTTTCATTAAATATTTTTCGACCCCACCAATTTTTAGTTTTTTTATAAAGCGCTGCATTTTTTTCTTCAAAATTAGAATAGTTAGCGATTTCAGAATAGGTATATGGTTTTATAGCAGTATGATTGTTGGTGCCAACTTGATTCATTTGTGCATCAAAACGAGCATAAACCGAATGAGAAAAAGGAATGTTCAGATTACTTTTGTACTGAGGATTTTCGAAGTTTTTATAAACAATAGCATCGAATTCTGGAGATTCAATTGCTTTTTTAGAAGCTATTTTTGTTGAAGTTACTTGCGATTCAACTATATTTTTAGAAACAATTTGTTGTTCATGCTTTAGCGGAATTGAGATTCGGATTGTATATTTAGAATAAGTTGGTTTCCCATTGAAAGTTGGTGGATTAATTGTCGGAAACAAACTAAAAACTCTTTTTGCTTCTTCCACCAATTCGTTTTGGTTTGAGTCGACGTATAAAGGTTTAAATTTTCCTAACGCATCGACCTCAAAAACTACAATAACTACACCTTGAAAATTGTTTTGAGTAAGATTTTCTGAAACTTTAAACGTATTAAAAACAACCTCCTGAACTTGATTATAAAAACAAGTTTCTAGGTTTTTATCTACAAGACTTTTACAGGCTTCGAAAACAGGAAATTGCTCAATATTGTTACTTTCTTGAGAAAAAGCAATAATCGAAAATAAAAAAATAATACTTATGTAATTTTTCATGAAAATTTAATTTTCAATTTATATTAATAATCTACACTTGAAATGTCGTTGTTTGCAATAGCTTTTGCAGAAGAAGTGCCTATTCGCTTCACTCCCATTCTAATATAGTTTTCTGCTTCGTCTCTAGTTGCAATTCCACCAGATGCTTTTATTGCCAGCGGCGATGCGTTTTCGAGCATGATTAATATACTTTCATGCGTTGCGCCATTTGGCAAATTATTTTTAGTTTTATAAAATCCAGTCGACGATTTTACAAAAACCGAGTTAAAGCAATCGTCCGTAAACTTAGATATCACCACATTTTTGATCAAAACACACAATTGAATTATTTGATGGTTGCTAAGAGCGGCAACCTCAATGATCCATTTGACGGTTTTGTTATGATCTAGTACCAATTTTGTACATTCAAAAATTTCATTTTTTACGATACAACTTTCACCTTTTTTAAAAGCTTTATAATTACATACATAATCAATTTCGTCGGCACCGTTACCTATTGCTTTTTGAGCTTCTTCAATTTTTGCCGTTGCGCTTGAGTTGCCTTTCGGAAAATCAATGACAGTTCCAACCGCAACATTTGACTTAGCATCCATAATCATTTTTCTTGCAAGAACAACATGTTCAGGACGAACCATCACTAACTTGAACCTTTCAGATATTGCTTCTTCAATAGTTTGAATAACAACTTTCTTGTTGGCTACTTCGCTCAAAATAGCTGTTTTAGCTGTTTTAAGATAAGTCGAATCGAGATAGCTTTTTATATTCATCTTGTAAAAATAAAAAAATCCCATCAATGTGAGATTTAATAAGGTTATTATTTTAATTTTTTACGAATTAAAAAAGCAGAAACTGCTCCTAAGGAATTTGCCAGTATATCATATATATCTGCAACGCGATTGGTTGTACAAAATTCTTGGCAAACTTCCATAAAACAACCATATAGAATCGCAATCAGAAGAATTGAATATTTTTTTTCTACAATTGATTTTTTTGATTTCAAATAATAACTCCAAACAAAAACAAATATAAAATAGAAAAAAAAATGTACCAATTTATCTGTACCACTAAAAGGTATAACGGTTCCTATATTTCGGATAGTTACAAGACTTAGATATGCAATTAGAAGCGTCCAAGCTACTGCAACAAAAAGTAATTTGATGGTTTTAGGCACCGATTAATTTGCCATAAGCTTCGCTATCCATTAGTTCGTCAATTTGAGATGTATCTGCTATTTTTACTTTAACCATCCAACCTTTTCCGTAAGGATCCGTATTTACTGTTTCAGGACTGCTTTCGAGGTCGTCATTAAAAGCAATTATTTCGCCAGAAAGTGGCAGAAAAAGATCAGATACTGTTTTAACAGCTTCTACTGTACCAAAAACTTCATCTTTTTCTAGCGTTTGATCTAGCGTTTCAACCTCAACATATACAATATCACCCAATTCTTTTTGGGCAAAGTCAGTAATTCCGATCGTAGCTATATCGCCGTCAATTGCTACCCATTCGTGATCTTTTGTATATTTTAAATTTGCTGGAATATTCATTTTTTAAATTTTATAATAGATAAACAAAAATAGTATTTCTTTGATAGATATTCGTCTTTTGGTTTTATTAATTTCCGAAATTATATCTCATTGTTAAACCTGTTCGGATATTTGTAATAGGAAACGATGTGGAGATAACTGCTTTTGAAAACGAATGATCATAAAAGAAAATTGCAGTAAAGTTTTTACTAAAAGAATAATCCGCCGTTAACTTGGCCGACCAGATGTTTTGTCCTCCTGATAATTGATTGTTATTATAATCTAAATTTCGGACAATAGTTTGACTATTTCTGTAAGAAACATCTGCTTTAATATTAATGTCGCTTTTTATAATGCCAGTGGGTGTGTCTGCAAGTTTGGTTGAGAAAGTAACATCTTTAATGCGATAACCTAGCCCTACAATATATTCTATACCTTTTACTTCTGTAAGTAAGTTATTATCAAAACTCATAGACAATGCACGGTCTTTTTTCATTTCTGCAAGGATTTTTACTGAACTTTTAAGCTCCATATCCAAACGAACTAATGGGCTGAACTGTTCTACAAGATTGATATTTTGAATCAAAATTTTATTCAGGAAATTTCCTCCTGTATCTAACGAGCCTGCAGGTCGCGTATCGTACTCCAGATTAGATCTGAACGAGTTGATTGTATAGGATGCCTTATAAGCACTTTGCAAGGAGAACCTTTTGAACTTTTCTTTAAATGATTTATAACGCATTAACCCACTATATTTAATAGTAAAAGCAGGTATTGGTATGTTTCTAAATGCTTCTAAAGATACTCCTTTTGCATCTTGTCCTTGCTTACTGCTAACAATACCGGTATAAGCTGCCAAAAAGGAAGGAATGATAACCGCTTGACTATTTTTTCCAAATCCTGTCGGGAAACCATCTACATCACGAGTAAAGTTTGTATTGCCATAATAGTTTTCTGCCAATCGATTTGCGATTAAAATCCTATTATTTTTTAAATCCTCGAACGCTGATGATTGCACCTCGTCACTGCGCTTAAAAGCAGTTTTTAGTAATGAGGTCGAAATTGCAAAATTTCCAGTATTGTATGGTGATCTAGGATTGTATAACCCATTATTATCTACATCGTATTGTTCAGAATAATTAGTTGCGTAGGTTCTAT
Source organism: Flavobacterium sp. (assembly GCA_031422015.1). Lineage (GTDB taxonomy): Bacteria > Bacteroidota > Bacteroidia > Flavobacteriales > Flavobacteriaceae > Flavobacterium. The sequence goes on along the minus strand of JANOPO010000096.1, from coordinate 70,514 downwards.
CGGCAGTCAAATCGATTTTAAAATCTGGAAATAAATCAATATTTGCTGTAAAATTTAATGTTTTGCTGGCTACTTGCGTGAAATTTTGATTGAAATTTGGATAATTCGTAAGATAGCCGAGCTTTGCAGCTTCCATTCGAATATCTTCTTGCGACCCGAAAACGAATCCTAAAGTAGGTTTTGATGTTCCAAAAAAACCAATACCAGGCAAGTATCCTGGAAGCACTGTTCCTTTATTTTCAGTATAATTAACCTGAATGTTTTTTATTGATGTAAGTAAACCTATTAATCCTTCCTTAAAAATAGAGTTTGATTCGGGTTTTACTACTGCTGTATTTGTGACTTTTTGACCTGGTTTTGGCGCTACTGGTTTTGGTGCATTTGCTTTTTTAGCACCTTTTTTTAAACCTATATATTTATAAAACGCATCCATCGCTAACGATGCATTTAGTTTATGAGATCCGTTATTTTGTATTGAGTTTCCAAGATTATAATTTATACCCTGATCTTCTACTGATGATAGTGCTTGAGATGATTTCAGCCAGCTATAGTCTCCAGTGTATGTATAAGTTGATTTTAAGAAACTTAAAAATGGAATTTTATTAAACGGCAATTCATAGTTAACAACTAATTGTTGATTGTGCTGGTTTGGATCACCTGTATTTAGGTAATCATCCCAAATTGTAACTTCATTATTTGGTTCGTTATTTGCGTTTAGGTAGTTACGAACAATGTTGCTAGATGATGCAGTAAAATTTACTTTTAAAGCTTTGGTCAAATTATAATTAAAACCATAATTGTAATTAAATAAAAAATTTCTTCTATATAGCGCGTCTAACGGCAGTCCTAAAACTTCTACTTGGCGAAACTGTTGTTTATTATACTGCCTATTAATATTTGAACTAAATGTAATACTTGAAGGTAAATAATTGAAGTTGAATTCACTTAAGAGTTTCCAGTAAGCACTTTTCTTAAAGAATTTCGACTTTTTGAATGGCTCTATTGTTTTGGGTTGAAAGTTAAAAGCATAATCAGCCGTCGTTGTAACCTGTTGATCGGTATACTTTTCAATTTCAAAATTATGACGTTCTTCTTTATTGTACGAATAAGAAAGAGTTAGATTTTCTGGATCATATATATGCGGTTTTTGTTTTTCACCACGTTCTTTTTTTACGCCAATAAAATTAATGCTTTGGCGTTTTGTGTAATCTATAGCTCTGTTAAGAATGTTGTCTTTTTCAGCTTGATCTTCGGTTATATTGATGAGTTGGTCTAGAAGTATGTCTTGACTAAAAGGATCATATTGAGGCGTAATAGTTTCTTCGCCGATCGAGTAATTGAAAGGCAAATTAATACCCCATTTCTTAGGGAGCAATTTTCCTAAACTCAAATTTGTAACAATGTTGTATTGTTGAACGTCTTCTCGACTTCTTTCGTTTGGTCCTTGCTCAATTGTTCCAAAACCAATAGTACTCATTTTTCCTGAAGCCGATAAAGTTGCAAAGTCTGCAATATTTGAGTCAATACTTAAAACGGCTGCCATACCTCCTTTATTATCTTGATCTGACAATCGAAGCTCATTGAACCATGCCTCGCCAAATATTTTTTTTCCTACACCAGCTGGATCTGTATTTTTAGTGTTGTTTTTTACACCCACCATTAAAGTTCTAACTAAACCAAAATTAGGATTACCTCTAACTCCTATTCTTAGTTTGTTGGGTCTTGTTGCGTCTAATTCGTTTTCGTTTCTATAAAATATCTCGCCAGGCGCTAATGTTGTGCCTCTTGATAAAATTTTTAATTGGGTAAGCAACTCCATCTGCAAATCAATATTATTTGCTTCTGGCCAAACTTCATCAGCTGTTAATGCATTTAGATTTGATACAGATAATGGTATTTCTACTTGATAAAAATTTTCTGTAAAGTCATTCCCAAATCGAATAAATCCAACCATTTCATTGTTTTGCAAAAGTTCAGTACCTGCAGTTTGTGCATGCAAAAACATTTTTAGCTTCTTAAACTGTCGCATATCTACACTCACATTTTTAAAAACCGCTCTTGAATCTGTAATCTCCAGGCCAGTACCTCCAACACGAAGTGAAAGTGATTGTTCATTTTGGTTGATAACCGTGTTATTATTGTATAATTGTTCTCGAGTTACATTTGGTGGCGAAATGTATTCTGGACTATTTTCTTCAATGTTAACAGCCTGAACATCAAAATCGGTTCCGTCATCATCAGGGTTAGTATCTTGCAAATCAGCATCTAATGAGTTTGCAAATCGACGCCATTCGCCACGTACTAAATCTAGTGCTCCAAATCTAACTGTTACTTGATCCGTAAATCCTGTCATAAACATTCTCATAAATCGAATGGATCTAAAATCAGAAATTCCTCCTATTGTACTCTCGTATTTTGAAACAGGAATTTTAAACTGTATCCATCGAACTGGCGTTATTGGGTTGCCATTTGCACCAGCAAAAGACGATCCTGGAATTTCAATTTCTTTTTCGATTACATCTGTAACAAAAGGCGTTGTGCCTACATTCATTCCGGGTTTTATCTCAATGCCATATTCGTAATATGCATTAATTTCATCCATGGTGTTATCTCGGTTTAAATCTTCTACATCTGGCAAAGTAGAATTGCCTCTATCCCCATCTGAAACATCAATTGGCGAGTTTCCTTGAAAACCATTATAATTTTTATATCTATCTAAAACCGATCCTTGTGCTGCCAAGTAGTATTGATAATTATCGCCCGCAGGATCTTGATTTACTGAAAAATTAGTATAAATAGATGACTCAGCAGTATCTGTCAAACCATCAAAACCAACATCTTGCAAAGCTCTGTTTGCACCACTTGTATCAAATGCATAAATCAATGATTGTGATTGAGGAACTTTACCCCAAATTGTTGGCGCTGTTAATTGATTATTTGATCCTGATTCTGGTAATCCGTTTTCAAATTGTTTTCTACCATCTTTTAAAATATCTTCAGAAATAGCACCGAGATCAAAGTACATTTTTCCAGTATTTGCCGTATTTGCCGCGCCATTACCAACATAAGGATCCATAACCCAAAACTGAATATATTCTACATTTGATTGTTCAAAATTTGTAGAATTTAGTGCTCTTGTTATTCCGCCAAAATTTTCTTGAGGATTCGGGATTGTTCCTCCTACTGCATTACTATTATTATTATATGGTCCTCGTTCTTTTGGATAATAAGACAAATCGAGCGTGTTTATTACAGTTGTTTGACCAACTGCAATATCAGTAACGGGATATAGTTCTTGACTAAATACCCGACGGGTACTGTTTAAAGAAATATCGTCTATAGAAACTCCGTCAGGTCGTTGTGCATAAAAAATTGGATCAACAGAATACCAATTCAGTTTTGATCTCTTAAAGCCGTATTCTTGAGTAGCTGCTTCGCCTTTAAAATCATAACTAGGACTTGCATTTGTAGCTTTTAGAGGTGTAGACGATAAACTCCATGCTTGTGGTGATCGCAAATCTATAGTAGATTGAGATCCTTCAAAATCGTCAACATATATTGTAGATTCTCCTTCAAACTGGTCAGCCGTGGGAGTACCTGGTTGTAAAAAAGCAACTTCGCCTCTAACTGATAAACTTGACGGAACATCTGTATCCATATTTGGCAATTTGTTTGCCAATCGTGTCAAAAAAGGTATCTCTGACGAGAAATTTGTATTAACTCCAAAAATACTATTGTTTACAGATTCTTGTCCAAAAGATGATTTTTGAGTTAAAGGTCTTTCAGACATTTTCAAATAAGTTGCTCCTAAAACAAAATTTTCTGAAAATTTATGTTCTATGTTTATACCCATAAAACGACGAGTTTGTTGACCGAAAACCGAATTATTTTCGACAGAAACTTGAATTGGAGTATTAGATGCCTGCAAAGAAGGATCTAAAATTTGTACTCGACCAGCCTGATAATTCACACTATAATCAATACCTTCCTGCAGAACTCGACCGCCTGCTGTAACAACAACTGATCCTTTTGGAACATTAAATGCGCCAATAGGAATACCGTCGCCACCTGATGATTTAAATTTTCCTTTTAATAAAAATTTATTTTTATCGCTTTCTTGCAAAGATGCTGCTTGTGATTTTCGATATAAATTTCTAAAAACATATTTTCTCTGGTTGGCATTAAAGGATGTAGTTTGATTGTTGCCTTCCTTATAATTTTCGGTTGCACTTAATCTTAATTTTTCAAATAACAATTCGCCAAAAGGCTCTTTAGTTGTAAAAATTAGACGTCCGTTTTGAGTATCCACTGTTAATCCGGGAATAAAATCAAAAAAACCATCTCCGCCTACTTGAGGATCATTATTGAAATTGAGTTTATCAACATTAAAAACTTTTAACAAGGTGGTTTCAGCTACTCTATTGCCAGGCAATGGATCTGCTGGAAAATTTGTTCCAGAAACTGGTGTAATATAATTGAGAGGCGACGGATCAGAATATAAAATGTTGAATCTGAAATCTTCTTTTTCTAATTGATATGCTTGCGGAATTTGATATATGTTTTTCATCATCAGGTTCCAAACTGGTGCGTCAATATTAGTCAAACTACTTTTAAGCATTTTCACAATCAAGGTTTGCGTACTAATTTGAGTTGGTTGATTAGTATCTGGATTGATTGTGCCCGTTTGAGTTGCTGACAGTCCATCATTCCCAAATTCTCCGACCTGAAAAACTTTCTCTCCAATAGTATATTGATAGGCAACGCCAATTACCTCATCATTTGCCAGTCTTTGTTGAAGCGAAATGTACCCTAGTTGCGGATGAAATGTGTATTCGTTTGGATTTAGTTTTCGCGCATTCTCTAATTTGGAGTAATCTTTTCCTTCACTAGCTGCAAAATTAAATCCCGCATTTGACGTTACTATTTCTCTTATATTTGGATTTAATATCCCTGAACTACTTGTAATTAATGCAGGATCATAAAGATTTCTGCTGTTGTCAGATGGTAAATCTATTAGTAAGGAAGGATCTTGATCAGGAATAAAAAAACCTGACGGAAAAGGGTTGATTGTAACTGTTTCTTGATTTGTTAATCCTGTTAATTGAGATTCGCCAATATCTTGTAAAGCGATAATATTTCTTAAACTATTATTTGTAGTATTAATTCTGTTCTGACGGTTTGTTATCCAAACTTCCATTCTAGTTATTTGCACCCTACTGTTTACAAAAGGATATGCTTTTAACGCTAAATCATACTGATTTCTAAAATATTGAGATAAGAAAAAATGTCTGTCTGCGTCATAATCTAATCCAAAAAATTCAAAATCCTGAACAGTTCCACCGCCTTGAGAAGTTACGGTTTTAGTTTGTGATTTTTGTTCAGAAAATACCCCAGTAACGGTAGTTTTACCAAATTGTAATTGAGCTTTAACACCAAAAAGGCTTTGTGCACCGCGAATAAGTGAGCTATTAAGTGGTAAACTTACGTTTCCGACTTCTATTTTTTGAATTATGTCGTCTTCCGTTGGCGCATATTCAAGCTTAATAAGATTTTGAAAAGCAAATGTAGATTCAGTATCATAATTTGCATTTACACTCAATCTAGTTCCCACTTTACCAGACAATCCCATACTTATACGTTGGTCAAAATCGAATGTGACTGTTGATCTATTTCTGGGCGAAAACGATGGGTTGTCCTGCTTAGTGTAGCGCACTCCAAGATCAATCTCAACCGATCCTGTTGGTTTTACATCGATTGTATTACTTCCAAAAACAGACTCAAAGAAACTATTATTGACATAATATCTTGGTAATAAGTCTTTTTTGGCTTCTTCAGATCCTGCTTTTTTACCATCAATGGCATCTGATTTTTTCTTGAAATAATCATGCATAGATTCGCGAATAACAAGCTCTTCATATTCCTTCGGAGTAAGTATGATTGGATAATTAATATTAAAACCATCTACAGAAGTTGTATAAATATAGCGATCTGTAACTGGGTCGTACGAATAGGCAGAAACAATACTTGGCGGATTATTAAGTTGCAAGCCACCAACTGTATAGCCAGTTTTTATCGAATCTTGTACTTCTACATCAACTTGGGATTGTATCGTTGCACTAAAAAATAATGCAAAAACCAAGATTATTACTTTATAAAATATGTTTTTTATGTAAATTGTTTTCAATTACTATAAATTTTTTAATGCTTGTTTGATTAGTGTTTCTACTGTTGCAGCAGAATCTTGAATCATAATTTTGTCAATTATTTTTTCGGCTAGTTTTTTATTAAATCCTAAAACCTCTAACGCAGATAACGCTTCATCTTTGTTTGTATTGCTTTGCGACATAGAAACTTCATCAATATCATATAATTTTAACACTTTGTCTTTCAAGTCAAGAATTGCTCGTTGCGCCGTTTTACTACCAATGCCTTTTATAGACTGAATAGTAGCCAAGTCGCCCACTGCCAAAGCTTGTATAATTTGTTTTGGATCTAATGACGAGAGCATGGTTCGTGCTATACTAGCGCCTATTCCGGATACGGATAGTAACATTTTGAAAATTTCTCTTTCAGATTTTTCAACAAAACCAAAAAGTGAATGGGCATCTTCTTTAATTTGAAGATACGTAAACAACTTGATAGTTTCTGATGCAGGGATTAATGAATAAGTATGTAACGAAATATTTATGTGATAACCAACACCATTGCAATCAATAATAACTTCCGTTGGTGTTTTTTCGATTAATTTTCCTTGTATGTGTGCGATCATTATGTTTATTAACTTACTCCAAATATAACAAAAAAGTTTAATTAGGATTATTTTTCTTAAAATCTACTCTATTTTGATTTCTAAATTTTTTAACCTTTTTGATTTTTCTTGTGCATCAACAACTGCTACAGCAGCCATATTCACCATTTCTTCAACACTTGCTCCTAACTGAAAAATATGTACTGGTTTGTCTAATCCCAAGACAATTGGACCAACTGAATCTACTTTGTACAATTCTTTGAGCAATTTGTAGGTAATATTTGCCGATTCAAGATTAGGAAAAATAAGTGTATTTACTTTTTTATCTGCCAATTTTGAAAACGGAAATTTATTTTTAAGCATTTCAGGATTCAATGCAAAGTCAGCCTGAATTTCGCCATCGACAATCATGTCTGGATAATATTTATGAAGATAATCGACTGCTTTTCTGACTTTTATTGCGCTTTCATTGGTAGAAGATCCAAAGTTTGAAAAAGAAATCATCGCTATAACAGGTTCCATACCAAACATTCTTACAGTTTTGGCCGTCATCAAAGCAATTTTGGCTAAATCGTCAGTAGAAGGATTAGGATTTATAGCAGTATCAGATAAAAACATCGGTCCGCGATTGGTCATCATCATATTGCATGTTGCAATCAAAGATATTCCCGGAGCTTTTTCTATTAATTGCATAATTGGTTTTATTACAGACGGATAACTTCTAGAATATCCCGTAACTAGTGCATCGGCATCGCCTTCGTTAACCATCATCGCTGCAAAACAATTTCGCTCGCGCATCCATTTTTGAGCATCAAGCAATGATGTTCCGCGACGTTGTTTTTCTTTCCAAAAAATATCTGCATATAACAAACGACGTTTGTCTTCTTCTTTAGTTTTTGGATCATAAATTGGAACTTCGGCTTCAAATCCTAATTCTTCTTTGAGTTCCAAAATAACTTCTTTGTTTCCTAACAAAATAGGAAAACCAATACCTTCTTCCAGTACAATTTGTGCCGCCTTTAATACATCAAGATGATCGGCTTCTGCAAAAATTATACGTTTTGGATCACTCTTGGCACGATTTGTAAGCAAACGAACCATTTTATTGTCAGATCCTAAACGCTCGAGAAGTTCTTCTTCGTACTTTTCCCAATCCAAAATGGGATTTAATGCTACGCCCGAATCCATTGCGGCTCTCGCGACTGCTGGCGCAACCCGAGTTATCAATCGAGGGTCAAATGGTTTTGGAATAATATATTCAGTACTAAAAACAAGTTTTGTCTCGCCATATGCAATATTTACTTGTTCTGGAACCGATTCTTTAGCCAAAGCTGCTAATGCTTTTACGGCCGCCATCTTCATTTCTTCATTAATTTTGGTTGCTCGAACATCAAGCGCGCCACGAAAAATATATGGAAATCCAAGTACGTTATTTACTTGATTTGGATGATCCGATCGTCCCGTTGCCATAATTATATCGTCTCGTGTAGCTACTGCAACATAATAATCTATTTCTGGAATTGGATTTGCCATTGCAAAAACAATTGGACTTTTTGCCATTGTAAGTAGCATTTCTGGCTTCAGAATATTACCTGCCGATAATCCTAAAAAAACATCCGCCCCAACCATCGCCTGAGCGAGATCAATTCCTTTTTTCCCGTGAGAATATATTTTTTGTAATTCTGAAAGATCGCTTCTATCTTGATACAAAACTCCTTCTTTATCAAACATTATTACATTTTGAGCTTGAACTCCCAAAAGTACATACAAATTGGCGCAAGCCAATGCTGCCGATCCAGCCCCTGAAATGACAATCTTAACCTCTGAAATCTTTTTTTCTGCAAATTCAAGTGCGTTTAGTAATGCTGCTGACGAGATAATTGCCGTTCCATGTTGGTCGTCATGCATCACAGGAATATTTAATTCTTCAACCAAACGACGTTCAATCTCAAACGATTCGGGCGCTTTGATATCTTCCAGATTTATTCCTCCAAAAGTTGGGGCAATATTTTTAACTGTTTCAATAAAAGCATCTATATCTTTTGTTCCTATTTCAATATCAAAAACATCAATATCTGCAAATATTTTGAACAATAACGCCTTGCCTTCCATAACTGGTTTTGAGGCTTCCGGACCAATATCTCCAAGACCTAAAACTGCGGTTCCGTTTGTTATTACAGCTACAAGATTTCCTTTGGCGGTGTATTTATAAACGTTGTTGATGTCTTTGGCAATCTCAAGACAAGGCTCAGCAACGCCAGGCGAATAGGCCAATGACAAATCGCGCTGTGTAGCGTATTTTTTGGTAGGTACGACCTGAATTTTTCCTGGTGTTGGTTTGGCGTGATATAAAAGTGCCTCACGGCGTTTGCTCGATTTATTGGAATTCATACTACTCATTTTATTCTGACTTACAAAGGTAAAAGTCTCAACGTAAATAAGAAATTTTTCTGAAGTTTTATTTATCAGAAAATGAAATTATTAAAATAACAATTCGGGCAAGGTCAATTTATTCAATTCCATTCTAAATTTTTTGTTAAGTAACTGAAAACCAAGTTGAAAAGAAGCATTCATCCAGCCAAAACCTTCGCGAGTAATGTATTCGAAATCGGTTCCTTGGTTGCCATATTCGGCAAAAACCTTATGCGAAGCTAAAACAACATTATATTTTTCGGGAACGGTTCCGTTATAATCACAAGCGTTTTTGGTAATCATCCAAAGCCATCTATAAATTAATTCTTGTGCTTTATCATGATATCCATAATTGATTAATCCTTGCCAGATAATGATTTGATGTGGCGGCCAACCGTTCGGAAAATCCCATTGGCGTTGCATTTGTTCGGCTCCAATGTTTTGTAAAGCTTCGCGAGAGCATCCTGCAATTCCGCCCAAAAAAACCAATTTTGATAAATGTTTTTCAACCATCAAATCGGCTTGTTCTTGCGTTGCTATTTTTGCCCAAAGTGGAAAAAAATTGGTTGCTGAAAGAAAAATATTTTGCGTTTCAGTTTTAAAATTATAATCATAAAAGCAACTCTCTTGATCGTTCCAAAGAAGCTGATTTATCAATTTTTTCCGGCTTTCTGATTTCGAAAACCAATAATTTTGATTGTAAATTTTAGAATTATATTCAAAATTATTATTAAAATAAAGTTGAATAATTTCGGCAAAATCGGTTTCATATTTGTACAACATAGCGTTGAGTTCAACCACATTCATGTCGGCACAAATTCCTTCCAAGCGATAACTTGTGTCGTGACCACTTTCGCGAACACTTCTGTCATGAACAAAATAAGCATCTAATTCTTTATTTTCAATTTTACGTTGATAATACAGCTTTTCATATTCAGGAATGCTACTATTGGCTTTTTCTGCAAAAGGTTTCAAAATTTCGTCATAATGTCCTGGTTCAGTTTCGGGTGGCAAGCCAATGCCTTGTGCAAAATAGCGATTAAGTCCGTTTTCTGTTAATCGTTTTCCGGTTTTCATCCAAACGGTTTCGTATTCTTTAATACATATTTGAAGATTTTTTTGAAGCCAATTCAAATCTTTAACTGGCATTTTTTCAAACACTTCTCGAATCATACTCGAAAAAAATGGCGGTTGCGTTCTAGTTAGGTAATAGGATCGATTTGCATTTAGAATTTTACCATAATGTATAATTTGATAACTGAAATTTTCGACCATGCTTTTGGCCAGTTCTAATTTGTTGTCAATCAATAATCCAATATTTTCAAAATAAGAATCCCAACCATACATTTCATTAAAACGCGCACCAGGAACGGCAAAAGGCAAGCCTGAAATTTGTCCGTTTTCTTCTTTTAAAGCTAATGCTAAAATACCGCCTTCGTCTTTTATTAAACTTACATATTCTGGCGAAATGACTTCGGGAAGTTGAACGACTTTTAAATTAAATTTTGAAGCAATTTTTTGATAATATTCTAAAGCTAAATTATCTGTAAACGGAACATAAATAATTGGGTTTTCTGTTTTGGACTTCGAATCGACTATCATTTTTTCCAAGCCATTTTCATCCAAAGTTCGGGTCAATCCGTCCCAAAAATAAGTAGCAATCATTCGATTAATACGATTGGCGGGAAGTTCAAAAACCTTGTCTGTATCAATGAAATTGTGATTTTTTTCTTGTGCCAAAATCAATTCTTGCAATAAATTGGCTAAAAAATAGGTACCTTGAACAACTATTTCTTCAGAATTTGTTTCTAACACAAATCGTTTTAGACCTTTGTCTTCAATCGTGATACGTTTGTCTGAATCAGTATCTTCTTGCAATAATAATTGTGCAATTTTCTCGGAAATATTTAGTTTAAACTCTGCCATTTTTGGAAGTAATTTTATGTAAAATCCAAAGTGAAATAAAGATTACAATAATTGGAACAAGAGAAAAATAAAACGCCGTAACTCCATCAAAATTCTGAAAAATATGACCCGTTATTATCGAGCCAGTTGTGCCGCCAAGCGCAGAAAAAACTACAATTAATCCCGACATCGAACTATGCATATATTTAGGCAACGAAGATAAAATAGTCGAATTTATTGTTGGATAAATTGGTGCCAAAAACAAGCCCATCAGTGGCAAAAGGTATACAAATACTGGTGCGTTAAACCATGACATTTTCAAATTTGAATCGGCAACATACGATTGTGCAATAGGCAAAACCAACAAAACTATAGCGGCAACGGCAAGCAAACATAAAGATAAATAATAAATCCATTTTACACGCAATAAAACAAAACCAGAAGCCAATCTTCCTAGAAACGTTGCGCCAGCCAAAATAGCACCCGATTGAATTGCCATTTTTGCAGGAGCTTTTATTACATCATTGTAAAAAGTAGGCAACCATGTCGAAAAACTTTGCTCAATTAATACATAAAAAAATATCGAAATAATAAAAACAATGCTCAACGGTTTGATCATTATTTGAAACATTTCGGCAAAATCATTGGTAACCGATCGGGTTTCGATTTTGGCATCTTTTTCGTCTAATTTTGTAAAAAACAAAAGCAAAAAGGCAATAATAGACAATCCTGAAAGCAAATAGTAAATGGTTAACCAAACTTTCGATTTTGGATCATTATCATCAATAAAATAACTTGTAATCGAAATTCCGATAAGTAATGCGCCCATAAAAACAGCTTCCAAAAGATTCATAAAACTGGCGTGTTCTTTTTTGTTTTCGGTAATGATTCCGATGGTTGCAAAAGCAGCCACTTTTATCAAAGCAAACGAAACACCAATGACTAAAAACAACATTTTGAAATACCAAAATTCATTGGCTGTTGGAATAATAGCGCAAATAATAGCTACGAATGCTAAACCAAATAGCATCGATTTTTTGAGTCCGATTTTTGGTAAAAAAGCCGCAACCAAAAAAGAGGTAATAGCAATTGGTAAATCTTTAAATGCTTCTAAAATCGAGGCATCAGATTTCGAGATATCAAAATTTCGTTGTACTTGCAGAATTACCGTTCCAACACTGTTAAGCAAAATTGCAAACACAAAATAGTTAAGAAATAAGGAAAGCTTTATAGCGGCGTTTTTCATGTTATTTTAATAATTAATTTTTTCAGAAACCTGGTTTTTTGTATGCTGTATTGTAAAACGAAGCGTCTGTAAGTTTGCAACCAAATGTGCTTTTTCATGTCCATTTGTCCATTTAATATCAATTACATCTATTTGGTTATCATTGATTTCTACAATTCCTGAAAAGGCTTTTGAAGTATTTCGAAGTCGAATAAGTTCCAATTGTTTTTTTACAATTTCTGTTTTCAGGCCGTTAGTAATGTCTTCCAAAGACAATGTAGTTCGATTAATTTCCTTATGACCAGCACTTCCGCCATTATCGGCAGCTTCAAAATTGTTTTTTCCAGCAAAAATATCCAAGTACCAAATTTGAGGAATTCCTGGCATAAATAACTGAATCGCTCTTGCTAAAAGTAACTTTTGTTCGTTTTCGCCTAAAGCACTAAAAAAAGTAGCGTTTACTTGATAATAAGAAACTTTTTTGCCTGCTGCATCATACAAATTTTTTACACGACCACCACGTTCCATAATGGTATTCATTATGGCATCTATTTCATCATCTTCAAGTAAGCCTTTATTATAGAATCCATTGACTTCTTTTCCTTTTAGATCTAAAACAGGAATTCCATCATGACAACCTAACATATTTACGGTTTTGTAACCTTTTGTAATTATTTCTTTTGCCCAAGAAAGCAATGCTTTACTCGATTTGTTTTCGATGATATGAATGGTCAATGCTGGTAAGAAAAAATCATAAATATAATAACCTTTATTTGCTACTTCATCGTGCAAATGCAATCCATATTCTGCGTGAATTTCAGGCAAAAGCATCAAATTATTTTTATGTGCTATTTGTTTAATTCTCTTCAAATAATCCCAAGTTCCTGGTTTATTAAAAAAATTGGAATCGCCAACTTGTTTGTGTAAATAGGCAAAGGCATCTAAACGAAGAATGTTACCGCCATAATTACTGACTTTTTGCAACGTTTCTTCATAAAATTCCCAAACTAATGGCGAATTTGCATTTACGTCCATTTGTCCAAGATAGGAGCAATTTTTTTCTAAAATTTCTAAAATTTCTGATTTATAGGAAACACAATCTTCAAAGTCAATTAGATCAAAATCTTGATTGTTTTCTATAGCATCGTTTACTTTTTTGCAAATAAATTGGCATTGATTTTCTGTAATATCTTTTATATTTTGTAAATCGGAAACAGCGATTTTGCTATAGGTTATTTGCTGATAAAAAGTATTCCAATAAGGCTGTTCTGTTCCATCAGAAAATGGGACTTTTAGTATTGGCAAACCAGATTTTCTCATAAATAACTTATCGAGAAATTCCGCTTTTGGAACAATAATTCCGTCTTCGTTTTTTATACCGTTTCCTTCCCAAAAGGTATTCCAATTGATAAAAAAATCTTTAAACTTAGAAGCCATTCCGTTTTTGAGAATGTCTTTAAATTGTGGTGATGCGACTGAAAGGTGATTTAAAACTATATCAAACTTTAATTTAATATTCAATTTTTCTAAATCCGCCAAATCTTGTAAATCGACTAAATCGATATTTATATCGTAATCAATAACCGAAAATCCTCGATCTAAATCGCTATTAAAAAAGGTTGGCAATACATAAAATAAAGAAAAAGCATCTTTAAATTCGGGCATTTTGAGCATGCTAACTGTATCGCTTAGCTTCGTTCCAATACTATCTGGATACGCGTTGAGCATTACACCATTTACGATTTTTGAATTATTTTGATGCATTGTTATTTATAAAAGTTTGGATAAAACATCTATATTATCTGGCAATCGCCCAACATTTTGTAATTTGATTGAAGCTAATCTTTGCGCGATAGAAATACTTTCTTCTAGCTCTTTTTTGTGTAATTGTGCGTACAAAAATCCTGTCCAAAAAGCATCACCAGCACCTGTTGTATCCTTTATTTCCTCAATTTGAAATGCTTCTTGAAAAAACAAACCTTGCTCTTTATCAGACAACACAACACCATTTTTTCCTTTGGTCAAACAAATTCTGGATGCTCCTAATTTATGAAAATAGTCAAAAATAAAATCCTCTGTTTTTACTTCTGCAAAAAGGCGGTAACAATCGTCTTCACTAAGTTTTACTAGTGGATTTAAAGCTAAATATTCTGCTAAAACTTTTTTGGCTTCTTCACGATCTGGCCAAATTCGTTCTGAGAAATTAATATCGATACTCAATTGTAAACCAAGTTCGGCAGCTTTTTTTGCACGATTCAAAATAGTTTGTCTTGCAGGATTTTTACTCAATGCAAAACAAGTAGTGTGAAAAATGTTTGCATCAGCAAGAATTTCATCTGGTAATTGAGCTTCAGAAATTTGACAATCAGCTTCTCTATATGCAATAAAATCTGGTGTCTCGGTAGATTTGGAAACAAAAATGACAGAAGTTGGCGCAGTATCTAATTTAGCAATTTGATCCGTATTTACCTGATTGTCTTTTAATTTTCTGACAATATATTCGCCCAAACCATCTTGTCCGCAAGAAGCTACTAACAATGATTTTAATCCCAATCGAGCGGCATTAACCGCAACATTCGTTGGAGAACCTCCCAAAAATCGATGGTAATCTTTCGTTCTATTAATCGACGTGTTTATTTCGTGTCCAATAAAATCGATCAGCACTTCGCCGATGCAAATAATATCTATTTTTTTCAAATTAAAGCAAAATTTAAAGTTTGAATTTTAATTATTATTTAAAAATGAGGCAAATTCGCATGTTTTTTGGTTGTAATAAACAAGGTACAAATAGCGCTCAAAACGAGTAAAACTCCAGCAAAAGTGATGGCATTTCTAGCATCATTATTTAAAAAATGCTTCATGATATATCCAAAAGTTACAGTTTGAATAAACATCGGAATAACGATCATCATATTTATTATTCCCATATAAACACCATACCGCTCTTTCGGAATTTGAGAAACAACCATCAAATACGGAATTCCCATCATACTTGCCCATCCAATTCCGAAACCTGTAATAGCTGGAAAAAGTAAATATTTATTTTCGATATGTGGAAAAACTAAAAATCCAATTGCCGCCAGAAGTAAACATACAAAATGAACGTATTTGGCTGAATATTTTCGAGCAAAATAGACCAACCCGAAAGCAACTAAAAACGTTACAATATTGTACCAACCGTTTACCAATCCTGTCCAACTTACGGCTTCACTATATAAGTTCATGTCTTTTTGTGGACTTGTATTCCAAACAGAAAGCGCGATACTTTTGGAAGAATTTTGCCAATAACAAAAAAGTGCATACCACTGAAATAAATAAACCAAAGCCAATTGCCACATCACTTTAGGCATAAATTGAATAGCTTTAAAAATATCAATAAACGGTGTAAAAACATTTACTTTTTCAGATTTAATATGTTGTAATTCTTCATCACTTGGCGGAATTTCTTTAGTAGTATGCGAACTCCACCAAACCGATCCGATAGAACAAACCGCACCAAGAAAAAACGAAGCAAAAACCCAAGTTGGTAATTTTCCTGTTGTTCCGATAAAAATCATTGGGAAAATAAATAACGAAACATTTGCTAATGTTTGTCCGAACCCTGTAAAAAAACTTTGTGCCTGAAAACCAGTTGGTTGTTGGTCGTCGTCCAATTTATCAGCAATAAAAGCCCGATAAGGCTCCATTGCAGTATTGTTTCCTGCATCCAAAATCCAAAGTAAACCAGCCGCCATCCATAATGAGGAACTAAACGGAAATAAAAACAAAGCGATACTGCAAATAATTGCTCCAATAAAAAAGAAAGGTTTGCGTCGGCCGCCCATTTTCGGAATCCACGTTTTATCGCTCAAAGCACCAATTATGGGCTGAATTAACAATCCCGTTAATGGTCCAGCTAGATTTAAAAGAGGAAGTTCGTCTGGACTTGCACCTAGAAAATCATATATTGGGTTTACGGCGCTTTGTTGTAATCCGAAGCTATATTGAATTCCGAAAAAACCAACATTCATGTTGATAATTTGCCAGAAACTTAGTTTTGGTTTGGTCATTGTATTGGTTTTAAATTTTAGCTAGTGTATAAAAATAATTTTTTAAGTTTTAAAAAAGCCTTTTCATAAAAAAAATCGTTTTCAAAGGTTGCGAAAACGATTTCGATTTATGTTATTTTTTTTTAAACGCATAGAATCACAGATTTTTTGCTTTAAAAAAGATGCTTCGCTTTGGATAGATTATATAGCCGGTTCGGATTACTTATTTTTTTAAACACATAGAATCATAGATTTTTTACTCAAGAAAAGACGCTTAGCTTTGTATAGATTTATAGCTTTTGTATTATTTTTTATTGAAATTGATTTTTGCAATTGTAATTTATTTTTATTTTTATTGTAGAAATGGAATAATAATTTTGGTTTCCCAAGTCATTTCGTCGCCGCCATTAAATGGGTTTGCCATGTAGTTTTCAATAGGTCGTAAATCGAGTTGCTTATTATTTTTTTTGGCATAATCCAGAATGGCAAACCAGCCACGATCGGAAGTTCGGAAGTTTCCAAAATAGGAAACTTTCAATCCTTTTTGGGAAGGAATAGTTTTGAATTTTACAAATTCATCGGAAATATATTTTGTGTTTTTATCGATTGGAAAACAATAATTGAAATCTAATATTTCGGTATCTAAATCCCACGAATTAACTTCTACATAGGGTTTTCCAATAATTTTGATATTGTTTTTGAACAAATAACCCGTTACTTTCGGGTCGTCCATAATCATGTTTTGTGCTTTTTCTTGCAAGACGCTTTTCAGATTAATATATGCCACAAAAACTTCTTCAATTTTACCTTCAGAAATTGTTCCAACTTTTAGCATCGATAAATGATCGTTTAAATCGTCTTTAATTTCTTTGATGGTTTGTAGTTGTTCGGTTTTAAATCCAGTTTTCAAAAAAGGTGCTGAAATTCGGTTATAAAAACTATTTGCTGGTTCCGTAATTCCAACTTTCACAGCAGTAATTGAGTCGTTTACTGAGTTAATTTCCCAATCGTAAACCATGCTTTTATTGTCTTTTGAAATTTCATATTTCAAAATATCAAATTTGTTGTTTTCCAGTACATGATATGTTTCGCCAGTTTCTTTAGCTTTGGATTTCACCCATTCATTAATGCCCTGATAAACGACGCCAGTTGACGTTTTTACTTTAAAAGTTATAATATAATCCGATTTTTTGATAAATAAATACCACCCTAAAAATATTCCGAAAAGCGCAACTAGAACTGAAATAATTTTTTTCTTATTCATTTTTATTTAACCATTTTCAATTTTAAATTTACTAAATCTCCTACTTTTTTGCCTTGTACAATTCCGTTATCAATGGCTACTTTATAATGAATTCCGCCGTAAAAACGGCTCATTGAAGCTTCTTTTGAAGCTGCATCAAACGATTTGTATTTTCGAATTGGCAAACCAAATTGTAATTCGGTATCATCAATAAACGAAAAATTTTCTCCAAAAATAGAAGCTAAAATCGTTGCGGAACATGTCGAAACAACCGAATGACCACTAGTATATTCAGGAAATGGTGGCGTTTGCAAAAGCGGTTTCCAATCTTCATCAATATTCTGATTAATAACCGTTTCTGGACGAACTACGTTACTTCTAAACTTTTCGTCCCAACAACTTATAAATCCTTCAAAAATTCCGATTGATGTTTTGGTGTATGCAAAAACCGTTTTCTCAAAATCGGCGTTGATTTTGTTACATGCAATATGTACAATACCAATCCAATGTCCGCCGGGTGTAATTTTCTTTTTGGCAAATGTCATGTGTCCTTGCGTTACTGTAGCATACGGGTTGCAATCCCAAAATTGGGCGATTTGAACTTCTTCACAAGAATCTCCTTTTTTTGCAATCGCAGTTGTTGCGTCGTATACTTCTTGCACTTGCTTGAAAAAAGCCGAATTTTTATCTGTCGAAAAATCAAATGCAGGTTTTGGTTTGCACTGCGAAGCCGAATCTAAAACCAGCGTTCGAATTTTGCTCCAATGTGGCTCAATTGCATCCATATACGCTGGTGGCGTGGGTTGCCAACGTGATTTGTCGTTTGCGTTTATCGTAAATTTTTGTAAAGTTCGGGTTTGTTTGTAGTTGTCTTTTCCCATCCATTTTTTGATGCGATCAGCAACTTTTAATCCGTAATCTCTAGAAATTTCGAATTCTTTTTGGTTTTCTGATGTCCATTTTTGGTACAAACTATCTCGAAATTTCTCAACTATATCTTCCGAAAAAACCAATTGTTTGCTGACTTCCATGTGCGCTACCAAAGCCGCAACTTGTTGATTTATTCCTAGTTTTGAATCTAATTTTGGAATAGAATCCAACCCTTTTACTTGATTTTGTAACGAATTATAGGTTGTGCTGTTTTGGGCAATCACTTCATAAGCCGCAATATTTGGATATACAAAAATGCGACTGGCGACTGGTGGCGAAAAAATATCGTGCAACATGATTTGGGAAATATTATCGACCGCTGCATGATAATCGTTGGTGGTAACCATAATTTTTGTTTCTTTTTTGCAAGAAATAAAAAGTGCGACAATTAGTACTATTAAAAATTTAGTTTTCATTTTTAAACCATCTAGGTATTAAGATTCATTAAAATTTAAGCGTTTTACTTGATTTGATAAACTTCTGCTTTTTTATTATTTATCGTAACCAAAAGATATTTTTTTCCATTTTGATTTATGATATTTAGATTTCGAACCGCTTTTTGTGTCAAATCAATTCCGATTTGATTACCCAAATAAAAGGTTTTTTGGTTCTTAATTAAAGCTCCCGAAAATCCATCAAATCTTGAATGATAAGGCGTTACACCAAAATAATTTCCAGCAGCAAAAACTTCTTCTTTAGCATCGGCATCGAAATTTGATTTTACAAAACAAGTAATTGGAGTAACCTGCAATTTGTTGTCAAAAGCTACAAAAACGAACTTGCCTTTGTCGTTTCTTAAGTAGCCTGATTTCAGGTTTTCAACTTGATACAATTTTGATTTTGACAACCATTTTTCTTCAAAAATCTCTTCTAATGTTTTGCCAGCAAATGCTTTATAACTTGTAAATTTCTTTTTTAATGACCCGCTAAACTCTTCTACTAATTCGTCCAAACCTAAAGTTGTATAATACTTTCCCCCTTTTTCGATAGCAACAATAGTTTCGGAAGTTTCGTTGCTGTCAAAATCGTCATAAAACATTTTCATCGGAAATTCGGTGGAGGCTTTGAACTTCGAATTCATTCCCCAATTGCCTAACAAATAATCCGAATCGTCATCATTATCAATATCATAAGAAATTACAGATTGATACAAACCAGCCAGTTTTTCAGGCAAAATAGTTTCGGTAACGTTAGCAAATTTTCTGTTTTTGTTTGCAAAAAAAGTAGGTTTCATCCACTCGCCCACCACAATAATATCGGTTTTTCCGTCTTTATTAAAATCGTCAAAAATCGCATCGGTAACCATTCCGATATTCTCGAAAATTTTATTTTGAACTTTAGAAAAAATGCCTTTTGTATTATTCAAAAGATAACAATCTGACGCTTCACCAAAACGATTGTATTTGGAATTATTTCCAATAAATAAATCCAAATCACCATCATTGTCATAATCAAAGGCTTTGACCACCGAAGCATTTTGGCGTGTTTCTGGTAAAATTGCTTTTGTAAAATTTTGATTAGCATTAAAATACAATCGGTCTTGTAAATTTTGAGCATTTTCGCCATTGCCAGAAGCCACGAATAAATCATTTATTTTATCTTGATTAAAATCGGCAATTACAGCGGAAGCATCTTCAAAAATAGAATCTCTTGTGAGCAGATTATCTGATTTTTTGGAAAATCCAGTTGCTGTCTGATAATAAACTTGCGCCAATTTTCCTTTGGCATTTCCGAAGAAAATATCGTCTTTACCGTCGCCATTCAAATCGCCAACAGCAGTAGCTTTTCCTCTATCGGATCGTTGGTATGGAATGAGTTTTTGGGTTGTAAAATCGACAAAATTATTTTCTTGATGCGTAAAATCGATTCCGAGATTGTTTTCAACTTTCGTAAAAATAGGCGAAACCGCAGGATGCAAAGTTTTATAATCAAATTTATGTTCAGTTAGATTAGCAATAATTTGCAGGGTTTGATTGGTTTTTACTTTTCTAATCGTTTGACACGTTTTGTCTGGCCAAATTACGACAAGCGAATCGAGTTTGGCTGTTTTACCAAATCCAAAATGCACCATTGGCTCTGAAGATGATTGAAAACCTCGCGTTGTTTGCAATTCTTTAAACTGTCTTTTTCCCTTATAATAGGCGATAACTTTGCTGCCAATACCAAAAGTATTGCCATGAAATTTTAATTTTACTTTCAGATAATTGGCTTTATTATTTGTTTTGTTGATATAAATTGAAGCTTCGGAATTCAAATTATTGGTCACAATATCCAAATCGCCGTCGTTATCCAAATCGGCATAGGCGCTTCCGTTAGAAATTATCGAATCTTGTTCGATCCAATTTTCAGCTTGATTTTTAAATTCTAAATTTGTGGAACCTTCAAAAATATAATTTGAAACTTTGCCCGAAGGCATCTTTTTCAAGGCTTCTTTGTCTAGTAATTTGGTGGTTGAAATTTTTGTTTTTATATTTTCATTCGAATAATATTTTACATAATCCAAATCGTTCGGACGTTTCGGAATTCCGTTACAAACAAAAATATCTTGCTCTCCATCTTGGTTATAATCGGCCAAAAGTGCACTCCAACTCCAATCGGTTGCGGCAACACCATTCAACAAAGCCGTTTCGGTAAAATGCTTTCCGGATTGATTGATTTGCAACATATTACGCGTATATTGGTAATGATACCCTAGTTTTTCAGTACGTAACTTCAACGTTTGCGGATTATCATCGCCCAAAGAGGATTTCAAAACTTTTTCGCTTTCGGGAAGCATATCCAACGTCATAATATCTGGAAAACCATCATGATTGATATCGGCAACATCTACGCCCATCGAGAAACGACTGGTGTGTCCAAAATAGGTTTTTAAACTTTCGATAAACGTGCCATTTCCGTTATTCAAATAATAGTAATCGTCTTCGTGAAAGTCGTTTGTAATATAAATATCAGGATAACCGTCAAGATTAAAATCGGAAACGGCAATGCCCAAACCATAACCGTTTGCACCTCCAAAAATACCTGCTTTTTCGGATACATCTGTATATTTATTTGCATTGTTTTGGAATAATTTATCGCCACACTCATAACTTCTTTTGTTGCGAATATCTGCATTTCCGTAGGACAACTCGGAGTGCACGGCATGGTTGAGCAAGTACATATCCAAGTCGCCATCGAGATCATAATCCAGAAAGGAAACAGACGAACTGTAGTTATCCAAATCCAATCCATATTCGGCGGCACTTTCAGTAAAAGTGTTATCTTTGTTATTGATAAATAGTTCATTATGACCTTCAAAACCATTGATTCCTACAACGGCACACACATAAATATCTAAAAATCCATCGCCATTGACGTCGGCCATTACAGTTCCCGAATTCCAATCGGATTGTCCTTCAACACCTGCTTTTTCAGAAATATCTTCAAATTTATTGCCGCCTTTATTAAGGTATAATTTATTTTTGCCTTGATTGGACGTAAAATAAATATCTACCAAACCGTCGTTATTAATATCGCCAGTTGCCACGCCGCCGCCATTATAATAGTATAGATAATCGAGAATCGAGATGTTTTTCTTTTCGTCAAGATTGTTGGCAAACGTAATGTTGGTTTTGCTTGACGGCAATTTATCAAACAATAAATCTTGTTTTTTGGAACAACTTACAACCAAAAGTACAACGAAACAATATTTGAAAAAATTAGTCATTTCGTGTAAAAATTTTGGGTTTGTTGTCATTGATAACCGCAATTATAGCTACTTTTTTATTTTTGGTTTTTATCAATTTGATGGTTTTTACTTCGCCATTTATTGTAAAACCTGATTTCTTGTTCGGCAACCAAGAATAGTTGCCCGATTTGGAACCCAATAAAATACTTCCATAATTAGCATCCAATCTAGAAAATTGAGGTTTGAATTCGTATTGATTTCCGCCCAGCAAAATATCCAAAATGCCGTCGTTATTTACATCCAAAGTGCAAATGGCGTTTACTGATGAGAACTGAACTTCGGCTGGAAGCAGTTGTATTTCGAATTTTCCGTTTCCTTTATTGATGGCGAAGATACTTTCTTGAATAGTTACCGTTTTCTGAATAGAATTTGTGACTACCGATTGGTCAAAAATTTCTTGAAACGATTTCTTGGCATAATCAGCATAACTGAGATTTTTCTTTTTTATAGACGGAATTTGTTTTGCCAGTTCACCTTTTAACGGAATCGGCATGTCTTTTCCGTTGATGGTTCGGGTCGAAATTTGCTCAATGGTTCCGTTATTATCAAAATCATTGACGAATAATTTCATCGGATTTTCTTTAGTTGCTTTGTACGAGGTATTGGTTCCTTTATTGCCCAGAATTAAGTCTTTTTTACCGTCGTTATTGACATCTACACAAGAAACAGCATTCCAAAAACCAGCATAATCGGTCAAATTAGATTTGAATTCTGCCAATCGACGTCCCGTATTTTTGAAAATTTTAGGCGTCGACCATTCGGCAACTACAATTAAATCTTTCTTGCCGTCGCTGTCGATATCTTCCCAAACGGCATCGGTAATCATGCCCACTTCATTGAGTTTGAACGCTTTTTTATCGGTTACATTAGTGAAATTTCCTTTGCCATCGTTTTCTAAAAGCAGTTGTTTTGGATCGATTCCGAAAACGCCAGGCACACTTCTAGAACCAATGAAAACGTCGGTATCGCCATCCTCATCAAAATCATACGGCGCAATTACCGAAACATTATTGTTAGTTGTTGGAATAATCGAAGTAGATTTAGAAAACTTACCTTTTCCGTTATTGAGATACAAACGATTGAAATAGTTGGCTTGGTCGGCTTTTTCGTTTCCGCCAGAACCTAGCATCAAATCTTGATCGCCATCGCTGTCAGCATCAAAAAAAGCAGAAGCTGTAACATCAACATTTATATCAGATTCTAAAGATGTTTGCGATGTTGCTTTAAAATCATTTCCAGTATTGGTATACATTTTACTCGCTTGTCCTTTGGCTCCACCGATAAAAAAATCATCGTTTCCATCTTTATTAATGTCCGCAACTGCAATAGTTGGCCCTTCTTGCGACAGCATTTTGGGTATCAACCCTTCATAATCAAAATCGATATATTCGTTTTCTTTATGAGCAAAAAGGGTGTTTGGTTTTTCTGAAAATAGCATTTTTATGATTTCATTTTTCGGAATAAAAACTGCTTTTGCATCAGCGATATTCAAAATCATGGATTTATTTGAAACTACATTTTTGATGGTTTGAAATTTTGAATTTGGCCAAATGACTTGTAACGAATCAATTTTTTTGTTTCCAAGTCCGAAAGTCATCACATAATCTATTGACGATTGAAAACCGCGTGAAGGAATCAATTCTTGTCGCATAATTTCGGTTCCCGAAAATAATTGCACGACGGTACCCACTGCAAATTTATTTTGACCTTCGCCTTTGAGTTTCACGTTTAGATAGTGGTTGTCTTTATTTTTATCCGAATTATTTTGATAGACGAAAGCAGGTTGATTGACATTGTTAACAATCAAATCGAGATCGCCGTCATTGTCCAAATCGCCATACGCCGCGCCGTTTGAGAAACTTGGTTCGTCCAATCCCCAATTGTTAGCTTCGTTGGTAAAGGTTAGATTTTTGTTGTTTTTGTATGCATAATTCGGAATTGAGGTTTTTGGCATTTTGTTGACAACGGTTTGCATTTCTTCTTTTTTGCCCGTAATCACCATTTTCTGCATGACTTCATTGGCAAAGAAATCCATAAAATCTTGGTTGGTCAAATCGTGTGAAATTCCGTTACAAACATAAATATCTTTGTAGCCGTCGTTGTCCATATCAAACAAAAGTGCGCCCCACGACCAATCGGTTTTGGCAACGCCAGCATAATTCGCCACTTCCTGAAACTGGTTGTTTCCGTTGTTTACCTGCAACGTGTTTTGCATGTATTGGTTATAGAAATCGAGATTCAATTTTCTAGTAAAAAGGTCGTAATTGTCAAAACTGGTGGTGGTTTTGAGCCGTTCGTCGCCTTCGGGAAGCATGTCGGTTACAAAAATATCAGCTTTGCCATCATTGCTGATGTCCGCCATATCCGCACCCATCGACGACTGACTGATATGCGTTGCCCACGACTGAATTGATTCTGTAAAAGTGCCGTTTTTGTTATTGATATATAAATAATCACGTTCGTAAAAATCGTTGGAAACGTAAATGTCGGGATACAAATCGTTGTTTACATCGCCAACGGTAACGCCAAGCCCGAAGCCGATAAGACTTCCGTAAATGCCTGCGGCTTCGCTAACATCTGTAAATTTACCATTGTCATTTCTCAAAAATTTATCGCCGCCGCCTTTTAGAATTGGGTTTACATCCCAATCTTTATCGCGCAATTGGCGCTTGTTGGAATAATTTAGACTGCTCACTGGAATAAAACTATTGTTGAGAATATAACAATCGAGATCGCCGTCTTTGTCGTAGTCAAAAAAGGCGGCGTGGGTTGTAATTCCTGTATCAGCAAGGTTATATTCGACTGCTTTTTCGGTAAAGGTTAGGTTGCCGTTGTTGATGAAGAGTTCGTTTTGTTGATTTTCGCCTTGCGAACTTCCTGCGTTGCATACATAAATATCGAGTAGACCATCGGCATTTATGTCGACCATTACAACTCCTGTTGACCATGTTTTGGTGCCTTCGACTTTCGCTTTGGCAGAAATATCTTCAAATTTGAAATTGCCTTTGTTGAGATATAGTTTGTTTTTGCCTTGATTGGAAGTAAAATACACATCACTCAAACCGTCGTTATTGATATCGCCAATAGCAACGCCGCCACCGTTATAAAAATTACGGTATTTGAAGATGTTCATCTCGTCGCCATTCTTGACTTCGTTGACGAAGTTGATGCCTGTATCCGAGCCGTCCAATTTTGAAAACAATCCGTTTTGGGAGGACTTATCTTTGGAGCAGCTAATTATTAATGTAAAAAGAAGAAGAAAAGTAATATGTCGAAACATTGTGGTGATAATTTATAATTTTTTTAAACAGAAATAATTAATTTTCAATACCGATTTCCGAGTTAATTAAATCAATACAAAATTTTGTTCCTTCTAAAAAATCTAGTCCAAGAAGACCGTTATAATCTGAAAAAATTCCGTGAGCAATAAAATCATATACTTGAATTTCAAAATTATCTTTTTTAATCCCTAAAGATTCAAAACTAGCAATTTCAAACAATTCGGTTTCGATTATACCATTTGCGGTTTCTATTTGGACCGTTCCAATACTATCTTTTAAATCGTAACCTAGCAGATATAAAGCATTACTATCAATTGTTGTGTTTGATGCTCCAGTATCAAGAATCATTTTTAACTCAAACTTGTGATCAATCTCTATATTTACAAGTACTAAACCACTATCAGGTTCTCTTTTGAATTTATAAATCATTCTTTTTAGATTCTTTTAAAAATTCCTGTAATTTTTCTAATTGGTCTAAAATTTCCAGTATAGATTATGGTTACTGTATCAAAATTTGCAGTTTTATCCCTTCCAATATAACAAACTTCTTTTTTGTCTTTACTGTGATATAAAGGAATGCCAGAAACAACATCAAGTTTGCTTTCATCCATAATTGGATTACCAAGCAATATCCATTCATCTGGATATAATTTTTTTAGGGCATCAAGTGTTAAAAATGAATCTTCCATAACTAATTTTTTAGAATGTAAATTTACAAAAAAATGATGGGCAATTATTTTTTTAAGAATATAAAATTTTATGAATTTTTTTAAAAATAAAGAGGACCCGAAGATCCTCTTTATAAACTAACTCAAACGAAAATAAAAAAATTCTTAGTAGCCAGGGTTTTGTGTAAAATTAGGATTAAGCATTGCCCCAGCTGGAATAGGGTATAGTGCAAACTTTGCAGCAGATGCATAAGGTTTCAAACCTCTTTGATCAAGAAATTTACCAAAACGAATCATGTCATTTCTTCTCCAACCTTCCCACCACAACTCACGTCCTCTTTCAGCATAAACGCCATCAAGTGTAGCAGGAGCAGATGCTTGACCTGTTCTTATAGACAATTCAGTCATTATTGAAGAGGCATCACCGGAAGATCTTAATAATGCTTCTGCTTTCATTAATTTAGCATCAGCATAACGCATTAATACATAATCATTTTCAGGTGAATCAATATTAACTGCATCAGGAATATATTTTAAACCTCTAATTCCAGCAGTTTCTAAAGTTGCCCCTCTAGTTATTAATGTTAATGCAGAAGTAAATACTAAATTATTGTTTTTTCTATCTTTTAAAGGAGAAGTCCCTCCAGGAGCAAATTGTTGACCAATTTGGAAACCGGCCGGATTACCAAAAGCTGCAATAATAGCTGGATCTGTATTCTTGATTCTTAAATCATTTGGATTATACTTATTGTAATATTCTGCAACTGTAGAAAATCCATTCCAACCTCCTGGTGTTTGGTTATAATGTGCGGCCATTCTCCATCGTGATTGCATATTTCCTCCACTACCACCTCTAATATTTTTAGAAGTCAATACTAATTCCGTCGAATTGTTGTTATTCGGTGAAAAATTATCCCAATAGTTAGAAGTTAAACTATTGGTCATAGCATCAACATTAGATACAACTTTTGCCATATCGCCAACTGCAAAAACAAATGAACTTGCAGCAGAAGGATCTGCAGATGCAAAAACAGCTTTATTTAGATAAATTTTTGCTAATAAAAAATGTCCCGCATTTTTAGATACTTTTGAAGGATCACCTGCACTACTTGGAGGTAGATCATTCATAATAGCTTCTAATTCTGAAATAATAAAGTTTGTTGCTTCCGTTCTTGTGTATACCAAAGCATCAGCTTTTGGATCAGAACCTTTCAATCTGTATGGAACGGAACCATACAAATCAACTGCATGATAATAATAAAAAGCTCTTAAAAAACGCGCTTCTGTCACTTCAGAAGCAACTGAGCTATTGTAAATCACTTGATTACAATTGTAAACATTAGATAATAATGAGTTCCAAGTATTTTTTACTTGAACATGCACAGGATCCCAGGTATGTGTATGAAGTTGTCTCCATGCTCCATTGTCATCCCAGTCTCCACCTCTCGTTGGTCCAGCTAGTGCGTCAGTTGACATTTCACCCATTGCGAAAGTTTGACCCTGATCTTGAAAGGATCTTAATCCTTCATATGCGCTGGATAGGAAAGAAGCAGTATTAACTACCCCGCCTTGCTCACTAGATTGAATAACTCCATCAAGAGCTTCTTCCTGTAAATCTGTACAACCAACTGTTAGGGAGATTGTTAATCCAAAAAAAATGGATTTTGTAAAAATTTGTAAATTTTTCATTTTATAAAAAATTAAAAAGTTAAATTAATTCCAAAAGTTACTGTTTTGGCTTTTGGATATGCTAAATAATCAATACCCGCAGATGGAACTCCATTGTAAGGTTTTGCAATATCAACTTCGGGATCAAAACCTGAATAATCAGTGAATAATAATAAATTTTGACCGTTTACATAAACACGAGCAGATTTTATTCTAGAACGTTCCCATGCAGCACC
The DNA here is from genome assembly GCA_031422015.1 of Flavobacterium sp. GTDB lineage: Bacteria > Bacteroidota > Bacteroidia > Flavobacteriales > Flavobacteriaceae > Flavobacterium. Next base: position 42,443 of record JANOPO010000096.1, on the reverse strand, counting down.
TCTAAACGTATATCCGAAAGTTAAGTTACCTAATCTTAAGAAATCTCCTTTTTCAAGATACTTAGTAGAAGGTGAATTTGGATCACCATCAGCTTGACCAGAGGTAATTACTGATAACGGTAAATTTTTTGTTGGAAATGAACTTCTAAAAAATAATGCGTTAGCGGTGTTATTATAAATATAATGACCAAAAGCACCATAAAAAGAAGCGCTCATATCAAGGTTTTTATATGTAACACTTGTATTGAATCCCACATTCATTTTTGGGAGTGGGGTTTTATCTAATATTTTCTTAGAAGCAGTTCCCAAACCACTATCGTTTCCTGATGCATCAGAATAAATAGATTGTCCATCAGAGTCATATCCTCTAAACTCATAAATATAATATGAATATGCTGGAAAGTTATTTGTTATAACTTGTGAAGTAGCATCAGATAAACCTTGACCATTTAATTCTCCAGTTGGAACGAATAATTTAAAATCTTTAATTTTATTATCTAAAAATGCTGCATTACCAGAAATATCCCATGAAAAATTTTCTTTATCAATTAATTTCAAATTAAGGGCAACTTCAATACCTTTATTCTCCAAAACACCATCAAGATTAACAAATTTCGTTGCAGCTGGTCCAGGTTGAGTAGCTTCTCCAGGTTGCGCAAAAATTAAATCTTTAGTTTGTTTTACAAAATAATCTACTGAACCTGTTAATCTGTTTTTCAAAAGAGAAAAATCTGCACCAACTCCGCTAGATAAGGTTGTTTCCCATGTTAAATCTGGATTGTCATTAATCTGATTTCCAAATGCTTTTGGATTTATGTAATTTGCTTTCTTCAAAGCAGCGTTTGCTGGAAACTCTTGATTCCCCGTTAAACCATAACTTCCTCTAATTTTGAAATCATTTACTAATCCTTCTTTTCCTTCAACAACTTTATATGCTGCACCTACAGAATAAAAATTACCGTATTTATTGTTAGCACCTAACTTAGAACTTCCATCACGTCTGTATGTACCATTTAATAAGAATTTTTTATACAAATTTATAGAAGCACGAGTAAAGTAAGATTGTAAATCAACTTCTAATCTTTCAGATGTTGGCCCATAAGCTCTATCTCCATCTTTGCTTCCTACACCACCATCTAAATTATCAATTAAGTTTACTTGGTCAGGGTTAAATCCTTTAACGGTTGCAGAGTTTGCATCAAAATTATAGTTGTAATAAGAAAAACCTCCCAGTAAATCCAAATTTATGTTATCATTTAAATCCTTGTTATAAGTTAAAGTATGTTCAAACGTTTTATTAAAACGATTTACATTCTTAACATCTGCCTGACCATAATAAGTTTTACCTTCATAGGTAGCTTGTGCTTCCGCTTCTATTCTGATAGAGGGTGCTATCTGACTTTCTCTAGATGAATTTGAGTTTTCTACGCCAAACAAAAACTGATATTTCAAATTATTTGTAATTTTAACAGTTGAGTTTAAACTGGCTAATAACTTTGATGTATTTGTATAATCTTTAAAAGCATTTTGCAACTGGATTGGATTCAAATAATTTTCTGCACCATACTTAAATTCTTCAACTGCTGTAGTAGGATCTTCAGCAACATATCCAGGATTGTAATATCCGTCTGGAGAGTTGTCATAAATTGGAGAAGTTGGATTCCAATATAAAGCTGCTCCTAGTGCATTCCCTATAAAACCTGCATTATTAGACAACATTGCAGCTTCGTCTTTTATAGAAGTATATAAAATTTTTGAATCTAATTTTAAAAACCCTCCTAATAAGTCTGACGAATTAGAAAAACTGGCAGTATATTTATCCATCCCCGAATTATTGACAATCCCTTGCGCGTTATTAGCTCCAAAAGACAATCTGGTTGAAGACTTTTCATTACCCATAGAAACGGAAACATCATTATTATATGTGACACCTGTTCTAAGTAAAGCATCTTTCCAATTATAAGACCTACCCCCTAAATCATTCGACTTGACAGCGTTTTTCGCAATATTACCTGCTGTTGTTGCTTGCGCAACTGTTGTGCCTGCAACAGCGATTGCATCGTTGTAAGCAGAGTTAAATGCAGAATTTTGACTAGCAAGAAAAATCGGAGCTTCGTTTTGCGCAAATTGCTCAGCGCTCATTACATCTAAATTACCAGAATATTTACCAAAACTTACGGATGAACTATAACTAACTTGTGGCTCTTTAGATTTTGATCTTTTGGTTGTAATAATTATAACTCCGTTTGCCCCTCTAGCACCATAAACAGCTGTAGAAGAAGCGTCTTTCAAAACGGAAATACTTTCAATATCGTTTTGATTTATAAAATTTAAAGGACTCCTTGCAGAACCAGTTCCAAGAATACTTGACCCACCACCTGAAATATTGCCGCCATCTAAAGGCACACCATCTACAACAATAAGAGGTTCATTACCCGAACGTAAAGATGAATTTCCTCTAACCCGCAAACTAATACTTGCTCCTGGCTCTCCACTTGATGTTGTTACTTGCACACCCGCAACTTTACCTCTTAAAATTTCAGCAGGATTGTTTGCAGCAATATTATCAAACTTTTTAGAGTTCAACTGATCCACAGCCCCAGTCGCATCTTTTTTCTTCACGCTACCATACCCTATAACAACCACTTCTTTTAATTTTTCTTGGTCGTCTTTCAAGACAACGTTAACAACACTTTTTCCAGCAACAGCAACTTCTTGCGATGCCAAACCGATGTAACTAAAAACCAATACTGCGTTTGCACCAGCATTTTTTATGGCATACTTTCCGCTAAGGTCAGTTGATGCGCTGTTTTGTGTTCCTTTAACAACGACAGATGCTCCTGGGAGCGGCCCGCTACCGTCTGATACCGTTCCTGTTATGTCTTGCGCCACCGCAAAACCTGAGAACAATACTGTTAGAATTACCAATAGGCCATTAAGTAGTCTATGTTTCATAAGTAAAATTTGAAATGGTTAATAATTAGTTTTGTTTAGTTTTTTTTAAATGTTTAATAAACAAAAATAACACAATGTTATGAAATTATTAAGAAAGGTGTAAACTATATCGATTTCGTACCACCGAAAACGTTTTCGATATAGGGTTTTTCATTTTAATTAATTAAGAATTTAGTACTATTTAATGGTTAAAAAAATTAGATGTGTTTTTTTAGTGAACATTATTTGTGAAATTGATGGTTTTTTATAAAAATTATGGTTTTCTAAGGAGTTAAATTACCAAATGCAACGAAATCGTTTTAATTGGAACAATTAAAAATAAAATAACCCTACCTTTTTTTCTAAAATTAATAAACACTTATTTCTTTTAACCACAAATTACTCACCCGAGCCCGAAGGAGCGAACAGACGAAGTAAATTATCACAAATTTCTTTTCGCCATAGTTTAAAAAATTAAAAAGATTTTTTTGGTCTTATAAATCTGCGAATCTGCGGTTAAAAAATTTACCACAAATTACACTAATTATCACAAATTTCATTTCGCCACAAATTAAAGGATTAAAAAGATTTTTTTTGTCTTATAAATCTATGAATCTGTGAATCTGCGCTTATAAAAAACCTACTTCACCTCAATTGTTTTGTCCTCAACACCCAAACCGATAATTTTTAAAGATTTCCATTGGGTTGGCAACAAGCCTTTATTAAATTTCAAGCCATTATCGGTTTGCTCCACGCCACCAAATCCATAAATAACAGCTTGCAACATTGCGCCTGCACCGGTGGCGAAGTAAGGATTGTTACTAGTAGCCGATTCAGAGAAAACTCCAAATGGCGGACGGCTATTTGGTAAATAGGACTTTACAAACGACTCGTAGGCTTTTTCTTTGTTGCCCAATCGAGCATATAAAACGGACAAAATTCCGTGCGCCATAGCAGGTCCATCTTTTTTATCTATTTTTTCAGAATAATACGCCAAGTCTTTTTCAATTTGTACTTTATCAGTAATAATATGCAAGGGATAGGCCAATAGGTTCACATCGCCTTGCTTAATCATTTGTCCCGCATAGCCTTTGTAGTTTTGGGTTATGCCGTTAAGTTTATGAATGATAATTTTATCGGCCACTTCTTGCCATTTTGGATCTGATTTTTCGCCCAAAATCGCAGCTGCTTTTATTGTATTTCGTAACGCTTCAATAGCAGAAGCATTTGTAAAAGCATTATCATCAACATGTTGTGCATACTCATCTGCACCAACAACATTAAGAATAGAATAGCTTCCATCCTGATTTTTCACAACACGACTTACCCAAAAATCGGCTGTTTCTTTCAATACTTTATATTCTTGTCTCAACCACGATTTGTCTTGTGTCAATGCATAATAATTCCAAAAAGCAATGGCCACATCCGAAGTAATATGCTGTTCGAAAATTCCTGTCAACGCCCAAGTCGGTGTAGCTTCTTCGCCTGTATCGTCGCTTTCCCAAGGATACATAGCACCTTTGTATCCGTATATGTAGGCTTTTTGTTTTGCTTTTTCCAATCGGTCAGAACGATAATCCAAACAGGATTTTGCCATGTCAGGTTGCAAAGCCAATAAAGCAGGGTACATCCAAAGTTCTGAATCCCAAAAAATATGTCCGTTGTAGCCTTGCGATGACAATCCCATTGGCGGAATACTTTGGCGGGTTTCGGGACGAATGTATGAGTACAAATTATACAACGCAAACCGAACGCGCTGTTGGGCATCAAGATCACCTTCTATTTGTATATCGCCTGTTTTCCATAACTCAGCCCATGCTTTTTTATGACGAGCCAACAACTTATCAATTCCTTCTTGCAAAGCAAAAATCGGTTGCCGTTCCGATTCGTTTAACGGATCAGTTACATCTTTTGAGGTGCAAATGCCACCTGCTACAGCGAAGCGGTATGTCTTTCCTTTTTCTAGTTTTTTGGTAAAACCAACTTCATCACCAGTTTGTTTCAAGGTTTCAGAATCACCGTCAAAAAGGAATGTAGTTGAAGCTGCAACGGTGTACTTTCCGCGAAGGGTTTTAGCAGTTGTGCCAAAAACAGGCATCAAATACTGGTTATCTTTCAAAACACGGTATTGGCGTTTAGCATCAATCAATTCATCAGGCACAACCATATAATTATTGGCGGTGATGTCAATATCTTTTTTTGGAGTAATTTCCACAACCGCCATTGCAGAAAACGGATTGGCTCTATTGGCAAGTATGGTATAATTTATTGTAGCCAAATCTTTGAACGAAAACGATGTGGTGCTTGTGCCTTCTTTCATCGAAACTACTTGCGACCAATTATCAATATTATCTGATTTTATTTGTTGGTTATTAAGCGTCATTCTCAAATTCAAAAATTCGATGCCGCGAACAATACGACTAATTCCATTTTCAGGACTAGCTTCATAAACACCGTTCAAAATAATTTCTTTGGTAGTTAGTGGTGTATCATTGGTCACAATTCCAATCTGACCATTGGCCATCGTTACACCAAAATAGTTGGTACGCGAGTTGGCGGCAAGATTCCACTCATCCGATTTGGTTTGAGCAAAATTGGAAGAAATTACAAAAGTGTAAAATGCAAGAATTTTAATTTTAGAACACATAGTGATAAGGATTTATTCTTTCAAACTTATTTAATTTATTTGACATTACTAAAAACTTTAACTTAAAATAGAATTAACAAAAATCGAAATCGTTTTCGATAATTAAATATGAAATTAAATATATCCAATTTCAATATTTAGAATAATTATAACTTAATTGTCAGTTCATAAATATAAAAACAAAATGGAATCAAAAAATTTTATAATTCTGCTTACAATTCTAACATTAATTTCATGCAAAACGGATTCGAAAGAACTAAATTATTCTAATAAAAATGATAAAAAATGGTGGAAAGAAGCTGTTGTATATCAAATTTATCCACGTAGTTTTAAAGATACCGATGGTGATGGTGTTGGCGACTTAAAAGGAATTATAGAAAAACTAGATTACATAAAAAGTTTAGGCATTACTACAGTTTGGTTAAACCCAATTTATGGTTCGCCAAACGCCGATAATGGTTATGATATTTCTAATTATCAAACCATTATGAAGGAATTTGGCACAATGGAAGATTTTGATGCTTTGCTAAAAGGAATGCACGAAAGAGGATTAAAATTAGTCATGGATTTGGTTGTTAATCACAGTTCGGACCAACACAAATGGTTTCAAGAAAGCAGAAAATCGCGCGATAATCCTTATAGAGATTTTTACCATTGGTGGCCAGCCGAAAAAGGAAAACCAGCGTTTCGACCAGGAAGTTTTGAAGCCGATGGAAGTGGTTGGCGTTATGATAAGACAACAAATGCTTATTATTTACACTACTTTAGCTACAAACAACCCGATTTAAACTGGGAAAATCCAAAACTTCGTCAAGAAATTTACACCATGATGAATTGGTGGTTCAAAAAAGGTATAGATGGTTTCCGTATGGATGTAATTCCGGTGATAGCAAAAGACACTACTTTCCCTGTGATTACTCAAGAATATTTAGATAAAAAATTCAATGGCCATTGGTTTACTTATTTTGCAAGTACACCAGCAGTACACGATTATTTAAAAGAAATGAACAAGGAAGTTTTAAGCAAATACGACTGTATGGCTTTGGCTGAAGGTGCAGGAATGACCAAAGAAACTGCTTTAAATTTTGTTGATGCTGATAGAAAAGAACTCGATATGGGTTATCATTTTGAAGGTGTAGATTTGGGCTACGAAAAAGGAAAATACAAAACAATGAAACCAAATTGGAGTTTATTGGAATTCAAAAAAGTATATTCAGATTGGGATAAAGTCTATGAAGATAAAGGTTGGGGAACCATATATTTAGGCAACCACGATCAACCTCGGATGGTTTCGCGTTGGGGAAATGACTCGCCACAATTTAGAGAAGTTTCTAGTAAAATGCTAACTACTTTCTTGATGACAATGAGCGGAACACCCTATTATTATAATGGTGACGAAATTGGCATGATGAATATAAAATTTGATAAAATTGAAGATTATCGCGATATTGAAATAATGGCAGAATACGAAAAAGTGAAAAATGCCAAAGGTGATTTGAGACAATTTATAGAAAGTCAAAAAACAGGTGGGGCTAGAGACAACGGTCGAACTCCTTTTCAATGGAACGCAACTACAAATGCAGGTTTTACAACTGGAAATCCATGGTTAAAAGTAAACGATAATCACACAACATTAAATGCAAACGCACAAGAAAAAGATGCCAATTCCGTATTAAATTACTTTAGAAAAACAGTGCAGCTTCGTACAGACAATGATGTTTTAATTTATGGAAAATACACTTTACTCGACGAAAAAAACCCAAAAGTTTATGCTTACACTAGAGAATTAAACGGAGAAAAAATGCTAATTTTACTTAATTTTTCAAAAGATAAAGCAACTACCAATACAGGTATTGATATTATAAATGCTAAAATATTACTAAATAATTACTCGACGATTACTAACGAATTATTGCCTTATCAAGCAGTTGTTTATAAAATTATAAAAAAATGAAAACAACCACAACCTTACTATTATTTTTTATTTCCATCAACGCTTTTTGTCAAACAAAATTTCCCTATCAAAACGCCCTTTTACCAACGGAGCAAAGAGTGAAAGATTTATTGAGCAGAATGACAGTTGAAGAAAAAGCTGGTCAATTAAATCAGTTAAACGGTGGCGCATTTACTGGTCCAGCTGCAAATGATATAGGACAGAACGAAAAATCAAAAACTGTCAAAAGTGGAAAAGTTGGTTCACTACTAAATGTGGTAGGTGTTGCAGATACTCGTGCCATCCAGGATGTAGCAATGCAAAGTCGATTGAAAATTCCATTGTTATTTGGTTATGATGTTATTCACGGTTATAAAACTATTTTTCCAATTCCGCTGGCAGAAGCGTGTAGTTGGAATTTATCTGGAATTCAAAAAAACGCTTCCATTGCAGCTAAAGAAGCATCTGCAGCAGGAATTCACTGGACATTTGCGCCAATGTGCGATGTAAGTAATGATCCGCGTTGGGGAAGAGTTATGGAAGGTGCAGGAGAAGATCCGTATTATGCTGGATTAGTTTCTGCAGCAAGAGTAAAAGGTTTTCAAGGAAATCTCACAGATAATGAACACGTTATGGCTTGTGTGAAACATTTTGCCGCTTATGGCGCAGTTGAAGCCGGCAAAGAATACAATCAAGTAGATGTAAGCCGTCCGTTATTATGGAATAAATATTTACCCCCATATAAAGCTGCTGTCGATGCTGGAGCAGCAACAGTTATGAACGCCTTTAATGTTCTTGACGGAATTCCCGCAAGTGCAAACAAATTTTTGGTGACTGATGTTTTAAAGAAAAAATGGGGTTTTAAAGGTTTTGTGGTTTCTGATTGGGCATCTTTTAAAGAAGAAATAACGCACGGCTATGCCGAAGATAGAAAAGATGCTGCACTAAAATCGCTTCAAGCAGGAAGTATGATGGATATGGAAAGTAAAGTTTCTGTACAATATTTACCCGAATTAGTAAAAGAAGGAAAAATTTCTTTATCTCAAATTGACGAAGCCGTTGGAAAAATTTTAACTCAAAAATTCAAATTAGGACTGTTTGATAATCCATATAAATACTGCGATTTAGAAAACGAAAAAAATAAAATATTTACTGCAGAAAATAGAGCGATTGCAAAACAAGCAGCCGAAGAAGCTATACTTTTATTAAAAAATAAAAACGCTGTTTTACCATTAACAAGTAACAAAAAAATAGCTTTAATTGGTTTTTACGCAAACAGCAAACCCGATATGTTCGATTTTTGGATAGCGCAAGGTAATAGCAATGATGCTGTAACCGTTTATGAAGGATTAAAAAATAAAGTAGCAAACCTAACATTTTGTAATGGTTATAATGCTGATAATTCTACAAATGAAACATTGATTAACGAAGCAATAAAAAATGCAAATGAAGCTGATGTTATTGTAATAAATATTGGAATAAGTGGCAAAATGGCTGGCGAAGATAGAGCACTTGCCAATCCTTCAATAAGCAAAGGACAAATCGAACTTTTAACAACTTTGCATAAAACAGGAAAACCAATTGTGGCCTTAGTTTCTAGTGCAAGACCCTTAATTCTTACAGAAGCAGAACCTTTTACAGATGCATTAGTACAATGCTGGATTTTAGGAACCGAACATGGCAATGCTATTGCATCAGTGCTACTTGGCGAGTACAATCCTTCTGCAAAAACAGTAATGACTTTTCCGTATGCAATCGGCCAAATACCAATTTATTACAATCATTTCAATACCGGAAGACCAACTGAAACTGATGGCATGGGAAATTGGTTTAGTCGTTACAGAGATGTGCAAAACGAACCATTATATCCTTTTGGTTTTGGGTTGAGTTACACCAATTACAGTTATGGCAATATAAAATTATCATCAACGGAAATAAAAAAAGAAGATAAATTAACGTGTAAAATTTCTGTTACTAATTCTGGTAAAGTTGATGGAGAAGAAATTGTTCAGTTGTATATTCGAGATTATTTTGCCTCAATTGTAAGACCAGTTTTAGAACTTAAAGCATTTGAAAAAGTAAACTTAAAAGCTGGAGAAACCAAGGAAGTAACTTTTACATTATCTAGAAAAGAACTTTCTTTTTTTGATGCAGATGGAAATACCGTAATCGAATCTGGAAAGTTTAGTGTTTTTATTGGTCCAAATTCTAAAGATTTAAAACAAGCTAATTTTCAGTTGAATAAATGATTTTTTTTAAATGAATCAAAAATTATAACATATAGCAATTTTGTTATGGATTATGATGAGGCAATTAAATATTTTACAAAAGAAATTTCGAAAACAGTACTTCATAAAAAATTAAAAACTTGGCTCAGAATTAATCAAATAATTTACAAACATGTTACTTTGCAACCTTATCAATCGCTTGTTTTAAAGTTGAAATTAAAATTTGTAAATCTGGAGTAAAAAAAACTACATTTGAAACCAATGAAAAAAACGGCTTCTTTATTACTAATCATTACCTTATTCACTTCGTTGTTTTACAATGCAGTCGAATACTATTTGATGATTTCGTATCAAAAAGAACAAAGTTGGATTCAGCAAATGCGAGATGCGCCCGATTCGGAGTTTAAAGTCATTAAACTTAACGCTACATTATACACGTTTATTGAGGATTCTGAACTAGAACAAGTCAATGAAAATGTTGTAATCGATAATAAAGTATATCATATTTTCAAGAAAAGCATCAAAGACAATGTCATCAATTTGTATTATCTGGGTCAAGAAAACCAAAATGCTCTAGAGGTAAGTTTACTAAAATTGACTGATGCCCAATCGGATACTTCATCTAAAAAATCCCCTATTGAAAAACTTTTGAAATCCTTCAGTAAAGATTATGTTTCAAACGAATATAAAACTTTCGATTTCAATTTTAAAATAATTTCAAAAACAACTTCTTTTTTTGAAAATCAAAATCCAAAATTACGAACTGGATTTTGTAAAGTAGCATATTCTCCACCCAAAACGGTTTAATTTTTTAGTCCATAGAATATGATTTCTATGAAAAACGTAGCTTCTTTTCTTTATATAAAGACTAGGAACATATGTGTTTTAAAAACATTAAACCCATTTCTTCAAAATGAAAAAATCATTACTAAGTTGCCTGTTTCTGGCGACAATACACCTTTGTGCACAAACCGAAACCGATGGTTTGATGATGCCAAAAAAAATGCTATGCCTTGGCGGAATATACCAAAATAGCACTTGGAACGACTACTGGGAAGGTACTTTTAAGCGAGAAAATCTTAATCTCGGAACTGTTACTACAAACACTTTTATGTTCATGCCCAATTATGGAATTACCGATGAGTTAAACCTTCTTGTTGGTGCAAATTATGTTACAACAAATGCCTCTGCAGGAACTTTATTAGGACAAAAAGGTTTTCAGAATATTTCGTTTACACTAAAATTCAAAGCATTAGAAAAGAAAAACAAAAAATCAACCTTTTCATTAATTGGCTTGGCTGGATTTACAGTTCCGATGTCTGATTATAACCCAGATTATTTGCCTTTAAGTTTAGGATTGGGATGCAAAGAAGGAATTTTTCGTATAATGGGCGATTATCAATATGGAAAATTTACTGCAACTCTTTCTGGAGCTTACATTCGACGTGGCAATATCAAAATTGATCGTGATGCTTATTTTACAAACGACGAATATATTTATAGCAATGAAGTTATTATGCCAGATGTTATTACAAATACGATGCGTATTGGCTTTCGTTCCAATCAATTTGTGGCAGATATTGCCTATGAAAATATGATAACTTTAGGCAAAATATTTGATATAACTCGCAACAATATGCCTTTCCCTAGCAATACGATGAATCAATCTAAAATTGGTATAAATGGAAAATTCAATTTCAAAAAACCAAATGGATTGGCACTAGTTGGTGGCTATACTAAAGTTTTAGAAGGTCGAAACGTTGGACAAGCAAAAACGTTTTATACTGGAATCTTTTATGTTTTAAATTTTAATAAAAAATTAAAAAAATGAAATCAACTTTTAAAGTAACACTTTATTCCATAATTTTAGGAATTACAAGTATATTTCTTTCTTGCGATAAAGACATTGTACAGCGCAACGAAAACTTCAAACAACTAAATCCTACAAATACCGATTTGACAAATGGTGGCACTTGGAAAACTTTTTTGCTAACGGCACCAGATGAATTTAGTTTGGATGCGCCATTACCAACTACGGATGCTTTTTACAAAGCAGAAATCAACGAAATAAAAGCGTATCAAACCAATTTGACTGCGAAACAAAAAGCAACTATCAAATATTGGAGCGCTGGCGGCATTTTGCGTTGGAACGAAATCATGAGAACCCTTGTTGCTAGACACAATTTACCACCATATCAAAATGAAGATGGCACCTATCCGTTTCCTTCGCCAGCCAACCCGTTAAATTATCCGCAATTTCCGTTTGCCAATCCGCCATATGCGGCGCGTGCCTATGCCTATGTTGCTGCTGCACAATACGACGCATTGGTTGCCGCTTGGCATTATAAAAAATTATATAATAGAGCTGCACCTTATATAAATGATACTAGTTTTGAAGTTATGGTTCCTAAAAGTACCATGCCAGCTTATCCATCAGAAGACGGAGTTATTGTTGGTGTAACTGTCGAAATGTTGAAAACACTATTCCCAACTGAAATTCCGTATATCAACGAAAAAGCAGAAGAACATAAATTATACCGTATTTATTGTGGCGCCAATGTGCGAAGCGATGTTGAAGCTGGCATTGGTTTAGGCAAAAAAATTGCTGCAAAGTTTAAAGCAAAAGCAAGTACTGATGGTGCTGGAGCAGCTATTGGAAACCAAGCGTATTGGACATTATTAGAAACACAAACGGCTGCTACGGGTGAACTACCATGGAAATCATTGGAGTTACCACCACGTCCGCCAATGTTGCCAAAATTTGGTGAGGTAAAATCATTTTTGATGACAGATGTGCAAAAAATTGCAAATCGTCCGACTGCCCCACCATCGACAAATTCTTCTGCATTTGCTTCCGAACTAGCCGAAGTAAAAAGTTTTAGCGAAAGCAATAAAAGAGAAAATGTACGTATCGCGAATTATTGGGCCGATGGCGTTGGAACTTACACACCACCAGGTCATTGGAATGCGATAGCCACGGAAGCATTTGTTGAACAAAATTATAGCGAACTTCGGTGGGCTAGAAACATGGCATTGCTAAATATAACCATGATGGATGCTGCTATCAGTTGTTGGGATGCAAAATACAAGTATTTTAGTCCACGGCCAAGCCAAGTAGATACTAGTATAAAAACCCCTACTGGAGTTCCTAATTTTCCGTCTTATGTTTCCGGACATTCAACGTTTTCTGGAGCAGCCGCAACTTTTCTAGGACATATTATCCCATCAAAAACCACTGAATTTGATATGAAAGCCGAAGAAGCATCTATATCTAGATTATACGGCTGTATTCATTACCGAAGTGATTGTGAACAAGGATTGCTATTAGGTAAAAAAGTAGGACAAATCGCCGTAGACCGGGCGCGCATAGATGGTGCAGAATAATATTACAATGAAAGCAATACAAAAACAGTCTCAAATACAAATGAGGCTGTTTTTTTTAAGTTCGAATTAAAATACTAATATACTAATGTTTGAATTCCGTGAGAAGGAATTGTAATCGAAGTTGTTTTATCATCAACATATAATTTATATGACACTTCAAAATTACTAGTATTCATGACAATGGTTACAGTACTTCCTGTATTATTTTTGAAAGATGTTGTTAGTAATTGGCTTCTGCTGGATACACTATTTATTCGTTTAGCCTTCGGGCGAATAAATTTTGAAAAATGACCAATATAATAATATGAAGGTGTAAAAATTAATTGGTCAGAATTTGTATCGGCATGCACCGGTGCAAAACAAAAGTTTCCTACATGATTTGGACCTCCTTTTTCGTCTAATAAAATATTCCAGTCTGTCCAAGCGACGCAACCGCTATTAAAATCATTAATTATAGATTTACCATATTTTTCACCATTAGCCCAAAACTGATATTTTTCTGGACTAAAAGATTCGGCACAACCTTCAGTAAAAATAAGATTCTTTTCAGGATACGTCTCAGCAACTTTTTTTATATTGTCGTACATCGGTTCTCCGCCTGTCCAAGTTTCATACCAATGAAAACCAATTCCCCAAGCATACTTTGAGGCAGTTGGATCATCAAAAATAGTTGTTGCACGCTGAAAAATAAGATCACGGTTATGATCCCAAACAATAATTTTTTTCTTAGACAATCCCTCGTTTTTTAATGTTGGTCCCAAATAATTTTTTAAAAAATCTCTTTCCTCCTCGGCAGTATAAATACATGATTCCCATCTTTGTTTTGCCATAGGCTCGTTTTGTATCGATAAACCCCATATTGAAATACCTTCTTTTTCATAAGCTTTTAGAAACTTAGCATAGTAATTTGCCCATGATTGATAATATTCTGGTTTCAATTTTCCGCCTTGCAACATAGAATTTGTTGTTTTCATAAATGCTGGCGGACTCCAAGGTGATGCATACAAGGTAAGTTTGCCCGCAACAGCGATTGCTTTTTTGATTAACGGAATTCGATATTCAAGATCATGTGCTATGCTAAAAGTTTCTAAACCTTTATCGCCTTCAGCAATATAGGTATAACTATTACTAGAAAAATCACAACTATGTATATTGGTCCTAGCCAATGTATACCCTATTCCATTTTTATCACTGTAATAGGCTTCTAGAAATTCTTTTTGTTTGGCATCGGATAGTTTCGCAAAAACTTCTGCACTCGAATCAGTGATTGCTCCACCAATTCCCAAAAAAGTTTGAAACTTTTTTTTGGTATTTACAAAAATACAAATTTGAGTTTCTAATGGTTGTTCGGATTTTTCAAACGACAACGATTCGGTATAAGCAAATCTATTGGGTGTATTCTCAGAAGTGGTATAAATGGCTACCTTGTTCTGCGCATTAGAAAATATGGCCACTAAAAACAAACTGTAATAAAAAATTTTCATGTGATTTAATTTTTAATAAAAGTAAGCGGTTTTATTATAAAAGCAAAATATAAATCAAAATTGGTTTTTTTAAAATTAAAATAAATATATTGGCACTAGATTACTGATTTGATCAAAATGAAAGATACAACCTTAAAGGAAATTGCTTTACAACTTGGTATATCAATAACTACGGTATCCAAAGCTTTAAAAAATTATACCGATGTAAGTCCGAAGACCAAGCAGGCTGTTTTAGACCTGGCTGAAAAGTTGCACTTTACGCCCAATAGCTTTGCCGTAAATCTTCGTACCAAAGAGTCAAAAACGGTAGGATTGATTATTCCGGAAGTGGTGCATCATTTTTTTTCGAATATTATTAATGGGATTATTGATGAGGCCGAAAAAAATGGCTACTTGGTTATTATTCTTCAATCAAACGAGTCATTAGCTTTAGAAAAAAGACAAGTAGAATTATTGATAAACAAGCGTGTAGATGGCATTATGCTTTCTTTATCTAATGAATCTAATGACGAGGAGCACCTCAAAGATATTATCCGTAAAGAAATTGCTTTTGTTCAGTTTGACAAGATTTCGAAATTAATACCTAGTTCAAAAGTTATAATAAATGACCAACGGGCGGCTTTTAATGCTGTAGAACATCTAATTGCCAATGGCTGTAAAAAAATAGCACACATTCGTGGACCAGAAAACCCTCAAAACTCAATTGATCGTTTTTTAGGTTATAAAAAAGCTTTAGAAAAAAATAATATTTTGTTTGATTCTCGACTTGTTTATACTTGCAAAGGTGCAGGTTTTGATGAAGGTTATGAATTTGCAAAACAAATTATGGCAGATCATCAGGATATTGATGGCATTTTTGCCGTTACAGATATGGTTGCGATCGGCGCAATTACCTACTGTAACGAAATTAAAATCAAAATTCCAGAACAAATTAAAGTGATTGGTTTTAGCAATTGGTTTATGGGACAAGTTATTTCGCCCAAACTCAGCACTATAGATCAGCCGAGTTATGATATGGGTGTTTCGGCTTTCCGGTTACTGTTAGAAGAAATGATATGCCACAGAGAAAATAAAAAATTTACTCCAAGGATTATTGAGTTAGAAACAGCAATAATTGCTCGAGAATCAAGCTTAAGGAAATAATTTTTTGTTGTTATTAATTTAATTATTAATTTTTTTAAAATTCTTCACCATGAAAAACGTTTTATTAATTTTATTTATTCTTACTTATTTTTCAAGTTTTGCGCAAAAAGAATTATCAGTTGGTGATGATTATTGGTCTGGGGTTTCTGTTTATCAAAACGGTACAAAAATTAGTTTACGTAAGGCAATGGAGATTGCAAAAAACAATCAAAAAGTTGTAGAAAAATTAGCTTCTGCAAAATCAAATAGAACTATTGGAAGTATTATAAGTTTACCTGGCGCGTTTGTATTAGGATTTACAGCTGGTACATCTATAGTGAATAAAAATAAAGCTAATTGGACCGTTGGAGGAATAGGTGGTTTTTTTATGATTATTGGTGAAGTTGTGGAATTCAGAGGAAACAAACAACTTAAAGAAGCTGTTACTGAATTTAACAATGCCTCGAAAACAGTTAGTTATTTTAAACCCGCATTTTTTATGACTTGTAATGAAAACGGCATTGGGATAGTTACTCGTTTTTAATATTTACTGCAAAAAACCAATATTCCTTTTCAGACCCTCGACTTTAGTTCGTTTTACTGCGGAGTTTTTAAAAACAATATCAAAAGTTTCATTGGTGATTTCTTCCCAATCTTTTTTTGAAAAAGATAAAATTTCTGGATTTGGATTAAATAACGGTTCGGAATGTGGTTTTGAAAACTTGTTCCAAGGGCAAACATCTTGACAAATGTCGCAACCAAAAGCCCAATCATCAAATTTTCCTTTCATTTCTGGTGGGATATTATTTTTTAACTCGATCGTGAAATACGATATACATTTACTTCCGTCAACGATATAGGGTGCAACAATGGCTTCGGTGGGACAAGCATCGATGCATGCGGTGCAAGTACCACAATGATCGGCTGTGGCAAAATCATATTCTAAATCTAGATCAATAATTAACTCCGCAATAAAATAAAAAGAACCAACTTGTCTGGTTATGAGATTACTATTTTTTCCAATCCAGCCCAATCCTGATTTTGCGGCCCAGGCTTTGTCTAAAACTGGCGCTGAGTCTACAAATGCACGACCTGAAACAGCGCCAATTTTGTTTTGAATAAAGTGTAAAAGTTCCTTTAGTTTTTCTTTAATAACAAAATGATAATCTTGTCCGTACGCGTATTTTGAGATTTTATAGCTTTCGAGATTTTGTGATTCTGACGGATAGTAGTTTAATAGTAATGAAATTACAGATTTGGCACCATCTACTAGCAATGTTGGATTGAGTCGCTTATCAAAATTATTTTCCATATAGGACATTTGTCCATGTTGATTTTTACTAAGCCAGTTTTCAAGACGTGGTGCCTCATCTTCTAAAAAACCCGCTTTGGATATACCACAAGATAAAAAACCTAGGCGTTTAGCTTCGGATTTGATTGCCGCAGTATTTTTATGGGTATTATTAATCAAAATATATAGGGATAATTTTTCTTAAACAAAAATAAGATAAATAGACGTTCTAAATTTGTTTCAAACGAAAAAGTGTATTTTTGCAAAAAAAATATTTCTAATGAACAAAATTCTTCTATTGTCGTTTTTTTATTGCTATTGTTTTGCACAACCCGTATTAAATGCTTCGGATATTAATTCTATATCTAATAATTATATTATGTATAGTTCTGAAAGCACATTGATTCCAGTAAGTGCTTCAGGTAGTAATCAGGTTTGGGATTATAGTAGCTTACCACTTACTTTTGATGTGGGTAGATCGGAAGAGGTAGTAACCAGCGCGCCACTTTCGGGTAACTTCCCAGCTGCAAACTTTTTTATTCGATCGTTACAAAATGTTCAAAATGCTGATTATATTTATGAGATTTATAACCTAAATTCAACCAAGCAAGAAACTCTTGGGTTAACAGCTAATAATGTCCAAATACTTAGCTACTCAAATCCCTCTACGGTTTTTGTTTTTCCATTTACTTATGGTGCAACGTTTACTGATACCTATAGTGCAAATGGTGGAGTTAATACAAATACAATTACTAAAATATATGACGCATATGGTACGCTAACAACATCTTTTGGTACGACTACTGATGTCATGCGAATAAAAGAAGTTGATGGAGTTTACACCGAATATAAATGGATTGCACTAAGTCCGTTTCGTGAATTGATGACTGCTTATTTAATAAACGATCTATTACAATATTATGGTGTTAATGAGATAACTACATTGAATACTAATACAGCTACATTAGCAGCAGATTTTAAAATTTATCCTAATCCTACTAGGGATTTTATCAGGATCGAGAATACAATTAACAGAAAGGGAAGTTTTATCACTATTTATGACTTGTTAGGAAATGAAATTATAAAAGAGCCATATCATATAAAAAATAAAGAAATTAATTTGTCAAATATTGCCAAAGGAATGTATTTTGTAATAATTACTAATTCAGAAAATATTGTCCTACATTCTTCTAAATTTTTAAAAATATAACATAAAAATATACTTGAATTTTTTTAAGTTTAATTTCATTATGCTTTTGAAAATGAGTTTTGAAACTTTGTGTTTGTATTTCAAATTATCAAATTGCCAAAAATAGTCTCGTTAAAAAATTTAAAAAATGGCTAAACAATTATATTTGTAGCACTTCTAAGTTGCCTATATTAGATTTAGGGATAGAAACTAAGATCCTTTTGTGTATCGCGGAGCAAAAGATTACATGAGACTTTACATTTATTTAAGTTGGTGTTCAGTGAACTTTGTTTGTCGTGAATAACCCGCCCTCGTACTGGCTATTTTTGATGAAACGACGAAACTCCCTAAAAAAGTCCGCCTTGGACGTTTATTTTTATTTTGCCGAGATGTTTATAGGCTTTTTCAGTTACTTCTCGACCGCGAGGCGTACGCATAATAAACCCTTCTTGAATGAGAAATGGCTCATAAACTTCTTCGATGGTTTCGGAACTTTCGGAAACAGCTGTTGCCAAAGTAGAGAGTCCTACCGGGCCACCTTTGAACTTGTCGATGATTGTATTTAGGATTTTGTTGTCCATTTCGTCAAGCCCATGCGCATCAACATGCAAGGCTTTAAGTGCATATTTTGCTATTTCTATATCGATTTTTCCGTTTCCTTTAATTTGTGCAAAATCTCGAACTCGACGCAAAAGTGCATTGGCAATACGAGGTGTTCCACGACTTCTGCCAGCAATTTCGATAGCGGCCTCCATGGTTATTGGCATTTTAAGGATTCCAGAACTTCGTTGAACTATTGTGGTAAGTAACTCAGTATTATAATATTGTAGTCTACTTTGGATGCCAAATCGTGCTCGCATAGGAGCGGTTAGTAATCCTGAACGTGTTGTTGCGCCAACAAGTGTGAATGGGTTTAAGTTTATTTGTACCGAACGTGCATTTGGGCCTGATTCGATCATGATATCGATTTTGAAATCTTCCATTGCAGAATACAGATATTCTTCGACAATAGGACTCAAACGATGAATTTCATCAATGAAAAGTACATCTCTTTCATCAAGTCCTGTCAACAATCCTGCTAAATCTCCAGGTTTGTCAAGAACCGGACCTGAAGTTATTTTGATTCCAACACCAAGTTCATTAGCAAGAATATTTGCCAACGTAGTTTTCCCCAATCCTGGCGGCCCGTGAAAAAGCGCATGATCTAAAGCTTCATTTCGTTGATTTGCTGCTTCTACAAAAACCTTGAGATTATCTAAAATCTGATCTTGACCAGCAAAATCATCAAATGAAAGTGGTCTTAACTTTTTTTCGAGATCAAGTTCTTCAGGATTAAAATTATCCGAAGTTGGATTTAAGTTTTCATTCATAGATACAAATATAGTTATATTGTAGATTTATAATCAAAAAAAAACCTCTCGATTTGAGAGGTTTTTACAAATATGTTTTTTAATGATGCAGCTGTTCCTCGCCTTCCATCATTGGTACATTTTGAGGTACAAAGTCATCTTCATGTCCTGGTTTGCTGTAATCATATGGCCAACGGTGTACTTCTGGTATTGCTCCTGGCCAGTTCCCGTGTATATGTTCTATAGGTGCGGTCCACTCAAGTGTGTTTGATCTCCATGGATTTTGTTCCGCTTTCTTTCCGTAAAAAATACTATAGAAGAAGTTAAATAAAAATACCAATTGAAATGCTCCACCTATTAATGCAAAAACAGTTATCAAAACATTTACGTTTTGTAAATCATCAAATAATGGGAAATTTGTGTTTGTATAATAACGTCTTGGCAAACCCGCTAAACCGATAAAATGCATTGGAAAGAAAACACCATAGGCACAAATAACTGTTACCCAAAAGTGAATGTAACCAAGATTTTTATTCAACATTCGTTTAAACATTTTTGGATACCAGTGATAGATACCAGCAAACATTCCGTAAAGCGCAGAAATACCCATAACTAAGTGGAAATGCGCCACAACAAAATAAGTATCATGAACATTTATATCCAGTGTACTATCTCCGAGAATGATGCCTGTTAAACCTCCAGTTATAAATGTAGATACTAACCCGATAGAGAATAACATTGCAGGATTTAATTGCAAGTTACCTTTCCACAACGTTGTTATATAATTAAATGCTTTAACAGCTGATGGAATTGCAATAAGTAACGTTGTAAATGTAAATACGGAACCTAAGAAAGGGTTCATTCCTGACATAAACATATGGTGTCCCCAAACAATTGTAGATAAAAATGCTATGGCTAAAATGGACATAATCATCGCTCGGTAGCCGAAAATTGGTTTACGTGCATTGGTTGCTATAACCTCAGAGGTTATTCCTAATGCTGGAAGTAAAACAATATACACCTCAGGATGTCCTAAAAACCAGAATAAATGCTCAAATAAAACTGGTGAACCACCTTGGTAATGTAATACTTCGCCAGCTAAATAAATATCCGATAAGAAAAATGATGTTCCGAAACTTCTATCCATTATTAACAATAGTGCAGCAGATAATAAAACTGGAAATGATATTATTCCGATAATAGCTGTAACGAAAAAAGCCCAAATTGTCAAAGGCAGGCGTGTCATAGACATTCCTTTGGTTCTTAAATTTATAACAGTAACTACATAATTTAAGGAACCCATTAAGGATGAAGCGATGAAAATTGCCATTGACACCAACCATAAAGTCATTCCCATACCGGAACCACCTATTGCTTGCGGTAAAGCAGATAGTGGTGGATAAATTGTCCATCCTGCAGAAGCTGGCCCGGACTCAATAAATAAGGACGAAACCATAATGACGCTTGACAAAAAGAACATCCAATAGGATAACATATTCATAAAACCTGACGCCATATCTCGTGCACCAATTTGCAAAGGAATAAGCAAATTACTAAAAGTTCCGCTTAAAGCTGCTGTTAATACAAAGAATACCATAATGGTTCCGTGAATAGTAACAAGTGCAAGATATATATCATTGCGCATCACTCCATTTGGCGCAAAATTTTCGCCAAGGAAAAATTTAAAAATTCCAAAGGACTGCTCTGGCCAAGCTAATTGCATTCTAAAAAGCATAGATAATCCGACGCCAATAATTCCCATAAATATACCAGTAATTAGGTATTGTTTGGCAATCATTTTATGGTCAATACTAAAAATATACTTTGTTATAAAAGTATCTTTGTGATGGTGTTCGTGCTCGTTGTCGTGATCATGTGCGTGATCGTGAACTGCTGCTGACATACTGTATTTACTTTAAATTATAATTAATTATATTATTTTTGAGCTACTGCTTTTGTTGGCACTAAGGTACTATCTTTTGACTTTACTTTTGCAGAATCTCCAACTTTAACTTCTGTTTGACCTTCTTTGGGCGCGGCCTTTTCTGTTTTTACTTCATCTACGACAGATGGCAATCCTTTGATCCACTTTTTATAATCTTCTGGAGATTCAACAATAATTTTCATTTGCATGTTATAATGTGAAGCTCCGCAAATTTTGTTACAAAGTAATAGATAATCGAAAGTGTAAGGATCTAATCCCGTTTCACCCTTTGCAACAAGGTCTAAACTTCTTTCCGCTCTTATTTTGTTAATATTTGAAACTTTTTCCTGCATGAATTGCATTTCTCGCATTTCATCAGTTGTATATATTGGCTCAAACGCAAACTGAGTTACCATTCCAGGAACACAATTCATTTGTGCTCTAAAGTGCGGCATGTAGGCTGAATGCAAAACATCTTGTGAACGCATTTTGAAAAGAATTTTTTTTCCTTTAGGCAAATGCAGTTCTTTTACAACTTTATCATCTTGCGCATTTGGGTCAGACATATCAACACCTACAGAGTTTACGCCTTCAATATATCGAACATTAGCTTTACCTAGTACGTTATCATCACCAGAATATCTTGCCGTCCAATTGAATTGCTGCGCATATAACTCAACAACCATTACATCTTCGTCTTCATCAACGAACATAATATTTGTCCAAGCATACAATCCATAAAGAATTAGTACTGCCAAAACAATTGCAGGTATTACACTCCAGATAAATTCCAATCTGTTACTATCTGAAAAATAAAACGCTTTTTGATCTTTTTTTCCAGAATATTTAAATCCAAAATAATGAAGTAATGCTTGTGTAACAGTTTGCACAGCAAATATTACAATCCAGGTGGTATCCATTAAACTATCAATCTGATCGCCGTGGGCAGATGCAGGCGTATGCAAAACTAATCCACCCCATTTCAACAATCCATATATCGTAAAAATATAAATGAAAGCCAAAAATCCGAATAATAAATATCCTTGTATTTTATTGTCTTTATCATTTGCTATTTGGGTTGTGTTTTTATTAGTTGTACTTCCGCTTTGAGTTAAGTCAAAGATTTTGGTTAACTGCCACAATCCGATAGCCAATAAAACTAAAACTATAATTACTAACAAACTTGTCATCTGTGTTTTTTTAAACTATTATTAATAATGAAAATGCTTACTTTCTTCAATAAATGGATTCCTTTTTGGTAATAAAGGCGCTTTTGTTAAAGCTGTAAATACTACATAAATAAATAATCCTAAAAAGAAAAGTAGTGAACTTATTTCTGAAATTCCGATGAACCACTGTGTACCAACTGTCGAAGGCATAATCATATTAAAGAAATCAATATAATGACCTAATAAGATTATTGTTCCTGCCATCACTAAAATCCATGTAATTCGTTTGAAATCGGTATTTATTAAAATCAATATTGGGAAAATAAAATTCATGACAACCGCACCCCAAAACGTTATCCCAAAATCATTGATACGAGTTATAAAATAAGTTACTTCTTCAGGAATATTTGCATACCAAATCAACATGAATTGTGAAAACCAAAGATAAGTCCAGAAAACACTAAAGCCAAACATGAATTTAGCTAAATCATGAATATGACTATTATTAACATATTCTAGATATCCTTGCGCTTTTAGATAAAGGGTTACTAAACAAATTGTCGTTACAGCACTAACGATGAAACTAGCAAATACATACCATCCGAAAAGAGTACTAAACCAATGCGGATCGACAGACATAATCCAATCCCATGACATTATAGATTCTGTTACGATGAAGAATACCAGAAACATCGCTGACATTTTGAAATTCTTTTTATAAAAACTATTGTCGTTTGACTCATCTTGTGCTAAGCAATTTTTTCTAGATACATACCTGTATAAATTCCAACCACCGAGGAATATTGCAGCTCTAATTATCCAAAATGGAAAATTTAAATAACCAGATTTCTGAGCAATTAATTTGTCGTGCGCCACAACTTCTGGATCCAACCAAATAAACATATGGTTAAGATGCAAACCACACAAAATCAAAAATGTAAAGAAAATAACCGATGCAACTGGCAAATAAGCAGTTATACCTTGCATAACTCTAAATAAAACTGGAGACCAGCCTGCTTGAGCCACTTGTTGTATTGCGTAAAAAGCTAAAACACCAAGAGATATTAGCATAAAAAACAAACAAGCTACATAAAATGCCGCCCATGGTTTGTTTTGCAATTGGTGCAAAACATGTATAACATGTTCCTCGTGTTCCTTGTGAGCGTTTGCTTCAGAATGCTTACTGGAAACATGATGCGCTTCATTACTAGAATCTGACAATGAATTCGAAATTGCCTCAGTTACAGCCATATATTTAACTGTATCTTTAACAACTTGATTGTTGACATTTAGGGAATCATGCGCTACATCATATGAATGGACATTATTAGTAGAATTTGCATTGTGCGCATTAGTACTGCCATGCGCTGATTCGGCTTGGTGTGAATCTTTAATCACGCTTGCTCCCGAACCATGAGGGACTTCACCATGTGCTTCCCCGTGAGCAGTTGCTGCTAAAATTTTTTCAACTTCTTGAATGTCTTTAGGAGCAGTCAAAAAACCATATCCAATCCCCAAGATTCCTAGAATCATCAAAACGAAAGAAAAAGTTTTTAATTTACTTGAAAATGTGTACATAATTATACGATTCAGTTATTCTAAATTATTTATTTTTAAGTTGCATAACATAGTTTGCGACCATCCATCGTTCATTGGTATTCAATTGGTTAGCATAAGACCCCATAGAGTTAATACCATATGTAAGAACATGAAATATACTACCCTCAGTTATCACTCTATCTTTATAACTAGGAACACCAAGAATTTTTTCTCTTTCTACTAATTTACCTTTTCCGTTACCTGCATTTCCGTGGCAAATAGCGCAGTAAATTTCGTAAAGCTCTTTTGATTTTTCATTATCTATTTTAGTAGAATCTAACGGTGTCTTCAACATTATCTTCGAAGCCTCATATCCTGCATTATCATTAGTATACTCATAGGGAACGAAACCTCTTTTCAAAGAACCTTTAGCCGGAAGTTGACCTTCATTGCCTTTAATTCCTGTTGGAGATTTGAAAGCGTCCGATTCAGCATATGTTTCGTAAGCAACCGATTCGTACATATTAGGAAAGTACTGATAATTTGGACTCAAATCATTTTTACATGAAGAAATTAAAATTGTCAAACTTAAAATAAATACTATTTTATAAAATCTTTTCATATTTATAATTTAATGCTTTTCGATTATTTTTACTTCAACTGCACCAGTTTTTTCATAAAATGAAATTAACTCAGCTTCATCACCATTTACTGAAACTTCCATCAGAAAATGATCATCTGTTGTTCTTACATCAGGATTTTCTGCTTGACGAAATGGCCAAAGTTTACTTCTCATGTAAAAGGTAATTACCATAAGGTGCGCCGCAAAAAATACGGTCATTTCAAACATAACAGGCACAAATGCTGGCATATTTTGAATATAACTCATACTTGGTTTTCCTCCAATATCTTGAGGCCAATCCTGAATCATGATGAAATTCATCATCCATGTCGCTACAGATATTCCGACGCAACCATAAATAAAAGCACAAATTGCTAATCGTGTTGGGGGAATTCCCATTGCTTTATCTAATCCGTGTACGGGAAACGGACAAAAAACTTCTTCAATATGGTGATGTGCCTTTTTTGCCTGCTTAACAGCGTCCATTAGGACATCATCATCATTGTACAGTGCGTGTATAAATTTTGTACTACTCATTTTTTCTACTAGTGTTTGTCTGAGTGATTATCTCCTTCGGCTTCTCTTCTTTTTTTATAAAATTCTCCAGATGATTTCAAGATAGTTTTTACCTCGGCTTGCGCAATAACAGGGAACGAACGAGCATATAATAAAAAAAGCACAAAAAAGAAACCAATTGTTCCAATAAATATTCCGATATCGACAAAAGTTGGTGAGAACATCGTCCAAGAAGATGGAAGATAATCTCTGTGAAGCGAAGTCACGATAATCACGAAACGCTCAAACCACATGCCTATATTTACAACAATTGATATTATGAAAGAGAACATTATACTTGTTCTAAGTTTTTTGAACCACATAAACTGAGGAGAAAAAACATTGCAAGTCATCATCGACCAATAGGCCCACCAATAAGGGCCAGTTGCTCTGTTTAAGAAAGCATATTGTTCGTATTCAACACCAGAATACCAAGCTACAAATAACTCCGTGATATAGGCAACACCAACTATAGAACCTGTAATCATGATTACGATATTCATCAATTCGATATGTTGAATTGTGATGTACGCTTCAAGATTAGAAACTTTTCTCATGATGATAAGCAAAGTATTTACCATTGCAAACCCAGAAAATACTGCGCCAGCTACAAAGTATGGCGGGAAAATTGTGGTATGCCATCCGGGAATAACTGATGTAGCAAAGTCAAAAGATACAATTGTATGTACCGAAAGAACAAGTGGTGTTGCTAATCCTGCAAGCACCAAAGATACTTCTTCAAAACGTTGCCAATCTTTCGCACGACCACTCCATCCGAAACTTAATATGGAATAGATACGTTTATTAAAAGGAGTTACAGCTCTATCACGAATCATGGCAAAATCAGGAAGCAAACCAGTCCACCAAAACACTAGTGATACAGATAAATAAGTAGAAATTGCAAATACATCCCAAAGTAGAGGTGAATTAAAGTTAACCCAAAGAGAACCATATTGATTCGGAATAGGTAATACCCAATACGCTAACCAAGGTCGCCCCATGTGAATAATTGGAAATAATCCCGCTTGTATGACTGAAAAGATTGTCATTGCTTCTGCAGATCGGTTAATTGCCATTCTCCATCGTTGACGGAAAAGTAATAAAACGGCCGATATTAATGTTCCTGCATGACCAATACCAACCCACCAAACGAAGTTCGTAATATCCCAAGCCCAACCAACGGTTTTGTTCAATCCCCAAGTACCGATACCTGTTGATATTGTATAAATAATACAACCTAATCCCCAAAGGAAAGCAGTCAATGCTATTAAAAATACTGTCCACCATTGTCTGTTTGCTTTTCCTTCAACAGGAGCGGCTACATCAACAGTTACATCATGATAAGATTTATCACCTATAACTAATGGTTTTCTAATGGGTGCTTCGTAGTGAGACGACATAATTTTATTTTATATATTAGATTTCAGACTTTAGATTTCAGATTTTATAAAAATCCTCATTCTTACTTATCTACTATTGTTCCGACTTATTATTTATGTATTTCTAACTTTAACATGATAGATTACGTTTGGTTTTGTACCTACGCTTTCCAACAAATGATACATTCTATCATCTTCTACTAAAGTTGCTACTTTACTTTCTTTATTGTTGATATCTCCAAAAGCCATTGCTCCAGTGTTACATGCTGAGGAACAAGCAGTCTGAAATTCGTCAGCTTTTACTTCTCTTCCCTCTTTTTTGGCAGTCAAAATTGTGTATTGTGTTCTTTGAATACACATCGAACATTTTTCCATTACACCACGAGAACGAACATTTACATCTGGATTTACAACCATACGACCTAAATCATCATTCATATGATAATTAAATTCATCATTCTTGTTGTACAAGAACCAGTTGAAACGACGTACTTTATAAGGACAATTGTTGGCGCAATAACGTGTACCTACGCAACGGTTGTAAGCCATTTGATTTTGACCTTGACGACCGTGAGCAGTTGCTGCAACAGGACAAACTGTTTCGCATGGTGCGTGATTACAATGCTGGCACATCACTGGTTGGAAAGAAACTTGTGGATTGTCTGAAGCAATTTCCATTTCTCCAAAACCCCCTAAAGAACCTTTATCACCTGTAAGACCGTCGAACTCTTCTTTTTTCTTAAGATCTGCTGCAAAAGTAGCTTCTGATGAATAGTATCTGTCGATACGCAACCAGTGCATATCTCTACTTCTACGCACTTCGGATTTACCAACAACTGGCACATTATTTTCAGCATGACAAGCAATAACGCAAGCGCCACATCCTGTACAAGCATTTAAATCGATAGATAAATTGAAATGATGTCCGACAGAGCGGTCAAATGATTCCCATAAATCTACTTTTGTAGCTTCAGTTTCTTTATGATCTAAAGAAACTAAAGGTTGTGGATTCCATATTTTTGATTCTTTGGTATTAAATATTTCTAAAGTTGTTTCTTTGATGATATCCCCGCGCCCCATCATTGTTTTTTGACCTTGAACAGAAGCAAACTCATGTTCGCCATCTGCTAAAGTAATACTTACATTTTGAGTAGCATTGAAATTTTTGTATAATGAAAAGGCGTTTACACCAACCATCATTTCCTCTTTCATTGCGGCTTTTCGACCATAACCAAGTGCCAATCCCATCGTTCCAGCGGCTTGACCAGGTTGTACTATTACAGGAACATTCTCTAATTTTACACCATCAACAGTAAGATTTGCATAACTTCCGTTAAGACCTCCGTTAGCAACAATCTCGTTAGTCATTCCTAATTTTTCAGCATCAGCTCTAGAAATGGTAACATAATTATCCCAAGAAACACGGGTGATTGGATCTGGAAATTCTTGCAACCACGGATTATTTGCTTGTTGACCGTCTCCTAAACCTGTTTTGGTATATAAATTTAATTCGAATCCTAAATTTGCTTTTGATAGCGCCAAAGCACTTGCTGCACCTGCATAATTTGCTGTTCCGCCAGAAACGATTGATGCAGCTCCTGAAACACCATCATGTAATACAGAATTCCATGAAGTTCCAGATGTATAACTTGATGAATTAGCTTTTACAAAATCATAAAAAGATCCGCCAATTCCGTTAAGCGACATCAAAACTTCTTGAAATTGTTTGGTGTTAAATAATGGTCGGATTGTTGGTTGCGTTAAAGCATAGCTTCCTTTTATGATAGAAACATCATTCCATGATTCTAAATAATGAGGAACGGCAGCTGCAACTTTAGCTACAGCTGCTGTTTCATCTTCTTTGATAGAAAATGATACAGACATTTTTGTTTTTTTCAAACCTGATACAAACGCCGCTGAGTTTGGCAAAGTGTAGACCGGATTTACACCACTCATAATCAAAGTATGAACACTTCCAGCATTCATATCGGCAATTAATTGGGCTACTTTTTCGTTAGACCCTTGACGGATTAATCGTGTTCCGGCAGTAGCGGCTTCACTTGCTAACATTTGATTGATTCCTAAAACCAACAATTGTGCATTCTTATCTTGAATTCCAGAAACCAAAAGCCCTTTGCTTCCAGCAACTTTCAATTGCTGAGCTGCTTTAGTAACTTCTGCTTCATTTTCGATTTTTCCTGTTGGAATTGCCGAATTGGTAAGGATGTTATATATTTTTACAAGTGCTTGTTTTTGATTTACATTAGACATCGCAATACGCTTGTCAGCAGCAGCTCCAGATAAAGTCATATTTGCCTCAAATTGGTAATGACGAGACATTTTTCCATTTCTAGGAATTCTACCTTGACCATAACCACCGCCATAATTTCCACCTTGCCAATCTCCTAAGAAATCTGCACCGAGTGAAACTATCATTGAAGCTTTTGAAAAGTCATAATCTTTAAGACCTCTTTCGCCATAAACTGTTTCGTAGGCGTCTAAGGCTTCTGATGAAGAAACTGCATCATAAACAATATGTTTTGCATTTGTATTTTTAGACAAAAAATCAGCAATTAATTTTTCTGATGAAGGACTTGCTAAAGTATTGGTAAGCAATACGATTTGACCGCCTTTAATTTTTGAGTCGGCAATACTTGCTTTTAAGTTTTTATCCACTTCTGTCCAAGAAACGTTTTTACCTTCGATTTTAGGATTTTTCAATCGCATGTTGTCATATAGTGACAATACTGAAGCATGAACTCTCGCATTGGCAGCAAAATTGGCACCTGCTAGCGTATTGTTTTCAATTTTGATTGGACGACCTTCTCTTGTTTTTACTAAAAGGTTAGCAAAATCAAAACCATCAAACATGGTTGTAGCATAATAATCGGCAACACCGGGGATGATTTGCTCTGGCTGAACAACATAAGGTATTGATTTATGAACTGGTCCTTCGCAAGCAACAAGTGTAGCGGCTGCAGTACTAAATCCAACATACTTAAGGAAATCACGTCTTGAAGTTGAAGAGTTTGCAAGAGATTCTTTATCACCTAAGAATTCGTTTGTAGGGATTTCTTCAACAAATTCGTTATTTCTAAGCGCCTCAACAATAGAACTATTTCCGTCTAGTTCTTCAACACTTTGCCAGTATTTTTTGTTTGATGACATATTATATATAAATATTAAACTTCTTAATTAATTTTTTTAAAATTAGTTTTCAATTAAAATCACTTATTGAAAACTAAATGGTATTTCTAGTAATGGCATTTGCCACATTCCAATCCACCCATTTGGGCTGCTGTCAGCTTATCAACACCATATTTTTTGGAAAGTTCTTCATGAATTTTGGTATAATAATCGTTTCCTTCCATTTTAACTTCTGTTTTTCGGTGGCAATCGATACACCAACCCATAGTTAATGGCGCATATTGTTTTTGAATTTCATAAGTTTCTACTGGACCGTGGCAAGTCTGGCACTCTATACCGCCGACTGCAACGTGCTGCGCATGATTAAAATAAACAAAATCCGGAAGATTGTGAATACGTACCCACTTAACTGGTTTGGTTTTTCCAGTATATTTTTGAGTTGTTTTATCCCAACCTACAGCTTCGTATAATTTACCGATCTCTGCATCGTAAAATGCTTTGCTGTATTCTGGAGTTGCAGTAGTTTCGGCAACTTCGGCAATGCTTTTGTGGCAATTCATACATACATTAAGCGAGGGTATGCCCGAATGCTTACTAACACGAGCCGATGAGTGACAATATTTACAATTAATTTCGTTTTCTCCAGCATGAATCCTGTGAGAATAATGAATAGGTTGTATTGGCGCATAATCCTGATCAATACCTATTTGCATCAAAAAACCATAAACAAAGTAGGCACTTGATAAAAGCAGAACTATTGCAGATACCAAAACTAAAAATTGATTTTGTGCAAATGCCTTCCATATTGGAGTTGTTGGTTCTTTAGCAATTTTTTGAACTTCTATTCCGTTGGCTGCAGCAATTTTATTCAAAAATTTATTAACCATGTAAAGCATGGCAATCAAAATCAAAAGTATAGCTGCAAGTATTCCAAGTATAAGATTATTAGAAACACCGGAATCTGCAACGGCAGTATTTGGTGGTCCTGCGGTCTGACCGGCTCCGCCACCTCCAACAACTATCGGATCTGCTTTTGGAGTATCTGTATATGCGATAACATTATCAATATCACCATTAGATAATTGAGGAAACGAAGTCATAACTGAAGGCTTGTACTCATTCCAAACAGCATTGGCTTGCGCATCACCAGATTTAATTAAAGCTTGGCTGTTTTTTATCCATTTGTAAAGCCATTCTTTATCATATTTGGCAGAAACACCTCGCAACATTGGACCTGTCATTTTAGCATCAAGCTTGTGGCAGGCAGCACATTGTGCATTAAAAATTTCTTTTCCTTTAGCGGGATCTCCAGCAGATGTTGCTGGAGCAGCTGCAACTACTGGGGCAGCAGCAGCATCTTGACCATTTGAAGTTATCGTAAAAAATAGCAAAGCTGCTATACTAAAGATTAAATTCCGCGAAATCGAATTAGTGTTATCCACTCTTTTCATATTATAAAATGATTATCGTCTAATTGGATATGTGTTATTTACAGCGTAACATAATTCACACATTTATAAAAACTGGCACAAAAATACGATTTCTATCCATTTTTCAAAACCTCAAAATACTCTTAAATGATAATTTATACTGGTTCTAAATAAAGTTTGATTTTTACTTTGATTCTAAAATACTACATTTGTAAAAAAAATCTAATTTCATGTTTTATACAAGCAAACATAACAATTTATTTTACAGTCTTTTATTACTTTTCTTAGTTAATAATTTATTTTCTCAAGAAGGTTCTATCACCGTTTCTCAAGATTCTAAATTCGAACAATTATTGATCGAAAAAAGAAAAATAAATGCGTCAATAACCACTAATGATCGCTATCATATTCAAATTTACAGTGGAGATAGTGACAACGCAAAAAAAACGTTACTAGAATTAAGAAAAGAAAATAAAAATAGCGATGGCACAATAATTTTTAATACTCCAAATTATAAAGTTTTGATTGGTAATTATAAAAATCGAATTGAGGCAGAACGAAATATGGAACTTTTTAAAAAAAAATTTCCCAATGCTTTTATAATAAAACCCAATAAAAATTGAAATTTTTTATTTTAGCTTTGTTTACTAATACGATTTTTTTTTACGGTCAAAATCAAAATGACTCTATTAAAACTGGCACTTTGAACGAAGTTATCATCACTACTCCAAAATTGTTGAAAGCAAAAGCCTTTCAGTCTCAAAAAATTGAATCATTAGGACGCAAAGAAATCGAATTTCAAAATTTTCAAAATACCGCTGATTTGATTTCTAATAGTGGTATAGCAACTGTACAGAAATCTCAACAAGGTGGAGGAAGTCCGGTTTTGCGAGGTTTTGAAGCTAGTAGAATTGTGTTACTAGTAGACGGCATCCGATTAAATAATCTTATTTTTAGGACAGGCCATTTGCAAAATATTATTTCTGTAGATAAAAATAGTATTGATAATATTGATGTAGTTTACGGATCTGCTTCTACGCTCTTTGGCAGCGATGCTCTAGGAGGTGCAATAAATATGACCACTAAAAAAGCAGCATTCTGGGATGATAAAAAAAAATCTCTTTTTGGCAATTTTATAACTCGATATTCATCATCCAATAATGAAAAATCGGGCCACTTCAATATAAATTTTGCAAATGCAAATTTTGCCTCATTGACATCTTTATCATATTCTGATTATGGAGATTTACTCATGGGTAAAAGAAAAAATCAAAGCAATGATTTTTTTGGCGAAAGAAATTTTTATGTAAAAACGATAAATGGTCAAGACATCTTGGTCGCTAATGAAAATAAATACCTTCAAAAATTTTCAGGTTTCAAACAATATGATTTTATGCAAAAAGTTACTGCTAAAACAAAAAAATGGAAGCCTACATTCAATAAATTTTCAATATTCCACAACAACAAATATTAATCGATATGACCGATTGACCGATCCTAAAGGCGCTGGTTTGAAATTTGCTGAATGGTATTATGGCCCGCAAAAAAGAGTGCTTGCGGTCTATAATTTCACAAAAAATCAAGTATTTGCAAAAAGTGATCTGTCTATAGATTTGAATTATCAAAACCTTCAAGAAAGTAGGCATAATAGAACTTTTGGCAACTATGATTTAGAAAACAGAATAGAAAAAGTATCGGTTTTAGGTTTGGATATTGTTGTGAAAAGAAATTTTAAGACTAGCGAAATACAATACAGTTTTGAAAGCTATTTTGACAACCTAAAATCAATTGCCTTTAGCAATAATATTACTACTGGTGCAATAAAACCAATTGACACTCGATATCCCAATGGGGAAAATTACCTATTTCGCAATGACTTGTTTTTTGGATATAATGCAACCATTTCTGAGCAAACTAATTTTAATGTTGGTAGTCGTATAGGCACGACAACACTAAAAAGTTCTATTGCAGATAACAGGGTAATTAGTAATTTATTTGCCAATACAAGACAATCTAATATAACTTATTCTGCAAGTGCCGGAATAATTCATAAACCAAATAAAAACCTGAGTTTAATTTCTAACATAAGTTCTGGATTTAGATCTCCAAACATTGATGATTTGGCTAAAATATTTGATTCGAGTGAAGAAAATTTGATTATTCCCAATAAAAATTTAAAGCCTGAAAAAACAATAACCGCAGATTTAGGTATCCGTTTTGGGAACAAAAAAAAGCGATTTGAATTTGAAATAAACTATTTCTACACCAAATTTATTGATGCCATTGTTACCGATAAATTCAAATTTAATGGTTCAGAATCAATTGTTTATCAAAACCAAACCTATTTTGTTTTTGCAAATCAAAATAAAAGAAAAGCTTATATAACTGGAATATCATCAAATTTGAAATATTATTTAATCGGAAATTTATTGATGTCTGCAAACATTAATTATACTGTAGGTAGAATTTCTGGTGAGCAAAATCAACCGCTCGATCATATTGCACCCTTATTTGGAAAAGTTGGTTTCAGTTATTCAAAATCAAGCTATTCCATAGAAGCGTATTTATTATTTAATGGCAAAAAAAATAGTAAAGATTATTTATTGAACGGCGAAGATAATGAGCAATATGCACCAAAAAACGGAATTCCAGCATGGCAAACCTATACTATTAAGGCATCTATTTTACTGTTCAAAGACGCAACATTATTTAGCGGAATTGAAAACATTTTGGACATACAATACCGAACTTTTGCCTCTGGAATGAATGCACCAGGTCGAAATATTTATGGTGGTTTGAAGTATGGTTTTTAAATAGAACTATGGTTCACCTTTGGAATGTTTTTCCAATATCTTTTTCCGTAATTGCAAAAAATTTCATTGTTATTTTTAATGTTTTTAACGGCTATCAAACAGACATTCCCTTTGATATCAAGTCCAATTTTAGCGTTGTTTTTAAAATCAGATTTATATAAACCCGCAGCATCATTTGCGAATTTTGCAAAACAACTAGAGTATGCAGAATCTAATATTGTGCCATCTAATAAATTTATAAAAAAAATATTTTTTCCGTTTTTTGCTCTTTCTGCGGCTTGGTCAGCTGCTAGAATTTTTCCTTTATAAATAGCAATAATTTCATCTTTATAAATTGCGATTGAAGTAAACAAGCCTTTACCCGAATTTTCAATTTGAGATTGATTCGCAAACAAGTATTCTTTTTCTTGAAGAGGAATTTTGTTTGGATCTTTATTTTTTTGAATCATAAATTTATATTTTTTTTAAATTTAAAATAAAAAAAAACAATTTTCGGTCATAACCAACATTTTTTGTAATTTTAAACCAGATAAATAAAGTATGTTACATTATAAATATAGTTTTTTGATTTTGTTTTTATTAATTTTTTTAGAAAATTTTTCGCAAGAAATAAAAACAGAAGTACCTGCGGCAGTCATTGACTCGCTTTACAGAGAAGATCAGTTTTATTTTGGCGTAAGTGTAAATCTTTTTGAAAACAAACCCCAAAATTTTTCGGTAAACAGAATTTCACCAAATTTTACGATTGGTTTTCTTAGAGATGTACCGTTTAATAAAAAACGAACAAAGGGCTTTGGCATTGGTTTAGGATTAACTTATAACAAATTTTCTACTAATTTGGTTGTACTCGAAACCAATAATCAATTTGAATATTCTACTTCAAATTCTATATCAAGCTATAAAAAAAATAAATTCGAACAAGTTACCATTGATATGCCCTTTGAAATACGATGGCGAAATTCAACACCCGAGAATCATGAATTTTTTAGAATATATACCGGCCTAAAATTTAGTTATGTTTTTTATACTAAATCTAGATTTGTAGATACAGAAAATAATATAACCATTATTGGCAATAACGACTTTACAAAACTTCATACAAATGCCTATGTTGCGTTTGGTCACAATACTTGGAATGCATATATTTCTTATGGGTTTACTCCACTTTTTAAATCATCGGCAAAGCTACATAATGAGACTATTGGACTAAATCCTATAAGTCTAGGTTTTATGTTTTATATTTTATGACCAAAACTTCCAAATTATAATTTGCGGAAAAAATCCAACCACAAAACCTAAAAATAACTCTTTATTAGTATGCGCATTCATTGATAATCTTGAGCTTGCAACGCAACCGTTAAGTACTAAAACTATCGCTATAAATCCTAACTTATTAGTTTGATCAAAAATACTAATCCCTACTATAAAAATCAATAAAGAACTCATCCCAGCCATATGCAGGCTGGCTTTCAAATTTAAGTATAAAAAAACAAGAGCAAGTAGCGCACTGAACATTCCGCCAATTAAAAAAAAATGCAATTGAGGAATCAACTCCTTAGTAATACTTTTTGAAAATAAAATATAAATCAAAATAACTTGAATTATCAAAGGTATTTTTCGCTCAGAAATTTTTGACGCCATGACCGAATCTATTTTTCCCATTATCCGCAGAATATAAAAAAAAGTAATCGGTATAAAAATACTTATAATAGAAACTTGCGTAACAATCAGAAACTGCTGATAATTATTAAATTGATTATCAATTAAATAAAAAAAAATTAGCGTGCCATAAACAGGAACAAAAATTGGATGGAAAATATATGAAAATAAATTAATGAAATTTTTCAAATTCTACTATTTTGATTTATACTAATTTGGATACCTGTATCGACAGCTGTAAATTTATAATCAAATAATTGACAAATTTTTTTGTTACTGTACAAATCCGTTCCATGCAGTGCAATTTCTAAATTTTTTGAGAACGTATGTTTCTTGATTTTCAATTTGGATAAAAACCAATCTAAAATGACAACTAGCTTGGTAATAAACCTCGAAACATGATACTTTGGCGGAGTTACTTCATAACAATCAGCAATTTTAGATAAAAATTCTTGAAAAGTTTTATTTTCTGCTACGATGCAATAGCGTTCGCCTATTTGAGAATTATCCATTAGTTTTTTCATTAAAAAAACCAAATCAGTAACAAATACATAGCCTGTTGATCCTTTTGTATAAAACTTTAAACCCTTTTTTACAATCATAAAAATTTTGTTACTACCCGAATTTTTAAAACCAGTGCCCAAAACAACGCCAGGATTTACAATCACTACTGGCAACCCTTCTTGGTAACCGCGCCAAACTTCTAGCTCAGCACCATATTTTGAGATAGCATAATCACTATGATACTTCTCTGAGTCCCATTCGGTGGCTTCATTATTGTAACTTTCATGATCCTTCCTGTCGCCTAATGCGGCAATAGAGCTAACAAAACAGAGTTTTTTTACTTTTTTATGAACACAAAAATTAACAATATTAGCTGTACCTTCGATATTAGTTTTACGAATTAGTTGTTCATCTTCAGGATTAAAAGAAACAAGCGCTGCACAATGATATACATAATCTACAGTTTCAAATGCAACTTCTAGAGATGGTATATCCAATATATCTGCTTGAATCCAATCTATTTTATCAAACAACGTAGATTTTCCTTCTA
Source organism: Flavobacterium sp. (assembly GCA_031422015.1). Taxonomy (GTDB): domain Bacteria; phylum Bacteroidota; class Bacteroidia; order Flavobacteriales; family Flavobacteriaceae; genus Flavobacterium. The sequence goes on along the minus strand of JANOPO010000096.1, from coordinate 5,591 downwards.
GCTCAAAAAGTTTTTTAGTTTTAGAAATAGTGTCCCAATTTCTGTATATAGCTCGAATCCTAGATTCACTTTCGAGTAGATAAAGTGCCAAATGTGCTCCTACTAAACCTGTTGCCCCTGTAATTAAAATCATGACTCAAAATAAAGTGTAAATATATTGATTTTTAAAATGAAAATTACGCCAACCAACCAGTTGAAAATAATACGAAAACTTGAAATTGCCAAAACCATTGACTTTTGCTACATTTGCTGAAATAAAAATTTAAAATGAAGAATTTAGTTACGGAGTTGCAATGGCGTGGGCTTATACATGATATAATGCCTGGAACGGAAGAACAACTTGTTAAAGAAATGACGGCGACCTATATCGGCTTTGACCCAACAAGCGATTCGTTGCATATTGGAAGTTTAGTACCAATAGTTTTATTAGTTCATTTAGGTAATTTTGGTCACAAACCAATTGCACTGGTTGGTGGCGCAACAGGAATGATTGGTGATCCATCAGGTAAAAGTGACGAAAGAAACTTGCTTGACGAAGCTACTTTGGATAAAAATGTAGCAGGAATCAAGGCGGTTTTGTCTCGATTTTTAGATTTTAATTCGACGGCTGCCAATGCGCCAATTTTGGTTAATAATTATGATTGGATGAAGGATTTATCGTTTATCAATTTTGCTCGTGATGTCGGAAAACGCATTACCGTAAATTATATGATGGCGAAAGATTCTGTCAAAAAACGTTTGATTGGCGACGGTAACGGTATGAGTTTTACGGAGTTTACCTACCAGTTAATTCAAGGATATGATTTTTATCATTTGCATAAAACCCACAATTGCTTGTTGCAAATGGGCGGCAGCGACCAGTGGGGAAATATTACTACGGGCACTGAGCTGGTGCGGCGTATGAACGATGAAGGAGCAAAAGCATTTGCCATGACGTGTCCGTTGATTACAAAAGCCGATGGGTCGAAATTTGGAAAATCAGAAGGCGGCAATGTTTGGCTAACGGCCGATAAAACATCAGTATATAAATTTTATCAATTTTGGCTAAATACAACTGATGTTGATGCTGAAAAATACATCAAGATTTTTACATTTTTGGATAAAAACACAATTGATACTTTGATTGTTGCCCATTATGAAGCACCACATCTACGGGTTTTACAAAAACGATTGGCAGAAGAAATGACGGTTTTTGTTCATGGCAAACACGAACTGGGAAAGGCAATTGAGGCTTCGAATATATTGTTCGGAAACTCGTCTGCCGAAGATTTGAAACAATTGGATGAAGCTACTTTCTTGGAAGTTTTTGATGGTGTGCCACAAGCAGAACTATCGATGAGCGATCTTGAAGGTGGAATAAATATTGTAGCTGTTTTGAACGAGAAAACAGGATTTTTCAAATCTAATGGTGAAGCTAGACGTGCATTGACAGCTAATTCTATTGCTGTAAACAAAGAGAAAGTAACAGAAGATTTTGTGCTCTCGACAACCAATTTAATTAATAATGCTTTTATATTGTTGCAAAGTGGTAAGAAAAATTATTTTGTAGTGCGAGTTAAATAATTTCATAACTTTACTTAATAAATTTATAATAGTATGGAAACTCTATTTTTAACAGATACCAAAGGGAAAAAAACGGCTGTGGTTTTGCCAATTAAGAAATACGAAAAATTGCTAGAGCAGATTGAAGATTTGCACGACATCAAGTTGTATGATGAGGCAAAAAAAGACGATGATGGATTCAGAATTTCTTTTAAAGATTATTTAAAATCTAGAAAAAATAAGAATGTATAGTATTGATTTTTCTAGAAAAGCTCAAAAAAATCTTGATAAACTATCTGATTCAATAGCAAATCCAATTTTAGATGCTATTGAAAATCTTGCTCAAAACCCGAGACCAATTGGCTGTAAAAAACTAAAAGGCAGAAAAGGTTATAGAATTCGGGTTGGAGATTACAGAATTATTTATGAAATTTTTGATTCGATATTATTAATTGATATTATAAATCTTGGCAATAGGAAAGATATTTATGACTAAAAGCAGCTTATGATAGGAATTATTTTTATTTATTATGTAGGGAATTATTTTTATAAGCTGGCAGATAAGTTTGATAAAAACAAATGGCTTTTTGCAATTATTGGATTGATTGCATATTATGGAACTTCGATTGTTTTAGGTTTAAGTTATGGAATCATACTAGAAGTAACAGGAAGTTCAATGTCAGAATCTACATCTGAAACATTAATTTTATCACTTGTTGGAATTGTTGCTGGCATTGGTGTTTGTTATTATTTGCACAAGTTTTTAGAAAAAAAATGGCAACTTGAAGCCATAGAAAACAAGAAAGAGGGAATTGAAAGTATTGGAATCGATATAGAATAATAACTTTTATATCACCATCAAGTTACAACCTCGAATATCAGAATTATCAAAACGTCCTAGTACTTCAAAGGAGTTATTGGGATATTTTTTACCCAAATCTTGCGTAGCAATAAACGAACACGAATTGATATTAGCCAAATCAATAACATTTATCCCGCCCGATTTGCCATTATCGAGGTATGTTAAAGCATCTTCGGGATCGCGAATTAGTAGTTGCATCCAATTGGGACATTCAAATATGCCATTGCCTAATGAGTAGGCTTGCGATAAAAGTTCGGTCATGCCATATTCTGAATGGATGCTTACAACGCCAAAACCCATACAAAGTTGCGCATGCAATTCTTCGCGAATCATTTCTTTGCGTTTGCCTTTCATGCCGCCAGTTTCCATGACTATGGTATTTCTTAGATCGAATTTTTGAATTTCAACTAAATCCAATAAAGCATAAGTAACTCCAATCAGTAGTATATTTTTATTAGAATTTTCTAAAGCAACTAATTTCTCTATTAATTGAGAATAATTGTTGAGATAAAAACCGCTATCAGGATTGTTGGTTTTTTGTATCAAATCGTCGACCATATAAATTAGTGACGAACCTTCACGGTCGAGATACGATGGAAGCAATGCTAAAATTATATAATCTTCGATATTACCATAAAATTGTGAAAAGGCATTTCGGTAGCTTTCTTCATATAATGAAACATCGGTTACGAAATGTTTGCTGGTAATTGCGCCAGTTGTTCCAGAACTAGTAAATATTTCTTGAATTGGATTCGAATTAGAAACAACAGTATGACTTTTGAAAAACTGTATGGGCAAAAACGGAATTTGTTGTAACGATTTTACTTTCTGGACATCTGTTTTCATCAAATTACAGAAATCACGATACACCAAATTGTTTTCGTATTGGAAACGAAACGTTTTTAAAGCGATTTTTTCAAATTGCTTTTGATTGGTAATGGTAAAGATGGCGTGGTTTGGGATCAAAGCGTATTTTTTTACAAATATAAACCAACCCTTGTATAGTTTGAAACTCCAAAGGTTTTTTTAATGTAAAAAAAGTTGTAAGTGAATCTTTTGAGTTTGAACGACAATCCTACAAAGACCAAATAAAAAGCCAAAAAGAAGAAATTGACTATTTGAGGAAAAAACTAGATGAAAAATAAAGTCATAAAAAAACCAGCCGATTGGCTGGTTTCGTGTATTATACAGATACTACTTATTGTAGAACTACTTTTACAGTATTAGTTTTACCATTTTCGGTAACTTTAACGATGTAAATACCACCAGCTAAATCAGCAACATTGATTGCTTGATTAGTAACATTGCTTTTAATTACATTTTTACCTAAGATATTATAAACCAAAACTGTTTTTGCTTCGTTACTGTCTGAAGTTACAAAAAGGTTGTTGTTGCTTGCATATACTTTTAAACCAGAAATTGTGTTTTGTTTTGTTGAAAGAGCACAACTGTTAGCAGCAGTTGCGCTGTTACGTGGTGCAGGTGCTAATGATTCAAAATCTGCAAGATTATTATTGGTATCTTGACAACCTCCTAATTTTCTTTGTCCAGAAAGAGAATTGCTTAGAGGTGCAGCTACAGTTCCTTCAAAAAAGTTTGAACTTCCAGAACCAAAAACATCAACTATTTGAGCATCTGTTGGGGCAGCTACAAGCGATACTAAAGTATTGGTGTTAGCTAATAAAATTTTCACATTTGTACCAGCAATTAATAGAATATTTGCACCAGTAGGAACGAAATCAGGTGTAGGTAAAGCAGATAATGCTGTGTTGTTTCCTGCTGCATGCTGAATTAGAAAATATTTTCCTGGTGCTATGGTTACACTTGGTAGTTCTGACTTCAACCATCCAGATCCACCCGAACTTGCTAACTGTATTGACCAGCCTGTAATATCAACTGGTGCGTTTCCTTTATTAAATAATTCGACAAAGTCATTTGTGTAAAGAGCTCCTGTATTGCCTCCTCCACCATATACTTGACTTATCACTACTTGGGCTTGTGATGAAGCAGCTATTAAAATTACAGATACTAAAGTGTAAAGTTTTTTCATTTTTATATTTTTATAAATTTATAGTACAAAGATAGTTAGTATTTTTTAAATACATTAACGTGTATATAAAATAATTGTTAACAAAAAAGTATAGGAAAAGGGCTATTTAACGATAAGCTTTCTAGTAGCGGTAGCTTCACCTTCACGAATCTTGATAATGTAAACGCCTGGCGAAATACTTGAAATATTCAACTCTTTGGAAGTAACAAGAGATTGAAATACGCGTTTGCCTAAAACATCATATATAGTAACTTCTTTGTCTAATAACGATTTGGAAGTAATGTATATTTTGCCGTTGCTTACTGGATTTGGATAAAAATTAAGACCTTCAATAGTTTCTTGAGCTTTCGACGGTTTGTTATCCTGCGCAGAGATGCTCAGAGACAACAAACTGAAAAGTAAAAGAGTGATATAAAGGTAATTTTTCTTCATTTTATAACATATTAATGCAAATATATAAATTAATTTCAAATATCATGCCGTTTTGTGTTAATAAATAATTGATAATTTTTTTCAGGGAAAATGTTAAATTTTGCCCAATGTTATCAAATTGTTAAGCAAAAGTTTTTTTATTGTAAAATTTATTCTATATTTGTTTTCGAATTATTAATCAATACCCCAAGTATTATGAAAAAAATAGCTTTATTACTCGTTATAATGTTCTCAATAACATCTTTTGGAAAATCAATTGAGCCAAAATTAGAAATTGTTGGTAACCTTGTGAAAGCAACCTATTATCATGACAATGGTGCTGTGCAGCAAGAAGGTTTTTTTAAAGACGGTAAACTAGACGGTAAATGGACTTCGTATGAAGTTAACGGAAATATAAAATCGATTGCCATGTACAACGAAGGAGTAAAATCTGGAAAATGGGTTATAGATACTAAAGAAGTTGTATACAACAACAACGAAGTTGTTTCTGTAAATAAAATAAATGCGATTGCTAAGAATTAATTTGTTTTAAATTATTGATTCAAAAAAAAATGTCTTCCCAATTTAGACTGCCCCCAAAAAGTTAGACACTATTTGGGGGTATTTTTATGGAAAGAAAAGTCAAATATGATTATGCATTTAAGTTTGAATGTGTAAAATTAGTCGTAGAGAAACATTATTCTTGGGATTATGTTGCTGTTGAAA
>JANOPO010000095.1:0-14512 GCA_031422015.1 Flavobacterium sp. | reverse complement strand
CGAATCCTTTCGTGTGGAATGTTGTTAGCGATTCTAAATTCTTATATTTAGAAAAAAAAATATTTAAAATATGAGCAAAAATTATAAATTCTATAATCCAAAGGCACATTCCACACGAAAGGATTCGTGCGGGAGCGGGGGAGTTTTGTCAAGAAAAGAAAGGATTAGAAATTCATGGTTGGTGTATTATGACAAATCATGTTCATTTGGTTTTTAGGAGTGTAAATGAACAAAATCCTGAGTTGTTGATTGGAGATTTAAAAAGATTTACAAGTCAATCTATTGTAAAAAGTATACAAGAAAATCCAAGAGAAAGCAGAAAAGAATTTTTGTTGGATTTTTTTAAAAAAGAAGCCGAAAAAGGCTCTAATGTAAAACATTATCAATTTTGGAGACATGACAATAAACCTATTGAATTGTGGAGCAATGAAGTGATTCAGCAAAAAATTTCATATATACAGAATAATCCAGTTGAAGAAGGATTTGTCTTTAGAGCGGAAGATTATAAATATAGTAGTGCTTCTGATTACGCGGGTCAAAAAGGAATTTTAGATGATGTAGTAGTTTATCAATATTTCAAAATTTGACAAAAACCACACGAAAGGATTCGTGCGGTAGCGGGGGCACAATTTGGGCAAAATTTGAGAAGCAAATTTGAAGAAAAAATAAGGTTGAAATTAAATTTTTCATTTTTATAATTTTTTTTGGTTAACTTTCGATAGATAGATATTAATGTTTTAATAGATAATAAAACTACAAATAAATATCCAAAATTATTTCAACATAATTTATTATAATATGAAATACCTATTTTGGAGAACAAATATAATTAATTATAGGTTTAGCAAGGATATCCTTAGTGTTAATTATATTTATAGATTTTCAAATTCGCTATGAGAAGCGTTCCTTCAGGCGAATAGATGTGAGATGGTATCACGGACCTCGCAGCTAAATAACAATCGATATATTAGGTTTTGCCTTATCGTTTCATTCAGATAAAGGCGATTAGAAACGGAAGTTTATGAATGAGTAAAATTTCAAAAAAAATATTTTTTGACAAAAACTGAAATTGTAGTTGATTAAAGCTCAGTATTTTTAATTTTTAATTCACAATTTTAACGTAATTTTGTAGATTCTTTAAAACCAAATGAATTTTTCCAAATACACCAACGAGTTTGCTCAAAATATTAAGCTTGCTTATCCTATAATTTTAGGAATGTTAGGGCATACACTCATCGGAATTGTCGATAATATTATGGTTGGCAAATTGGGATCAGCAGAGTTAGCAGCGGTGTCGTTGGGCAATAGTTTTATTTTTATTGCCATGTCTGTAGGAATCGGTTTTTCGACAGCCATAACACCAATAATCGCTGAAGCGGATACCGAAAATAATGACAAAAAAATACGATCTACTTTTCATCACGGGTTATTGCTTTGCACTATAATTGGTATTGTTTTGTTTGCATTAGTAGTTTTAGCAAAACCTTTAATGCTCCTAATGAAGCAGCCAGCCGAAGTAGTTAATTTGGCCTATCCCTATATCGATTGGGTGGCTTTTTCACTAATTCCTGTAATAATTTATCAAGGTTACAAGCAATTTGCCGACGGATTATCGAAAACCAAATACTCGATGTACGCTATTTTTATGGCAAATGTGGTGCATATTTTCTTCAATTATGTTTTGATTTATGGCGTTTGGGGTTTTCCTAAACTCGGGATTCTTGGCGCAGGTCTTGGTACCGTAATTTCTAGAATTATGATGGTCGTTTTTATGCATTATTTGATGAAATACGATAGCGTTATGAAAACCTATTTCGACAATTTTAGTTTTAAAGATTTTAAGAAATCTATTCTAAAAAAAATAATCAATCTCGGTTTGCCTTCTGCCATGCAAATGCTTTTTGAGGTTGCCTTATTTACTGCTGCGATTTGGCTTTGCGGTTCTATCGGAAAAACAAGTCAGGCGGCCAATCAAATTGCACTAACGCTTGCAACCATGACGTTTATGTTTGCTATGGGTTTAAACGTTACGGCCATGATTCGAGTGAGCAACATGAAAGGATTGAAAGACTATAAAAACTTGGTAACCATTGCCAGATCTATATTTTTGCTTGCCATTATCTTAGAAACAGTTTTTGCCATTTTCTTCATTGTTTTTCACAACTATTTGCCGCATTTGTTTTTGAATATGGAAAACGCCAACCAAGCACTTGATAACAAAGAAGTCATCGCAATAGCGTCTCAATTGCTATTGGTCGCTGCCGTTTTTCAGATTTCAGACGGAATTCAAGTGGTCGTTTTGGGAGCGCTCCGCGGTTTGCAAGATGTAAAAATCCCTATGTACATAACCTTTGTAGCGTATTGGATTGTTGGTTTTCCGATTTCGTATTACTTAGCGATGCATACTTCATTGAAAGCGACTGGAGTTTGGATTGGACTTCTAGCCGGATTGACAATTGCTGCTTTATTGCTTTATATTCGTTTTTCAAAATTGACTACAAAGCTAATTGCTAAAAATCATTAAGTTTTTCGCCATAGATTAAAAGATTTTTTGCCACATATCTAAAAGATTAAAAAGACTTCTTGTTATAGGAAATTGAAAATTGTGAAAATTTACTTCGTCTGTTCGCTCCTTCGGGCTCGGGTGTGAAATTCGTGGCAAAAGAAATTAAAAAAATCCTAATAGTCTTTTAAATCTGTTGCAAAAAAACAGCAAAATAATAGCAAAATAATAATTAGCGAATTCGTATATGAAATAAAAATAAATCGCAACATATTTGTAACTTCTAACATGTTTACCCGTATAACCATAGTACAATCTTAAATACACAAAAATGATACTTTTTATAATTATCGGAATAATTTTACTTTTTCTAAGTTTTACATTAAAATCTAATGTTGCCAATCCGTTTGCACGTTATGCTACTTTATTGCGGAATATTGGATTTGGAATAATTGGCCTTGGGATTTTTTCGGCAATGTTTAAACAAATTGATGCTGGTAAAGTTGGCGTACAATCGCTTTACGGAAGTGTGAAAGCTGATGTTTTGAATAGCGGTTTGCAATTGGTAAATCCGCTAATGGAAGTTACTGTTTTTGATACAAAAACCCAAAATTATACCATGTCGGCCATTCATGATGAAGGCGAAAAAGAAGGCGACGATGCGATTAGAGTTTTATCAAACGATGGTTTGGAAGTCGTGATAGATTTAACGGTTTTGTATAGAATTTCTCCTAATGAAGCACCAAAAATTTTGAAAACAATTGGAGTTGATTATTCTGATAAAATTGTTCGACCAGTTACCCGAACTCGTATTCGTGACAACGCCGTTTATTATGATGCTGTTGCTTTATATTCTACAAAAAGAAACGAATTTCAGCAACGAATTTTCAAATCTATTGAAGCCGATTTCAAATCTCGAGGCTTGGTTTTGGAGCAACTTTTAATTCGAAATATCAATTTGCCAAACTCAGTAAAAACAACCATCGAAAGCAAAATTAACGCCGAGCAAGATGCACAAAAAATGACTTTTGTTCTTCAAAAAGAAAAACAAGAAGCCGAGCGGAAACGTGTAGAAGCACAAGGTATTGCTGACTATCAACGAATTATTTCGTTAGGATTGACCGACAAACAATTGCAATATGAACAAATAAAAGCACAAAAAGAATTGGCCGCTTCTCCAAACTCCAAAATGATTTTCATGAACGGAAAAAGCGCACCAGTTATTATATCTGATAAGTAAATTGAAAAAGACGAAAAGATTAAAGACGAAAAGATGAGAGACAAAGAAATCAAAGACTAAAAGATTAGAGACGAAAATTAATTAGATACAGCACTTAAAAATTTTTTTCACTAATTTTGCAATTATACATAATATAATTATAAATTATGAATGTCTAATTAATTAAATCTATTATCTTTTGATCTTTCATATATCATCTCTTAATCTTTCATTTATCATCTCTTTGTCTTTTATCTAACATCTAAAAAAATGGAATTACCAAAATTTTTACTCGGCGACAACACCGATTTTCCCGATGATATTTTCATCATTCATCTAGATTATCCAAGATTTATTATCAATCTTAAAGACGATGAAGTCGAGTTTATGGAGGAAGACGAAGATCTTGATGAAGCCGAACTGAGCGAACAAATGGAAAATTTGATTATCTTAGCCAATGAATTTTACGATCGAGAAATAAAACGCTACGAAGAATAATTTTTTTTAAAATGAATTTTATAAAGACTACCGAAGCAAACTCAAAATACGATCATTTAGATAAAATGACAATTTCGGAATTGCTTCAAAACATCAATAATGAAGACAAAACAGTGCCGTTAGCTGTTGAAAAAGCTTTGCCACAAATAGAAAATTTGGCGGCGGCGATTGTTTCTAAAATGAAGTTGGGCGGACGACTTTTTTATATTGGTGCTGGAACATCAGGCAGAATCGGAATTTTGGATGCTTCAGAATGTCCACCAACATTTGGAGTTCCTTTTGATTTAGTTAACGGAATTATTGCTGGTGGCGATAAAGCCATCCGTAAAGCAGTAGAAAATGCCGAAGATAATACCGAACAAGCTTGGTTAGATTTGCAAAAATATGCTATTTCTGAAAATGATGTTGTAATCGGCATAGCTGCTTCAGGGACAACGCCATATGTTGTAAAAGGATTGGAAAAATGCAATGAAAATAATATTGTCACTGGAAGTATTAGTTGCAACGACGGAAGTCCATTGGCATTGGTTGCCAACTATCCGATTGTTGTGGTCGTAGGTCCAGAATTTGTTACTGGAAGTTCTAGAATGAAAGCAGGAACAGCTCAGAAATTAGTTTTGAATATGATCTCAACAACAACAATGATACAACTTGGGAAAGTAAAAGGAAATAAAATGGTCGATATGCAATTAAGCAATGAAAAATTGGTTGATCGAGGTGTAAAAATGATTATGAACGAAATTGAGATCGACTACGATAAGGCATCTAATTTGTTAGAAAAACATGGAAGCGTTCGCAAGGCAGTTGCTTCTTTTGTGAAGTAAAAACCCATGGAAATTATTTTTTTAATTCCAGTGATTTTATGGTTTGCAGCCTATAATTTACTATCAAAATCAAAGTTTTTAAAGCATTTTATAATTTCAAATATTGCTATAGCAATCGTTGGTTTTTATATTTTGTCACTAACAGAAATAATAGATTTAGGTCATGATGAATACGGTTTAGGAAAATTATTTGCTTTACTACTGTTTGGATTCGGTCATTCAATTTTAGGTTTTCTATTCGGAATAGCTGTAAAATCATATCAAAAATAGATAAAAAATGGCAACAAACAGACAAGTATTAACCAAAGGAATCATAAAATTAGCTTGGGCGCTGCCAATGTTTTTTGCTGGACCAACAATTATTTATAATGCTTTTATTAATAAAGAAAACAATTGGCACTATGCGGTTTTGGTAATCGGAATTTTTGTTTGCGGCTTGGCAATGTATTTTATGTACAAAGGATTAAATACAATTATGAAAAGTATGTTTAATGATTAAGTACATCTAATTATGGATATTCAAGCACAAATAAATTTTACACACCAAGAAATTGATAAAGTAAAAGATCCATCATTTATTGAAAAATTGAAACATCTTTTGGAATTTAATAATTCACAAAAAACTGCATCAAATATTGATTACAATATAGATATTGAGTGTGCGCTTGAAAATATAAAAAATGGAAATTTCTTTACCCAAGAAGAAGCAAAACTTTTATCAAAAAAATGGGGAAGATAATAATTTAGTCAAAAGATGCCATTGAGCAACTTGAAGACATACATTTTTTTATTCTTTTTGAAAGCAAATCAATAGCTATTGCAGATAGTATAATTGATACAATTTTTGAAAGTACTGAAATTTAAAAAACAAGTTTTGAAACTTACAAACTTGACGAATTAAAAAATAATAATGATGGAAGTTATAGCGCCTTTTTTGTTTACAGTTATATGATTTCTTATCAAATAACTGAAGAATCAATGCAAGTTCTTCGAATTAGACATACATCAAAAAAACCTAAAAAATTGTAATGACTGATCTCATTTACATACAAAAAACTTTCGAAAAAGTAGTTTTTATCAACGCAAGAATCAACAATCGCGAGTTTGAAGATTGCATTTTCAAAAACTGCGATTTCTCGAATACCGATTTTGCCGAAACCACTTTCATGGATTGCGAGTTTATAGATTGCAATCTTTCGTTAGCCAAAATGAGCAACACAAGCCTCAAAAAAGTCGATTTCAAGAACTGCAAATTACTCGGAATCTTATTTCATGAAACCGCTGAATTTTTATTTTCGGTACATTTTCAAGATTGTATTTTGGATTATGCTTCGTTTGCCAACAAAAAAATGCCAAAAACACATTTTATAAACGCGTCACTCAAAGAAACCAATTTTATAGGTTCAAATCTTACAAGTTCGGTTTTCGAAAACTGCAATCTTGACGGAACTATTTTTAATGATACAATTCTAAAATTATCAGATTTCATAACATCATACAATTACAAAATAGATCCCGAATTCAATACCCTTCAAAAAGCAAAATTCTCCAATCAAGGAATCGCTGGACTTTTGGAGAAATATGATATTATAATTGAATAATTTAAACAAATAGATTCATAGAAAATAAGTCACTTTTCTAATTAAAGAGTTCATAACTATATAAAAAATAAAATTCAATGGTTACCTTATTCATAATTTTTAAATCTATGATTCTATGTATTTAAAGTTAGAAATAATAACTTTACAAAAAACAAAATCTCATAAATGAAACCAATACTCATTCTACTACTTTTATCATTATCTTCTTGTATCAAAACACAAACCGAATGCAACTGCGAAGATTTCAAGACTGGAAATTTTGAATTTTCGCAAACCATAAAAGGCAAGAAATTGATTTCGACATTCAATCGAACCGATAAACTTCAAATAGAAACATTTCAAGGCAAAACCGATACGGCAACTGTACGGTGGATTAATGATTGCGAATTTATTTTGCAAAAAACAAATCCTAAAAACATGCAAGAACAAAAAGCAATTTCCATGAAAATCATTGCTACTCAAGACAAAACATATACTTTCGAGTATAATTTTGTGGGCGATGACAACAAACAAAACGGAATTGTAACTAAGAAATAGTCCGCGGGTTCAAGATTTCTGAAACCAGAAATGAGAATTTAAAAATCAAATAAATTTTTATATTTTCGCATAGCATAATAAACAACAAATAATAAAACAAAATGACTGAATTATTAACGAACCCAAACGCTTGGATTGCCTTATTAACATTAACTTTTCTAGAAATTATACTTGGAATCGATAATATCGTTTTCCTGTCGATAGTTTCTGGCAAGCTAGAAGACAAGGACCAACCTAAAGCACGTCGTATTGGTCTTTTGTTAGCAATGGCATTCCGAATCATCTTGCTTTTCGGAATTTCATGGGTTTTAAGTCTTCAAAAATCAATTTTAGATATCGATTGGGGCTTTTTTACAGCACATATTACTGGGCAAAGCATCATTATTTTTCTAGGAGGATTGTTTTTGTTATACAAATCAGTTTCTGAAATTCATCATAAAATGGAAGGCGAAGAAGAAGCTAGTAACGGCAAGGCAGCTTCTAGCTTATCCAAAGCCATTTTTCAAATTGCATTGTTAAATATTGTTTTCTCATTTGATAGTATTTTGACAGCCATCGGAATGATTAGCATGAAAGAACCAGCACAAGGCGGCTTCGGTTATGAAGGTGCCATCGAAATAATGATTTTATCCATCGTAATATCAATTGCCATAATGATGATTTTTGCTGGCCCAGTCTCTAAATTTGTAAACGAACACCCAACCATACAAATCTTAGGATTATCATTTCTTATTCTTATCGGTGTTATGCTACTTGCCGAAGGCTCTCACCTAGCCCATTTCAGTTTTGGTCATGACAATCCAGTAGGAATTATCCCGAAAGGCTACTTGTATTTTGCCATATTTTTCTCATTATTTGTGGAGTTTCTCAATATCAAAATGCGCAAAAACAACAAACCAGTCGTATTGCACAACAACACTATAATCGACAAATCGCTCAAAGATACCGATATTACTAATTAGGAGCCAATCGCTTAGGCTTTATCCGATTGGCAATTCCTGCTCTCGCCTTTATCTCGTTCCGCTTCGCTCCACGAGGATATCTCCCGACGCATTGGGATCCATAAGGGCTAACGACCAACCATTTTGAATATCCTAAAACGATACAAAATTTAAGTTTTGTAAATTCCAGCCAAATAACTATCTTTCGCCCTCCTAAAATGAGAAAATTATAACGTATACATTTATAAAATGTTAGAAGAACAACTTGATAACCTGACTGGCAATGAAAACCAAGCAGACGGAAGCCCAGAAACAATTTCGCAAGATGCAACTCCAGAAGAAGTTACAGCAACTGAAATGACCGAAACTAGTGAAGACACTGTTGAATTACTTGCTGAAACCAATCTAGAAGAAAACGCAATTGAACTAACGCCAGAAGAAGTTGCCGATGAGACTTTTGAAGTTGCCGACGAAAGCATTATAGCTATAAACGAAATTGCTAAAACCAACGCTGAAGAAAGCGAATACGAAACCATACGACACGAAATACCGATGCTCGACTACGAAGCATTATCAATGGAAGCGCTTGTTGATGAACTAGAAAAACTTTCTGCCGAAGTAAAAGTAATGGCCGTAAAAGATCATGTTGAAGAAATAAAAAAATCATTTTTATCAAAATATCACCATTTTATAGACGAGAAAAAAGACGAATTTCATACCGAAAATCCTGATACCACGGAAGATTTTCATTATCAATTTCCATTAAAAACTCGTTTTGATCAAATATATTCTAGTTATAGAGATCGCAAAAACAAACATTTTAAAAGTTTGCAGTCCAATCTTGAGGCGAACCTTACCAATAGATTGTCTATTGTTGAAGAACTGAAAAACCTTATCCATAATGCAGATTCTATTACGTCGTCATTAAAAACCTTAAACGATATTCGAGATCGTTGGAAAGTTGCAGGAGCAATTCCAAAAGATAAATACAACCATGTTTGGAACAACTACCATTTTCACATGGAGAATTTCTATGACTTTTTGCACCTAGATCGTGACGCAAGAGATGTCGACTTCAAACACAATCTTGATTTGAAATTAAAAATCATTACCCGTGCTGAAGAATTGGTCAACGAAGCAGATATCGCCAAAGCATTTAGAGAATTACAAGATTTGCACAAAATCTGGAAAGAAGACATTGGACCTGTTTCCAGAGAGAATCGTGAAGAAATTTGGATAAAATTTAGCGATTTGACCAAGCAAATGCATGACAAACGCGAACTTCAATTCGAGAAATTGCGTGCTGGCGATACCGAAAATCTCGAAAAGAAGAAAGCAATTATTGCACAAATCGAAGTTTTAGCGCAGGAAAAAGTAGAATCACACGGACTTTGGGCAGCGCAAGTTGAAAAAGTAGAAACGTTGCGAAACGAATTTTTCTCGACAGGAAAAGTTCCGAACGAAGTTAACGAAGCCACATGGGCATCATTTAAAAATGCGGTTCGAGATTTCAATATGCTCAAAAATTCGTTTTATAAAGACATTAAGAAAGATCAAAACGATAATCTGAGTCGCAAGCAAGCTTTGGTTGCCAAAGCAAAAGAGTTGCAGGAAAGTACAGATTTTGCTACTTCGACACCAATAATGAAACAAATTCAGGAAGAATGGAGAACTATTGGTCATGTGCCAAGAAAATTTTCAGATAAGCTTTGGATAGAATTTAGAGCGGCGTGCAACCATTATTTTGAGCAATTAAAAGCACAGAAAAACGAAGAAAATGTAGAAGAAGTGGAAGCTTTCGAGAAAAAGAAAGCCTACTTGGAGACCATCAAAGAATTCGAAATGACTGGCGATCATAAAACCGATTTAGACGCCATAAAACTTCATATCGAAAACTGGAAAGGATTAGGAAAGGTGCCTTTTGGACGTCGTCATGTAGAAGGAAAATTCAATAAAGTATTGGACGGATTATTCGAAAAATTGAGCTTGAGCAAAAAAGATACCGACATGATGCGTTTCTCTAACCGCATGGAGCAATTGGCCGGATCAGAAGATTCTAGAAAACTGGAAAACGAAAAAGTATTCTTAATGCGAAAAATTGAAGAAGTAAAATCGGAAGTAAATCAGTTGGAAAATAACATTCAGTTTTTTCAGAATACCAAAAATGCCAAAAAAGAAAATTCTATTGTTACCGAAGTGCGAAAAAATATCGCCAAACATAAAGACGAATTAGAAATTTTGAAAGACAAACTAAAAGCATTACGAGCTATAAAACAAGAATAGTTAGTTTGTAATAAAATTAAAAACCTCGAAAATTTCGAGGTTTTTTTTAAGTCTTATTTCAACTTCTTAGCCTCATTCCAGAAAACATCCATTTCTGCCAACGTCATGTCCATTAAAGGTTTGCCAAGTTCTCCAGCTTTGCTTTCGAGATATTGAAAACGGGTAATGAATTTTTTATTCGTTCTTTCTAATGCATCTTCAGGATTGATGTTTAGAAATCGGGCGTAATTTATCATTGAGAAAAGTACATCGCCAAATTCGGCTTCTATTTTGTCTTGATTTCCTGCTGCAACTTCTTCATGAAACTCTTGAATTTCTTCCTGCACTTTGTCCCAAACTTGGTGCGGCTCTTCCCAATCAAAGCCTACGCCTCTTGCTTTATCTTGTATTCGGCTGGCTTTTACCAATGCTGGTAAACCTTTGGGAACGCCTTCCAAAACAGATTTTTTACCTTCTTTGAGTTTTAGTTTTTCCCAGTTTTGCTTTACTTCTTCTTCATCAGCAACAACAACATCGCCATAAATATGTGGATGACGGTGAATGAGTTTGTCGCAAATTTCGTTACAAACATCGGACATATCAAAGGTGTTGGTTTCGCTTCCAATCTTGGCATAAAAAACAATATGCAATAATAAATCGCCCAATTCTTTTTTGACTTCTTCAAGATTATTATCCAAAATGGCATCGCCCAACTCATATGTTTCTTCAATGGTAAGATGCCGTAAGGTTTGGATGGTTTGCTTCATGTCCCAAGGGCATTTCTCACGCAACTCGTCCATGATAATTAATAATCGTTCGAAGGCTTGCAGCTGATCTTGTTTGGAATTCATTTTCTGGATGTTTTTGTAAAAATAAGAAATCCTGTTATGAAATTTTCACAACAGGATTTTAATTTTATAATTTGAAAAGCTTTTTAGTCTTTTTTTGCTTTTTTACTAGGTGTCTTTTTAGCTTTTACCTCTTCTTTAACGGGCTCTTGTGCAACCTTTGCTGGAGCTTTCTTAGCTGCAACTTCTGCTATTACTTGCTCTTTTATCGATTCAGCATTTTCTACTTTTGGCGCTTCTTTTTCAACTAAACCTCTTTCTTGCAAGGTATTGTACCAATTTAACACCTTCTTGATATCAGACGGATACACACGATCTTGGTCGTAATCTGGTAAAATTTGAAGAAAATAATCAACCAATTTTCCATTATCTTCTTTATGTGAAATTGCTGGACCACAATCTTCTTTGATTGCAATGGCTCGCATTACGTCTGCCAACGGTTTTTCCTCTGTGTTGGTATACATAGAAATTTCAGTTAATAAACTCACATTTGTACGAAGATTTACTGTAATTTTTTTTCCATCCAAAAAAGATTCAGCTACAAATCCTGTGCGAGTCTGCACTTTCAAAGAATACAATCCTGGTTTTCCTGCAATGGCTAATATTTTATCTAAATTCATTCTATTATTTTAATTTTTTATTGGAATTTGGTTTTTATTTTTATTGAAATTTCAGAAGTTATCTTCCTTTTTTTACAGCATATTTCATACGATAATCCGGACGTGCTTTACCTTCCATTATATTCTGTAATTTTCTTTTTATCAATTGTTTTTTTAATGAAGATAAATGATCTGTGAATAATATACCTTCAATATGATCGTATTCGTGCTGAATAACTCGTGCAATTAGTCCGTCAAAAACATCTGTTTGCTTATTAAATTCTTCATCTAGATATTCGATTGTAATTTTTTCATGCCGAATAACATCTTCGCGCACATCTGGAATACTAAGGCAACCTTCATTAAACCCCCACTCGTTTCCTTCTTCTACAAGCATTTTTGCATTTATAAACGTTTTCTTAAAGCCTTTCAACGCTTCTTGCTCTTCTTTATTTAAATCTTCGCTATCGCTAAAAGGCTCTGTATCAATAATAAATAGTCGTATTGGCAAGCCTACCTGGGGAGCGGCCAAACCGACGCCACAAGCATTGTACATCGTTTCATACATGTTGGCAATAGTTTGTTTCAATTCGGGAGAATTAGTTGTGATTTCCGCACCTATCGCACGCAAAACTGGATCGCCATAACCTATTATTGGTAAAATCATTTGTAAAATTTAAAACGTGGCAAAAATAATCAAAAAAAGCAGATTCAATGGTTATACAACAACAAAAAACAATTTTTATTATTCACCAAAAATAATTTCACTGATAGTTTGCGTTACGCCACTATTGTTATTGTCGTACGCTGTAATAAATTTTGAAATTTTTATAATTTCGGGATGTGCATTTTGCATGGCATAACTATATGTTGCGGTTTGCATCATTTCGTAATCATTTAAAAAATCGCCAAAAACCATTGTTTCGTCTGCCGAGATATTGAATTGCTGCTGAATTTTTGAAACGGCAACGCCTTTGTTGGCTGTAAAATTTGTAATATCGAGCCAAATTGCTCCGGAAATGGCAATTTTAAAATAGTTTTCAAATTCTCTAAAATAGTTATAACTATTGTTTGGAACATCATCAAAATCGCAAATTGTAATTTTTAAAACGTCATCTTCAACTAGTGTCAAATCGGGGACAAGTTCTAGTTTCTGATAATATTTGCGAACTTCGATCAGAAATTTGTGATCATCACTTTCGACATACGCCGAATTTTTTCCACAAAAAATAACATTCGAATTTGGAATTTTACGACCAATCTCAATAAAACGAATCGCATCTTCAATTGGTAGCGGATTGACAAAAATTTCATTTCCTTTATAAAAACCATATGTTCCATTTTCGGCCAAAAACAGCGTTCGATCTGAGATTTTATCGAATAATTGAATCACATTATAAAACTGACGGCCTGTAGCTATGGCAAATAATATATTTTTTTGAAACAGTTTTTCTTCAACTTCCCAAAAATCTGTTGGTAATTGGTGGTTGGAGTCTAATAAAGTTCCGTCGAGATCTACTACAATAAGTTTAATCATGGGAGTTTATGCTATAAAAAAGGCTTTTTAGATAAATAATCTTGAAGCATTATAGTTGCTGAGATTTCGTCAATTAATGCTTTGTTTTGGCGTTGTTTTTTCTTCAAGCCGCTATCTATCATGGTTTGAAATGCCATTTTAGATGTAAAACGTTCGTCGACACGATCGAGTACCATTTCTGGAAAAGCGCTAATGAATTTGATAACAAATTTTTCAATAACCTCGGTACTTTGCGATGGTTCGCCGTTCATTTGAATGGGTTTGCCGAGTAGTACTTTTTCGACTTTTTCTTTTTCGAAATAGTTTTTGAGAAAATCAATTGTGGTTTCGGATGAAATTGTAGTAAGGCCCGAAGCAATTATTTGAAAATCGTCGGTAACGGCTATTCCTGTTCGTTTTTGTCCGTAATCGATGGCGAGTATTCGAGGCATTTATAGGGTTTCTTTGTGTTTTATGAATCCGAAAACTGTAACTATTTGATTTTCAAAATCAATTTTATATACAGAAGTGTAACCTGTGAAAAAGTAATCTCTGATGTTTTCATCGTCATAATAAATTGATTTTTTGAAATGAAATGGATGAATTAGATCTTTTTTGATATTTATCAACAAGTCTTTCTTGAATTTTTAGCTGCAAGTGGCTTATCCGCAGCAATTTACCTAACTTGTTTTTCCAAAATAAACCGAAATTCTGTCGATAAATAAATTTTTTCATATTCAGAAATGACTTTATCAAGATAGTCGTCTACTTCATCAATAGTATAAAGAACCGCTGTTCCGTTACTTACTTTTTCTAATTCGTTATCTAACATTTTTTTTATTTGCAACAAAATTTGGGTCGTCATGAACTATTTTAAGCTCATTACTCGGAAAAGAATGAAGCATTTCGAGGATTTTTGCTTTGATACTGTGTTGAAATTCGATTGTGATGGTTTCATGACGCTTTATTTGATATACAAATATACTAAAAAAATGTTTCGGATATGAAAATGGAAAATCAACATAGGTACTATCTTAAGTTCCTGTTTTTTATTGTTAATTTTTATATATTTGTTCTTAACAGAGAGAATGCATACTGTGATATTTCACTGAATGTATATCTTGTTTAGCCTCAACTTGTTTGGGGCTAATTTTTTGTTTATCT
>JANOPO010000094.1:0-4063 GCA_031422015.1 Flavobacterium sp. | reverse complement strand
AAATTATATCCAAATCTTTCTGCTGAGGCCAATATTATAATTAAAACCAAGAAAAATGCCATAACCATTCCTAAAAATTATTTGCAAAAAGGCGATTCAATAATTTTTGATAAAAAGAAAAAAAGAAAAGTAAAAACAGGTTTGTCCGATTATCAAAAAATAGAAATTCTAGAAGGATTAAAACCTAACGAGATAATTTATAAACCTAAAGAATGAACTACAAACTAATTCTAAATATTGCTATTCATTTGCTTCGAGCACGACTAAAACAAACAATTGTTGCTGCTGTTGGCGTAACTTTTAGTATTGCTATGTTTATTGCTTTGGTTAGTTTTATGAATGGATTAAACGATTTGTTAGACGGATTAATGCTCAATAAAACGCCACACGTTAGGTTGTATAATGAAGTAAAACCTTCTCAAAACCAACCTCTTTTATTGTCAAAAAAATACAGAAATAATACCAATTTCATCAATTCTGTAAAACCAAAAGACCGTGGAAAATCAATTTACGATAGCAAAAAAATTATTCAAGATTTAAAACTCGATAAACGAATTATTGATGTGGCTGCCAAAATAAACACGCCTGTTTTTTTTAATTCTGGAACAATAGAAATTGCTGGCGTTATCAACGGAATTGACATCGAACCCGAAGAAAAATTGTTCAAAATTTCAGATAATATTATAGACGGAAACGTGGGTGATTTGACACAATCGAACAGTATTATTATAGGAATAGGTTTGGCAGAAAAAATGTTGCTTTCTAAAGGTGATAACATCAATATTACTTCTTCAAGAGGCAATTTGTCAATGCTAAAAGTAGTTGGAATTTCGCAAATTGGCATTGCCGAAATCGATAACACTTTTAGTTATACATCTCTTGCAACCGCTCAAAAATTATTAGAAAAGCCCGTAAATTACATTACCGATATTCAAATAAAATTGTTTGATATGAAATCGGCTCCAGCAGTTGCCAAAGAATTCTATAAAAAATATGAAACCGATACTATTGATTATCAAACTGCTAATGCACAATTTGAGACTGGAAGTTCGGTGCGAACCATTATTTCCTATGCAGTTGGTTTAGTACTATTACTCGTTGCTGGTTTCGGAATTTATAATATTTTGAATATGATGATTTACGAAAAAATGGACACTATTGCCATTCTCAAAGCAACAGGTTTTTCGGGCAGTGATGTAAAATGGGTTTTTATATCATTATCAATAATTATTGGAGTTGTTGGTGGACTTTTCGGGCTTTTGTTTGGATTTTTTTTCTCACTTGGCATAAATTTTATTCCGTTCAAAACGCCTTCGCTACCAACAGTAAAAACCTATCCTATTTCTTATGATTTAATTTATTATGTCATCAGTATGGTTTTTGCACTTTTTACAACCACAATTGCGGGTTTATTCCCAGCATTGAAAGCCAGCAAAATAGATCCGGTAGAGATTATTAGAGGGAAATAATGATTGCAGATTATTGACCCGAGCCTGAAAGTGCGAATTGGCGAAGCATTAACGATTTTTGATTTCAGATTTACAATACTTAATGAACCTTAATTTCTTAATGGTTTTAATAAAAATGATTTAAGATTTATAAAAATTATTAAAAATTTTAATATCGAATTTCTATCACAAAAATCTGAAATCAAAAATCGTTAATCTTCATTCAAAAATCAAAAAAATGAAAATTCTAGAAGCCATAAATATCTCAAAAACATTTCACGAAACCATTAATGTAAAGGTTTTAACGGATATCAATTTTTCAATTAACAAAGGCGAATTTGCTTCAATAATTGGAAAATCAGGTTGTGGAAAATCGACATTACTCTATATTTTATCTACAATGGATACCGCTTTTGATGGCGATTTGATAATAGATTCCGTTTTGATGAAAAACAAAGTAGATGCAGAATTAGCAATCGTTCGCAACAAAAAAATCGGGTTTGTTTTTCAGTTTCATTATTTGTTAAACGAGTTTTCGGTTTTAAAAAACGTAATGTTGCCAGGATTAAAACTCGCTAAATTATCTACCAAAGAAATTGAAGATAAAGCCTACGAAAAACTCAAAGTTCTAGGAATTCAAGATAAAGCACTCAATAGCCCAAACCAATTATCGGGTGGCGAAAAACAGCGAGTAGCCATTGCTAGGGCTTTAATAAACGATCCACTAATCATTATGGGCGATGAACCTACAGGAAATTTAGACAAAAAAAATTCCGAAATCGTGTTCGATGTTTTCAAGGAACTCGCCGAAGTTTACAAACAATCGCTCTTAATTGTAACCCACGATAACGATTTTGCTAACCGAACCCATCGTATTATTGAAATGGAAGATGGGAAAATTATTTAAATGTGAATATTACAACTTTTCGCAAAAGTTATATAACACCAAACAAATTTAACCATCGCACCTTTGTACTCAATAATCATAAATTAAAAAAAAATGAAAAAATTAATATTATTGAGTGCCTGCATTTTGTCAATATTTGCAGCAAAAGCACAAACAGAAGAGAAAAAATGGAATATTGGATTTCACGGTGGTGTAACCCAATATAATGGAGATTTAGGTCGAGATTGGTACGAAACTGGAAACACGATGTATGGTTTTGGTGGAATATCGGTTTCTAGATACTTAGGTAAATTATTCGATGCCAATTTATTAATATCTAAAGGAACAATAGGTTACAATAATGGCACAACTGCAGGTTTTAAATCTGATTTTAATGCAGCGTCCATTAACTTACGTTTTAATATAGTTGCACCAGAATATGTAATTAGACCTTATGTATTTGCAGGAGTTGGAGCAATTCTATTTGATAATCAACTGAATTTTCATACAGAAAATTACGATTATATTTTGCCAACTGCTGGTGCTGGTATCAATTTTAGATTATCGCCAGAAATTATGTTGAATCTTCAAGAAACATTTATGTTTTCTAATAAAGACAGACGAGATGGAGTTGATAATGGTGTAGAAGATTTCAAATCTAAAGATGCTTATTTGACGCACATGGTTGGAATAACTGTCAATCTTGGAAATTCAATCGATACTGATAAAGATGGTGTTTCTGATAAAAAAGACAAATGTCCCGATACACCAGCAAATGTAGCGGTAGACAAAATGGGTTGCCCGTTAGATAAAGATGCCGACGGTGTTGCCGATTATTTGGATAATTGTCCAGATGTTTCAGGATCTAAAATGCTAAATGGTTGCCCAGATAAAGACAACGATGGTGTAGAAGATTCCAAAGATCGTTGCCCAGATCAAGCTGGTTCAGCAATGCTAAAAGGTTGCCCCGATGCTGATAAAGATGGTGTTGCCGATATTGATGACAAATGTGCCAATACAAAACCAGGTACCAAAGTTGATGCTAATGGTTGTGCAAAAGACAGCGATAATGACGGAACAATGGATGATGTAGATGTTTGCCCAGATGTTGCTGGAGTTCTTGCTCTAAAAGGTTGTCCAGATGCCGATAACGATGGTATTGCCGATCTTGATGACAAATGTCCAAACGCAAAAGGAACAGCTGAAAACAAAGGTTGTCCAGAAATTCCAAAAGTAGAAATTGACAGAATAACCCTAATTGGTAGCAAAATTTTCTTCGAAAATAATTCTGATAAATTAAAAGTAGCTTCACTATCTCAGTTAGACGAATTGTCAAAAATTCTATACAAATATGAAGGTGCCAAATTGACAATCGAAGGCCACACAGATAATGTTGGTGCAGATGATTTCAATATGACTTTATCTCAAAAACGTTCTGATTCAGTGAAACAATATTTAATTGGAAAAGGAATTTTGGATACACGATTAATAGCTATTGGTTATGGCGAAACCAAACCAGTCTCTGATAATAAAACTACTTTAGGAAAAGCCAAAAACCGAAGAGTAGAATTGAAAACTAACTATTAGGTAGTAGTAATAGTTAGCGTAGTTAGGTTAGTTTTGTTTTTGAAGGAGTGGTTGCCAAGAAATTGGCAACCACTTTTTTTTTTTATTATTTTTTCACAAATTGAGAAATAAATTTTAAATTAAAATTATATTTTATTCAAAT
>JANOPO010000093.1:0-54628 GCA_031422015.1 Flavobacterium sp. | reverse complement strand
AAATAAAAGGAAAATATCTTCAATTATACCTGAATGAGTTCGTTTACAAGTTAAATAGAAGATATTTTGAAGAAAAATTATTCGATAGGCTAGTAATAGCGGGGATTACAGGGTTATGACAACAAACGGACAATCAATAATACTTATATATAATCTGAATTCTGAAAACTGCTTTCTTAATTCTGAAACCTGCCTTCAAAATACTAATACCCTTCGGTTGGAATGTCAAAATAGTAGGTTTTCCCGTGAGGATTATCCAATTTGGTATCGCGTAACCAAGCGTTATGAATTTTAAGAATTTTATAATTAATGCCTTGATCTTTTGCGAATTGTGCTAAATCTGAAATTGATGTAGTGACTTCAACTTTTTTTGTCGGAATGCTTTTGTATAACTCGGATTGAGAAATAGAAAAAGCATATTTTTCAGGATTTTTCATGATTTCTTTAAGGGCTAAAATTCTGAAAACATAACGCGATGTTTCGTCATTTAACAATAAATCATAATAACTTGGCACTTTTTGATTTTCGATTTGTTTGTTTACACCAGCCGAACCTCCATTGTATGCGGCAGCGGCCAACGTCCAGTTTCCGAATTTGTTTTTTGCTTCGATAAGGTATTTGCAAGCGGCTTCCGTAGCTTTTTCTAAATGGTAGCGTTCGTCCACAGTTTCGGTTATTTCCATACCCTTTTCTTTGCCTGTTTGAGGCATAAATTGCCATATTCCTCTCGCACCAGCTGGCGAAACAGCATTGGTTAGATTACTTTCTATAACGGCTAAATATTTGAAATCGTCAGGAACTCCATTTTGTTTCAAAATTGGTTCTATAATAGGAAAAACCCTGTTTGCTCGCTTCATGATTAGTATTGTAGACGAATGCAAATTGGCGTTTACAAGCAACTCTCTATCCATGCGCTCTTTTACATCTGCAATTTGAAGTGGTGTTTGCTCACCAGCAAAATCAACAGTTGCAGGAAAATAATGAGAAGTTCCTTCTTTTGTGATTTCGTTCTTAGCTTCTGTAGAAACAGCATGAATTAGCAATCCGCTAACCAAAACAGTTGTTACTATCAAACCTGTTTTTTGAAATAATGTCATAATTGAGTAGTTTTATCATGCAAAACTACAAAAATCGAGCCGATTACATTTGTTCTTCTAAAATAATTTTAGGTAAATTAGAATTAAACCATCGGTATTTGCTTAAAATCATGATGTGCGTTCCACCTTTAACTGCAATAAAATTTTTGAGGTTCTTGATAGGAAAAACCTCATCAGCATCGCCATGAATGTGGACTACTTTAGAATCTATCTTTACTCGATCCCAAGTTAACATTTGTTCAATTGCCCAATCGAGATAGGTTTTTTCGCGCATGGCAAGATACCTTTCGTACAACTTAAGTCTTTGTTTTATAATGGTTCCGAACGAAAATTTTTGCAAAACTTCAATATTTTGAACCAATCCAGTTGGCACCAATTTGTAGGCTTTGGTTTGTTTGGCAATCTTCATTCGCAGCGGAATTTCGAGATTTGATTTTACACTAGAAACAATAATGAGTTTGTGCAAATCTAAAAACGCTGCCATTTCTTGAACTAAAACGCCACCAAAAGATACGCCAACTAAAACGGCTTTATCATGCTTCACTTCTTTAGACATTCGTTTGGCGTATGCGGCTAAAGTTTCTTTAGATTTTGGGATTTTCCAATCAAGAAGATGTATTTCAAAATGTTCTTCTGGCAACTGAATTTTTTCAAAAATTAGCGAACTCGCAGCCAATCCAGGCATCAAATAAACAGAGATTTTTGACATCTTGAAAAAATAAAAATGATTTGTAAAAGTAACTGTTAATTAAGAAATCGATACATCATTAGATGCAAATTAACAGTTATTTAATATGCTTTAGTATTCTAATTTATTAAAATTTATGATATTAAAATGTGATAATTTGACAATAAAAACGTATTTTTGCACCAAATTAGAAAATACAATCTTAACATGGAAACTTTACAATTATTAGAAATCAAAGACAACACTTTTGCTAGACAGTTTGAAACTTTGGTAGATGAAGGAATGGTTTCTGTAGAATACTCGTTTCAGGAAAAGAAAATATTTTTGACCAAAATAAAACATCCTGATGGTTTTGATAATGAAGAATTTATTTCGCTTTATCTTAAAAATATAATGGAAATTGCCTACGAACGAAAATTAAAAGTAGTTCCGATTTTACCAAAAATAGCTTTGTTTTTTAGAAAAAACACCACATATAGAGATTTATTGCCACCGGGAATTAAAATATAAATTCCAAATTTTTAAAATTTCAAATTACAATACAAAAATTCCAAATTACAATATAATTATTGAATTTGGAATTTTTGTATTGTAAATTGTTTTATATCTTTATGAAATGAATTCTGAAGAAATAAACCAAAAAATAATTGATTTTTTCGAACAAATCGAAAAATATTATGGTTGCAAAACAGAAGTTACTGAAGGTTTATTTTCAGAAATTGAAGACATTGATGCCGATCATACCACTTGGAATTTATCGGAATTTGAATTAGTAAGATCTGCTTATCGCAAAAATGGCTTGAAGTTTATGATTGAAGGTAGCGGAAATTATTACGAACTTTCGGCAGATAAAATAATCGATTTCAAACAACCAGGAAGGCATAAATTTGAATTTATTGAACAATATTCTGGAACCGTTTTTAGGATTACTAAAATTCGATTTCATTATAAATATTAGAAATTTCAAATTTATAAATTCCAAATTCCAATTCTAAATAGTTTGAATTTGGGATTTCTCGTATTTGAATTTCAACCTTACACTTCCGTCGTCATCAATTTTGGTTAAATTAATTTCGTGCAGTGTGTTTACTAACTCGGGATTCCAAGGTGTTTTTACTTTTACATAATTCTCGGTAAAACCATGAATGTAGCCTTCTTTGTTTTCTGACTCAAAAAGAACTGTTCTATCCGTTCCAATTTGGCTTTCGTAAAAAGCACGACGTTTTTTTACAGAAAGTCCACGAAGCATTTTGCTACGCTTGTTGCGAACATTCATCGCAACCACATTTTGCATCGTTGCCGCCTCGGTATTATCTCTTTCGGAATAAGTAAAAACATGAAGATATGAAATATCCATTTCGTTCAAGTAATTATACGTTTCTAGGAAATGTTCATCACTTTCGCCCGGAAAACCAACAATTACGTCAACACCTATACAAGCGTGAGGCATTACTTCTCGAATTTTATTTACTCGTTCAGTATAAACTTCACGTTGATAACGACGCTTCATTTTGGCTAAAATTTCGTTGCTTCCGCTTTGTAACGGAATATGAAAATGAGGCACAAAGGTTCGGCTTTTTGAAACAAAATCGATCGTTTCGTTTTTTAATAAATTGGGTTCGATTGATGAAATTCGAAGTCTTTCTATACCTTCAACTTCATCTAATGCTTTTACTAAATCCAGAAAAGTATGTTCGTGTTTTTTGTTTCCGAATTCTCCTTTGCCATAATCGCCAATGTTTACACCAGTCAAAACAATTTCTTTAATACCTTGTTTGGAAATATCCGATGCGTTTTGCAACACATTTTCTAAAGCATCGCTGCGAGAAATTCCACGAGCTAATGGAATGGTGCAATAGGTACATTTATAATCACAACCGTCTTGAACTTTCAAAAAAGCACGCGTTCGATCGCCGATAGAATAACTTCCGACATAAAAATCGGCTTCTTCGATTTCGCAAGAGTGAATTTCGCCTAGATCGTTTTTGGACAAATCATTAATATAATCGGTAATTTTAAATTTTTCGGTGGCACCAAGAACAAGGTCAACACCATCGACAGCCGCTAATTCATCGGGTTTTAATTGTGCATAACAACCAACGGCAGCCACATATGCTTTATCGTTGATCTTGAGTGCTTTTTTTACAATTTGCTTGAATTGTTTATCGGCATTTTCGGTAACCGAACAAGTATTTATTACATACATATCGGCAACTTCTTCAAAATCTACTCGTTCAAAACCTTCATCTTGAAAATTACGGGCAATAGTAGAAGTTTCAGAGAAATTGAGTTTGCATCCTAAAGTGTAGAAGGCAACTTTTTTTTTATTTTCCATAAGAAAGCTCAAATAATGAAATCGTTGTCAAAAAATTGAGTATGCAAATTTACAAACAATAATTTAAAATCAGAAATTGATTTTTTATATATTTGAAAAAAAAATATGATAACCGTTTCAACATCAATACATACATCTTTAGAAAAAGGTTGGGATTTTTGGACTAATCCAAGACATATTGTGAATTGGAATTTTGCTGGCGAGGATTGGCATTGCCCAAGAGCCGAAAATGACTTGCAAATTGGCGGAAAATTAAATTATCGAATGGAAGCCAAAGATGGCTCGTTTGGTTTTGACTTTGAAGCCGTTTATACAAATATTATTGATTTACAATTGATTGAATACAATATGGAAGATGATAGAAAAGTGATAATTTCTTTTGAAAAACAAGAAAACGGCTTTTCGATTACAGAAAAATTTGATCCCGAAAATGAAAATCCAGTTGAAATGCAACAACAAGGTTGGCAAATGATTTTAGATAATTTCAAGAAATATTTGGAAGCAAATTAAACAAAAATCCTAACTCGTTTTGCTACAAGTTAGGATTTTGAACAATCAAATCTATTTTTTTCCACCACCAAAATTCCAAAGGAAAATCGGGATAATTGCTGATAAATTTTTTATATTTGGAGACTTTAGCTTCTTGCTGATTGAATTTTACTTCTACAGCAAAACCTTTCAAATATTGAGTTTCAATAACAAAATCAACTTCATTACCGTCGGCAGTTCTCCAATATTTTATTTGATCTTGTTCATAATTTTCAGATAAAATCCGAAAACATAAATTTACTAAAATCAATCCTTTATCGGCACGTTGTTCTAAAGGCGCAAAATAATTAATCAATATATTACGCAAACCCAAATCGTGAATATACACTTTAGGCATTTTAGTCAACTCTTTTCGCAAATTGTTGTAAAATGGTTTAACTAATGTAATATGGAAACATTTTTGCAACACATACAAATAATTTTCGACGGTAGCATTAGTGATTCTGAGCGTATTTGAAATTTCGTTTACATTTAACATATTTCCAGATTGACTTGCTAAAAGCATCAACATTCTGTAAAATTTAGTTTCATCGGTAACACCCGATTCTAATAAATCTCGCTTTATGTACGAATCACGAATTTCCCTTAAAAGTTCAATTTTTTCATCAATATTGTCTTCTAAAACTACTGCTGGATAACCGCCATAATTGACAAACTCATCCATATAAGCCCAAAGTAAATTTTCATTAATAGATTTTTTGGTTTTTTTAGATTTGAGTTTTGCGATTTCATCAACCAAGTCGTTTCTTCCTTTAAAATGTAGAAACTCCTCAAAATCTAAAGTTCCCATTTGGAAAATTTTTTTTCTTCCAACTAAGGAATCTTTAAATTGTTTATCGATATAAAAAGCAGAACTTCCAGTAGCAACTATTTTCAATTGATTGGAATATTCGTCAAATAACAACTTCAGAAACGTAGTTGCATCATCAAGATATTGAATTTCGTCAATAAAAACAGTAATCTTTTTATCATTTACTAATGGACAAATCTTGAATAAATTCTCTGGATTAAGATTCAAATCATCCAGGATATCCTTTCGGTCAAGATTTAAAAAATAAGCAATTTCACCTTTCAACTTCAAATCTTCATATAATTGTTTGAGCATTGTAGATTTACCTATTTGCCTTTGTCCAATAAGAATTGTAAACTCTTTTTTAGAGAAATGTTTTAAAATAGTAAGCTGTTTTTTTCTTTGTACCATGAGGCAAATATATAAATAAAAAGTAAAATAAGAGATATTTTATAAAAATAATTAAATAATATCTGATATTATTAGTATAATATAATAAAAAATATCAGATAATTTATATAGTGTACTATATAAATTATCGGATATTTTTATTTTAAAAAATTTAAATTATTGAAATTTAGTAATTTAAATTTACTATTTTATCCATTTTTTTTCTAATTCAAAAACATGTTCTAAGATTTTGGCATCAGCTTCTGTAAATTCGACATTTCGACGCGCCATTACAATTCTAGCAACTTCGAACGCCTTTTTTGTTATATAGGTTGTAAAGCCCGATGCGCCACCCCATGCAAAACTAGAAACAAAATTACGAGGAAATCCAGACCCAAAAATATTAGCGGAAACGCCAACAACAGTGCCAGTATTGAACATCGTATTGATGCCACATTTGCTGTGATCGCCCATCATTAGTCCACAAAATTGCAATCCTGTTTTTGCGAAATTTTCGGTTTCATAACTCCAAAGTTTCACTTGTTCGTAGTTGTTTTTGAGGTTCGAGTTGTTACTATCGGCACCAATATTGCACCATTCGCCAAGAACGGCATTTCCTAAAAATCCGTCATGCCCTTTGTTGGAATATCCCATCAAAACCGAATTATTGACTTCGCCACCAATAACCGAATGCGGGCCAACAGTGGTGGCGCCATATATTTTGCTAGCAAGCTTTACCCTACCCGATTCGCACAATGCAAATGGTCCACGAATAACTGAGCCTTCCATAATTTCGGAATTTTTCCCTATGTAAATTGGACCAGTCGAGGCATTTAATGTAACAAACTCAAGCTTTGCTCCTTCTTCTATAAAAATATTTTCGGGTGCTATTACGTTCACTGTTTTCGAGATAGGTTGCGATTTTCTATCATCAGTAAGCAATTCGAAATCTTCTCGAATAGCGGCATCATTTTTGGCGAAAATATCCCACGTATGCTCTAACGTTAAACATTCTTCGTTGAATTCTAAAATTTCATATGTATCAAAATCTACTTCGTCTTGCGTATCATTTGTAAAAAAAGCAATCACCTCGTCGTCTTTAAAAATAGCTTGATTTTTTTCGAGATTTTTAACCATTTCCGAAAGAATTTCATTTGGTAGAAACGAAGCATTTATCATTACGTTTTCTTCCATTTCGACCATCGGATACTTTTCTGACAAATATTCTTCCGTTAAAGTTGTAGTGGTAGATCCCAAATATTTTTCCCATTTTTCGCGGATGGTTAAAATCCCGATACGAATATCGGCAACTGGGCGCGTAAAAGTAAATGGCAAAAGAGCATTTCGAACGGTTCCGTCAAAAAGTATGTAGTTCATTTCAGATTTCAGATTTCAGATTTCAGATTTCAGAAATACATTCTAAAATTTGAAATCATTAATTATTTTTCAAAAGTACAAATTTTAATAAATAAAAAAACCTTTCAAAAATATTGAAAGGCTTTTTATATAAAATTTGAACTACTAAATTATTACTTAGCGTGTTTCGCATATTTGGTTTTGAACTTGTCAATACGTCCTGCAGTATCAATAAGTTTAGATTTACCTGTGTAAAAAGGATGCGATGTTCTAGAGATTTCCAACTTCACAACAGGATACTCAACTCCCTCATGGGTTATTGTATCTTTAGTATCTGCTGTCGATTTAGTAATAAAAACATCCTCATTAGACATGTCCTTAAAAGCTACTAATCGGTAATTTTCGGGGTGAATTCCTTTTTTCATCGTAAATTTTTTGTATTTGTTTTGAAGTAGTTTGTCTTGATGCTTTATCTTTAAAGGTATCAACGCGCTACAACGTTTATTTATTGCATTTTTAATTTCAGAATGCAAAAGTAAACTAATATTTGGATAATCAATTAGTATTGTAACTTTTTTTGAATAAAATTAACTAATCAATGATAATGTATATTTCATATATTTGTAAATTATATTAAACTAAAAAAAATGAACGAAATTATTAAGAAAAACGGAATAACCTATGGTGTAATTGCTGGAATTGTATCAGTACTTATAACTACAATTGTTTACAGTGTAGATTTGAGCCTTATGACCAAATGGTGGTTCGGAATTATTGTTCTTGCTATATCAATAGGAATTAGCATTTCCTTATTATCAAAAACTAAAAAAGATTTGAAAGGAAATTTTACTTTCAAAGAGGCATTTACAACCTACTTTATTTGTAGTGTCATCGGAACATTAATCTCTGTTTTGTTTACGATAATTTTATTTAATTTTATAGATCCGGCAGCAAAAGAAACCCTGAAAGAATTGATTCTTGAATTTACAAAAAATATTATGCAAAAAATGGGTGCGCCAGCATCTGAAATGAATAAAGCATTGAAAGAAATTGCATCTAAAGATTCCTATTCGGTAGTAGAACAATTGAAAGGATCTGTTTTCAGCATTGCTTTTAGTGCAATAATTGGGCTTATTCTTGCCGCAATTTTCAAAACGAAAACACCAGAACAATTATAGTGAATTTATCCATCATTATTCCATTATTAAACGAACACGAGTCGTTGCCCGAACTGCATTCGTGGATCATAAAAGTCATGACTGCTAATCAATATAGATACGAAATTATTTTTATTGACGATGGCAGCAATGACAATTCATGGCAAACTATTGAAACTATTTCGAAAAAAGATCCTAATGCAAAAGGTATTCGTTTTTTGAGAAATTTTGGAAAATCGCAAGCGCTACATGCCGGTTTTGCAAAAGCGCAAGGCGATGTTATCATCACGATGGATGCCGACTTGCAGGACAGTCCAGAAGAAATTCCTGGATTGTACGACATGATTTTGAAGGAAAATTTTGATTTGGTTTCGGGTTGGAAAAAGAAACGCTACGATGCGATGGTTTCTAAAAATTGGCCGTCAAAGTTGTTTAATTGGGCTGCAAGACAAACTTCTGGTGTGCACCTCAACGACTTCAACTGCGGACTGAAAGCCTATAAAAATGTGGTCATAAAAAACATAGAAGTTTCGGGCGAAATGCATCGTTATATTCCTGTTTTGGCAAAAAATGCAGGTTTTAGCAAGATTGGCGAAAAAGTTGTGATTCACCAAGCTCGAAAATATGGCGAATCTAAGTTTGGCATGAATCGCTTTATAAATGGGTTTTTAGATTTGATAACGATTTGGTTTTTATCTCGATATGGCAAACGCCCGATGCACTTATTTGGAGCTTTTGGATTGTTGATGTTTGTAATTGGTTTTATGGCAACTGGCTTTATTATTGTTATAAAATTAATAAAATTATATTCGGGTTTCGACACGGTTTTGGTAACGAGTAACCCTTTGTTTTATATTGCTTTAACCACAATGATTATTGGAACTCAATTGTTTTTGGCAGGTTTTCTTGGCGAAATAATTTTGCGAACCAAAAACAATGAAGAGCGTTATAAAATTGCTGATGAAATTAATTTGTAAAATTAATTTTTAAGGTCGCAAATTGCGACCTTAAAAATAAAGACTTAGGGAAATAGGAGTTATTCAGAATAAAATTCATGAAATTCGAGGTTGCAAAGTAATGCTAGATATAGATTTGGCTCAATTGTATGAAATTGAAAATAAAAGACTTAAAGCTTCAGTACGAAGAAATATAAACAGGTTTCCTGATGATTTTATGTTTGAATTAACTGAAATAGAGTTCGCAAACTTGAGGACGAAATTTTCGTCCTCAAGTTATGGCGGAAATAGATATATGCCTTTCGCATTTACAGAACAAGGTATAGCAATGCTTTCAAGTGTCTTGAAAGGTGATAAAGCAATTGAAATAAATATTTTGATAATGAGGACTTTTATTACTATTAGACAATTTGCACTTAGCTATTCGGAGTTAAAAACTAGAATCCAAGAAATTGAAAATCAATTTCCAGACATATACACTACTTTGAATTATTTGGTAGATAAAGAAAATAAAACGGAAGAAAACAAAGAGAGAACAAAAATTGGTTATTAAAACTAAACATTCGGATGCCCCTAGCCCCGATTGCAGTGGAAATCCTTTTTTGTTTTTCACAAAAAAGATTGAAACGGAAAGCGGGATTAGCTCCAAACAAAATATAACTATGAATATTGAACAAACTATATTAGACAAAGTAAACGAATGGCTAACGCCTGCTTTCGACCAACAAACGCATGACGAGATCAACGAAATGATGACTTCGTCGCCAAAAAACTTAGAAGAAAGTTTTTATAAAAATTTGGAGTTTGGGACTGGCGGTATGCGCGGTATTATGGGTGTTGGCACGAACAGAATCAACAAATATACGCTTGGCAAAAACACGCAAGGTTTGAGTGATTATCTCAAAAAATCGTTTCCGAACGAGCAACTTAAAGTAGCAATTGCTTACGATTGTCGCCATAATAGTGATACGCTGGCAAAAGTTGTAGCTGATGTTTTTTCGGCAAATGGGATTCAAGTTTATTTATTTTCGGAGATGCGAACTACACCCGAATTGTCGTTTACGGTTAGGCACTTGCAATGTCATGCTGGTATTGTGCTAACGGCATCGCACAATCCGCCAGAATATAATGGTTATAAGGTCTACTGGCAAGATGGTGGACAATTAGTGCCGCCGCAAGATGGAGAAATTATTCGGCTAATCGAAGATTTGAAATATAGCGAAATTAATTTCGACGCTAACGAAAGTTTAATTGAATATATAGATACTGAAATTGATGCATCTTTTGTTGCTGTGACAATCGAGAACTGTAGTTTTGCTACACCAACTGCTGCAAAAGACAATTTGAAAATTGTTTATACTTCCTTGCACGGAACTTCGATAAAATCAATTCCTGAAGTTTTGCAAAAAGCAGGATACAAAAATGTAAATATAGTTGCCGAACAAGCCGTTCCGGACGGAAATTTCCCAACCGTTAAATCTCCAAATCCTGAAGAGCCCGAAGCGTTGAAAATGGCTATGGAACTTGCCGAAAAAACCAATGCTGATCTTGTGGTTGGTACCGATCCAGACTCGGACAGATTGGGCGTTGCCGTTCGTGATTTGCAAGGCAAAATGATTTTGCTCAACGGAAATCAAACCATGGTTATTATGACCGCTTTTTTATTAGAACAATGGAAACGCGCTGGAAAAATTAACGGAAAACAGTTTATTGGTTCCACAATCGTATCAACACCAATGATGCAAGAACTGGCTTCGGCTTATGATGTAGAATGCAAAATTGGCTTAACAGGATTTAAGTGGATTGCGAAGTTTATCAAGGATTTTCCGAATCAACAATTTATTGGCGGCGGCGAAGAAAGTTTCGGTTTCATGGTTGGCGATGCCGTTCGCGATAAAGATGCTGTTGGCGCAACTTTGCTAGTTTGTGAGATTGCCGCACAAGCAAAAGCAGCTGGAAGCTCACTATATCAAGAACTTTTGCATCTTTATGTGGATTTTGGATTTTATAAAGAACATCTGATTTCTTTGACCAAAAAAGGAATTTCGGGCTTGCATGAAATTAACCAGATGATGGTCGACTTGCGCGAAAATCCTGTGGCAGAAATTAACGGACAACGTGTTGTTTGTATTGAAGATTATGATAATTCGACGGCAAGAAATTTGATAACTAACAAAGTTGAAACGATAACAATTCCTAAATCGAATGTGTTGATTTATTACTTGGAAGATGGCAGCAAAATTTGTGCACGACCAAGCGGAACCGAACCGAAAATTAAATTTTATTTCAGTGTAAACGAAGCATTAGAAAACACTACTTTTGCCGACAAAGTTGAAGTTGGATTGGATTTAAGAATTAAAAATATAATTGCTGCGATGCAGTTGAACTAATGAACAAAATCTTACGCAAAATATTTCCGTACGTAATTCCGTATAAGTCGCATGTGATTTGGAATGTGTTTTTCAATGTCATGTATGCGCTTTTCAGTACCTTATCTTTTATCACGCTAATTCCGATGATGAATGTATTGTTTGACAAAGCCAAAAAAATTGAAGCGGAACCAGTCTATACAGATGTTTTTCATTTTGTTTCTTATCTGCAAGACTTGTTGTATTACAAAATAACATTACTCACCAAAGACAATGATTCGCGAGTTGCTTTATTACTTGTGATTTCTTTAGTAATATTTACTTTTTTATTCAAAAATGTTTTCAATTATTTGGCATCCTATCATATTATGCATTTACGAAATGGTGTTTTGAAAGATTTGCGAAAAGTCATGTACGAGAAAATTATCGAATTGCCAATTTCATTTTATTCAGAAAAAAGAAAAGGCGATGTAATGGCGCGTATGTTAGGCGATATTGGGGAAGTTCAAAACTCTTTTTTTTCTATTTTAGAATTGATAATCAAAGAACCTATGACAATTGTATTTTCTATCGTAGGCATGTTTATGATCAGTTTTAAGTTGACGCTTTTCGTATTTATTTTTATTCCGTTAGCTGGATTATTGATTTCTAGAATCGGAAAAAACCTTAAAGCACAATCGCTTGAAGCACAATACGAAGGCGGGTTTTTAATATCATTGGTAGAGGAAAGTTTGTCAGGTTTAAAAGTTGTAAAAAGTTATAACGCAGAAAATAGTTTTATTCGACGATTTGAAGGTTCGACCACTCGATTATTAAAATTATCGAACAAAATTGGAGGAAAAAATAACCTAGCATCGCCTTTGAGCGAATTTATGGGAATCATCACAATTGCCGTATTACTTTGGTATGGAGGGAGCATGGTTTTGATAGACAAGACTCTCGACGGAGCTGTATTTTTGGCCTATATGGGCTTGGCGTACAACATACTAACACCTGCAAAAGCAATTTCTAAAGCTACGTATGCCGTAAAAAGTGGTTTGGCTGCTGCCGAACGTGTTTTTGATATTTTGGAAGTCGAAAACGAAATTACTTCAAAAGAAAATGCTGTTGTTAAAACAACTTTTGATGATAAAATCGAAATCAAAAATATCAATTTCCGTTATGAAGACGAGAATGTTTTGAAAGATTTTTCTGTAGAAGTTAAGAAAGGGCAAACTGTCGCTTTGGTTGGACAATCGGGATCTGGTAAAAGCACAATCGCTAATTTATTAACCCGTTTTTATGATGTTAATGAAGGTTCGATTAGTATTGATGGCATTGAAATTCGGGATATGCACTTACATTCTTTGCGAGGATTGTTAGGATTAGTAACACAAGATTCGATACTTTTTAATGATACCATAAAAAACAATATCCTTATCGGAAAACAAGATGCAACTGATGAAGAAGTAATGGCAGCCTTAAAAGTTGCTAATGCCTTTGAATTTGTAAATGAACTTCCGAACGGAATAAATACCAATATTGGCGATGCTGGAAACAAACTTTCGGGCGGACAAAAACAACGATTGAATATTGCTCGTGCCGTTCTTAAAAATCCTCCAATCATGATACTTGATGAAGCTACTTCTGCATTAGATACTGAAAGCGAAAAATTTGTACAAGTTGCGCTCGAAAACATGATGCAAAACCGAACTTCAATAGTTATTGCTCATCGCTTATCGACGATTCAAAAAGCTGACAAAATCATTGTCATGAAAAAAGGACGAATTGTAGAACAAGGCAACCATCAAGAATTGATTGCACTTGAAGGAAATTATGCCAATTTGGTTTTGATGCAAAGTTTTGAATGATAAAACTATAATTTATAAACTCATCAACTCACGAAATTTAACAGATTGTCTTCGACTTAATAAAAACTCATTACTAGTAACTAAAGTAAGTTTATAAATACCCGGTGAATAGCTTATAACTTTTTCTATTTTATCGACATTAATTATTTGCGTTCGACTGGTTCTAAAAAAATGTTTTTCTGGCAATCTTTCTTCTAATGAATTTAAGGATTTTAGAATTAATGGATTGAATTTATCAAAAAATACTTTTGCATAATTGCCACA
Organism: Flavobacterium sp.; assembly: GCA_031422015.1. Lineage (GTDB taxonomy): Bacteria > Bacteroidota > Bacteroidia > Flavobacteriales > Flavobacteriaceae > Flavobacterium. The sequence continues at coordinate 40,827 of JANOPO010000093.1, read as the reverse complement.
ACTTTCAAAAAAGATAATATCCGACAACGGCACAAACCAGCAACTATCACCATCTTTAACAAATACTTTTTCCGAATAATCCAACTTAGATTGTGGTTTTATTTTAGCATCTAAAGATGCAATAGCTTTTTTAACTGCATTATCAAATCGAGATTGATCTATTGGTTTCAGCAGATAATCTATTGCATTTTTTTCGAATGCTTTGATAGCAAATTCATCAAATGCAGTAATAAAAATTACTTGCGGACAATAATCGATATTTTCTAAAACATCAAATCCTGTTTTGCGACCATTGAGCTGAATATCCAAAAAAATCAAATCAGGACGACTGATATTGATTTCTGAAATTGCTTCTTCATAAGTAGTACTTTCGGAAATATCAAACTCAGCATATTGCTTCAAAGCATGCTGTACTTCGAGCCTTGCATGACGTTCATCATCGACAATTATTACTTTATACATAGAAAATTAGATTAATTTGGAATTTCTAAAACCGAAATTACTGAATTATTCATTGAATTAGAAATTGAAAACGAAGCTAATTTTCCAAACAAATAATTCAATCGAATTAACGACGCATTCAGTCCAAATTTAGTATTATCAAGATTTTCATCAGGATTGAATTTTCCAGTATTTTCAATTTTTATAATTGTTTTCGAATTGATATTCTCGAAAACGTCAATATTAATAAATCCGCCGTTTGACGATTGCGAAATTCCGTGCTTTATAGCATTTTCGACTAATGTTTGCAACATCATTGGTGGCACAAGAGTTGTTAAACATTTTTTATCAATTTTATAAATTACTTTTAAACGTTCTTCGTATCGAATGCCTTCAAGAGCCAAATAGTCCTCTATGATTTTCATTTCTTTTTCTAGCATGACTAATTCTTCTTTTTCTGTAATCAACGAATTTCGAAGAATGTTTGACAATTGCATAACAGCTTCGCGGGCTTTGTCTTGGTTTTCGAAAATTAGTGAACGAATGCTATTCAAAGCATTAAAAATAAAATGAGGTTGCAAATTAAGTTTAATGTTTTTGAGTTCTAAATCTTTCAAAGACATTTGCATTTTTATTTTTTCGATTTCGAGTTCTTCGTTGCTGTTAATGTATTTATATAAAAAATAAAACATACTCCAAAGCATTGGTAAAGCAAAAGCATAAAATAAAAATCCAAAAAGATATTCAACTTTAAAAGACAAATTCTCGCGATACATAATACCAACAAAAACAACAAAAAAATTGATAAGGTTTGTCATAATAAAAACCGAAATTGAAACTCGTTTTACTAATTTAGCGATTGGTAATTCATTCCAAGAAAATCTTTTAATTATTTGATGGTAAATTTCGGTAATAACAAGACAGTAAAATACGAAAAATGATGTGAATTTGATTTCATCGAATGTCAATCTATCCCGAAAATATAAAGTAGATAAGTCGTAACAACCAAATGTCATCCAACCAAAAATTTGTAAAAGCCAATAAGTTTTATTTTTCATAAACTCTATTTTAAAAATATAAAAATAATCATATTTTTTTCATTATAAATTCAATTACCACTTTTAAAGTCAATTTTTCCACTCATACGAATTTGTATTTTTAATGTTTGAAAGATTTATAATTTTGAGTAAAATCTTAAAACTTTTTATTATGACACAATTATTATTATCAGTAAAATTAGTTGTTTTATGTTTCAACCTATTATTTGTAAATTTTGGAAATGTTTCGAAATCGACTTTCAAAATAATACAAGACGAAAAAATAAACGTTATATTTCAAAATAACGATGGTGCGAACAAGAAAGCAACTTCACAAAAATACAAATTAACTGTCGAAGATTTATCGGGAAACAAAACCGTCGAAGAATTTTCGTTAGGTATAGATTCTCGCAGAAAAACAATTGCAATTGGTATTGGAAGCAAAGTTTACGTTGACAATGGTTACAAGTTAAACACACTTGGTGGTGGAAAATCTCCAGATAAATCAGCGCCATTTATGACAGTAATGATGCGTGACAAAAACCAAACTATTAATCTAAATGAAGAATTAGTTGCAACCGAAGTTATAGTTTTGGCAAATGCGCAAAAAAGTGCTGATAAATTAAAACTCGATGCAAGTTTGACCAAAGAAATTTATGTAACTGGCAATATTGCAACAGTTTATTATAAAAATGGTTCAGGCAAAATAAAAGCAGGTTTTGATTGCGATAAAAAAAGTGGTAATGTAAAAAATATCGACGATAGAAAAGGCGTTGAAGACCAAGGTCCAGCAGAAAAAGTACCATCTAAAGATGACGCCAAAAAAAAATTGAAAGGTTTGTTTGGAAAGTAGTTTTGATAAATCTGGATTTTTTTTGAATTAGTTAGATGTTTGCCCGTAGTTGAAAAATTGCGGGTTTTTTTTATGCGGAAACTTTACTTGCCAATAAACTACTGATTTTTACCGTTTATCAATCTTAACTTTCAATTAATGAGCTTTTTAAATAAATTTGAGTAACCAATGTAAAAAATTAACAAAATGAAAAACAATTTAAAATTTTTCGGGGGAAAAAATTTAGTCGCAGTTTTTATGCTACTAATAAATTATGGGTTTGCGCAAGACGGTTCGTTAGATGCTAGTTTTGGCGATAATGGTGTAACTTTTAGAAATGTAGGTGTTCTTGCTGATAGTCAAGGTGTGGAAATTGAAGTGCAATCTGATGGTAAAATTGTTCAGGTTGGGTCTAGTTTTAATGGTACTGATTTTGATTTTGCTGTGATGCGATACAACATTGATGGAAGTTTCGACAACACATTTGGAACAAACGGAATTGTAATTCTAGATTACAATAATATTGATAATTTTGCTTTAGATATTGATATACAAATTGATGGTAAAATAGTAATTGTTGGTGGTATAAAAATTACCGCAACAGAATTTGATTTTGCTGTTTTAAGACTCACTTCAAATGGTATTTTAGATAATTCATTTGGAACAAATGGCAAAGTGCAGACCGATTTTCTCGGATTAAATGTACCAGATTTTGCGCAAAAAGTAGTTATTCAAACCGATGGTAGAATTGTCGTGGCAGGTTTTGCGTATGGATTAAGCGGTGCTTTCGAGTTTGCTGTAGCAAGATACAATTCTGACGGTAATTTAGATACTACTTTTGGAGCAAATGGCAAAGTTCAAGCAGATTTTTACAATAGTGATCTTGATGACCAAGCAGTTGATTTATTGATTCAACCAGATAGTAAAATAGTAGTTGTTGGTATTTCTAAATACACTAACGATTTAGCCAATTTAGCAATGTTACGACTCAATCAAGACGGTTCACTCGATACCAGTTTCGACATTGATGGAAAATTAATAACCGAAATTGGCAGCAATGAAAATAATGGTTGGTCAGTTGCAATGCAACCTGATGGAAAAATTCTTGTTGCTGGAGACGTTGAAATTGACAATGATCCTAACGTTTTTGATTTTAATTTTGCTATTACAAGGTATAATCTTGACGGCTCACTTGACGATACTTTTGGTCAGAATGGTGTTGTAAAAACAGATTTAGGTTCTGCTTACGACTCAGCAAGAGCAATAATTGTACAAAACGATGGAAAAATTTTAGTCGGCGGAATTACCAATGAAAATTATGCTATGGTTCGGTACAATCCCGATGGCACAATCGATACAATAGGTTTTGGAACTAATGGAAAAGTAATACTTCAAACTCCTGATAAAGACATTTGTACCGCAATGAAACTTCAAAACGACGGAAAAATTTTACTTTCAGGAATTTCTTCAAATGGATTTACTACGTTAAAATTTGTGGTTTTAAGATTTTCGAATCCAAGTTTAAGCACTAATGAAATCAATTTGAATGAACAAGTTACAATATATCCAAATCCAGCCACGAACGTTTTGAACTTGAATAATTTTAAAAATAAAGATATTAACGCTATTAAAATTATAGATGTACTTGGCAAAACTGTAAAAGAAGTTAATGAAAATGTTAGCCAAATAGACATTGAAAGTTTACAAAATGGATTTTATTTTCTAGAAATCAATTCAGATGGTAAAAGTTATTATACCAAGTTCTTGAAACAATAAAACAGCATTTAAAAAAAACTCTAATTTAGTTGTTTCAATAGAGAATTAAAAATTATAACAAAATGAAAAATATAATTCTATTATTTATTGCTTCACTTTCATTGACTATTCAATCGCAAACAGTAATTCATACAGAAGACATAACCCATTTTTGGCAAGCTTTTGATAGCGTTCAAACTACAAATGACAAAGAAAAACAAATTTATTTTGTACAAAAATATTATGTAGACAAAGCAAGTGAAGGATTAAAATATACTTCTAAAATAACTTATAATGATGGTGACAAACCTTTTGATGCAAAAGATTGGTTGCAAAATATGATTGAAAATAAAGAAAAATATCAACGAATTCGTTTTTTTACACTAAACAATTTAGAAAATCAAAAGGAGATTTTACAAACGAAATTCAAGTATCTAAAGGAAGAATTATATCCAGAATTTAAAGGTGTAGATGTATATTTTGTAATGGGAATAGGTGTTTTTGGTGGCAGAGCCGATGGTCATAATTTGATAATTGGTTCAGAAATTATGGCAAAAGACGCACCCGATTGGGCAATAAGTATAGTGTTGCATGAATTTGTTCATACTTTGCAAACTATTCGAAATGATGCTTTATTACAGCACTGTATTATGGAAGGAACGGCTGATTTTGTAGCAGAAATAGTCAATCAAAAAAGCTTGACAGAAACTTATCCTGATGGCTATATCGATTTCGGAAACAAAAACGAAAAAGCCGTTTGGGACGATTTCAAAAAATATATTTATTCTAGTGAACTTAACAGTAAGTTTTTCGATTGGATTTATGGTTCAAAAGGACGAGAAATTAATGGGATTCAAGTAAAAGATTTAGGCTATTTTTTGGGTTATTCATTTTGTAGAGCCTATTACAAAAATGCTAAAGATAAAAAACAAGCATTACGAGAAATAATAGAATATGATTTAAGCACCAGTGAAAAAGCTAGAAATTTTTTAATAAAATCAGGTTACGTTCCTAAAAAAGATTTAAAATTTATTCAAAGCTTTAAATTTAAACCCGTTTTAAATGTGAAAAAGATAATTAAAAAAGAAGTCTATGGTTATGAAATTATAGATAATGACGTTGTTTTTATTTATAAACTAGGAAAATCTGAAGATGAAAAAATAATGTCTAAAATTACTATTGCAGGCGATTTTAATTCATGGAATCCAAACGACGACAACTATAAATTGAAGTTAACTGAAAATAAAACATTTCAATTACGTATACCTAAAGAATCATTTGAAAAAAGTAAAAAATATATGTTTAAATTCGTGATGAACGGCATGAATTGGCTTGGAGTGCCAGAAAAAGCATCGAATATTGATAATGAGAGCGGTAATTTGACGTTTAAAATAAACTGAAATAATTCTAAAATTAATAAAAAGCTAAAATATTTTTTTTAAATCAAGATAATAAAGTTTAAAATAGTATTTCCAACAAAAAATTCAAGGTGGGTTATTTAAATTAATAATTAACAAAAATCATGAAAACTAAATTTTTATTGTTCTTTGTGTTTTTATCCAGTTTTACTTTTGGACAAAAATCAGATTCATCCCTTTTAAGATCAATTTCTAAACAGGAAGCGCAACAAGATTTGGATAGTTTAGTTAAATGGGTAGACGAAATTCATCCTAATATGTATGAACATATTGAGAAAGATCAATTCAGAATAGAAACAACTAAAATGAGTCAAAACATTTCTGAAAACATAAATGTCAGAGATTTTTATGTATTAATTGCTCCTTTACTATCAAAAATGAAAGATGCTCATACAGAATTTCATTTACCTTTTATTATAAAACAAGAACGAAAAGATTTATTTCCTTTCATAATTCATTTGTCAACCGATAAAAAATTATATGTTAAAAAAGCGATTAATCAATTGTTTGTAAAATCGATTCCAGTTGGAGCAGAATTAATTTCAATAAATAAAATTGATGTAAAAAAAATCATAGAAGAAACAAGTAAACTAATAAGTTATGAAACCCAAGCATTTTACAAAACAAGATTTGAAGATTTATTTTCATCTCTTTTATTTTGCAGGTTTGGCATTAAAGAAACATTTGAAGTAGAATTTAAATCCAAGAACAAAATCTATAATGTTAATTTTACTAATAATCAATTTATAATCAATAGTAATAATAACGAAATAGAAGAATATAATTTTAAGACATTAAAAAAAAACAAATTCTGTTTATTGACGATAAACTCCTTTGGAGTTAAGGACGAAAACGATTTTAATGATTTTTTAAAAATTTCTTTTAAAAAAATGAATAAACTTAAGATTCCAAATTTAATTATTGATTTACGATTAAACGATGGTGGAAACTCAGAATTGGGTGATAATTTACTGACTTATCTTTCAAAAAAACCATTTATGCAATATGACACAACTTATTTTAAATATAGCAGGCTCCAAAAACAACTTCATATAAAAATGAATAAAAATGACACTATATTTTCGAAAAAAATGAATAAATATCCAAATGGATTTATAGAAAAAAGAGTTTCAAGTATTCTGATAAATCCTTTAAATTCAAATTTACAATACCAAGGCAAGATTTTTTTATGCATTAGTAATTATACCTTTTCGGCAGCCGCAGATTTTGCTTGGGCATTTAAAAATTATAATTTAGGAACAATTGTAGGACAAGAAACAGGCGGTTTGGGAGTATGTTTTGGTGATGGAATACAATTTATTTTGCCCAATTCAAAAATAAGTGGACAAGCATCTTGCCAGAAATTTTATAACATTGGTGCCAAGAAAAATGATTTTAGAGGAGTTATTCCCGATATAGAAACTAAAGAGAATGATGAGCTTAAAAAAATATACACCAAATTTATTAAATTATAAAACAGCATTTCAAAAAAACTCCAATTGAGTTGTTTCAATAAAGAATTAAAAATTATAACATTATGAAAAAAATTATTCTATTTGTCCTTGCCACTTCTATAAGCTTAGCGCAAAATCTAAAAGATCCAGATTATTTTTTAGTCCCTAACAAATATAATTTACCAAAAATATTCTTGGTAGGCTGTTTTCATTTTGAGTATTATAATTTAGATGCTAACAAAACAGCCAAAGAAAAACAAATAGATATTTTATCAGAACAAAAACAAAAAGAGTTGAAAGCACTTTTAGATTATATTTCTATTTTTAAACCCACTAAAATTCTCATTGAAGCTACACCAGAGTATAATGCTATGAAACGCTTTAAAAGATATAAATCGGGCGAAAAACAGTTAAAAAAAGATGAACGAGAACAAATAGGTTTTCGACTTGCAGAGCGATTTAAACTGGATACTATTTTCTCTGTTGATTCACCATCGATTGCCGATGATTTATCAGAAAGTAAAGATTCGATGGTAATTAGACCCTATTTAGATGAAGTTTTTAAGGATTATAAATTCAAATCAAATGAAAATTATACTAAATATTCTGAGTATCAAACCGAATTGGAGTTAAAATTATCATTACTAGATTATTTTAAATATTTGAATAGTCCAGCAGTTCTCATAAGAGATTATGGAGCTTATCTTTTGGGCGATTTTAAACTAGGTGAATACCGTGGTGCAGATGCTCTAGCTATTGATTGGTACAATCGAAATTTAAGAATTTTTAGAAACATTCAAAAAGTGACCACTTCAAAAAACGATAGGATATTAGTACTTTTTGGATCAGGTCATATTTCAATTTTAGACCAATTGCTCAATTGCTCTCCCGAATATAATTACATAAAATTTAATGATTTAAAAAAATAATACGTCTATTAAAAAAAATATATCAAATTCTTGAATCTATAAAAACAATATTCAAGAAAACAGATTAAAATTTAGTTCCTTAACCTGACAAAGTTCTAAGTTATCCATCATTTTAACAAAGTATACAAACAATGAGAAACATATTTTTTTTCTTACTTCTTTTTCCATTACTATCTTTTGGGCAAGGAAAAGTAGATTTTAATAAAGGGAATAGTAAACAATTAAGTTTTCATGACACAATTCCGTTTGAGTACGTCCGAGGTAAGATAATTATGAATGTCAATATAAAAAATAAAAACAGAAGATTTATTTTTGATACAGGTGCTACTTTGAGTATTTCGGAAGAACTGCAAAGTGAAATGCAAAACCTAGTTATTGACACTGTTAAGGTAGTGGATGCTTTAGGAACTAGAATGCCAAAATTAGCAGTAAATGTGGAGGCATTTTCGTTAGGCGGAATTAGATTTCAAAATATACCAGCTATCGTTACAAATTTTAAAGATTCAGGACTTTTGGCTTGTTTTAATTTTGATGGATTTATAGGTAGTAATGTTTTTAGAAATTGTATCGTTCAGATTGACTTGAATAATAAAATTTTAATTATTACAAATGATAGTAACAAAATTGATACTAAAAATTCCAATTCAACAACAATGGAACTTGATACTCAAAATGGCCCTCATATTACGGTTAAAGTTGGAAATAAAATAGATTTTACGGCTTTATTTGATAGTGGTTCAGATGAATTTATGGCAATTTCAAATGAGACATATTCCAAAATTAAAAAGAAAAAATTATCGCTACTTTTAAATGACGGCTTTGGGGTAACAACTTATGGTCTTCACGGTTCACAAAAAGCACAATCTAAACAAAGGGTTTCTATAAATAGTGTTGATTTTGGCAGTAACTCAATACAAAATTTTGTTGCAGTAATTTCTGAAGGTTATATGGAAAATGCTTTTGGATTAGGACTTGCTGTATATGGAAACATAACTTTAGACTTTATAAATAAAGTATTTTATTTTTTACCAAAACAAGCAATACAACCATTTAAAAATAAGAAAACATTCGGGTTTTTGCCTAACTTAGAAAATGATAATTACAAAGTTGGTTTGGTATGGACAAACACACAAGCAGAAAAATTAGGTATTGCAAGTGGATTTAAAATATTAAAAATCAACGATCTAGATTTAAGTGTAAGGACTAAAAAAACTGACTGTGAATTGTTTTTTGCACAGCCATTTAAACAAACTACAATGAACTTGACTTACAAAGACGACAATAACAATATAAAATCAATAACATTGCTACAAGAATAAAAAAAGCTTAATGGAGTTGGCTACTTATGATTGGACAAAAAATAGAATAAAAATGAAAAATTTAGTATTTTTAATTGTATTGGTCTTATTGTTAACGAATTGTAAAAATTCGACAAAAAAATATGAAGAACAAAATAATACAAGAGAATTCGTTCCCGAACCAGACAAAGACCTAAGATTAAAATATGAAGCTGAACAAAAACTAAAAAATGAAATCAACAGTAATTAAAATAGTAATTTTTGCGGTAGGACTTTTAGGTGGAATATTAGTAAGTGAATGTTTCGGGCAATCCAGAACAGATAATTCTGTTTCACTAGTTGACAAAGAAGTAACTTATGAAGTGCCAATGGCTTATGAGTTAATGCATATTGCTATGGCATTGACAGACACAACTATTGTTTCTAATGGATACAATATTCATAATGAAATAATAGATACAAGTTCTAAATACTATAGAGAAGTAGTACTATATTTTGGAAAACATAAAAATCACGAACTTATAAAACAACTTAATAAATCATTTCGCAAAAGTGCTAACAATTACTTATCAAATTTGCAACTGGCTTATAACTGTACATTTAGTAAAAACAGAATAATAAAGAACAACCAATTCCCATTTATTAGAAGAATTGCCTTTAGCATCAATAGTGTTGACCGCAAAGCACTTCATAATTTTGCATTAGATTCAAAATTTAAACAATTTTATGATGAACACAGAGATTATTATAATGTTATCCTTAGAGATATACAAGTAAATGCAAATGTATCTGAACAAAAAAATTGGTTAGAAAAAGAATTTTTAAACAGATGTGATAGTTACAATATTGTTATAAGTCCACTAATGTATGGGACTCATTTTTCAACCAGTTTTACTCGTAACAGAAAAGATAAATGTTTTATGTGGGTTTCAAAATTTGAAAATGATTATAAAAAAACGCCAACCTTCAATTCTGCAAAATATACAGGAATTGTTATGACCGAAATTGACCATAATTATATAAATCCTGCGAGTGATAATTATACAATTGCTCTTAACGAAATTATGGGAGATGACAACAGACTAAAATGGACTAATGGTTCATTTAACAACTCATATAAAACAGGATACAAAATTTTTAATGAATATATGACGCATAGTGTATACCTACTTTACACAAACCAGAAACTAAATGATGAAGAGCAAAATGCACTAGAGATATCAAAAATAACTGGAATGGAAAACAAACGTAAATTCATACAGTTTGGTAAATTTTTTGAAGCATTGAAACAAATTTATATAAAACGAAAAGCAAATGAAACTATTACAGACCTTTATCCACAAATAATTACATGGTGCAAAAAAGAAAACGCAAAATAAAAAACTGCGCATAATACAAGTTTGGCAATAGTTGATTTTTCGTACTTGGCTAAGCTTCTGTATTTTTATTGAACATTTGTGCTAATTTCCTAATTAAATATTTGCACTTTTAATTCCACTTTTACTAAGCACAAATACTATTACAGTTGGAAGCTAATCAAAATCTAAAAACCAAAAAAAAGAAAATTAAACTAACTTTTAAATTTATTATTGCATTTGTAGCTTTGGCTTATTCTATGTTAGACTATAGGTCAGCTTAGCCAACAATATGTTAAAATCAAACAAATTATAAAAACTCATGGAAATCAAAGAATTAAACAATAGACAGAATAGTCTTACTGACGACAAGTTAACTAAAATTTATACCCAATTAACAGAACTTCTGAACGAACTAAGAAAAAGAGAATTGCCTGAAAATATAGCAAGTTCAATAAATGCAAGTGTTGACAAAATAAATTTATCAACGCTTACGGGCATACAATTAACAAAACTTATAAAACTTGAACAAACTTCAATTCTAAAACAAATTGAAAAAGAAATTAAAGTCGTTCCGAAAAATTATTATCGTAATCTTTGGTTTGTTTTGGGAATGACTGCTTTTGGATTGCCAATAGGAGCAATGTTCGGTTTAAGTATTGGAAACATTGGGCTTTTAGGATTAGGTCTACCAATAGGTATGGCTATTGGTTTTGCTGTAGGCACCAATTTGGACAAAAAAGCACTAAATGAAGGAAGACAATTAAATATCGAATTAAAAAATTAGTGTTCCAAACTAAAAAGCTGAATGGAGTTACTTATTTTATAGAACACAAAAACAAAATTGAAAAATTTAGTATTTTCAATTGTATCGGTCTTATTGTTAACAAATTGTAGTAATTCATCAAAAAAAAGCGATGAAAAAAATAATACAAGAGAATTCGTTCCCGAACCAGACAAAGAGGAAAGATTAAAATATGAAGCTGAACAAAAACTAAAAACCAAAAAAATGAAAATTAAACTAACATTTAAATATAGTATTGCATTCTTATCTTTAACTTTTATTATGTCAGAGTTACACGAAATTGTCCATACATCAGTTGGGCGAATAATCTGTGGTGCTTGGGGAAAACGAGACTTCAATGCATGGGAATTAGCAGAAAGTTGCGATGGCAACCCACTAGCTTGGTTGTCTACTTTTGCAGGACCATTTTTTACCTTTATTATGGTTTGGGTTGGTGGTTTTTTATTAAAATCAAATAATTCAATTCAACAAAAATCATTGGGTTTTTCATTGATTTTTGCAAACACACCTTTCGCAAGATTATTAAACCCGGTAATGAGTTGTGGCGATGAACAAAATTTGGTTTATATGCTGATTCCAAACATCAATATTACAAATATTGTTACTTTTTCTATTTTATTTATAATTGTAATGTATCCGCTTTATTTAGCCTATAAAATCATTGAGAATAAACGTTTTTTGTATTTTTTATTGTTTTTTATTGTTCCAACTTTCATTATCATTCTAGTAATTCTGGTTGTTTTAAATACAATTTTAGCAAATGGAATTTTAGCAACTACAGGAATTTTAGGTTCTCCAATAATTGTAAATGTTTGGACATTATTTGTTGTAGCAATATTTATAATTTTCAAAAAACATATCTATGAATTAGCTTTAACTGAGAAAAGTATAAATTGATGTATAACTAAATGATATTAATTATGGTATACTATAGTTTGAATTAAAACTATTTTTATTCATGTCCAATCTATTTTAATCAGTATAACTTAAAATATATTTTTAAAAATCAATTTACCGTTCATCACAAATAAGTTCTTATTTATGTAACGAATTTCTATCTTCGACAACATATAAAAAAAACTTTATGGAACTGATAATAAAAAATCTTGACAAAAAATACTCAAACGGCGTTCATGCCTTAAACAACGTAAATCTAACAATTCAAACCGGAATGTTTGGACTTCTTGGTCCTAATGGCGCAGGAAAATCATCGCTTATGCGAACGTTAGCTACTTTGCAAAATGCTGATTCTGGTTCTGTAACACTTGGCGACATTGATGTTTTGAATAATAAAGATGCCGTTCGCAAAGTGTTGGGTTATTTGCCACAAGAATTTGGTGTTTATCCAAGAACTTCTGCTGTCGATTTGTTAGATCATTTGGCTTTATTAAAAGGTTTCGAAAACAAAACGGACAGAAAACAAATTATTGAACAATTGCTTGTAAAAGTAAATCTTTGGGAACACCGCAAAAATGCCGTTGCAAGTTACAGTGGCGGAATGCGCCAACGTTTCGGAATTGCTCAATGCCTTATAGGTTCACCAAAATTGGTAATTGTCGACGAACCAACCGCTGGTTTAGATCCAGGCGAAAGAAATCGTTTTTATAATATTTTGAGCGAAATTGGCGAAAACACAATCGTGATTCTTTCTACGCATATTGTGCAAGATGTACGCGAATTATGCAATCAAATGGCAGTTATCGACAAAGGAAAAGTTTTATTTTCTGGAAATACAGACGATGCTTTGTTGCAAGTAAAAGACAAAGTTTATCAAAAACGTGTAACCAAAATTGAGTTGCCAGATTATCAAAAAAACTATAAAGTTATATCAGAAAAACTAGTTGCTGGACAACCATTAATTCATGTGTTTTCTGATGTTCATCTCGATAACGGATTCAAAAAAGCCGAAGAAAATCTCGAAGATGTGTTTTTTGCAAAACTTAACGAATTAGTATAAATTTTAAACTCTCAAAATTATGCTCAAATTTATACTACACGAACTAAAATACTGGATCAAATCGCCAATGATTTGGATTTTTCTGTTCATTGTAACCTTAATTGTTTTCTTTGCAGTTGGGTCAGACAATGTGCAAATTGGTGGCGGAATTGGCAATACTTTCAGAAACGCACCTTATGTTATCCAGAATTTTTATAGCATCATGTCGCTTTTATGTTTATTAATGACAACTTCGTTTATGAATGCAACTGCAAACCAAGATTTTTCGTCAGGAATGCAACAATTCATTTTTTCGTCGCCCATAAAAAAGAGAGATTATTTTTTCGGAAAATTTATTGGTGCGTCGATTATTTCGGTTATACCATTGCTTGGCGTTTCGCTAGGCGGTTTGTTAGCTTCAGTTTTGGCTCCGATTTTCGATATGGCACCAGCCGAACGTTTTGGCGCAACAATTTGGTCGGGACATTTTTATGGAATATTGGTTTTTGCACTTCCAAATATTATTATTTCGGGTGTGTTACTATACGGATTGGCAATTATATATCGTAGTAGCATTGTTTCGTTTATTGGTTCAATGCTAATTTTGGTTTTTTATGTTGTTTCTGGAATTTTTACTGCTGATATTAAAAAAGAATGGATCGCTAGTTTGGTCGATCCATTTGGTCAAAAACCTTTCGAAATAATGACCAAATATTTAACTGTCGATGAAAAAAACTCGCAGGCAATTGGTCTAGTAGGCGAAATGTTAACCAATCGTTTGGTTTGGTTGGCAATTAGCTTTGTTATTTTATTTGCAATATATTCTCGTTTTTCTTTCGAAACGAAAAACGAAAAATCCAAAAAAGTAAAACTAGTTAAAAAAAGTATTGCACCAATTATTTCATTTAATGAAAATTTAAAACCTACCAAAGCCAATCAGTTTTCTTGGAATATTTTCTTTAATTTGGTCAAATTCGAAACCAAAGCAATTATTAAAAATCCAACTTTTATAATTATTGTAACAATCGGAATGATCATTTTGATTACCAACTTGACCAATTTTACAGGCAATTATGGCGCAAAACAATATCCAGTTACTTATAATGTAATAGATTCTATCAACAGTTCGTTAGGAATTTTTATGATTGGATTTATTACTTTTTATACCGGAATAATGATTTGGTCGACGCGCGATGCCAAAATGAATGAAATTGCCGATGCAACGCCAATTCGCACCAAAACAATTTTCGCATCTAAATTATTGTCCTTAATGCTAGCTTTAGCATTAGTAAATGTAGTTGCAATGTTTATGGGAATTATTGCCCAATCTTTTTATGGCTATTTCAATTTTGAAATTGGACTGTATTTAAAATCGCTTTTAATCATCGATTTATCAAGATTGTTTGGGTTGGTTGTCTTATCAATGTTGTTTCATACATTAATAAATAACCGATATATCGCCTATTTTGCATTTGTAGTATTTGTTATTATTAACGGTTTTATTTGGCGTGTTCTAGAAATCGACACAAAAATGCTTGCTTTTAACCAACGACCAAGAATGATTTATTCTGACATGAATGGTTTTGGATCATTCGTTTCGCAAAATATTTGGTTCGGAACCTATTGGGCATTATTTAGTATTATTCTCTGTTTTGTGATCACAGCATTTATAGTTCGCGGCAAAGAATTTGATTTTAAAACTAGAATTCAAGGTGCAAAAAAATACTTTTCTGTGAACAAGTTGGCATTTGCCATAAGCATACTGGCATTTGTGGTTTGTTCAGGATTTGTATATTACAATACGCAAGTTCTTAATGATTATTACTCGTCAAGCGAAGAAGAAAAAGACGCAATCGATTATGAAAAAAAATATAAAAAATATCAAAATTTAGTTCAACCAAAATTCACAAGTTTTGATTATAAAATTGATTTAGATCCCGAAAAAAATTCGCTCAAAGCAAATATTATTGCTTGGGCAAAGAATATTTCTAGTGAACCAATTGCAGAAATTCATTTTACAATGCCAACTTTAGATGAAGGAATTAAAATAAAAATCGAAAATTCAAATTTAAAATTAAACGATTCTTTATCAAAATATCAAATTTATAGTTTGCAAAAACCATTAATGCCGAATGATAGCATTAAAATTATTATCGATGTAAAACATGAGCCAAAAGGTTTCGAAAATTCAATTTCGTTTAAAGGCGTTACTGAAAATGGAACTTTTTTTAACAATAGCGATTTAGTTCCTTATTTTGGTTATACTGTCGATTTTGAAGTTAATGATAAAAATAAGCGCAAAAAATTGGGTTTGCCAATCAAAGCCAGAATGCCAAAATTAGATGTAAATGACATAAAATCGAGATCGCAAGCCTACATCGGCGACGATGCCAATTGGGTAAAAATGACAACAACAATTAGTACCGCAATTGACCAAACATCCATTGCACCTGGAACGTTAGTCAAATCTTGGACAGCCAATAATCGCAAATATTTCAGTTATAAATTGGAACAAAAATCATTTAATTTTTACAGTTTTATGTCTGCTAGATATGAAATTGCAAGAAAAAAATGGAATGGCATTGATTTAGAAGTTTATCATGATAAAAAACATGCTGTTAATGTGCCTAATATCATGAAAAGTATGAACCAATCTTTGGAATATTACACCAAAAATTTTGGACCCTATTACCACAAGCAAGGTCGAATTATTGAATATCCAAGATACGAATCCTTTGCGCAAGCTTTTCCCGGAACAATGCCATATGCAGAGGGAATTGGTTTTATTACCGATTTGCGTAACGTGACCAAAAAAGATATTGATCCTGTTTTTTATATCGTTG
The DNA here is from genome assembly GCA_031422015.1 of Flavobacterium sp. Classification (GTDB taxonomy): domain Bacteria; phylum Bacteroidota; class Bacteroidia; order Flavobacteriales; family Flavobacteriaceae; genus Flavobacterium. The sequence continues at coordinate 24,724 of JANOPO010000093.1, read as the reverse complement.
CACACGAAATGGCGCATCAATACTGGGCGCACCAAGTTTCAGGAAGCAAAATGCAAGGTTCTGAGTTTTTTAGTGAAGGTTTTGCACAATATTCTGCATTGATGGTTCTTGAAAAAGAATATGGTCGAGATAAAATGAAGAAATTTCTTCAATACGAAATGGACGATTATTTGCAAGGCAGAAGCAACGAACTCGAAGGCGAAAACCCGTTATTTAAAACAGAACGACAAAGCTATCTTCATTATGCCAAATGTAGTATTGTCATGTATTATTTCAAAGAAATGATTGGCGAAGCGAAAGTTAACGAAGCTCTGAAAAACATTATTGCTAAATTTGCTTATAAAGAACCACCATATGCAACTTCTATTGATGTGCTTGACGAATTCAGAAAAGTTACGCCACCAGAATTACAATATTTAATAACCGATATGTTCGAAAACATCACCATTTTTTCTAATAGAATGGTTACTGCCAAATACAAAAAAATAGGTTCGGAATATGAAATTACTTTGACCACAACTTCCGAAAAATTCCGTTGTGATAAACTAGGAAAAGAAACCGCAATTCCAGTTGCCGATTTTATGGATGTATCGCTTTTTGCAAAATCTAGCGATGATGAAAACCAAACTGGAAAGGTAATTTTGACCAAACGTTTAAAAATTACTAAAAAAGACAATGTTTTTAAATTCAAAGTTAAAGAATTGCCATATAATGCAGGAATCGATCCTTACAATTACTTGATAGACAGAATTCCTGATGATAATTTGAAAGTTTTAGAAGAATAAAAAATCTTATAATTATGATGAATTTAGAAAATTACAAACAAGAGGAATTAATAGCCAACCCCAAAAAAACGCATTTGTCGGGATTTATATATCCATTACCCTTTGTTGCTCTATTTTGCTTTTTATATTATTTAGTTTGGGGAATGCCAAACTTGAAAAGTCCATTTATATTTTTGCAAAATAAATTCGGAAATGTTAGTATTTTGGTACTTTTACTCATTTTATTTATTAGCATAGTTTTGCACGAATTTATTCATGGTTTAACTTTATCATATTTCGCAAGCAATGGCGCAAAGTCAATAAAATATGGATTTAATTTAAAATACTTTGCGCCTTTTTGTAATTGCAAAGAAGCAATGCAAGTAAAACACTATTTAATTGGAATATTAATGCCTGCCATAATTCTTGGATTTATTCCCTGTCTAATTGCAGTTGCAATTCAAAGTAGCGGATTTTTAGTATATGGAATTATTATGATATTTTCAGCAGGTGGCGATTTTATAATAACCAAATTGCTGATTAACGAACCAAAAACCGACCTTGTTTTAGACCATCCCACGAAAGTTGGTTGCTATATTTATCGAGATATTTAATGAATAAACTTTTTTATGATGTTTGAAATAACAATCGAAATTAATTCGAACGAAGATATTTGGCTAATATTAGATAAAAAAATGAATTCGATATTTATTCATAAATTCAATCCAAATAATACAATCGAATGGTGGAAAACCGATTTGAAAATTAAAAATGGTAGTACATTTAAAAATATATCGGTAAGAGAATTGGTCTGCGATATTCAAACTGATTTAGATGGCTTAAAACAGATTTTAGAATTGACTACAAACCAATTAAGAATATATCAATTTGAGAAAAAAATAGCGGATTCATTAATTATTGAAAATATTCCAGAAAAGTCTAGATTTGAAATTCTAAAACAAAACGGTTTGCGCCACTTTTTCTTTCTAGATTTTGAATTTTTAACGATTAGTAGTTTTGATATAAATTTTATAAATAGAATTAAGAAAAATCAAGATTTCGAAAATAGAATGAAAAATCATTAAAAAATAATGCCATGAAATTTAAAATTATAATGTTTATAATGTTGTTTTTCAATTCTATTAAAAATAATTCTATGCAAAAAAACGAATTACAAATCGACAATTCTAAAATTGCAATTATCGCATTCAAACCAGAATATAATTGGTTGTTTAAAAATGCTATAACTACGGATTTGACAAATAAAGACATTTCTAAAATCGAAAAAACATTAGAATCTTTGGTTTTGAAATACAATAACGAGCAAAAAAAAGTATTTGCAATTTATTTAGCGAAAAAAACTGGCGGCGATTTGACTTTAGAAAGATTAACAATCAATTTATTAAATTATAAAAGACAATATATTGCAATAAAAAATGAAAAAGGCGAAAAAGAAGTTTGGATAAATATGTTTTGCCGTAATTCTTTTGGAGATTGGAAAAAAGTTATAATTGATGTATCTGATGGCGGAAATTGCTATTTTAATTTTAAAATTAATCTTAATACAAATAAATATTACGGTTTAATGTTTAATGGAGAAGCATAATAAAGACCATTATTTATGAAAAATTTAATCTTTTTTATAATCTTAAATTTTTTTAGTGATGTTTTTTCGCAAGAGATTAATCGAGATTACAAATATGTTTTTGAACTTGAAAAATCGCAAGAATCATCTTGGAATTTGATAGAACAAGAATGGCGAGATACTGTTTATTTTCCTTATATCAGTAAATTAAAAATTAAAATATCCGACTGTCAAAAATGTGGAAATTTTTATATTGATTTTGAAGGAACAATTGACAATAATGGAACAATTAAAATAGATGCACAATATTCAAAAAAATGTGGCAAAAAAATGACCAAAGATTTAGAGTCAAAACTATTAGATTTTTTTCTTAAGAAAAAATTTCCAGAAAATCTACGCAATTTAAAAATCCAGCATCGACTTGGTATGGTTTACAAATGTTAGAAATGAAAAAAGTACTGCTAATTGGTATGATAATTATTGGAATAATTGTATTTTTATTTCAATTTGATTTTTTTTATCGAAAACCAAAAATTTATTACAATGATATTACAAAAATTTATTTTGCTCCAAAATCTAAAATCAGAATTATAGTTCATTCTAAAAATTGTGTCGGTGAAAACTCAGATTTAGGAAACGGAAAAGCATTTGTAAAATTATATCAAGAAAATTCTATAAACGATACTGTTTTCTTAAATACTTCTTCAGAAAATATTGACTTTATAACCTTTCAAAAAAATAAAATCCCTTTTGAATGTTCTCAAATGCAAAAAAATAAATTGTATGATTATTTAAATGCTATTGGTTTTGAAAATTTAGATAAAAACGAAATTGCAGAACTTCGAGATGCAATGACTTTAATAAATTACGGACTTAAAGCAACTTTTCTTGAAGGTCAAACAAAATTCATAACCGTCGAAAAATAATCAATATCATTCAAATTGATTATTTACCGTTCATCACATTTTTTTTGAAGTTTTTGAGCAATGCTTCTAACTTTCATTTCAAAAAAATGTCTATTACAATTTCTTGCAAAAATTGTAACCATAAATACAAAGGAAATTTTTGTCATCATTTTGTTGCATTAAGTTATTGAATCTATTGTAGTTATGAAAAAAGGTGAAATTATAGAGCAAGGAAATCATTTGGAGCGATTAGCAAAAAATGGAAACTATGCAAATTTAGTTACGCTTCAAAGTTTTGAGTAATACAATTGAGTTAGAAAATTAAACATTTCAGTAAAATAATTACTAATGGTTGTGTAGATTTATATAAATTTACACAACCATTAAATTTATAAGTATGTTATTCAAAATTATGTTAGTGCTACACATTATTGCAGGTTCTATCGGATTGATTTTAGGAACCTTTATTTTAATCCGAAAAAAAGGAGATAAAGTTCATAAGCTGTTGGGTAAAATATTCTCGATTGCAATGGTTACGACAGGACTTTCTGCTTTTGCATTATCATATATAAATACAAATGTTTTTTTGTTTATCGTTGGGGTTTTTACAATTTATCTAACTATAAGTGGCAATCGAATGTTGTATCTGAAAAATATTCTGAAAGGTCAAAAACCCCAATTTATTGATTATTCAATCACATCGTTAATGCTTTTAGCTAGTATTGCCTTTTTATATTTAGGAATTTTAAACGTGTTAAAAGCAAATAATTTTGGGATTGTATTGATTCTGTTTGGATCAATAAGTTTGGTATTATGTTATAAAGACTTTCTAATTTATTCAAATAAAATCATAGACAAATTGTACTGGCTCAAAAACCATATTGGTAGAATGACAGGCTCCTATATTGCTGCTTTAACGGCGTTTATAGTTGTAAACAATACTTTTATTCCTCCAGTTATTGCATGGAGCTTACCAGGGATTATTGGTACTATATTTATTTCAAGAACAATAAAAAAACTAACATCAAAGAAAATATCTTAGGTAGGATAATACTCACTAACCTTTCATACTTTGACAAGTAATGTTAATTATTTTAACAAAAAAACTTCCCATGAAGAGAAGTTTTTTGTTTTAAAAAGCTATTAAAATTAGTTTTTAATAAGTTTTTGTTTGTATGCTTTGCCTTCTTTATCAATTACCGAAACAATATAAAGTCCGTTAGCATAATTACTCACATCAACTTCTAAAGATTCTCTATTTTCAATACTTTTATCTAAAACTGTTTTGCCGTCAATTGATGTAATAAGTACTTTATTGAATGTTGAATTTAATAATACAACTTCAATAATATTTGATGATGGATTGGGTGCAACCTCCAAATGAATGTTATAATTTTTAAGTTCGTCATTACCAATACTACCCAAACTTGGGTTTGCCGGACGAGTATCTTGGAAACAAGAATTATAACCCAAGAAGGTTTCAAAAAAAGTTTGGCTTTCAATTGAAGAATTTGGAAGTAACTCAATATAATTGTAAGGAGTTATTAATTGAATCGTTTTATTACCCGAAACTGTATAATTATTTGATGTTTTAATTAGTATATTTTCATATATTTTTGACGTATTTACCTCTGAAGTTTCTAGCGATAAAAATGCGCCACAATTACAATCTTGTAATGGTCTAAAAGAAACACTTACTGTATAAGGAAACCCACAAGGGTCATTTGGAGTAAAAACATAATTTCCTGCCACGGTACTTGATATTGTTGCAGGATTCCAACTTCCAGCTATATTATTTCCTGAAGTTGTTGGTAATAACGGCACTACCGACGTAGTACAGATAGTTGAAAAATAATCTGCAAATTGAGGTTCGTTTTGTCTGTAAACCTGCAAGTAAATTGTTCTTAAATCTAGCCCAGAAACAGGATTTGGAGTAAAATAATACGTTTGATAAACATTATTCAAAGTATTATCAACTTTATCGACTTGTAATCCTGTGGTTGCATTCGTCCAAACGCCTTCGTAACCATCATCTGATGAAGTTGGTAAAAAAGTTATCTGATTTCTACAAGTAATATATGAAGTGTAAGCTGCTAAACCATCAAAAGTTCCAATAATAGAAAAAACTGGAAAAATAGGAGTACTTGAAGCCGAACAATCGACCAATTCGATACTATTTGTATTTGCAAGTGCTGAATTTGCTAAAAATAAAACTACCATAAATAAAATATGTTTTTTCATGATTTCTATTTTTTAAGTAGTGTTTCAACTTGCAGTTGCAATGCTTCAATCGCCTTATTTTGTGCCACAATATACAGGGTCAATTCTTCAATTTTTTCCATTTGTTTGGCTTGCATGTCTGCCAAGTCCAGACCTGATTGTAGCAATTCTTGCGAGGACGGAATGTTTGGCAAATGCTTATGGGAAGTATAATATTTTTCGACTTCATCTAATGGAGCCAATTTATAATCGTTTGCAAAAACATAATCTGCCCAAAAAGTCGGGTCATTTCTGAGGGCAACACGCAATTTTTCAGTTAGTATCCCGCCTTCTACATACAATTTATAATTTCCAGTAGTTGTAGGCAGAGAAGGCGTTTGGTTGCCTATATATATTTTACCGTTTGTGGTGCTGGTGCCGTTAGTAAAAATCAAGTTATGACTTGCTAAATCTACTGTTCTATCTCCAGCCAATCCGCCATTAGCGGTATAGAGGTTAGCACCGCCAGTGTTAGCCACAAGTAGTAATTTACCTATAGCATCAGCTGTAAGTACTTTACCTGTATTAGCTCCCGCTAAAGCGGTAATGGTTGTAGCACCAAGATTGTCAATAACCAATCGTTGATTACCTGAACCGTCACCAATAATAACAGTGTTAGAAACTGTTGCATCAGATATGTTATTGCCTATAAAGGTATTACCATTCCCAAAAATAGGCGTTGTTCCACTTGTATTTGAGTTAGAGGTATTAACACCAATCAATATATTATCAGAACCCAAGGGTACATAATTGGAGTTGACACCAATACCAATATTACGAGCACCATTTGCGTTTGCATACGAACCACCACCTGAATCATATCCAACAAATGTATTGGCATTTCCTGTAGCATTTCTGCCAGCGTCTGCACCCACAAAAACATTAACACGGCTTGTAGTGCCAGCACTGCCAGAATTAGTACCCAAAAATACATTGGCAGCACCTGTGGTTACAAGTTTTCCAGCATCGTTACCTAACAAAGTATTTCTTACGCCGGTGGTTGTTGCAGGAATTAAATTTAATCCAGCACTAATACCATAAGTAATGTTATCCGCGGATATTAAACCCGATTTGATATTAAAACGTTTAAAAACCAAATCGACATTATCGGTTGTGCCTATAAAATTCGTCGCAGCTACTGTGCCTGCATTTCCTGTCAAGTTCCATGCACTTGCACCAGCAACCAGGATTACTTTTCCTTGTGCATCCACACCAAGAAATCGACCATTATTAGCAGTACTTACCGTTGCGGTATTTGGCAAGGTCGCCAGTCGCAATCCCGAGTCATTGGCTGCTGCTGTAATTTCTAATCGTGTCGTTGCAGCAACTGTACTACCAATACCTACATTACCATTAAAATAAGAGTTGCCTAAAACCGCTAACCGAAAAGTAGTGTTTGGCACAACGCCCAATCCTGTAAAACCTGTAACCTGTTTATTACCTGTAAACAAGCTACTTCCATTGACTAAAAATTTGTTTGTCCCGAAAACAGTAGCTACAGTATACCCTACTCCAACCGCACCGCCAGACCATAAGTTAGTTGTGGTTGCTGTGCCTGTGGTTACAAATTGAGCTAAACTTGAGTTTGCCATTACTGTTACAAACGCAACTAATAATATAATTTTTGTTTTCATTATAAAGGGTTTTTATGGATTAAAAAAAGGATGACACGATACTATCTAATGATTATTTATTTCTCAAATCTAAATAAAATTTTCTTACAAAATTTATTTTTTTATTTATTTTATTAACAATATATATATATATATATATAAATTTTAACATATTAATTATATTAATTTAAAATATAATTGATTAAAAAAAATAATTTAAAAACGATGTGTACTCATTTTTAATTTGTATTTTTGATAATTATTTACAAAATTTTCTGATGAAATTAGTATTAAATTCTTTTTGTAAAATACTTTTGCTGCTAACTGCATTTTTAAATCTGCATTCTATTCAAGCACAAGCCCCACAAAAAATGAGTTATCAAGCGGTGCTTCGCAACGCGAGTAACGCTCTTGTAACTAACACAGCAGTTGGTATGAAAATAAGTGTTTTGCAAGGTACAATTACGGGTACTGTTGCCTATGCCGAAACCCAAACTCCTACATCCAATGTTAATGGATTGGTTACTGTAGAAATTGGTACTGGCACACCAATAACCAACACTTTTGCAACCATTAACTGGGCAAATGGTCCTTATTTTATAAAAACCGAAACCGACCCTACTGGCGGTACCAACTATACCATTTCTGGCACTAGCCAACTCTTGAGTGTGCCCTATGCATTGTTTAGTGCCAATGCGCAAGTAGGTGGATTTACTCACTATCTAGGCGAACCCTACTTAGGAGGAATTATTTTTCATCTTTACAAAGGTAATGATGGATTAGAGCACGGGTTAGTAGTGGCACTAACCGAAAGTTTTGGAAAATGGCAAAATACAGCAACTTTAGTAAATGCTGATCGCACATGGGACGGAGTTTACAACATGGCATTAATGACTGATAGTCCAATAGTATCTTACATTACAACTTTAGGTACTGGCTGGTATTTGCCTAGTATTGACGAGTTAGGAAAACTGTATTATAACCGATTTGAAACGAATGTGGCCCTTTTTGCAAGCGGCAACACCATTCTAACGTCTGCTAGTGGGTTCTGGAGCAGTTCAGAAAATTCTTTAAACAACGCATACGTTTTTTCCTTTTTAAATGGCTATGCATCTACCAGCAACAAGACAAATAATGTTAAAGTACGAGGTATAAAAGCTTTTTAAAAACTAATATGAAAAAAAATTATTTTATCAACAAAACACTACTGCTGCTAACTGCATTTTTAAATCTGCATTCTATTCAAGCGCAAGCCCCACAAAAAATGAGTTACCAAGCGATACTTCGCAATGCGAGTAATGCACTAATAACCAATACGGTAGTAGGCATGAAAATAAGTGTTTTGCAAGGCAATATTACGGGTACGGTGTCGTATGCCGAAACCCAAACTCCTACATCCAATGTTAACGGATTGGTTACTATAGAAATTGGTACTGGCACTCCAGTAACCAACACTTTTGCAACCATTAACTGGGCAAATGGTCCTTATTTTATAAAAACCGAAACCGACCCTAGTGGCGGTACCAACTATACCATTTCTGGCACTAGCCAACTCTTGAGTGTACCTTATGCCTTATTTAGTGCCAATGCGCAAGTAGGCGGTTTTGTGCATTATTTGGGGGAGCCTTTTCTTGGAGGGCTGATTTACGAACTATATAAAGGTAGTGATGGTTTGGAGCATGGACTGATAGTAGCTTTAACTGAAACTACAGCACTCTGGCAGACAACAGCTATTTTAGTAAACGCCAACCGTACTTGGGATGGAGCTTACAATACCAATTTAATGAACAATAGCCCAGCAGCATCCTATGTTGCTACATTGGGTGCTGGCTGGTACATACCAAGCATAGATGAATTAAGTAAATTATACTACAAACGATTTGAAGTAAATAAAGTGTTATTTGAAAATGGAAATGATTTATTGAATAGTCAAGCATACTGGAGTAGCACAGAATCAGATAGTGACAGGGCACGAATATTTTTTTTTATAGGTGGTTCTAGCAATACTAGACCAAAATCAAATACCTTTACAAACGTAAGAGCAATAAAAAAATTTTAGATGAAATTAGTTATACATTCTATTTACAAAACACTTCTGCTAATTACTGCTTGCCTCAATCTGAATGCTGCGCAATCGCAAGCGCCACAAAAAATGAGTTACCAAGCGGTACTTCGCAATGCGAGTAACGCACTACTAACTAATACGGTAGTAGGTATGAAAATAAGTGTCTTGCAGGGTTCATTAACAGGCACTGTGGCCTATGCCGAAACCCAAACCCCTACATCCAATGTTAACGGATTGGTTACTATAGAAATAGGTACAGGTACGCCAGTAACCAACACTTTTGCAACCATTAACTGGGCAAATGGTCCTTATTTTATAAAAACCGAAACCGACCCTACAGGAGGTACCAACTATACCATTTCTGGCACCAGCCAACTGTTAAGTGTACCCTATGCCTTGTTTAGTGCCAATGCACAAGTTGGTGGTTTTGTGCATTATTTTGGAGAGCCTTATCTTGGAGGGCTGATTTACGAATTATATAAAGGTAGTGATGGTTTGGAGCATGGACTGATAGTAGCTTTAACTGAAACTACAGCACTCTGGCAGACAACAGCTACTTTAGTAAATGCAAACCGTACTTGGGATGGAGCTTACAATACCAATTTAATGAACAATAGCCCAGCAGTATCCTTTGTTGCTACATTGGGTGCTGGCTGGTACATACCAAGCATAGATGAATTAAGTAAATTATACTACAAACGATTTGAAGTAAATAAAGTGTTATTTGAAAATGGAAACGATTTATTGAATAGTCAATCATACTGGAGTAGCACAGAATTAGATATTAACGTAGCTCAAATATTCATTTTTATAAGTGGTTCAAGTTCTACTGAACAAAAATTAAATGCTTTTACTACCGTCAGAGCTATAAAAAAATTTTAAACTATAATCATGAAAATAGAAAAATTGTTAAACAAAATAATAGTACTAAATGCGATTTTTGTTTTAAGTTGTGCTCAAGGACAAACCCAACAAGCAACTATAGCTTCAGGTGGTGATTATTCAAGTAGTAGTGGCTCTGTTTCGTATAGTATCGGACAAATTGTTTATACCACAACTACCGGCATAAATGGTATAATGGCTCAAGGAATACAACAACCCTATGAAATAGCAACTGTTTTAGGTATTGAAGAAGTAAAAACAAAACTTAATCCATTATTAGTGTATCCAAACCCTACCAATGATTATTTAACTCTTTCTGTTGGCGAAACAGTATTTTCTGAATTTAATTTTCAATTGTATGACAGTGTTGGAAAGTTAATTGAATTTGGCAAAGTAAAAAACACCATTGAAATTATTAAAATGGTCGATTTACCCACTGGATATTATTTTATAAAAGTTAATAAAAACAATAAACCTGTTAAAATTTTTAAAATTATAAAAAACTAAATAGAACTATACTCCAAAACCTTCCATTCTTTGGCAAGTAATGACATATAATGATAATGAAGTGTGTCATTTTTATCGAACTTCCCGTTTTTGTTGGTATCTTCAATAGTTCGGAAATACAATATGTTTTTAGATTCTATAATTGTCCAATCTAATAATTCTCTTAAATCGGCAGATAATTTCGTAAATCGATCGCCAGAAGAAGTGCTGATGTACAATGATTTGATATCGTCTTCATCCAACTTCATATCGTTATTAGAATCGGTATCTGACAAGGTATATAAAATTATTTGGTTTCCAGTTTTGTCTGCAAGACTTTTCAAATAAGTAGCAGATTCTATCATTACTGGTTTTACAGATAAAGATCGAACCGAATCGGAACCAATTTTCTGAAATTCTAAATCTTTGAGATAGCCCGTAATTTGAAAATCATTATAATTCGATACTTTAAAATTTCCTTGATATTCGCCTCGTAAACTGCTTTCGTATTTCGAGCCACTTTCATAACTATTAAGATCTCCAATTGGATGAATCAAATAATCAGTTCCTTCAAAATTAATGGGCAAATCGGCTATCTTTATTTGAGTCGTATCTACTTTTGCAGCGGCTTTTGCTTTAGCGTCTTTATCGTACGAAAGTTTCGGTTTCTGTACTTCGTTGCCACAACTTGAAAGAAGTATCACTAAAATTGAAGCAAACAGCAATTGGAAATTTTTCATAATTGGTGAAATTTAAAAATCAAATATACAAATTCTAGAACCGAACAGAAACTTTAAGGTTAAAAACGCGATTGGTTAAATAATTCGGAATTCCGTATTGTCGTTTGGTATATACATCGCGAACCCAAGTATTGGTTATCGTATTTTGATTATTGAAAAGGTTAAAAATCTCGAAACCAGCCGACAAATCTTTAAACTTCTTGAGCCAATGTCCGTCAGGACGGTTTTTATTATTATCTGTAAAAACATACGAAAAACCAGCATCTGCTCGACGGTAATCTCTAAGACGACGTTGAAAATCGTAAGGATTGGCATACGATGGCGAACCACCTGGAAGTCCTGTATTGTAAACCAAATTCAAGTATAATTTCACATTAGGAATGTTCGGCATATAATCCTGAAACAAGATTCCGAACTTCAACCGTTGGTCGGTTGGACGTGGAATATCGCCTTGATTGTCAATATTTTCCTTGGTTTTTAAATATCCAAAACTAAACCAAGATTCGGTTCCTGGAACAAACTCACCATTAAGTCGCACATCCAATCCTTGCGCAAAAGCGACGGCATTATTATCGGCTTCATACCGAATACGCACATTTTCAAGCGTATACGGATTGATATCGGTCATGGTTTTATAATAGGCTTCGGTAACTAATTTGAAAGGACGTTGCCACAACTTAAAACTATAATCGTTACTCAATACAAAATGAATTGATTTTTGTGCTTTTACATTGGGTTGCACCACACCTTGTTGATTGCGCAATTCTCTATAAAATGGGGGTTGGTAATACAAACCTGTGGAAAATCGAAATACCATATCTCGATCCCAATCGGGTTTTAAAGCAATTTGTGCTCTAGGCGTAATAATGGTTTGGGCTTTCCCCGAAATATTGTCGCCAGAAACCTGCCATTGTTGTGCTCTAATTCCTGCATTGTACCAAACATCGCTGTTGCCGAGTTTGTTTTTATAACTCCATTGCGCATAACCTGATAATCTGTTTATGGTTGCCAAATTTGTGGCTCGAACATTCTGATATGGCAAAAGTGGTCCAACATAAGGATTGTATGGTTGGTCGTTGGGTGGCGTAACTTTTGGCGGATTGATAGAAAATCCTGCCGAATCAATTACTTCCCACTCCACTATTCTGTCTTTTATATCTTCGCGAGTGTATTTGAAACCCCATTCTACTTGATGGTCTTTAATGGTATGGTTTCCTTTAACTTCTGTATTAATGATAAATGCGTCAAGATCATTTCGGGCGTGATTCAATTGCGTACCGATAGCTCGAGAAAATTTTACATCTCCAAAAGTTTCAGAGCCTAAATTACTGTCAACTTCGCCGAGAAGATATTGCGCGAAAATATCAAAATATTCCTGCTCAATAGTATGATAAGCTGACCCAATAAACTTTAATGAAAAATTTTCGTTTACTTTAAAAGTAGATTTTAATGCACCAAAATAGGTTGTATATTTATCATTTTCTTGTCCTTGGTAATTTACAACAAGAGCAATGGGCTCATCGATACTTCCAAAATTAGTTTGACGAGAAAGTGGTTGATAATTATATTTGTTTTGAGAAATGTTTCCTAAAAAATTCCATTGCCATTTGGTTGATGGTGTAAAAGTTAAGTTGGTTTGTACATCGGCAAAAGTTGGACGAAAATTGCTTTGGGTTTCTTGACTGTTTACCAACAAACTATTATCTCGATAACGAATACCAGTTATTGAAGACCATTTTTGATTTTTGGAAGCCGCATCGACAGTAGCACTTCCTCCGAGCAAACTGGCGTCGGCAGCGACTCCAAATTTACTTGGACGACGGTAAGTTATATCCAAAACAGATGAAAGTTTATCGCCATATTTAGCTTGAAAACCACCTGCAGAAAAATCGACATTCTGCACCATATCCGTATTAGTAAAACTCAAACCTTCTTGTTGACCAGATCGCACTAAAAAAGGTCGGTAAACTTCTATCTCGTTTACATAAACCAAATTCTCGTCATAATTTCCGCCACGAACTGAATATTGAGTACTCAATTCATTATTAGAATTTACTCCAGGAAGTGTTTTGATAATGTTTTCGATACCAGCATTTGCTCCTGGAATTCTTCGAATAACTTCTGGCTCAATAGAGGTTATGCCTTGTACCCGTTTTCGGTTGTTACCCGTTACGATAACTTCGCCCATTTGCTCGGCTTTGTCGTTCAAGACAACGTTCAACTCATAATCTTCATTTGGCTTTAGCTCGACGCTAATTGTGGCACTTTTTAAAGATACATGAGTAAAAACTAAACTCACTTTTCGGTTGGCAGGAATCATTAATTCATAATAGCCAGTAGCATCCGTTTTGGTGTTTTTGAATGCCGAACTGATATTTACATCGTCTACAGATTTACTGTTTTCGTCAAGAATTATTCCTTTTACTCTAGCTGTTTGGGCAAACATGATGCCGCTGCAAAATAGGAAAAGAATTAGGAAATTAGAAATAGATACTTTCAATGGGCTTACTTTTTTCGTAAAAATTTTGTTTCAAAGTTAGTCGAATTTCCAACATTATCAGAAACAGAAACTTTTAATATATTTTCACCGTCAATAACGGCATTATGATCAAAAACGTATGTTATTTTTTTAAGTTTAGGTTCGTATTCAAACAAAACCCATTTTCCGTTTAAGGTTGCGTTATACGAATTGATTCCTGATAAATCATCACTAATGTACAAATCGATGGCTTTTGCAGTACTAAGTTTTGACTGGACGCCTTTAGTAATGTTGATTTTAGGTTTTATAATATCTTTTGCTAACACAAATTGCCCCAAACTTTTCGTACGGCATGAAAACACATTGCCAACTAATTTTGTCGAAATATATTGCAACTTTTTTTCTTGCACTAACGCGATAAACATTTTTTTCTTTTCGTCGGCAGTGGTTGTTTTATCTTCAATGGCAATCGTAAAATTAGATCGAACTCCAACCGTATCATCGTGTACAAAAACAGAATTATTTTTGACATCAAAATTCATAAAAAAATCATCATAAAAAGTACCTGCTGGAAAAAACACGGAACCGTTTTCTTTTTCAAAACTGGTGTCATTTTTTGATTTTATATAATATTTAGTTTGCTTTATGTCAGATATTATGCGAGATGGTTTGCCAGAATATTCGATGGGAATACTAATAATGGTTTTGTTATTATTGAAATCGGCGACTTCCAAAAGTTGCGATTGTAAAAAATTATCGCCAATCGAATAAATACCGTTTTCCTCATTTTGTTGGACATTGCTCCAAGTATACGGATATTTCATAAACAGTTTCTGAACGCGTTGTTTTGACAATTTGTAGCGCGGATAATCTACAAATGCATTGATGGATCGTGCTTCTTCAAAATCCATTTCGTCAAATTGGTAACCAAAAACTAATTTTCCGTTTGATAATAATTGTGTTCTAAAGACACCATTGCCGTTGAAGGAAACATCATCCGTATCATGTGAGCTAACGCCAAAACCAATTTTGCCGTTCGCAAAAACTTTGTCAGACAAGTAGGTGCCGTCTTTTTGCAAAGCCAAACCTAAAACAACAGGTCTCCGTGACTCATTTACTACTGCATTATCATCTAAAGGATAGGCCAATAAACTAGTAACCGTTGGCGCTTTTGTATCTTTAAATTTATATCCAAAATACATCGGATTAATCACTTTTTCAGTAAACGAGTTGCGAATTTCAAAATGCAAATGTGGTCCTTCAGAACCGCCTGTATTGCCAGATAAAGCAATAACATCGCCTTTTTTTACGGGCAAATCAGTAGGTTTCGGGAAAAACTCCACTTCATATTCTTTGATTTTATTTTGCTCATCGATTATGGCATTTTGAATTGATCCAACCGCTTTTTGTAGATGTCCATACACAGAGACATACCCATTTGGATGCGTGATATAAATAGCTTTGCCGTAGCCATAAACTGAGATTTTTATGCGAGAAATATATCCATCGGCTATAGCATAAATATTTAAACCTTCCACCTTATTAGTTTTTAAATCAAAGCCTGCATGAAAATGATTAGGACGTAATTCTCCAAAATTTCCTGATAATTGCATCGGAATATCTAATGGTGATCTAAAATAATCTGTGGGATGGATATTTTGTGCAAATATAAAATTTGTAAATGCCAAAAAATAAAAAATAAATCTCATGAAAATAATTTCAGCAAAAATAGCAAAAAAGAAATAATTTTATCACAATTTAGATATTACTTAACTTATTGAAATTAAACAACTTATCATAAACCTTGATTTTAAAATAAAAATTTTTACAAAATATTGGTTTTAATTCATTAGGAATAGTAACTTTGTTGAGATAAGTTAATAGCTTTTAAAATATATGAGTGAAGTTGCTGAAATTATTGATACTCTTGAGGAAAGTTTTAAAAAACTAATACAAAAAACGGTTTTTTTGGAACAAAAAATTTCTAATTTAGACACAGAATTAAGCGAAGCATCCGCAATTATAAATAATAAATCGGATGAAATCGAAGTTTTGCAAAAACAAAACCAAATACTCAAAATGGCAAAGTCATTACTTGGCAGTGAAGAAAACAAACGAGATACCAAGCTTAAAATAAATTCATTAATTCGTGAAATTGATTACTGCATAGCGCAACTTGCAGATTAAAAATATGGACGATAAGCTTAAAATTAAAATATCAATAGCAGATAGAGTATATCCTTTAACAGTGGCTTTATCGCAAGAAGAAGGACTGCGTAGTGCTTCAAAAAAAATTGATATTATGATTAAGCAATTTGAAGAAAATTATGCTGTTCGAGACAAACAAGATGTTCTGGCCATGTGTGCCCTACAATTTGCTTCTCAAGTAGAACAAAAACAAATTACAAATTCGATCGATGGAACAGAAACCATAGATAGATTAAAAAAGATTAACGATATGTTAATCAATTATCTCGATAAATAAAACACGTTCTTAAAATAACTAAGATACTGCCTACATTAGTTTTAATTTGGTAAACTCAACACTAACAATTTAGAATGAGCAAATCATCAATACTATAGCAAGCCAATTTAGTTTGGAAGCTTGAACATTGAGTTAGCTCAAAACTTGTCTTCTCGAGTTTATACAATACCCTAATGTAGGCTTTTTTATATACAAACTTTAACAAAAATATGGACATTTTAACAATAATTATTTCAGGAATAGCGGGTATTGGTGGCGGATTTGGAATCGCAAAATATATAGAAAAAAACAGCGTTTCGGCTCTTGTCAAAAATGCAAAAAAGGAAGCTGGAATTATCCTAAAAGATGCCAATCTTGATGCAGAAAATATCAAAAAAGATAAAATGCTGCAAGCTAAAGAAAAATTTATCGAGCTTAAAGCAGAGCATGAACAAGTCATTTTAGGTCGAGATAAAAAAATGGCCGAGGTTGAAAAACGTGTCCGTGACAAAGAATCACTAATATCCAACGAATTGGCAAAAGCCAAAAAAGTTAACGATGATTATGAAGCAAAAACACTTGAATATACTTCCAAAACGGAAGTGCTAGATCGTAAATACCAAGAAGTTGAAAAAATGCATAAAAGCCAACTCAACCAATTAGAGGTAATTTCTGGATTATCGGTTGAAGATGCAAAAAATCAACTTATTGAAGGTTTAAAAGCCGAAGCTAAAACCCAAGCCATGTCGCACATTCAAGACACAATGGAAGAAGCCAAACTTACGGCACAACAAGAAGCTAAAAAAATTATTATTAATACAATACAACGAGTTGGAACGGAAGAAGCAGTTGAAAATTGTGTCTCTGTTTTCAATATTGAATCAGACGATGTAAAAGGACGAATTATTGGTCGTGAAGGTCGTAATATCCGTGCGATCGAAGCTGCAACCGGCGTGGAAATTATTGTAGACGATACGCCAGAAGCAATAATCCTATCTTGCTTTGATCCAGTGCGAAGAGAAATTGCACGTTTGTCATTACATAAACTAGTAACTGATGGAAGAATACATCCAGCTCGAATCGAGGAAGTTGTTGCTAAGACTACAAAACAAATTGACGACGAAATTATCGAAATTGGAAAACGTACTGTTATTGATTTAGGAATTCACGGATTGCATCCAGAATTAATTAAGATCGTTGGACGTATGAAATACCGGTCGTCGTACGGACAAAATTTATTGCAACACTCTCGCGAAGTTTCGAAACTTTGCGGAATTATGGCAGCCGAACTTGGATTGAATGTAAAATTAGCCAAACGTGCTGGTTTACTGCACGATATTGGAAAAGTGCCAGATGCCGAAAGCGATTTGCCACACGCACTTTTAGGAATGCAATGGGCTGAAAAATATGGCGAAAAAGAAGAAGTTTGCAATGCTATTGGTGCACATCACGACGAAATTGAAATGAAATCATTACTATCGCCAATTATACAGGTTTGCGATGCTATTTCTGGTGCACGACCAGGCGCAAGACGTCAAGTTTTGGATTCGTACATTCAACGTTTGAAAGATCTTGAAGAAGTTGCCTACGGATTTACTGGCGTGAAAAGTGCTTATGCGATTCAAGCAGGACGCGAGTTGCGCGTGATTGTCGAAAGTGAAAAAGTATCAGACGATAATGCCTCTAGCCTATCGTTTGAAATTTCTCAAAAAATTCAAACCGAAATGACGTATCCCGGACAAGTTAAAGTTACTGTTATTAGAGAAACAAGAGCCGTCAATATTGCAAAATAAATTCACATCCTAGTCTTCTCAATAAGAAGAAACCATAAAATTCCAAATTCCAATGTAGTATTAGAATTTGGAATTTTTTTATTGTAGTTTGATTTTAATACATAACTTTGTTTAAAAATACGAATCAATGGGAGCAGCTGAATTAAAATATTGTACACAACAAGAATATTTGGATGCCGAACGTTTGGCATTAGATAAACACGAATATTTTAGAGGTGAAGTTTTTGCAATGAGTGGTGCATCAATAAAGCATAATAAAATTGCAACAAATACACTAGTTGATTTAGGAACAAAACTCAAGGGAAAAGGGTGCGAGCCATTTGGTAGTGACCTTCGAGTACATATTCCGAAAACAACATTATATACTTATCCGGATATTAGTATTATTTGCGGCGAAATAGATACTACTGATGATAAATTTGACACCATAACAAATCCATCAATAATCATCGAAATTCTTTCCGACTCGACAAGAAATTATGACAAAGGAGGAAAATTTACATTATATCGTGAAATCGAATCATTAAAAGAATACATACTCATTGATTCTGATAGTATTATGGTGGAAAAATTTATCCGAAATGCAGATAATAGTTGGCAACTAACAGAATATAAATCATTAGAAGCAACTTTTACAATCGAAACGGTTAGTATCTCTTTACCATTAACAACTATATACACAGGAATCACTTTTAAAAACTAAAAAATAAATTTCTAATTGCTGCTTTCTGAAAACTGCAACTTAAACTATTTACGTGGATGAAAAGTGTTCATTACTTGCGTTAAATACTTTCGATCAAGATGCACGTAAATCTCGGTGGTAGTAATTGATTCGTGACCCAACATTAATTGTATGGAACGCAAATCGGCGCCATTTTGTAATAAATGTGTGGCAAACGAATGTCGGAATGTATGTGGACTTATTGTTTTATTCAAACTAATTTTTACTGATAAATCTTTGATAATTGTAAAAATCATGGCGCGTGTCAATTGTTTTCCACGACGGTTTAAAAATAACGTATCATCATGGCCTTTTTGAATAGTGAGATGCGTTCGTATTGTCGATTTATAAATGTCAATATATTTTTGAGTAAAATCTCCAATTGGAACAAATCGTTGTTTGTTGCCCTTTCCGGTAATTTTTACAAAACCTTCTTCAAAAAACAAATCTGATATTTTGAGCGTCACCAATTCTGAAACTCGAAGCCCGCAACCATATAGCGTTTCGAGCATGGCACGATTCCGTTCGCCTTCATTTGTTGACAAATCGATAGCTGCAATAAGTGTATCAATATCTTTTACGGATAATGTATCGGGAAGTTTACGACCTGTTTTCGGAGTTTCTATAAGCTCCATTGGAGAATCTTGTCGGTAATCTTCAAAAACCAAATACGAAAAAAAACTTTTTAGACCCGAAATAATTCTAGCTTGGCTTCTTGCATTTACCTCTTGTGCAACCGAATAAATAAATTGCTGAATCGTTTCTTCAGATATTTTTACTGGAGAAGTATCAATGGAATTGTTTTCTAAAAAACTACAAAGTCTGTCGATATCAAAGCTATAATTCTCAATAGTGTTTTTGCTCAAACCACGTTCGAGCTTTAGATAAGATTGATAGCTTTTAATATAAGATTTCCAGTTCATAGTACAAAGAAACGGAATTTTTGAGCATAAAAAAACCTCTAATTTTCAGGAGAGGTTTTTAGAAATTTTATTTTTTGACTAGAAATGCAATGTTAAGTTGATTGATACAATTCCAACACCTGTTAAACCTCTGGTGTATGTGCTTGGAGTTTTTATAACACTAGTTTCAACAGTTGATTCAAAAACTGGAGTGGCCAACGTGTCATTAGTTGATTCAGTTACAACATCAGTTTGTTTTCCTTCTCTTTGAGAAATGTATCTAGCGCCATAAGTATATTGTGCGCCAATTGCAATCTTTGGAAACAAGAAATATTCCGCACCAATAAACGCCTCTGCTCCTACGCCAAAACCTGAACCAAATTTAACGTCACGCTCAGTTCTTTCAATGTCTGTTATAGCCTGCGCTGGAGTTATGATATTAACCTGAGTTTCCTCTGTACGATCTGATGTTGCAGATGCGCTTGAAAAGAAAAGAAGAATATCAGCACCATAAAAACCTTGCAAACGTGTTTTTCCACGTCTCCATTCTTTACCAACTCCAATAGAAAATTCAGTTGAAGAATTAGTTATATCTTGTTTTAAAATATCAGTAATTACAACATTTGGAGCAGGAACTCCTGGAGTTAGCACAACAGTATTGTCAGCAGAAGTACTAGAAAATTCAGAACCTGTACCCACAGTTGCCAAATTAAAAACAACTCTGTAAGCCGATTTATCGCTTGTGAAATATTTACCAACAAAACGACCGTTGAAACCATTGTCAACAGTGTTTGAAAAGCCTACTGTAGGTGCATTATTGTTTGTATCACCATTGAAAGCATTTCCTAAATACTCAAAAATACCATCAGTGCTGAAACCTAAAGCCCAATCACCTTTTTCTGGTAACATGTTTTCACCACGTTTCGATTTGAAATTTACATCTTGTGCATTAGCACCAAAAGTAACAACTGCAAGAATTGAAATAAATAATTTTTTCATGTTTAATTTTTTTTTGTTTTGAAAGTGCAAATCTACATTCTATTTTTTAGAAATAAAAAAAAATAGTTATAATTAATAATAAATTTGTAATTATATTAATTATTTGATAATATTGTGGTGTTTTTAGATCAATTTATTAAATAATTCTTATTTTCGAGCATAAAAAAACCTCTCATTTTGGTGAGAGGTTTTAAGAGATTTTATATTTTATTAGAAATGCAAAGCAAACCCAACGTTAAACTGTAAAAAGCTTTTAGCGATTTTGTCATCCAAAGTATTGTTATAGCGAATACCAGGTTCTAAGCTTACATTATCATTCAACATGATGGCGTAACCTGCTTGCAAACCAACAAAAGATGGATTTTTATCTGCATCTTTTACGCTAATACCGTTGTAAGAAACCTCAACTGGAATCATGCTCAAAATATAATACTTGGCACCAATTTTATATCCTAAAACTGAAGTAGCTTCGCTCCCGTCCTGCTTTTCACCACCATAACCTAAACCAACTTTTAGCGCTAAATCATCCATTACAAAATAGCCTCCTTCAAGACCAATATTGTAAGCAGAAAATCCATCACCCGAGGTAAAACCAAAAGCAGTAGAACCTACGCTAGCACCAAACCCAGTGTTTGCCTCTAACATCAAATCACCTTTTTTCATTTGTGCATTCGAAATTCCAAATGCAAATACAGCTGCTGCTGCAAAAATAATTTTTTTCATTTTGTTTAATTTTAAAGTTATAATGCAAATTTATAGTATTTTTTTTAACTTATAAACAAAAAAAATAGGGTTGTTAACAAAGTTATTAACAATTTAAAATTAAAATACTATCTTCAAGCATTTTAATTGTTTTTATATATTTTTACAAAAAACAAAAAATTAATGAAACTAATAATAATTAACGGACCCAACCTCAACTTACTTGGCAAACGAGAACCCGAAGTATACGGCAATCAAACATTCGAAACCTATTTTGAAAAGCTGAAAAATGATTATCCTACTATAGCACTTTCTTATTTTCAAAGCAATATTGAAGGCGAACTTATTGACAAACTTCAAGAAACAGGCTTTACTTATGACGGAATAATTCTAAATGCCGCGGCATACACACATACATCAATAGGTATAAGCGATGCTGTAAAGGCAGTAACAACGCCAGTAATTGAGGTTCACATTTCAAATACATTTGCAAGAGAAAATTTTAGACATCATTCGTATATTTCGGCCAACGCAAAAGGTGTTATTGTTGGTTTTGGATTAGACAGTTATCGCCTGGCAGTTCAAGCTTTTTTGTAAAATCAAAAAAACAATTCCTATTTTTAAGCCATGAAAAAAAACCTAGTACTGCTGCTGCTTCTATTTTCTAAAATAACTTTCGCCCAACTTGCAGGCACAGTAACCGACACAAAAGGAAACGCCTTAGCTTTTGTTTCTATATTAATTTCAAATACCTATATAAGTACTACAACCAATGAGCAAGGCAATTATATCTTGAAATCGAAAACACCAACTAAAAATGTAGTTAATTTTCAATATCTAGGTTATAAAACCAAAAAACAAATTGTCGATTTCGAAATCAAAGATCAAAAACTTGATGTACAACTTGAAGAAGAAAATATAGAATTGAAAGAAGTTTTGATCTCTTCAAAAAATGATCTTGCAAACGGAATCATAAAAAATGCTATATCTAGTAAGAAAGAAAATTCTGAAAAGACAAATCGTTTTACTTCCGGTTTTTATTCGCGAGGAATTATTAGAATTAAAGAGGCGCCAAAAAAAATCTTAGGTCAAAAGTTTGATGCCTTTGACGAAATTTTAGATTCAACTCGATCAGGAATTATTTATTTGTCTGAAACAGTTTCTAAAATTACGTTCCAAAAACCAGACAAACTCAAAGAAATAATTATTGCATCAAAAGTGAGTGGCAAAGACAATGGTTTTAGCTTCAACAATGCGGCATCTGTCAATTATGATTTTTACGAAAACTATATTCCGTTTAACAAAAACATGATTTCGCCCATTGCAGCTAATGCTTTCAATTATTACAAATACAAACTCGAAGGTACTTTTTATGATGATAACAAAAGGCAAATTAACAAAATAAAAGTTACGCCCAAACGTGCAGCAGAACCAGCATTTGAAGGCTACTTATATATAGTAGAAGATTCTTGGGCCATTTATGCAGTCGATTTATCCATAAAAGGAAGCCAAGTCGATTCGCCAGCTTTAGATAATTTAACTATTAAACAAAGTTTCAATTATAATTCTGAGAATACGACTTGGATAAAAAATACCCAAACTATCGATTTTGTTTTTGGGATTTTTACGCTCAAA
The DNA here is from genome assembly GCA_031422015.1 of Flavobacterium sp. Lineage (GTDB taxonomy): Bacteria > Bacteroidota > Bacteroidia > Flavobacteriales > Flavobacteriaceae > Flavobacterium. The sequence continues at coordinate 1,730 of JANOPO010000093.1, read as the reverse complement.
GCCAACGGACGTTTTACTTATGTCTATAATAATTTTGAATTTCCATCTTCGTTCGAAAAGAAGACCTTCACAAGAGAAATTTTAAAATTTGAACAAAATGCCAATAAAAAAGACGACGATTTTTGGAATAAAATTCGTCCTGTTCCATTAACCATTGAAGAAAGCTCCGATTATCTCAAAAAAGAAATTCTGCAAACCAAGAAGAAATCTCAAAAATATCTCGATTCTATAGATGCTAAACATAACAAGTTTGGGTTTGACGATATCCTAATGGGCTACTCAAACAACAACACTTTTGAGAAAAGATATTTCAATTATGACGGCTTTATTAAAGGAATTAATTATAATACAGTACAAGGCTGGAGACTATCAACGGGTTTATCGTTAGTAAAAACAAATGAAGAAAAACGAACATTTTCCAGAATAAGTACCAATATTGACTTTGGACTTTCTGAAAAAAAACTCAGAGGAACCATTGGTTATTTCAATAAATTCAACAATCAAAACCAAAGCCAAATTAAAGTTTTAGCTGGCGGTAGCGCTGCACAATTTAATGACGAAACACCAACCGGAACGATCTTCAATTCACTAAGTACCTTATTTATAAAAGAAAATTTTATTAAGCTCTACGAACGTAATTTTGCCGAAGCTAGTTGTACTCAAGAAGTACTAAACGGTCTTACTTTGATCGGCAAAATTGATTATTCCGAACGAAAACCTTTGTTCAACACTACCGATTATTCTTTTTTCGAGAAAAATAAAATCTTTAGATCCAACAATCCTTTATTACCATTAGACAATACAAGTCCAGCGATCGAAAAACACAATCTAGTAAAAGTTTCATTTACTGCGCAAATTAATTTTGGTCAAGAATATTGGTTGCGTCCCGACGGAAAATTTAATATCCGCAACAAAAAATTCCCAAGTCTTATCCTCGGATTACAGAAAGCCTTAGGCGGAACCGAAAAAAAATATAATTTCGAGAAACTATCTGCGCAAATTCTGTATAATTTGGCCTTAGGCAACAAAGGCGAACTATATACCAATTTCAAAATAGGAAAATTCTTGAATGCCAAAAACATTTCGTTTGTAGATTATAAACATTTTGATGGCAACGAAGGTAATGTCGCAGCGGCAATTCGCTACACAAACACTTTCAACCTTTTACCCTATTATACGGCCAGCACCAACAATAGCTATATAGAGTTTCATGCCGAGCACGACGACAAAGGATTTATAGCAAACAAAATTCCGCTACTAAACAAGCTTAAAACCAATATAATTTTTGGTTATCACAACCTGGCAGTACCCAAAAGAAGCCCTTACCATGAGTTTAGTATTGGGCTGGACAACCTAGGGTTTGGAAAGTTCAAAATGCTTCGATTGGATTATTTTCGAGCCTATCAAAACGGATATCGTGGCGATGTAATCGTAATTGGATTAAAATTTTTGAATTTTCTTCAAGAATAATATTTTGGACGTGACCTACTTCCGCAAGCTCCAGAGGTCGTGCTATTCGCTACAATCTTTTGGGTTTTTTGCACTTCGCTAGCTCAGGCAAAAACCCAAAAGGATTTCCGCTTCTATCACTCACCTTTACTTTGTATTGAGTATAATATTATAAAAATAAGATGATATTTTTAGATAGAATTGATTAAATTTATTAAAGGAAAGCAGAGGTGAACTATATCACTCACTAAGACATACTTATCTTGCGTATTAGTCCTCTG
>JANOPO010000092.1:0-1952 GCA_031422015.1 Flavobacterium sp. | reverse complement strand
GGCTAAAACTACAGACATAAATAACATTCCGAAATATTCTCTTTTCATAATTAAATTTTTTTAAGATTCAAAGCTTTGCATCAGTACTAACTTAGAATACGTTCCGTTTTTGGCTAACAATTCATCGTGAGTGCCTTGTTCTACAATTTCACCCTTTTGCATAACCACAATTTTATCTGCTTTTTGAATGGTTGATAATCGGTGTGCAATAACAATTGACGTTCGGTTTTGCATCATGTTTTCTAAAGCTACTTGAACAAATTTTTCACTTTCGGTATCCAAAGCCGAAGTCGCTTCGTCTAAAATCATAATTGGTGGATTTTTTAAAACGGCACGTGCAATATTCAAACGTTGTTTTTGTCCACCAGAAAGTTTTCCACCAGCATCGCCAATATTGGTATTAATTCCGTTTGGCAAATCTTTTACAAATTCATAAGCGTTGGCTACTTTTAAGGCTTCAATAATTTCATCATCGGTTGCATTTTCTTTTCCGATAAGGATATTATTTTTAATAGTATCATTGAACAAAATAGAATCTTGGGTAACTAAACCCAATAAATTTCTTAATGAGTTCATTGTGATGTCTTTAATGTCTAATCCATCAATTTTAATAGTTCCTTCATTTACATCGTAAAAACGAGTCAATAAATTGGCAATGGTACTTTTTCCACTTCCCGATTGACCAACAAGTGCTATTGTTTTTCCTTTCGGAATTTCGAGCGAAAAGTTTTTCAACACATTTTCTTCTTCATATCTAAAATTAATGTTTTCTATAGTGATATTGGTGTCAAATGATTCTTTAACAATCGCATTTGATTTATCTGTAATAGTATTTTTTACTTCCAAAACTTCAAATACACGTTTGGCTGCTGCTAAACCACTTTTTACATTGTAAGATGCTTTAGAGATTGCTTTTGCTGGTGTTAAAATGTTGTATGCTAAACCCATATATGCTAGAAATTTAGCGCCATCTAATGCATCTTCTCCATTGGAAAGTTTTTCTGCTAGTACCATATTTCCACCATACCAAAGTAAAATAGCTATAACTATAATTCCCATAAACTCACTCATTGGTGAAGCTAAATTATTTTTTCGTCCGATACTGTTGGATAAATTTAACAAACGAAGTACTGAATTATTGAATTTTTGTTTAAAACTGTTTTCGGCATTGTAACTTTTTACCACTTTTAAACCAGACAAACTTTCTTCTACAATAGAAATTAAAAAACCACTTTCGTATTGAATTCGTTCGGATTTTGACTTTAACGATTTGCCAATTCGTGATATGATAAATCCAGAAACAGGAATAAAAATAAAAACAAAAAATGTTAATTTAAAACTGATAGCCAACATTAAAGCAATAGCGAAAATAATTGTCATAGGTTCTTTTACAATTAATTCCAATATAGAGAAAAACGAATTCTGTACTTCATTAACATCACCAAGCATTCGAGCCATAATATCGCCTTTTCTTTTTTCAGAATAGTACGAAACAGGTAAATCGATAATTTTGTTGTACATTTTGTTCCTCAAATCTTTTAATACTCCATTTTTTAAATGCATTAAGTGATTGGAAGCTAAGTAATTGAATAAATTTTTGAATAAAAAAGTAGAAATTACCAATCCTACAACAAGTAGTAAAGAATATTGAGGTCCTTCCTTATCTGATAATAAAGTCATATTGTAGTACAAATAGTCTTTTCCATATTTTGTAATTTTCCATATGGACTCGTAAACAGGTTTTGTAGTTACTTTTTCCGCTTTGTCAAATAATACCTGTAACATTGGAATTAAGGTAATAAATGAAATGCTGCTAAACAATGCGTACAGAATATTGTAAATAACATTCCAAACCACATGAAATTTATAAGGCTTTACAAAAGGAAATATTTTTTTTAAATTTTCGTCCATTATTAATTCAACTGCATTGCAGCAATTATGTTTTTTATTTT
>JANOPO010000091.1:0-3799 GCA_031422015.1 Flavobacterium sp. | reverse complement strand
ACTTCCAAGTACAAAACAAATTTTAAAGTTTGCCTAAAACCCCAATTGCGCCAAACCGCTGTTAGCAGATGCCCGAATTTGTCGTTGGGTTTGATTTTACTACTCGGCTTTGTTCTTTTACGTTTCGGATTGGTATATATGTAAATTGGATTGGCATAAATATAAATCAGGTAGGCATAAATGTAAATCGGACTGGTATAAATGTAAATCGTATTGCAATAAATATAAATGCGACAAGCATAAATATAAATGCGGAACGCATATATATAACTGCGAAGCAGATATATATAATTGCGATAGCAATATATATAAATCGGCTTGGTGTATTTATGTTTCGGCTTGTCATATTTATATTTTTGGTTTTGCTATTTCTTTTTCTTGGTAAATTCTATGCCTTTTATTTGTGCAAATTGTGGACTTGTTGAGCCGTAAACTGATTTAACGTATTTCTTTACTTCGGTGGCGATGTCAAAAAGTCCTGTGGTTGTTGCATATAAATTGGTATCTCGTGCAATTCTTGAATTACTTACGTTGGTATATGCTGTTGCAACTGCATTATTTTTGGCGGTTAGGTCAGTTTGTTTAGCCGTAAGCGTAACAATTTTTAAATCGTTTTCGTTTGGTGCATAACTCGGTTCTGTTTGTAAAACCGAAATAATTCCCGCTAAATGCTGAATTTGTTGGTCGTATGATTGCTGACTTGTAGAAATTGTGTTTGGTGCTGGTGCGTTCGGGTCTGGTGGCGTTGTTACTGCTTTTGCACGAACGCCTTGTAATTTTTTGTTGAATGCTTTTGCATCGGCAACTTTTTGGGTTGTGGCATCGGTAGTTTGCAATGCGTTGATTAATCTTGTTGATAATGCTTTTAGGTTGCTGAAAGCAACAACACGCTCATTTACTTTATTATTATATGCGGTATTTTTAGTAACAACATCTGCAAGACTTGCTTGCGATGCTGTTGCTAATGCGTTAAGTTGTGGTAACTTTAACGCATTTTTCGTTGGGTTGTAGGTTGCTCCGTAGCCTGTTACGAATGAAATTAAATCTTGTAAGTTTGCCACGTTTTTTGCGTGTCCTGTTTCTGATACTGATGCCATATTTTAAGTTTTTTAATTAATTATAGATTTCAAAAATAAGTAATTTATTTCAAAAAAAATAGTTAGCTATTTTAAGTTGAGAAGTAAAACTTATCACATAATTTGAACTTACTAAAGTTTTTATGGATAACACTATTTAAGTAATTTATTTGTGAATAAATAATCGGCTGTTTGATACCAAGAAATAGTTTCGTTAAGAAAAGTTTTATCCATTGGCAATGGCTTTAAACTATTATCTGTTTTATTCCAAGAGTAAAATGCTTGCTTTTTTTGGTCAGATAGTATCATTACTTTTTCTTTTTTCATCAATACTAATTTTCTGTATGTTCCAAGTAATGCTCGTTCTTCGAAGTTTGTGTTGAATACGTTTTTACCAAAGAAATTACTTTCATAAGTCCAGTTCATCATAGAAAAAAAGGTTGGAAAAACATCTATTTGCGAACATTGTTTTTTTACTTTTTGGTTCATTTGTTGTGGAAAATTGACTATAAAAGCAGGAATATGATAATTGTCTACATCTATTTCGTCTTTACCAGCACTGCTTGCACAATGGTCGGCAATAATTATGAAAACTGTATTTTTAAACCAAGGTTTGTTTTTTGCTTTTTGAAACATTTTTTTAATAGCATAATCGGTATATTTTACAGCACCTTCACGACCTGTACCTGACGGAATATCTATTGTATTATTTGGGTATGTAAAAGGTCGATGGTTGGAAGTTGTCATTACAAAATTGAAAAAAGGTTTTTGGTTTTTGTAATGTTCATCAGAAACATTTAGCATTTTAGAAAAAATATCTTCGTCGCAAATTCCCCAAGCGTTTTCAAAAGTTACTTCGTTGTCGTTAATATTATTTCGAATTGTTTTAATTTTATCACTCAAGACACTTCCACGACCACGATCATAAATTGTAAATCCGTTTCCACCAAAATAAGCATTCATATTATCAAAATACCCATCGCCACCATAATAGAAGTTTGAGTTATATCCTTTGGATTTGAATACATTTGATACGGTAAATAAGTTTTGATTTTCTGGGCGTTTCACGATACTTTGACCTGGTGTTGGTGGAATGCAAAGTGTCATTGCTTCCATACCACGAACGGTTCGTGTTCCTGTGGCATACAAATTGTCGAAAAAAACACTTTTTTGTGCTAAACTATCTAAAAATGGTGTTATGTTTTGCTGGTTGCCAAACTCTTTCATAAAACTTGCACTGAAACTTTCGACCAAAATAAAGACTACATTTTTTTTACTTGGAGGTGTGTTTGTAGTATCAGAAATTGTTCTGTGAACGGATAAGTTATTAGATTGAAATGTACTGTTATTTTCGGTTAATTTATTTCTAATACTATTGAAAGCATCTTTTTCACTTACTGATGTATAAAACTCATTATATACCATTTGGTTATTTCTGAAAGCAGAAAAGAACGAATAAATTCCTGATTTTGAAATTTCGGCATTGTAACGGTTAGAAGACCATTCAGCTTGATTGTTTGTTATAAATGTTGTGAAAAACAAACAAGAAGCTAAACCAATTCCTAACACAACACTTTTTTCTTTAAAAGTTGTTGTTTGTGAAAATGTGTTTTTGAAAGCATTTTTTTTGTAAAACAGAAATAACACCAAAAAAACAATAGCCGAAACTCCAATTATTAATAATGGTATTGGATATGATTCTTGAATATTTTTTACAACTTCGTGTGTGTAAATCAAATAATCTACTGCAATGAAATTAAATCGGGTTTTAAATTCGTCCCAAAAAGTAATTTCGGCAAAAAAGGTAAACACTAATACAAAGGTTACTAATGTTGTAAAAAACCATATAAAGGTTTTGTCAACCCACGAGCCAATCCACTTGTTTGGAAAAATGAAATAATAAATTATGGCTGGAAATGTTATAAAACTGATTGTGCCAATATCGAAAAACAATCCGGTTAATACTGTTCCTAAAACGGTAAAAATATTAAACGAAACTTCGTCGTATTGCCATATTAGAAAAATAATTCTTACGATTTGAGAGATAGTAAGAAACCAAATTACGAAAGAAAGTAATAAGGAATATCTGCTTTTTAAGTTTATTGTAAAAGCAAATTTGTTGACTTTATTATAAAGCCAACTTAAAGAAAAAAATCTTTTCATTGTTTATTTGTTTAATTTATAAATGTTAAATTTTCCTTTATTTAAAAGGAATTTAATCGATAAATTAAGCAACTATTGGCGGTCGGAAAATGAAATGATTAATATTGAAAATGTAAATTGATTTTTTGTAATTTGAATTTGTGGTAGCGTTTTTTACAAAAAAATTAGGTTTTTTAAATTCAAAATTTCTGAATTCTTGAAAGTAAATAGTTATTGAATGTCTATGAGTAAAATGAAAATCTTTGTGTGGTTTTTGTTCGTCATCATTTTCGTGTTTGTCAAACATTCCATCAATATTTATTAAATGGTCTGTTATAAAATCGATAGGTGTCATATCGTGATGTTCGTGTTCTTTACAACTTTGATACATTTTAGGAATATCTTGTAACGTTGAAAAGTCGCCCAGAGGTAAAAATAAAGTTCCTAATGAGTAATAAAATAAAATAAATATTTTGAAAGCACTTTTCATTATTCAAATATACGAAAAATTTTGATTTTTATTGTGTTTTTTTATGCGTTTCGTGTCGCTCACGGGTTTCTGCTAACGTCTCGTGGCTTGC
>JANOPO010000090.1:0-4093 GCA_031422015.1 Flavobacterium sp. | reverse complement strand
AAAATAAAAGGAAAATATCTTCAATTATACCTGAATGAGTTCGTTTACAAGTTAAATAGAAGATATTTTGAAGAAAAATTATTCGATAGGCTAGTAATAGCGGGGATTACAGGGTTATGACAACAAACGGACAATCAAAATTTTTTATATTTAATATTAATATTATACTTTATTTCTTGCTTATTAGGCTATATCTGTTTTAAGTTTATAAGAATTAGTAGCATTGATACCTACACATCAGCATTTAAGTTTAAAAACTATTGGCATTATTTAATTAAATCGAGTAAAATAAATGGAGCCGAACATTCTAAGAACAAGTATTTGTATACAAATGCAGATGTACTAGTAGAATATAACAATAAGCAAGAACTTTTTAGTGGTTATGTTCAAGATTATTATATTGACCCAGTAACTAATAAATTAGACTGTATAGTATTAAAAAACACTTTTAAATTTATTAGTATTGATAATGATAAAACAGAGGATATTGAAAAATCAATAGAGTTAAATGAGAACATTTATGAATCCCATAAAGTACTATTTCATAAAAAAGTTTTTAAAAAATATATTCCTGGAGATATAATGACAATTTTTAACGAAAAAATTTTAAATATAAATCTAACTTATATTGAGCAGGTATTAAGTTATTCTGAAAGGAAAAGAGGCATAAAAATTTTTATTAACTTTATTTATTACTTATTATTTTTTATTTTTATTATTTCACCTTGGATTTTTCAATATGATATTATAGCTACATTAAAGAGAAAAATAATTATTAGTGTTTTATTAATCAATTTACTTGTTTTGATAAAAAACTATATTTTGGAACTGTTAAAATTAAATGAAAAACCTGAGGGGTTATTCACTTTTATAACGGGATTAATTTTTTTCTCAATTCCTTTTCTTTGGTTTTTTAAGTTTTCTAATGCATGGATTACTTCAATTATTGTTGTTGTTTATTTAGCAATTTTAGTTTCAATAATTAATAGATTTAAGCCTAAGGGCTAATAGCTTTATTTACTAAAAATGAGAACCACCAAACAAAATTTTTTTCTTGTTCTAAAAATTACAACCGTTACGTTAACAATTTTGGTTGTTATATTTTATTATTTTAGAGAAGATATTTTGCGAAAAGTGATCGAAAAAGTCTCTACAAAACTCGTTACCGAATACGAATGCACTATAAACATCAAAGATGCTAAGTTCGACGGACTATCGGCAGTAGCACTTTCAGAAGTTTCATTAGTTCCAAAAAATGGCGATACGCTAGCCAAATTTCAAAGTATAAAAACAAGCATAAACCTAATGGGTTTGCTCAAAGGCGATATACAACTTGGTAGTTTGGATGCCAAAAAAGGATATATTCATTTGATGAAAACAGGCGATACTTCTAACTACGCCGTTTTTTTTGCAAAAAAATCAAAAGACGCAATTACCAATTCTAAAAATAATTACGCCGAATTAGCCTATCGAATTATAGACAAAATCTCCAATTTTGTCCCAACGGATTTAGACCTTCAAGACTTCGAATTTGTATATAGCGACAACGGAATTATATCCACTTTATATACCGACAAACTCCTTCTTGAAGATGAGGATTTAGAAACAATTGTTCAAATTAAATCGAAAGATTTTACGCAAAACCTTCGCATTTATGGTACTGCCGATCCGCGCAACAAAGAAGTCGATGTGCAATTGGCAAATAGTGATAAAACCAAACTAATCGTACCTTTTGTAGCCCAAAAATATGGCTTAAAATCAAGTTTCGATTCCATAAGAGTCAATGTTGAAGATGTTGAAATGAGCGGGAATGAGCTACACATTGACGGATATACATCAATCGTAAATCTTGCCGTAAAACATTCAAAAATTTCTAAAACAGAAGTCCTGTTTGAGAATTTAAAAATGGATTATAAATTCCTTTTTGGTGAAAATTTTATGGCTTTAGATGAAGGTTCTGTTGCAGAAGTTAATAAAATAAAATTCGAACCGTATTTAAAATTCGAAAAAACCAATAGCAAGGTTTACACATTAAAACTGAAAATCCCCAACATGAAAGCGCAAGATTTTATAAGCTCGTTGCCCGAAGGACTCTTCAACAACTTCAAAGGTATGCAAGTTGCGGGGAGTTTTAGTTATGCTATGAGTTTTAAGATGGACAAAAAACGCCCTTGGGGATTGCGCTTTAATAGTAATATAAGCAAAAGCGGACTCAAAATCACTAAGTATGGCAAGGCAAATATTGGCAAACTTAATGGTGAGTTTGAATATGCTGCTTTGATAAATGATAAACCTCAACGTCCAGTTTTTGTTGGCAAGATGAATCCAGATTATTATCCGCTTACAGAAATTTCTCCATTTTTAAAAAAAGCCGTAATTACTTTTGAAGATCCAAATTTTTATTCGCATAAAGGTTTCGAAATGAATGCCTTTCGAGCTTCAATGGTCAAGAATATGGCAGAAAACAGATTTTCTCGCGGTGGTAGTACAATCAGCATGCAACTTATTAAAAATGCTTTTTTGAAACGTGAAAAGACAATTTCGCGTAAAATGGAAGAAATTTTGCTGTGCTACGTCATGGAAAACAATAAAATTGTATCTAAAGATCGCATTTTAGAAGTATATTTCAATATCATTGAATGGGGACCAAATGTATACGGAATAGGAGAAGCCAGTCGTTTTTATTTTCAGAAAAAACCAGCTGAGCTAACAATAAACGAATGTATGTTTCTCGCAAGTATTGTACCAATGCCGCAAAAATTTATGAACCAATTTGAAGGCCCAATTTGGAAAAATAAATTTGCAAGACGCTCTATCTTCATGAAAAACCTTATGCTCAAAAGGGGTATCATTACTTCCGAAGAAATGGATTCTTCTAGCTACGTAAACATTAGTGGTGCGGCGCGTTCCTATCTCAATTTTGGTGTTACAAAAGAAACAGAAAGAGATTCTACAGGCATTGAAGAATTTGAGTTTTAATCATTTAAAATTCTTCAAAAAATCTTCTTTATAAGTCGTTGAAACTTCAATTTCTGAGTTGTCATTTAGCGTCAAAAATCCACCTTTGTTATATGATTTTACACAAGTAAGATTGATGATGTGCGATTTGTGAACCCGAATAAAAGGCAATGGCAAAATTTCTGAAAAATGTTTTAGAAACCGACAAACCATTTTTTTTGATCCGTTTTGCAAGTATAAATCGGTAAAATTTCCGTTGCCACGAAGCCGGACAATTTCTTCCATTTTGACCACTTCAAAACCTTCTAAAGTTGGTAAAATAACTTGCTGTTTTTCGGGTTTTGGTTCTTTAAAGTTTTCAACAATAATTTTGTTTCGATTAAAAACTTCATGATTCAAAATTTGTTCGTACACTTTGTTTACAGCCAAAATCAATTCTTCAATGCTAATAGGTTTTAGCAAATAATACGCCGCACTTTGGTTTAATGCTTTCAAGGAATATTCGGAAAAAGCGGTAACAAAAATAGTTTCAAACTGTAAATCTTTACAAGCTTCAAGCACATCAAAAGCATTTCCGAAAGGCATTTCGACATCCAAAAAAACTAATTGTGGTTGCAAATCATGCAACATCGGAACGGCTTCTTTGATGTTTTGTGCCTCGCCAATAACTTCTACTTGCGGGCAATACTTACTCAAATAATTTTTGAGCACTTCGCGAGCTGCAGCTTCGTCTTCTACGATTACACTTTTTATTTTTGTCATTTTGATTTAGTTAATTTTATGAATCAGCGGGAAAATCAAAGTTACAATTGTTCCTGTTTGTGGAGCTGTTTTTTCTTTAATTTCGAACGAAATTCCTTTTTTGTACAAGTCGTTCAATAGCGAAATACGCTCTTTGGTATTGGTCAAACCGCGAGATTCATGAACTTTTTGATTGTGCGTTTTTAGCGCAGCACTTTGGGTCAAACCAATGCCATTATCATCAATAATGGCTTGAATGGTTTCGTTTTTCAAAACAAATTTTAGTTGCAATAATCCTTTATTTTCGAGATAACGCAAGCCGTGCCAAATGGCATTTTCGAGATGCGGCTGAATAATCATGTTTGGAATAAAAGTGGTTTCGGGATCGAGGTTT
>JANOPO010000089.1:0-6088 GCA_031422015.1 Flavobacterium sp. | reverse complement strand
TAAAGAAATCAGCTGTCCGAAAACAGATTTACTAGAAAAATAATTACTTTTGCTCATCGTTTATTGTATTTTGCAACACAAATTTACGATTACTTTAAAGAAGCCATCTTTTTGGCTTCTTTTTTATCGGACAACAATGATTAGAATTATCAAACTATAACAAAAATTTAGGGTTAATTTATTATTAAAATTATATTTCTAGCTATCTTTGTATCAGATTTAAAATCTATTTTTCATATCTAATATCTAAAATTAAAATAATGTATCCAGAAGAAATGGTAAAACCAATGCGAGCAGAATTATCTGATGCTGGTTTTCAAGATTTATATAATGCCGAAGCTGTCGAAAATGCAATTAAAGCAGCAGGAACAACTCTTGTAATAGTAAATTCAGTTTGTGGTTGCGCCGCTCGTAACGCACGTCCAGGAGCAAAAATGAGTTTGGACGGTGCCAAAAAACCCGATCATTTAGTAACCGTTTTTGCTGGTGTCGATAAAGATGCTGTTGATGCAGCACGCCAACATATGTTTCCGTTTCCACCATCGTCGCCAAGTATGGCCTTGTTCAAAAACGGCGAGTTGGTGCACATGCTTGAGCGTCATCATATTGAAGGTCGTCCTGCTGAAATGATTGCCGAAAACTTAAAAGATGCTTATTCAGAATTTTGCTAAAACATAAATATCGCAAGTAAACCCTTTCTCAACAGAAAGGGTTTTTTATGAAAGTACATTATTGTTTTATACTTTGGTAAACAGCAAGCAAATAACAATACTTTATTTTTTTGAAATAATTTATTTAAGACAAACTAAAAATCATTATGCTATTTTTTTAAAATATATGGAACTATTAAATAGTGTTTTAAAATCGCACAAGTACAAAACAATACACTTCAAAGTTTCAAAAACCCAACACTTGATTTTGAAAGCCACTTTAAATGGCATAAAAGGAACATTCATTCTCGACACAGGCGCGAGCAACAGTTGTGTAGGTTTTGAAGGTGTAGAATTGTTTCAGCTTAAAGCCGAAAACTCCAAAACCAAAGCATCGGGCGCTGGTGCAACCAACATGCATACACAACTTGCTAAAAATAACTTACTTCAACTAGGCCGTTGGAAAAACGATGATTTTGAGCTGGTAATTTTCGACTTGTCTCATGTAAACGAAGCTTTGCAACAACATAAAGCCAAACCCGTTAATGGCATTATTGGTGCCGATGTTTTACTGCAAGGCAAAGCCATTATTGATTATTATAATTGTTGTTTGTATTTGTTGTAATATTTTTACAACTGTATTTGTCTCTCAATTTGTTGCTCCAACGAGATAAAAGTTTCAGTTCTAGAAACACCAGCAATAGGTTGTAACTTTTGATTGAGCAACTGCATTAAATGTTCGTTATCACGACAAATAATTTTTACTAAAATACTCCAATTTCCTGTAGTATAATGGCATTCGAGCACTTCAGGAATTTTTTTTAGTTCTTTCACAGCTTCAAAGTTGCTTGATGCTTTGTCCAGATAAATGCCAATAAAAGCCATCGTTTTATAACCTAAAACTTTGTTATTGATCATGAATTTTGAACCTGAGATTACTCCAGCATCTTCCAGTTTTCGTAATCGTTGATGTATGGCAGCGCCTGAAATTCCAATTTTATTTGCAATTTGCAAAATGGGTTTTCTTGCATCGAGCATCAAATCACGAAGTATTTCTTTATCAATGCCGTCAATTTCTATTTGTAACGAATTTGTTTTCATTTATTTAAATTTGAAACTAAAAAAGTAATAGTAGTTATAATTTTTATAATTATCAAGTATTTTTATAATTTATATAATTTACAAAAAGCATAAATTAACAAAATTATAAATCCAATACCTTTCAGATATAAAGAAACGTTTTATATTTGTGTATTAATTGCCAAATAATGAAGTTGCCTATAATTGCTTTTCTATTTTTCATCTTATTTTTTTCTTGTCAAAAAGAAGACGGCAAATTGCTTGCGGAACAAATAAATCAAAATAAAAAAAACGCTGTTATCTTTGCAAATATTAATAAAGCTTGGAGTTTTACTAATCCGTCGATGAATTCGGGCTCGAAAGAAATAATCAATGATTGGACGGAATTGCGCCTTTTTGTTACCGAATTGCTTCAGAAACCAAAAAGTTCTATTGGCGAGTTTCAAAAAAAAGCCAAAATATTATCGACAAAAGCGTCTGAACTCAGTAATAATATTCCTTTTGATTTTGATGAACCACCAGTGATAACTCGAATTGGCGTTTTGCAAACAAAGATAAATGCCTTGAACTTGTTCATCAATTTACGCGCCATTCCAGATCAAAAAATCGAGATTTTAATTGCCGAAATCAACTACGAAATGATTTCATTGTACCGTCAAATGGATGAAATTGTTCGCAAAAGCGAAATCCCGATGGAAGATGGCGAAAGCGACTTTATCATGATGAAAGACACCGCACGAGCGATTCAGGATGTGCCTACCGATTTGGAATAAGCTTTTTTTATAACTAATATTTTCAAAAACTTCTATATACATTGAGTAAATCAAAACTCTTCAACGTTTACGATTTTTCTTCCAAAGTCAATCAAATAAACGATAGTTTACAACAAAAAGGAAACAAAATCCATATCAACGGATTGATTGGTTCGTCGATTTCGTTTGTCATCAATTCCTTATTCAAAAAAGCAGAAATACCTTTTTTATTGTTGTTGAACGATAAAGAAGAAGCGGCCTATTATCTCAACGATCTAGAGCAAATGATCGGGCAAGACGATGTGCTTTTTTATCCGGCTTCGTACCGACGACCGTACCAACTTGAAGAAACCGATAATGCTAATGTTTTGCTGCGATCGGAAGTTCTGAACCGAATCAATTCGCGTAAAAAACCTGCCATTATTGTAAGTTATCCCGAAGCCCTTTTTGAGAAAGTCGTTACCAAAAAAGAACTCTACAAAAACACATTGAAAGTAAGCGAAGGCGACAAAATTTCGATCGATTTTATCAACGAAGTTTTGTTTGAATACGAGTTTAAACGAGTCGATTTTATTACCGAACCTGGCGAATTTTCCGTTCGTGGAGGAATTATTGATGTCTTTTCGTTTTCGAATGAAAATCCATACCGAATTGAGTTTTTCGGCAACGAAGTTGATTCGATTCGAACTTTTGATGTAGAAACACAACTTTCTATCGAAAAACAAAAGAAAATTTCGATTATACCGAACGTTGAAAATCAATTTTTTAAGGAAAATAGAGAAAATTTTCTCGAATATATTTCAGACAAAACAACTATTTTTATTCAAAATACCGATTTTCTGTTTTCGCAGTTAGATAAATTATTTTCAAAATCTGAAGAAATTTTTGCTTCACTAAATGCAACTGTTGCGCATATTGAACCAGCAAAATTATTTCTAAATCAACAAGAATTTGTAAAAAAAGCACTCGATTTTACAATTGTCGAATTAACATCGAAACCTATTTTTACAATCCAGAAAGCATTCGATTTTCATATTCAGCCGCAACCATCGTTCAACAAACAATTCGATTTGTTACTTAATAATTTGAATGATAATCATTTTAACGGCTACAAAAACTATCTTTTTTGTTCCAACGAAGCCCAATCCAAACGTTTTCATGATATTTTTGAAACGCTAGACGAAGCCAACCACGAGAACATTCGCAAGCAATACAATACGATTGTTTTTCCAATTTTTCAAGGATTTATAGACGAAGAAAATCAAATTGCTTGTTATACCGATCATCAAATTTTTGAACGTTATCATAAATTTCAAATCAAAAACGGCTATTCCAAAAAGCAAACCATAACGCTAAAAGAGTTAACTACGTTGTCGGTTGGCGATTATGTAACGCATATCGATCACGGAATTGGGAAGTTTGGCGGTTTGCAAAAAATACAGGTAGAAGGCAAAACCCAGGAAGCCATCAAGATTGCTTATGCCGACAATGATATTGTGTATGTGAGCATTCATTCGTTGCACAAAATTTCGAAATATACTGGCAAAGACGGAACGCCGCCCAAAATATATAAGCTAGGTTCCAACGCTTGGAAAATTCTAAAGCAAAAAACCAAAGCTCGTGTCAAGCATATTGCTTTTAACTTAATTCAGCTTTATGCCAAACGACGATTAGAAAAAGGATTTCAATTTGCGCCCGATAGCTATTTGCAAAATGAGTTGGAAAGTTCTTTTATTTATGAAGATACGCCCGACCAAACTAAGGCCACACAAGATGTAAAAACCGATATGGAAAGCGATCGTCCAATGGATCGATTGGTTTGTGGCGATGTAGGTTTTGGTAAAACCGAAGTGGCAATTCGTGCCGCTTTTAAGGCAGTCGATAATGGAAAACAAGTAGCGATTCTAGTTCCAACAACGATTTTGGCGTATCAGCACCATCGCACTTTTACCGAAAGATTAAAAGAAATGCCTGTTTCAGTTGGTTATCTCAACCGTTTCAGAACCGCAAAACAGAAAGCCGAAACGCTAGAACAATTGGCGAATGGAAAACTCGATATTGTGATTGGGACGCATCAATTAGTCAATAAAAATGTGGTTTTTAAAGATTTAGGATTATTGATTGTAGACGAAGAACAAAAATTTGGTGTCAATGTTAAAGACAAACTCAAAACCATTGCCGCTAACATTGATACTTTAACATTAACTGCAACGCCAATACCGAGAACCTTGCAGTTTTCGTTAATGGCAGCACGAGATTTATCAGTAATTACGACAGCGCCACCAAACCGTTATCCTATAGAAACCAATGTTGTAGGTTTTTCAGAAGAGTTGATTCGGGATGCGATTTCGTATGAAATTCAGCGTAATGGACAAGTTTTTTTCGTCAATAACCGAATCGAAAACATCAAGGAAATTGCAGGAATGATTCAGCGATTGGTTCCAGATGCCAAGGTCGGAATAGGTCATGGTCAGATGGAAGGCGCCAAACTCGAAGAGTTGATGTTGGCGTTTATGAATGGTGAATTTGATGTTTTGGTCGCCACAACAATTATCGAAAGCGGTTTGGATGTGCCCAATGCCAATACTATTTTTATAAACAATGCCAATAATTTTGGACTGTCAGATTTGCATCAAATGCGCGGTCGAGTAGGGCGTAGCAACAAGAAGGCGTTTTGTTATTTTATAACACCTCCGTATTCTGCGATGACTGATGATGCTCGAAAACGAATTCAGGCATTAGAGCAATTTTCAGAATTGGGAAGTGGTTTTAATATCGCCATGAAAGATCTCGAAATTCGTGGTGCTGGTGACTTACTTGGAGGCGAACAAAGTGGTTTTATTAACGAAATTGGTTTTGATACCTACCAGAAAATAATGAATGAAGCCATTGACGAACTCAAAGAAAATGAGTTTAAAGAATTGTATGAAAATGAAGCAACGGATGTCGAAAAAGAATATGTAAAGGATATTCAAATCGATACTGATTTCGAATTATTGTTTCCCGACGAATACATTAATACTGTTTCCGAACGCTTGGTTTTGTATAACGAATTGAGTTTGATAAAAGACGAAATCGCTTTGCAAGCCTACGAAAATAAGCTAGTAGACCGTTTTGGACCATTGCCAAAACCAGCAATTGCTTTACTGAATAGTGTTAAGATAAAATGGATTGCTACCAAATTCGGAATCGAAAAACTCGTCATGAAGCAAGGCAAGATGATTGCCTATTTTGTAAGCGATCAACAAAGTGAGTATTACAACTCGACGGCTTTCCGAAAAATATTAGGATTTGTACAAAAACAACCAACCTTGTGCAAAATGAAAGAAAAGCAAACGCCAAACGGCTTACGTTTATTATTGACTTTCGAGAATGTGAAAAGCATTAAGAAGGCGTTGGAGATGTTGGAGATAGTTTAGTGGTAAAAAATAGATATTTAATTATTTTTTGTAAATTTGTTTTAAATATTTTGATTGTCCGTTTGTTGTCATAACCCTGTAATCCCCGCTATTACTAGCCTATCGAATAATTTTTCTTCAAAATATCTTCTATTTAACTTGTAAACGAACTCATTCAGGTATAATTGAAGATATTTTCCTTTTATTT
>JANOPO010000088.1:0-2905 GCA_031422015.1 Flavobacterium sp. | reverse complement strand
AGCCAGCGTCAATTTATGGTGCGGCGAGTTCCATAATTCTGATTTTGCTTTGGGTTTCCTATTCGTCAATGATTTTGTTTTTTGGAGCAGAATTTACAGCGGCTTACGCCAAAATGTATTCTGGAATAATTCCGCCAACTGCCATTGCAAAAGTGGAGATTCCGACAGCGACAGAAAAAACGATGTGATTTTTTGGAATTAAAAACATCATAATCTTATAACTTAAATAAATAATTATGAAACTATTATTGGTTGTTTAAATCTAATTTTATAACTATTTAACTATTAGAAAAAACAAAGAAAATGAAAAAACAAATTTTCTCAACAACTATGGTGTTACTACTCTGTATAGTTGTATCAAATGCCAATGCTCAGGCTTTAATTGATTTTGAAACAGGCATTGTTTCTTCAGGTTATAATGATGTTCGTGTTCCAGGTAATCAAGGTACGCTCTTTTCATTAAAAGAAGATTTGACTACAAAATCAGAATTATTTTACAGAATAAGATTGAGTTACACTATAAAATCCCGTCATACAATTTCCCTATTGTATGCGCCTCTCGAAACAAAATCTGAGGGTCGTGTAACAAAAGATATTTTCTTTGAAGGCGCTGTATTCCCAGCCAATACTGAAATTATTGGAACCTATAAATTCAATTCATACAGGCTGACATACCGATACGATATTATTCAAAAATCTAGGCTTGAGTTTGGCTTAGGACTCACGGCAAAAATAAGAGATGCTAAAATTGCACTTTCTGCTTCTGAATTAGTAGCTGAGAAAACCAACGTGGGATTTGTACCACTTATCAATTTCAGACTCTTATGGAATATTAATAACAAATTAGGGATATTGCTTGATGGTGATGCACTTGCTGCACCCCAAGGCAGAGCCGAAGATGTTCTGATTGCTACAACTTATAAGTTGTCAGACAACATAATAGTTCGTGCAGGGTATCGGATTCTGGAAGGAGGTGCAGAAAATGATGAAGTTTACAATTTTGCTTTATTCCATTATGCATCTGTTGGGTTGTCTTATACTTTTAAGAATAAGAAGGAATCAAATTTAAAATAAATCTTTAACAGATAATTTTTACGGTATGAATAAATTAAAAATATAATACATTAATTCCATATTAAATAAACGAGAAGCATTTTCTAATAAAGGAGATCATAGTTATGCACTAATGATAGCTGGACATGAAGGATATATTGGTGCTGCTGTAATTGTTTCAAAAGCAGGACTAAGAACAGGTGTGGGACTGTTTAAGGTAAGTGTGCCAGCAGAAGATTGTTGTATCTTACAAACTACAATTCCAGAAGCCATGGTCATAATGAGAGAGGAAAACCTACACAATATTGATAAATTTTCAGCTGTTGGAATTGGACCAGAAATGGGTATTGATATTTTCTCCGAAGAGTTATTGATTTATGCTTTGACACATTTTAAAAAACCATTATTGCTAGATGCAGATGCGCTAACCATCATTTCAAATAATAAAAAAATATTGAGTGATATTCCAATTGGAACAATAATAACCCCTCATATTGGGGAGTTTGATAGACTTTTTGGTATCCATAAAAACAAAGCTGACAGATTAAATACCGCAATTCAAAAAGCAAAAGAACACGATATTATTATCGTTTTAAAAGACCATTTTACTGCAATCGTATCAGCCGAAAAATTGTTTTTCAACACAACTGGTAATGCTGGTCTCGCAAAAGGTGGCTCAGGCGATGCATTAACGGGCGTAATCACTTCATTTTTAGCACAAGGATATACATCGCTACATGCGGTAAATCTGGGTGTTTATATTTATGGATTGGCTGCAGATTTTACCTTAAAAAAACAATTAATAGAATCTATGACCATTACAGATGTTATATACAATTTTGGAAAAGCCTTTAAAAAAATTAGAAAATAAATGTAACACTCAATAATGTCGGTTTTGTGTTTTTTCTCATCAATAATTAGTTTGTCTATTTATGCATTTATGATAGAAATTTTAAAGGCACAGCGAAAAACCAATTTGCCAAATTAGATTTAAGAATTTAAAATAAATAGAAATTATAATGCAATCAAAACAAAAAAATTATCACCTCATCAAAAAAAAGTGGGCGAAGTAATGCATAAATTTAAAGAAGTGACTTTGCTTTATGCTGGTAATGGCTAAAGTAAAGTATGAATTTTGTAAAATGTTTTGATAATTACATAAACCTTTTTTTTCTATAAATAGTAACTTTATACTGTGTGAAACATATCACAACTGAGCTGCCAGATGCAGAAAAAAAAATAAATTATATTGTTATGAATGATTCAAAAAAAGACATTGTTGCAATCGCTTCTGAGAGTGCTAAAACATTAGCAGCTGCAGTAACGGCTGCAGGTTTGGTAAAAACACTTCAAGGTGAAGGACCATTTACAGTTTTTGCACCAACAGATGCTGCTTTTGCAGCGATTCAAAAAGATGTGGATACGCTTTTGAAACCTGAAAACAAAGACAAACTAGCCAATATTTTGACGTACCACGTTGTTAGTGGAGAAGCAATGGCAGCCGATTTAAAAGACGGTCAAGAACTAACCACTGTGCAAGGTGGCAAGTTAAAAGTGGCTATCAAAGGAGATAAAGTAATGATAGGCGAGGCACACGTTACTATGGCCGATGTTGCTGCTTCAAACGGAGTTGTTCATGTAATTGACAAAGTTTTATTGCCAAAAATGTAAATGTTCAGCATTTTTCTAAAATCCTCAAGTGTTAAAAATCCTTGAGGGTTTTTGCATTTAACCAATGAGAACGCAAATTACTTTGTCTGTTCGCACTTTGCTTCGCCGATTCGCACTTTTAGGTTCGATTCAAGGTCAAGTAGGTTTAAATTTGGATAACTGTGATTTACTATTTTTATCA
>JANOPO010000087.1:0-22827 GCA_031422015.1 Flavobacterium sp. | reverse complement strand
GAAGCCAAAGTTTTTCAGGCAACCTCAATAAGTACGGCACATTTGCTTTTGTGTATTTTGAGAAATGAGAACGACCCTACCACAAAACTTCTTAATAAATTAAAAATTGATTATGATGTTGCCAAAGAACAATATTTAAATATGACGCCAACCGAACAAAACTTTATAGAAAATCTTCCTAAAAATGATGCTTTCAATGACGATATGAGTCAAGATGACAGCATGAAGGCTGACAATTTTAATAATCCAGGAAACAAATCAAATAAAAAATCAAAAACTCCAGTATTGGATAATTTTGGTCGTGATTTGACCGAAATGGCAGAAGAAGGAAAACTTGATCCAGTAGTAGGCCGCGAAAAAGAAATCGAACGAGTTTCTCAAATTTTGAGCCGACGTAAGAAAAATAATCCCTTACTAATTGGCGAGCCAGGTGTTGGTAAATCTGCCATTGCAGAAGGTTTGGCTTTGCGAATTATTCAGAAAAAAGTATCTCGAATTCTTTTCGGAAAACGAGTTGTTACGCTAGATCTAGCTAGTTTAGTAGCTGGAACAAAATACCGTGGTCAGTTTGAAGAGCGCATGAAAGCCGTAATGAACGAGTTGGAAAAAAACGATGATATCATTCTTTTTATTGACGAAATACATACTATTGTTGGTGCTGGCGGCGCAGCGGGTTCGTTAGACGCTTCGAACATGTTTAAACCTGCATTAGCTCGTGGCGAAATTCAATGTATTGGAGCAACAACACTAGACGAATACCGCCAATATATAGAGAAAGATGGCGCATTAGAACGTCGCTTCCAGAAAGTAATTGTAAACCCAACTACTGTCGCAGAAACAATAACAATTTTACACAATATAAAAGACAAATACGAAGATCATCATAATGTAACTTTTACTGACGAGGCAATTGAAGCTTGTGTAAAATTGACTGACAGATATATGTCGGAGCGATTCTTGCCAGACAAAGCTATTGATGCTTTGGACGAAGCAGGATCCCGAGTACATATAACTAATATTGATGTGCCAAAACAAATTTTGGAACTCGAACGCCAGTTGGAAGAAGTCCGTGATTTGAAAAACTCAGTGGTGAAACGTCAAAAATATGAAGAAGCTGCCAAACTTCGTGATGACGAAAAACGAATTGAAAAAGATCTTGCCATCGCACAAGAACAATGGGAAGAAGATGCAAAAAATAACCGCATTCAAGTTACCGAAGATAATGTTGCAGATGTTGTTTCGATGATGACAGGAATACCAGTTAATCGTGTGGCGCAAACTGAAAGCAATAAATTAGCCAAACTTCCAGAACTTATTAAAGGTAAAGTAATTGGTCAAGACGAAGCGGTACTAAAAATAGCACGTTCTATCCAACGAAATCGTGCCGGATTGAAAGATCCTAATAGACCAATAGGTTCCTTTATATTTTTAGGACAAACCGGTGTCGGTAAAACCCAATTAGCAAAAGTCTTAGCAAAAGAATTATTCGATTCTGAAGATGCGTTAATTCGTATTGATATGAGTGAATACATGGAAAAATTCTCGATCTCAAGACTTGTAGGCGCGCCCCCAGGATATGTAGGTTATGAAGAAGGCGGACAATTGACTGAAAAAGTGCGTCGAAAGCCATATGCCGTTGTTTTGCTTGACGAAATTGAAAAAGCACATCCTGATGTTTTCAATATGCTATTGCAAGTTTTAGATGATGGTTTTATGACCGATAGTTTGGGTCGAAAAATCGATTTCAAAAATTCAATTATCATTATGACCTCTAACGTTGGAGCCCGTCAACTAAAGGATTTCGGTCAAGGTGTAGGTTTTGGCACAGCCACCCGTGTTGCTAATGCAGAAGATAACTCAAAAAGTATTATTGAAGCAGCACTAAAGAAAACCTTTGCACCCGAATTTTTAAATAGAATTGATGATGTAATTGTTTTTAACGCTTTAGAAAAAGAGGATATTAATTCGATAATTGAAATTGAATTGGATAAATTATATGCTCGTGTTAAAGAATTGGGGTATACGCTTTCATTATCTGATAAAGCAAAAGCGTATGTTGCTGAAAAAGGATTTGACAAACAATTTGGTGCCCGACCATTAAAGCGAGCGATACAAAAATATGTCGAAGATGTATTAGCTGAAGAAATTATAACTTCAAAGATTGGTATTGGTGATGAAATTTTTATGGACTTTGAAGAAGGATCTGAAGAATTATCAATCGAAGTGCATAAAACTGAAGCACCAGCAAATTAATTTAAATTATGATATAAAAAAATCGGGAAAAATTACTTCCCGATTTTTTTTATTGTAGTACCATTAACTTAGTCGTAATCGAACATAGACATATTTTATACCTTTTTTGTCAGATTCTCGTTCGTCAATTTCTAAAATATCAGTCAAAGATTTTAACATTGGTGTGAGCTTCGAAAAACCATAATTACGTGGATCAAATTCGGGTTTTTTCTTAGAAATTAAATTTCCTACATCGCCAAGAAAAGCCCAACCATCATCGTCGCCTATTGCCTCGAGTGTGCTTTCTATAAGTTCAATTGTGTGTATATCAATTTTATTTACAACTTCTTTTTCAGAAGCCACAACAATTGATTTTAAATTATTTGTTTTAGGTATTTTAGTTGCTGGTACTACTTTACGGGCTTTTGTAATTGCTCCATCTAAAACCTCGATATATATAAATCTGTCGCAAGCCACAATAAACGAATTTGGCGTTTTCTTCTCGCCTATTCCGATAACTTTCATACCCGATTCTCGCAATCTGATTGCTAACCGTGTAAAATCAGAATCTGACGAAACAATACAAAAACCATCAACTTTGTCTGAATAAAGCAAATCCATAGCATCAATAATCATGGCAGAATCTGATGAGTTTTTACCAACTGTATAACTGTATTGTTGTATTGGAGTGATTGCATGTTCGAGCAAAACCGACTTCCAGCCATTGGCATTAGGTTTGGTCCAGTCTGCATATATGCGCTTTGTTGTTGGTGTGCCAAATTTTGCAATTTCTTCCATCATTCCTTTAACGTTACTATACGGTACATTATCTGCATCGATAAGAACAGCAAGTTTGAGTTCTTTATTTGTACTTGACATAAATTATTTTATTAAAACATAAGATTTCCAAATATACTAAAATTATTAATATGCAGCGGAATGCCATAGCCGTGATGGAAATGAAAATCCTTTTGTGAAGCTTGCGCAACAAAAGATTGGAATGGATAGCACGAATAGCTCCTAAAAATTATGAATTAATAGATAAAATTTTTAATTTTGCAAATTATTAGAAAAATACAAACACCCAAAATGGTAAAAGATTTATTCGAACGAATTAAAAGCAATAAAGGACCTTTAGGAAAATGGGCTTCGCAGGCTGAAGGCTATTTTGTATTTCCGAAATTGGAAGGAGAGTTAGGTCCAAGAATGAAGTTTCATGGTAAAGATATTCTAAACTGGTCTTTAAACGATTATTTGGGATTGGCAAATCATCCTGAAGTGCGCCAGGCCGATACTGATGCTGCTATAAAATATGGAGCTGCATACCCGATGGGAGCGCGCATGATGAGTGGTCATACTGATGCGCATGAGCAATTAGAAAATGAATTGGCTGCTTTTGTGCAGAAAGAATCTTGTTATTTATTAAACTTTGGTTATCAAGGTATTATGTCAACCATTGATGCGTTGGTTACCAAAAATGATATTATTGTTTATGATGTTGATGCCCACGCTTGCATCATTGACGGAGTTCGTTTGCATATGGGGAAAAGGTTTACTTACCGCCATAACGATGTTGAAAGTATGGAAAAAAACTTGCAGCGTGCCACTAAAATGGCTTTGGAAACGGGCGGAGGAATCTTGTTTATAACTGAAGGTGTTTTTGGAATGCGTGGTCAACAAGGCAAATTGAAAGAAGTCGTTGCGCTCAAAAAGAAATATAATTTCAGATTATTAGTAGATGATGCTCATGGTTTTGGCACCTTAGGTAAAACTGGTGCTGGTGCTGGCGAAGAACAAGGCGTGCAGACCGATATTGATGTATATTTTTCGACATTTGCAAAATCTATGGCGAGTATCGGTGCTTTTATTGCCGCTGATAAAGAAATTATTGATTATTTGAAATATAATTTGCGTTCTCAAATGTTTGCAAAATCACTACCAATGATTCAGACTGTTGGTGCATTAAAACGACTGGAATTGTTGCGTAATCATCCTGAATTGAAAGATAAACTCTGGGAAAACGTTAACGCATTGCAATCTGGATTGCGGTCACGTAATTTTAATATTGGAGATACAAATACTTGCGTTACTCCAGTTTATCTTGAAGGTAGCGTGCCCGAAGCAATGATTATGGTAAATGACTTAAGAGAAAACTACGGTATTTTTCTATCGATTGTAATTTATCCAGTTATACCTAAAGGAATAATTTTACTGAGAATGATTCCGACTACAACGCACACATTAGCTGATGTTAATGAAACTCTAACTGCATTTGAAGCAATAAGAGAAAAATTAGTGAACGGCACTTATAAAGAAATAGCCGATAGAACTACAGTAGATTTGGATGCATAGGTACAAATGGCTTGCTTTTGCATAAATTTTAGATAAACCTATTCACAAAAAATGAATAGGTTTTTTTATATTTATTAAATATTTTAAAAACTATCCTAACCAGCCTTCACGATCCAAGCTGCGATATTGTATCGCCTCAGCAATATGCGTTGAATTTACAACTGCAGTTCCTTCCAGATCGGCGATTGTTCTCGAAACTTTCAAAATACGGTCGTAAGCTCGTGCCGAAAGATTGAGTCTTTCCATAGCTGATTTTAGCATTTGCAGAGAAGTTTCATCAAGTTGACAATATTCTCGAATCATTTTGGTGCTCATTTGCGCATTATAATTTATATTTTCCATTTCTTTAAAACGGTCTGTTTGAATTTCTCTAGCTTTGGTAACACGAGCTCTTATATCAACGCTGCTTTCTGCTTTACGAGTATCAGATAATTTTTCGAAAGGAACTGGAGTTACTTCGATATGAATATCTATTCTGTCCAAAAGTGGCCCCGATATTTTACTCAAATAACGGTTCATTTCATGTGGCGACGATGTTTGAGGCGAATCGGGATCGTTAAAAAAACCACTCGGACTTGGATTCATACTTGCCACTAGCATAAACGAAGACGGATAAGTGATTGTGAATTTAGCTCTCGAAATTGTAACCTCACGATCTTCGAGTGGCTGTCTCATTACTTCCAAAACATCACGTTTAAATTCTGGTAATTCATCCAAAAATAATACACCGTTATGCGCCATAGAAATTTCACCAGGTTGCGGATAACTTCCTCCGCCTACCAATGCAACGTTTGATATTGTGTGATGTGGCGAACGAAAAGGTCGTTGATTCATCAAACCAACTTCTTTCAATTTTCCTGCAACCGAATGTATTTTGGTAGTTTCTAATGCTTCTCGCAAAGTCATTGGTGGCAAAATACTTGGTAAACGCTTGGCAAGCATCGTTTTTCCTGATCCTGGCGGACCAATTAGGATGATGTTATGTCCGCCAGCTGCAGCGATTTCCATACATCGTTTGATGCTTTCTTGTCCTTTTACATCACTAAAATCATGTTCTGGAAAATCTAATGTTTTATAAAACTCGGCTCGAGTATCAATTGTTGTTGGTTCAATAGTTGCCTTACCTTCAAAAAAGTCAATTACTTGTTGCAGATTTTCGACGCCATAAACGTCTAAGCCTTCAACAATTGCTGCTTCTTTGACATTTTGAATTGGAAGAAAAAACCCTTTAAAACCCTCTTCTTTGGCTTTTATTGCAATTGGCAATGCGCCTCGAATGGGTTGCAAACTTCCGTCTAATGACAACTCACCCATAATAACATAGTTCTGAATTTCGTCGGAAGTAATTTGAGAAGAACCAGCTAAAATTCCGATAGCTAAAGTCAAATCATAAGCCGAACCTTCTTTTCTCAAATCGGCAGGTGCCATATTTATAGTTATTTTTTTACCAGGCATGGCATACCCATTATTTTTGAGGGCAGCAGCAATTCGATAGCTACTTTCTTTAATGGCATTATCTGGAAGTCCAACAAGGTGATAACCAATTCCCTTATCCATATTGACTTCTACTGTAATTGTTGTGGCTTCTACCCCAAAAACGGCGCTTCCGTAAACTTTTATTAACATGGCTTTAATTTTAGATTTTAAAAATAGTGAAAATTATTGATTTTATTTAAGATTATAAATCATAAAATTATTTAACACTAGTTTAATCAAATAGTTGCGAAAATAAACTTCTATTAATTTTTTTTTTATAAAAAGAATTATTAATTTAGTTTTGTTGAAAGTTATTATACTTTCATTAAACAAATATCAAGTAGATGCTACTAAATAGGACAAACTTAGAAATTGAATTACTTTCTGAAAGAAAAAAATTCATTACTCAAAACGACATTTTAAACGATGTTCGACTTATTTTGGATGAAAATGAGAATAAACGAATCAACATCAGCAATGCCGTATCTAGTAAAAGTTCAACAAATTCAAATGATTTTGAATTTGATTTGTTGGCAACGGAAAAGATTTTTCACTTAGAACAAATAAAGAATGTTTGTATTGATTACAGACTTCGATTTCTTGATTCTAATTTGTTTAAAAATGAAATTCCAGAAGAGGCAATTTCCGCAATACATAATCTTGAAAAAAATCACAATACGACTTTAGGTGGTTTTAAAATAATGGCACCGTCTAAAACATTTCAACTTTTAAGTTATGATGATCCTTTATTGTTTGCACCGATAGGTAATAATTATTACTATTTGATACACAAATGGGGAAATGATCTGTCTGCTACAAGAAAGTTGGCGGTTATGCCCATGAAAAGTTTAACCCACTTTTTAATTATGACAATGATTGTAAGTGTATTGATAACAATGCTTATACCAGTAAATAAATTAAGCCAATCTATACCGATGGCCGGATTTATTGAATTTCTTTTTGTTTGGAAAGGCGTTATAGCTATATCCTTATATGGATTCTTCATGGCAGGAAAAAATTTTAATACCCGAATCTGGAATCGAAAATATTTTAATAATTAATAGTATCCTTTTTTGCCCATAAAACCTTCAGAAAGTATTTGAAGGTTTTTTTTTATTTTATAAAAACTGAAAGTAGATAATATATAATTCCAGCCAAAAGTGCCGAAACTGGTATTGTTAAAACCCACGCCCAAAGTAAGTTGATAGTTACTCCCCAACGAACAGCCGAAACACGTTTTGTCAAACCAACGCCAATTATAGAACCAGTTATTGTATGCGTAGTCGACACTGGAATTTTTAAATGTTCTGTGAAATATAATGTTAACGCTCCAGCGGTTTCTGCAGCAACACCTTCAAAAGAAGTTACTTTAGTTATTTTTGACCCCATTGTTTTTACAATTTTCCAACCTCCAGAAAGAGTTCCTGCTGCAATTGCGGTATAGCAGGCCAGCGGTATCCAACCAGGCATATTTCCTTTAAAGTTGTCTTTAGGTAAAATCACATTCAACCAATTTGGCATACTTCCTTGAGCCAATCCACTGGTATGAATATATACAGCAACAGCTGCAGCAATAATTCCCATTACTTTCTGAGAATCGTTCCCGCCATGGCCTAAACTGAAGGCTGCAGAAGAAACTAATTGCATTTTTCGTAAAAAATAATCAGATTTTGCTAAACTTAAACTACTGAAAATTAAACAAAAAGCACTTACGGTAAGAATTATTATTCCCACCAAAAACCATTTAATGTTATGTGGTTCTAGTGCTACTGCCCAAAAATGCGATTCTAATTGATATTTATTTTCAATTTTGTCAAAAAAGTACATTTGAGAATAAATAAACCAGACTGTCAATACCATCAATAAAACAGTAAATATTTTTGGATAAATACTTTTTTTAGATGAATTCATTAACCAAATCGAAATCAAATATGAAATTAATGCGCCAACCAACGGAGCTAGTACAATAAATGCCAAAATAACCAATACTCCAGAAGGCATTCCTCCTTCTTTTCCAGGTTTATACCAAGATACAATATTATACCAGTACTGAACCGCACCTTCTTTATCAACATAGCTTGAAAAACCGC
Source organism: Flavobacterium sp. (assembly GCA_031422015.1). Lineage (GTDB taxonomy): Bacteria > Bacteroidota > Bacteroidia > Flavobacteriales > Flavobacteriaceae > Flavobacterium. The sequence continues at coordinate 14,677 of JANOPO010000087.1, read as the reverse complement.
GTACGGTTACAGCATGAGCTAATGCTGCTCCCGCAAAACCGCCGATTAGTGTGTGTGAAGAACTTGACGGTATACCCAGCCACCAGGTTAAAAGATTCCAAATTATTGCTGCTATCAATCCTGCAAGAATTACGACCAAAGTAATTTCCATGGTTTGTGCCGTTTTTGCAACAGTATCTGCAACACCAAAACCAAAAACCCAATAAGCCAAAAAGTTAAAAAAAGCAGCCCAAACTACTGCTTGAAATGGAGATAAAACTTTGGTTGCCACAATAGTAGCAATAGCATTTGCAGCATCATGAAAACCATTTATATAATCAAAAATTAGAGCAAGAACAATAATAACAATAAGTAATGTAAACATATTTCTAAATTGAAAAATTTAATTTTAAAATGTTTTATGAATTCTTTACGGCAATTGATTCTAATACTGCCGCAACGCCTTTACACCTATCGGTTGCAGATTCCAAAACCGATAAAACTTCTTTGTATTTTATAATATTTTTGGCATCATTTTCATTTTCAAATAATTCAGAAACTGCTTTGTCATAAACATTATCTGATTTGTTCTCTAATTTATTGATTCGAATACAGGCATCCGTAATATTTTTCATTTTCTTCAAATCTCGCAATTCTCTAACAGCTTTATCAATATTTTCGCAAGCTTCAAGATTTATTTCAGTTAATTTTCTGATAGATTTTGTAATTTTATCAACCTGATACAATTTCATTCTACTCGAAGCACCGTGGATATTGTCAGCAACATTGTCAATAGCAGTTATCAAGGCGTGAATATCTTCTCTATCAAATGGTGTTATAAAATTTCGACTCAATTCTAGGTTTGTTTGTCGCGTAATGTCTTCACCTATTTGCTCTAGTTCATCAATTTTGTTGAAAAATTCTGTTCTTTCTTTGGTCGGCAAGTTTACAGCTTCATGCAATGTTGTGGCAATTAAAATCAAATTACTACTTGCTGCTTCAAATAATGGAAAGAATTTTTTCTCCTTAGGAACTAAAAATTGGAAAATACTATTTAATGACATTTTTACTTTGTTTGAGTTTCAATTGCAAAAGTAAGGATGTTATGTTAACTAATTATTAAGAAAAATAATTCTTACCGTTTTTTATGAACAATTTCATAATAAAAATAAATAATATTCTATTTTAGCATTAACAATTCAAAATAAAAAAATGGACATCAACTTCAACAAAAACGAAGATCATAACAAACTTTTACTTTCTGATATGAAACAACGTTTTGCCAAGGTAAAACTTGGTGGCGGTGAAAAACGCATTGAAAAGTTACATGCAGAAGGAAAAATGACAGCGCGTGAACGCATTGATTATTTGCTTGACGAAAAAGCAAAAGCTATAGAAATTGGTGCTTTTGTTGGAGACGAAATGTATGCAGAACATGGCGGTTGTCCTTCAGGTGGAGTTGTCGTAAAAATGGGCTATATTGCAGGAAAACAATGTATTGTTGTGGCTAATGATGCCACTGTAAAAGCGGGCGCATGGTTCCCTATAACTGGTAAGAAAAACCTTCGTGCTCAAGAAATTGCAATGGAAAATCGTTTGCCAATTATCTATTTAGTAGATTCTGCAGGGGTATATTTACCTATGCAAGATGAGATTTTTCCAGATAAAGAACATTTTGGACGTATTTTTAGAAACAATGCCATTATGTCAAGTATGGGAATTACACAAATTGCTGCCGTTATGGGAAGTTGTGTGGCTGGTGGCGCCTATTTACCCATTATGAGCGACGAAGCCATGATTGTTGACAAAACAGGAAGTATTTTTCTTGCGGGAAGTTATTTAGTAAAAGCCGCAATTGGTGAAACTATTGATAATGAAACGCTTGGAGGCGCCACAACGCATTGCGAAATTTCGGGTGTAACCGATTATAAAGCCAAAGACGATAAAGATGCTTTAAACAGAATCAAAAGTATAGTGGGCAAGATTGGCGATTATAATAAAGCAGGTTTCAATAGAGAAAAAGCTCAAAAACCAACTTTGAATGAAGAAGATATTTACGGAATTATCCCAAAATCTCGTGCCGATCAATATGACATGTACGAAATTATAAAACGTTTGGTCGACAACTCCGAATTTGATGAATACAAAGGCGATTATGGCAAGACATTAATAACGGTTTATGCTCGAATTGATGGTTGGGCTGTCGGAATCGTTGCCAATCAACGAAAAGTAGTAAAAAATGCGAAAGGCGAAATGCAATTTGGTGGCGCAATCTATTCCGATTCAGCTGATAAAGCTACTCGATTTATTGCTAATTGCAACCAAAAGAAAATTCCGTTGGTTTTCGTGCAAGACGTTACTGGTTTTATGGTTGGAAGCAAATCAGAACATGGCGGAATAATTAAAGACGGCGCCAAAATGGTAAATGCGGTATCCAATTCGGTCGTGCCAAAATTTACAGTAATTGTTGGTAACTCTTATGGCGCAGGAAATTATGCCATGTGCGGCAAAGCTTACGATCCAAGACTAATTTTCGCTTGGCCAAGTGCCGAATTGGCGGTTATGGGCGGCACGCAAGCTGCCAAAGTTTTGGCTCAAATTGAAGCTTCTTCGCTCAAAGCCAAAGGTGAAATTATAGACGAAATCAAAGAAAAAGAATTGTTCGATAAGATAAAAGCGCGATATGATGCACAGGTTTCACCCTATTACGCTGCCGCTCGAATTTGGACAGATGCTATTATTGATCCTTTAGAAACCCGAACTTGGATTTCTATGGGAATAGAAGCTGCCAACCATTCGCCAATCGAAAAGAAGTTTAATTTGGGTGTTATTCAAGTTTAATTTTTATCCGACAACTTTAAATACAAATTCATTATCAATCAAATAAATCTACTTTATGAAAAAAATTATTTTCATCTTCATTAGCTGCTTAGTGGCTAGCTGTTCGTCAATCAAAAATCATAATGCACGTCTTAATGATCTAATCGCTGTTACAGATTCAAAAGCTGATGTTGATTTGGCGTATATCAAAATTAAAAAGTTACACCCCAATTTATATTATTATATTTCTAAAAAAGATTTGGATTTTAAGTTCGACAGCATCAAAAATACGATTACAAAACCGATAACAAGTTTTGAGTTGTATACCAAACTAAGTCCTGTAGTTGCTGCTGTTCGTCAAGGGCATATGTTTACTTCACCTGCTGTTAAACAATATACCAAAAAAGAAAACAAAATTCTAAAAGCTAGAGGAACAGGACCATTATCGCAATTTGAATATGAGTTTTTTGACGATAAAATGTATGTTGTAAAAAATAAATCGTATGACAAAAAAATCAAAATCGGAACCGAAGTAGTAACTGTTAACGGACAAAAACCGATTGCCTTTTATAACGAATTTAAAAACCGTTTTACATCAGATGGGTATAACACAACTTTCAAAAAGAATATTTTTGGAAGACGTTTTGCCAGTTATTACGCGCTTACAAATGGTGTAAAAGATTCCATAAATTTTGAATTCAGAAATAATGATACACTAAAAAAAATACTCATAAAAAGAGCCGTAACCGACTCAACTTCAATAAAAAGAAAGTTAGCTAAAACACCTTTAACAGTAGTAGAAAAAGCTAAAATAATTGCCGACCAAAAAGAATTAAAAGCTAAGAGAAAAATATACGGGTATGACGACGTTGCAAAGCAATACAATCGTGAATTGAGTTTTCTAGAAAAAGATAGCAGCGTGGCCGTTATGAAAATTAAAAGTTTTACAAAAGGGAAATACAACACTTTTTACAAAGAATCTTTCGAGAATATTGCAAAAACAAAATCCAAAACCTTAATAATAGATTTACGAAATAATACTGGTGGACGACTAGGCGAAATAGCAAACTTATATGCTTATTTGGCAGATTCTACATTTATTTTTAATGAAGATGCAGAAATGACTTCGCGGTTTAGCGTTATAAATAATTATATGAATTCTGGAAGTATACCGATTCGAGTTCTGAAAATTGTAACCGCACCAATTCCGCTTCCGATATTATATTTTATGACTACCAAAAAAGAAGATGGCAAAATTTATATGAAAATGAGTTCGCCAACCAAAATTAAAAAAACGAATTTTCGAGGTAAAATATATGTGCTCATAAATGGTTCTAGCTTTTCAGCTTCAAGTATTATTTCATCAAATCTTAAAGGATCAAAAAGAGCCTATTTTGTAGGTGAAGAAACGGGTGGCGATTATAACGGAACTGTTGCAGGACAAATGCCAATTGTAGAACTTCCGAATTCTAAAATTAAAATTAAAATCGGAATCCTAAACTGTGTACCATTTCATAAAACCGATGTTTTGGGTCACGGAATTTATCCTGATAAAGAAATTTTGCCAATTATTCAAAACCGAATTGACAATGTTGATCCAGAAATGGAGTGGATTTTAAATGATATTAAAAAACAAGATAAAGTTTCAATAAAATAAGTAAAATAATGAAAAAAAGTTGGATGTTATTTTTAGTTTTTGGTTTTTATACTAGTAGTGCACAAAATTTCACTCGTAGAGATTCTTTGCATGGAGGATTATCACAATATAGAACTAGTTTTGATGTTTTACGCTATGATTTGAATATAAAAATTAATCCTGACGAAAAATCAATTGTCGGATATAACGAAATAACATTTAAAATAAAAGTAAAAAAAACAAAACGACTTCAGCTCGATTTAGTCGAAAATATGCTTGTTGATAGTATTGTTTTTAGCGGTTCAAAACTTAATTATACACGAGAATTTAATGCTGTTTTTGTTAACTTTCCCTTTTTCATTCCATCAGATTTTGATCAAAAAATTCGTTTTTACTATTCAGGTAAACCAACAATAGCTGCGCGTGCGCCTTGGGATGGAGGTTTTGTTTTTGCAAAAGATAATCAAGGTAAACATCATATTGGAGTAGCGTGCCAAGGCGATGGCGCAAGTTTGTGGTTTCCGTGCAAAGATTCGCAATCTGATGAGCCCGATTTTGGCGCAACGATAAAAGTTGCAGTTCCTAACGGATTAATGAGTGTATCCAACGGACGGTTAACCAACTCCGAAGAGCTTCAAAATGGTTATACCCGATGGGATTGGGAAGTAAAAAACCCCATAAACACATATAATATTACAGTCAATATTGCAGATTATGTGCGTTTTGGCGAAAATTACAAAGGATTAGATCTCGATTATTACGTTTTGCGAGAAAACGAAGCCAAAGCCAAAGTACAGTTTGAGCAAGTAAAACCCATGCTGGATTGTTTTCAGAGCAAATTTGGCGAATATCCTTTTAAAGAAGATGGGTACAAATTGGTAGAAACTCCATATTTAGGTATGGAACACCAAAGTGCGGTAGCGTATGGAAATAAATATCAAAACGGCTATCTTGGTACTGATTTGTCTGCAACTGGAATCGGCGATTTGTTCGATTTTATTATCATTCACGAAAGTGGTCACGAGTGGTTTGGCAACAGTATCACCAGCAAAGACGTTGCTGATATGTGGATACATGAAGGCTTTACTTGCTACAGCGAATCGGTTTTTTTAGAATGTCAGTATGGACTAGAAAAATCTCGAAAATATATTAATGGCCTAAAACGAAATGTTCAAAACGACAAACCTATCATCGGGAAATATGGCTTACGCAATGAAGGCTCTAGCGATATGTATTATAAAGCGGCTTTGATGCTAAACACCATTAGAAATATTGTTAATAACGATGCGAAATGGTGGGATATGTTATTGAAGTATTCAAATACTTATCGCCATAAAATTATCGAACATAAAAATGTTGTGGCTTTTTTCAATCGAGAAACCGGCTTGAATCTAACGTCTGTTTTTGATCAATACTTGAAATATAAAAACATTCCAATTTTAGAATTAAAAATCGAAAAAAAGAAATTAATATACAATTGGAAAACCGATGTTGCCAACTTCACAATGCCAATAGACATTAAACTTAAAGGACAAGTTATTCGATTAAACCCAACAAATACAGCTCAAACTTCTGAATTTAAAGTCAAAAAAATGAAAGAAGTAGAAGCCATTACAGATTTGTTTTTTGTAGATATAAAACGGTAAGTTATTATTGAATAGTTAAAGCTAACCTAAGCTCTCTTTTCTCAAAACCTTTCCATTGTCTGTTTCTTTAAACTTGGTTACAAAAACAATTGCTTTGGGTTTTTGGTATTTGTCTAGTTCATCAAAAATAGTTTCGTCGATAGCTTGCTTTTCGCCTTCAATAACCAAAATTAGTTTTTCGCCTAGGGTTTCGTCAGGAATTCCGGCAACAAAAAAACGATTTGTGATATGATTTGTCAATTTATTTTCAATTTGTTCAGGTATCAATTTAATGCCGCCACTGTTGATCACATTATCAAAACGACCAAGAAAAACAAACTGGTTTTCGTTTACTAATTCAACCAAATCATTGGTGACAATAACCTCATCTGAAATTTTTGGTGCATGAATTACCAAGCAATTTTTGTCGTCGTAGGATATTGTTACACCTGGTAGTACGGTAAAACATTTTTCTCCAACAAGCTTTGCCGCTATATGCGTTATAGTTTCGGTCATTCCGTAGGTTTCGTAAACTTTGGTTTTGAGTTTTGCAAGTTGATTTTCTAGCTTTACACTCATGTTAACACCACCAACAATCATTTTTTTGACATCAACAAGTTCTTTCAACGAGTTTTGCGCTTGTAAAGGCACCATGGCCACAAAATCATATTTGGTTTCGTTTCTTAACATAGGATGCGAGCTTGGCGCAACAAATTCCATATCTAATCCTAAAATAAAAGCACGAACAAACATCATTTTTCCAGCAATATATTTTACAGGCAGACAATGCAACACTTTATCGCTAGGAGACAAATCAAAATAATCTCCAGTTGCTAGTGCTGAATAAACCATGGCTTGCTTATCAATTTTTATTGTTTTTGGTGTACCAGTTGTACCCGATGTTTGCAAATACATAAAAGAATTATCATCAAACCAATCCAGAAAAAATTTTCCAATAGGTTGTTCATGCTCATCTCCTTCCTTGATGTAACTGTAAGCTACACGCAACATATCATCTCGATCAAAATGAAAACCATTCAATTTAAATTGGTTATGAACTTTATTGTATGTTGGACTGATCATAATTTCCTGCTATTTGATTAAGTTGATTTTCTTCTTCTATTATTATAGTTCCGGTGAGTTTTTCTTTCCAATTTGTCCAGGCATATTTTTTACTAAAAATAAATAAAATAATTGGATAAACAATAAATACTGGAGCAATAATATCTATTCCAGCTGATGGTTCTGATATATCTTTTAAGATCGAATGGGTTTGAAAAGCCGACCAATCTGCCGTTACAAGCAAGGCACCAACCAAGTTATTCGCTGCATGAAACCCAAGTGCCAATTCCATTCCGTCATCCATCAAAGTCATAATGCCTAACATGAAACCTGTACCTATATAATAGATCATAACGATATTTCCCATTTTTTCAACCTCAGGATTAAAATAGTGCATTCCCCCAAAAATTAAAGACGTCATCATCAAAGGAAACCATTTATTGCGTGCCAAGTTTCCGAATCCTTGCATCAAATAACCCCGAAAAACATACTCTTCACAACTGGTTTGTAGCGGAATAAGACACGTGCCAAGAAGTAACAAAATAAGAAATGGGATAAGTTTAAAATTTAGTACAAAACTCTCTGGCGATTGGTAATAGGTGATAGCTGTAGAAATAACCGTTATTGATCCCCAGAGTAAAAATGAAAACCAAAAACGACTCCAATCAACTTCTTTTCTGATAGTTGTAACTGATAGAATTGTTTGCTTATGCAAATATTTTATAACAACATACAAACCAATAAGTCCGAAAACAAAAGTTAACATTACTAAAAACAACGTAAGATTTGGCTCTAGATACGTCATCATTTGTTTTTCAGTTAAACTCGCAAAATCTTTACCCTCTAAATATGCTTTCAAGAAAATGGCTCCTGCGAACGGTACTTGTCCAAATGATGATATTATTATGATTATTATTGAACCTAGAAAATACTTCAAAAAATTGATAATTCTGCTGCCTAAATCATCATTGGCAACAATCGATTGTTCTATAAACATATTTAACTTTTTTAAATTTTATAGTTGGTATTATTATTCTTAAATTTGTTACGCCAAGATAGTTAATTCTTATAAATTAAAATTAATATTTACATCAGAATAAAAAATAAAAATGATATATCTTTTTCATAATCCAAAGTGCTCAAAATCTAGAGATTGTTATGCTTTTTTGCACGAATCAAGAGTAGCGTTTCAAGTCATCAATTATTTAGAAAAACCACCAACTTTTGATCAACTGAAGTTAATACTCGTTAAACTAGCCGTTAAACCGATAGATATTGTTCGGAAAAAAGAAAAATTATGGATTTCGAATTATAAAAATAAGCATTTTTCTGATGATGAAATTTTAACAATACTTGTACAAAATCCAATTTTGATAGAACGACCAATAGTAATAAATGGCAATAAAGCTATCATTGCTCGCCCATTTGATATTGCAAAATCAGTTTTATAAAAACCATTAACAAACTATTAGCAAATCTAGCGTAAAGTATTGCATACTTTTGTAAAGTAACGATTAAACATTTTATGAAAGCTTTTCCAAAACTATTTATTTTCTTAATTTTTTTCACTTCTAATTTTTTTTCTCAAAATCAGTCTGATCGAAAAAAAGTAAAAATTTCTGGTAGTGTTATCGAAAAAAATACCAAGCAACCACTAGAATATGCAACAATAACATTTGTTAATACCAAAAATCCTAAACTTATTTTTGGCGGTATTACAAGTCCAAATGGTGAATTTATTGTTGAGATAATAGCTGGATCATACGATATTAAGATCGAGTTTATTTCTTATGGAATTTCTGAACAAAAAGCAAAACTTTTAATTGAAGATTCCAATATAGGCAAAATAGAACTTCTTGAAGACGCAACCCAACTCCAAGCCGTAGAAATTCGAGCAGAAAAAACCAGCGTTGAAATTAAACTAGATAAAAAAGTATACAATCTTGGTAAAGATTTGATGGTTAAAGGTGGCACCGTAAGTGATGTTCTTGACAATATCCCGTCAGTGACTGTCGATGTTGAAGGTGTTGTAAGTCTTCGTGGCAACGAAAATGTGCGAATCCTTATTGACGGGAAGCCTTCTAATGCTGCAAATATTGGCGAAGCTTTACGATTAATTCCTGCCGATGCTGTTGATAAAGTTGAGGTAATTACCAACCCATCTGCTCGATACGATGCAGAAGGTGGCGGCGGAATTTTGAATATTGTCCTGAAAAAAGGAAAAACCAATGGTCTTAACGGGACTTTTATAGCCACAACTGGTTTTCCAGATAATCACGGTCTTAGCGGAACTATTAATTATAAATCTGATAATTTCAATTTACTTACAACTCAAGGTTATAATTATAGAGCTAATCCAGGAGATTTTCTTTTAAATACCAACTATTTAAACCCACAAATAAATGCTCCCAGTTATATTAGCGAAACCAGAGATTTACAACGTCTAAATAAATCTTATAATGGTACTTTTGGTATTGAATTATTCTTAGACAAAAATACAACTTTAACAAATACATTTAATTTCAGAAAAAGTACAGGCAATAATCAAGACTTTGTTACTAACGACAAGCAATATTCAAATATTACCCAAAATAACATTCAAACTCGTAATAATCAAGAAGATAACAAAACTCGAAATGTAGATTTTAGTGCCAACTTAGTGAAGCGATTCAAAAAAGAAGGTCATAAATTAACCATAGATTCGCAGTTTTCTGTAAATAACGAAGCTACTATTTCAGAAATTATAGACAATCAAGTTGGTGTAGATAATACCAAAAATATTCAAGATCAAAGTCGAAGCTTGGTTCAGGCAGATTATGTATTGCCGTTGCCCAAAGGAAGGCAATTTGAGTTGGGTTATCGTGGTGATTTCTCAAAACAAAATACAGAAGTTGAAGTTCTCAATAATTTGGTATCAAATAATTTTTTTACAAATAATTTAAAATATAATGAAAATGTTAACGCATTTTATACTCAATATGGTTTTAAAATTAACAAATTCTCATATTTGCTTGGTCTGCGTTGGGAAGATTCGGACATAATAATCAATAAATCTAATGAAGGCTTTTTTAGCAATAAAAAATACAATAATTTTTTTCCAAGCGCTTTTGTTACATATGAAATCTCAGAAAAATCAAGTGTTTCGCTCAGCTATAGCAGACGTATACAACGACCGAGAGGAAGACAAATTAATCCATTCAACACCTACTCAAGCAATAATAATATATTTTTAGGAAATCTAGATCTAAACCCGTCAATGACCGATGCACTAGATTTTGGATATCTTAAACGTTGGGAAAACTTAACTTTGAGTACTACGTTATACGTAAATAAATCTACAGATGTATTTCAGTTTATCAGACGAAGTTCAGGGTTGATCAATAATGGCATTCCTGTTGTAGTTGCGCAACCCATAAATTTAGATAAAGAATATCGTGCGGGTTTTGAGTTTACACTCAACTACTCTCCATACAAATGGTGGAAATTAAACTCAAATTTTAATATATTCAAAATAGAAACTATTGGTATTTACAGTTATACGGATAGTCAAAATAGCATTGTTTCTAAAGACTTTGCTAATACAAACACCACGTGGACTTCGCGTTTATCTTCAAAAATAACATTACCCACTAAGATTGATTGGCAAACTAACTTTAATTATGAAGGTCCAAGAATAAATGCCCAAGGTCGTATTTTAGGCAACTATGGTCTGAATCTTGCATTTAGTAAAGACGTGCTTAAAGACAAAGCTACAATTGCTTTTAATGTTTCTGATGTTTTTAACACAAAAAGACGAATTATGCGTAACGAAATTGATAATGTTGTCAAAAGTTATGGCAACATGCAATTCAGAAAACGCCAATTAACACTATCTTTTACCTATCGTTTTAACAAAAAGAAAACCGAAGAAAGGCCAACAAAACGACCAGAAGAAAATGGCGGCGATTATCAGGGATAAAATTATTGTATATTAATTTTACCTGCTAATATCGCTTGATTAATTTTTCTAATTAATAGCGGACCTTCATAAATAAATCCTGTATAAAGCTGCACCAAACTTGCACCAGCATCCAATTTTTCTAGAGCATCTTCTGCGGTGTGGATTCCGCCTACTCCAATTATAGGAAATGCATGGTTACTGTTATCTGCCAAAAATCGAATTACTTCTGTAGCTCTATTTGTAAGCGGCTTTCCAGATAATCCGCCTGTTTCGAACTTGTTCTTTGACTTGAGATTATCTCTAGATACAGTCGTGTTTGTTGCAATTACACCATCAATTTTGGTTGCTTTTACTATTTCTATAATATCCAAAAGTTGCTCATTTGCCAAATCCGGAGCTATTTTTAATAAAATTGGTTTCGGTTTTGATTTACTTTTATTTTTTTCTTGAATTGAATTAAGTAAATCTGTTAAAGGCTTTTTTTCTTGTAATTCGCGAAGATTTGGCGTATTGGGCGAACTAACATTAACTGCAAAATAATCAACAAAATCAAAAAGTGCTTCAAAACAAATTAGATAATCATCTAATGCCTTTTCGTTGGGAGTTGTTTTATTTTTGCCAATATTTCCACCGATTAATACATTTTTATTTTTTTTTAATCGAGCTACAACTTCGTCGACGCCGCCATTATTAAAACCCATTCTGTTTATTATGGCAGTATCGTCAAGAAGTCGAAACAATCTCTTCTTGGGATTTCCGTCTTGCGGTTTGGGCGTTATGGTACCAATTTCTATAAATCCGAAACCAAAATTTGAAAATTCGTTATACATTTTCGCATCTTTATCAAATCCAGCAGCGAGACCAACTGGATTCGGAAATTTAAGTCCAAATACTTCTACTTCCAGCCGTTTGTCTTTTATTAAAAAAAGAGTTCTAATAAATAGCGTACATCCTGGGATTTTAGCAGCAAATTTTAATAGCGAAAAAGTAAAATAATGCACTTTCTCGGGATCAAACCAAAATAAAAGTGGGCGAATAATTTGTTTATACATGTTGCAAAATTAGAAAAAGTAACTGCAATAAATAAATAAAATTTTATTTTAATTGAAATATAAAAATGCGAAAATAAAATTATAGTTTTACAACAAGAAAATTACTGTTTTTATGTCAAAAAAACAATACCGAAAAGATAAAACTTGCCTTAATTGCAGACATGTTGTTGCTGATAAATTTTGTAGCAATTGTGGCCAAGAAAATGTTGACACGCGCAAGACATTTCATCATTTATTTATACACTTTTTTGAAGATTTAACGCATTACGAAAATGCATTTTGGCGTACCATAAAAAATTTATTGTTTAAACCCTCAGCTTTGACGACAGAATATTTGTCTGGCAAAAGATTGTCCTATTTAGCGCCCGTAAGACTATATATTTTTATAAGTTTTTTAACTTTTTTTTTAATAGCAATAGCACCAGGAAAAGATATTAAAAAATCAATTTTAGACTCTGAGAAAAAAAATGAAGCAAAGGAGAAACGAGATTCGATAAATAATGTAAAAAACATAAAAATTGGAAATAAACTTGTAGGAATTACCTACTCTGATGAGGAGAATGCTGCTGAAGATAAAGAAGAAAAAATCGATTATCATAATAAATACTATAGCTACGACAGCATAAAAGCTGTTGAAGATGCAAAAATAAAACCTACAAAAGAAGATATTGCCTTACAAAAAATATTAGAATCTAAAGATATTTCTAAAGACTTAAAAGAAAAACTTAAAGAAAAAATTGATGAAACCAAAAAAGAAGAAAGTGAAGGATTTCTTAATTTTGGATATAAAGATATTCGAGCCCTAGATTCTGTTCAAAAATTTGGTAAGCCAGAAGATAAAGAAGATGCCATTGTCTACTGGCTATTAAAAAAAAGTTTGAAAGTTAAAGAAAACAATACCAAAGACGAAATTATAGACAAAGGCATTGCATCTGCTAAATCAAATTTTCCGAAAGTTTTATTAATTTATATGCCAATATTTGCCCTTTTTCTTTGGGTTTTTCATGGCAAAAAACGATGGTTTTATTTTGACCATGGCATTTTTACATTGCATTATTTTTCTTTTTTGTTGTTGATCAATTTATTGATGTATTTTTTATTAAAAAGTATTAATTTGCTTGTCGAAAATTCATTTACATCAGTAGTGAAATCTGTTATACAATTTGCAGGTTATGGTTGGATGTTTTATTATTTTTTTCCAGCACATCATCGTTTTTATGGCGAAAGTCGTTGGATGTCGTTCTTCAAAAGTATTTCGCTTTTTTGGATCAATATGTTTTTAATTATGTTTTTATTCATAGGGTTTTTCTTTTACACACTAATTAATATTAAATAAAATAAAATGAAAAAAATTATATACTTTTTTTTACTAACTGCATTTTTTGTTGGTTGCAAAACAAAACAAAATAGTGTCGTAGCGCCTACTGCAATAAAAGAAATATTAAATAAAGATGCTGCCTTTTACATCAATACAATTCTAACTGAAAATTTAAAAACAAATTTGTATGTCATCGCATCAGATATGATGGAAGGACGGCAAACTGGTAGTCAAGGTCAAAAAAAAGCGGGGCAGTATATTGTTGATCAATATAAAAAAAATGGTGTTTCTTCTCCAACAGGGACTTCAGATTATTACCAAAAAATTTCTGCTGCGTTCTTAAATGCTAAAAGAAACGAAAATTTACCAGATTCAGAAAATATTTGGTCCTACATCGAAGGATCTATGCATCCTGAAGAAGTAATAGTGGTTTCTGCCCATTATGACCATATAGGAATTGAAGATGGTAAAATTTTTAATGGCGCTGATGATGATGGGTCCGGAACTGTAGCATTGGTAGAAATAGCAAAAGCATTTCAGAAAGCCAAAAATGAAGGAAATGGCCCTAAGCGCTCCATATTAATACTTCATGTTACTGGCGAAGAGCATGGACTTCACGGCTCTAGATACTACACCGAAAATCCATTATTTTCCCTCAAAAATACCGTGGCAGATATAAATATTGATATGATCGGCCGTCGAGACGAGTATCATAAAGATTCGAACGATTATGTTTATTTGATAGGTGCCGATTATTTATCAACTGATTTGGCATCCATTTGCGAAGCGGCAAATAAAAAGTATATTAATACAACTTTAGATTATAAATTTAATGATCGTAATGATCCAAATCGATTTTATTATCGATCAGATCATTATAATTTTGCTAAAAACGGAATTCCATCAGTCTTCTTGTTCAACGGTGTACATGCTGATTATCATAAATCAACAGACACAGTCGATAAAATTGAGTTTGATGCACTAGCAAAAAGAACCAAACTTGCTTTCGCCATTGCCTGGGAAATTGCTAATCGAGAAAATCGAATTTTAGTAGATAAAGACGGGAAATAAAAAAAATTTTATTAATTTTATAAAAGTTTTATTTAAAAATCATTAATGTCCGATAAAAATTAATACTGGACTTTTTTATTTATTATTTGTTTGTTATTCAGTTGTTTAATTTTTAATTTTCACTATTTGAGAAAACTAGGCATTAAAAAAATGATAATTGTTCTATTTCAGTTT
>JANOPO010000086.1:0-1591 GCA_031422015.1 Flavobacterium sp. | reverse complement strand
TTTACCAATGCTTTTTATGCCACACATCAAATGCAAAAACAAGCAGGTGAAAATTTTAAACCAGTTGTTAGTGTAACCACAAGTCAAAAGGATAATTATATTGAAATTACGGTAAAAGATAATGGAGTTGGAATTCCAGATACTATTAAAGATAAAATACTCCAACCTTTTTTCACTACAAAACCAACCGGCGAAGGAACAGGATTGGGATTATCGTTGAGTTATGATATCGTTGTAAAAGGGCATAACGGAAAAATTATAATTGATAGTAAAGAAAAAGAATATACTATTTTTACAATTCAAATTCCAATAGAATAGCTTATTAGCATTTTTATCAATAAAATCCTATATATTTATAAATTGAAAAACGAGCACATAAATAACAATTTTATAAACCAAAATTAAGTACCTATGAAAATACTAATTGTAGATGATGAAGCCGATGTTCAACCGCTTTTCTTGCAACATTTTCGCAAAGAATTGCGTCATCACGATTTCGAATTTGATTTTGCACTTTCAGGTGAAGAAGCATTAGAATATCTAAAAAGTAAAAGTTCGGAAGTGGTTTTAATATTATCCGATATTAACATGCCAGGCATGAGTGGTATTGATTTGTTATCGAGAATTCGACACGATTATGCTGCGCCACCACCAATAGTGATGATGATTACAGCTTATGGCGACGACGAAAATCACAGACAGGCTATGGAAAATGGTGCCAACGATTTTTTAACCAAACCACTCGATTTCAATTTATTAAAAGAAAAACTTAGAAACATTCTCAACAATGACTAAAATACTAGTAGTAGACGACGAAGCCGATTTGGAAATGTTGGTCAAGCAAAAATTCAGGAAGAAAATCCGCGAGAATATTTACGAATTTATTTTTGCACAAAACGGTGAAGAAGCGCTTATTAAAGTAAGCGAACATCCCGATTTAGATATTATCCTAAGTGATATCAATATGCCCGTAATGGATGGTTTGACCTTGTTAAGTCATTTACCCGAAGCCAATCCGATGTTGAAAGCGGTTGTTGTTTCAGCCTATGGCGATATGCAAAATATTAGAACCGCAATGAACCGTGGTGCTTTTGATTTTATTTGCAAACCTGTAGATTTTGAAGACCTTGAAGTGACGATGGAAAAAACCATTCTTCACGTCAAACAATTACAAGAAACATTAAAAGCCATCAAAGAAAACAATATCCTTAAAATGTATGTCGATGAAAACGTTTTAAATTTCATGGCAACCAAAGGTTTTGAAGCCAGTATTCTTAAAAATGAATTGTTAGAAGCATCGGTTTTGTTTATAGATGTATGTGGTTTTACGGCAATTACAGAACAAATTCCACCCAACACAGTGGTGACTTTACTTAATGGCATATTTGATAAAATTGTAACTGAAATTATTGCTCAAAATGGTCATGTCGATAAATTTATGGGAGATGCAGTTATGGCAGTTTTTAGAGGCGAATACCATTTGGATAGAGCAATTGATGTTGCCTTGGCAGTAAAAGAACAAATAGCCAAAATAGACGGAATAAAAGTGGGTGATAAAATCTATAAACCCGAAATTTCTATTGGTGTCAAT
>JANOPO010000085.1:0-25469 GCA_031422015.1 Flavobacterium sp. | reverse complement strand
GCAATTAAAAATAGAAATCAAAGAATATATAAACTATTACAATAACGACAGAACTAAATCAAATTTAAACAAAATGAGCCCGATAAAATATCGAGCTCATTATTATCAAAATTAATTATAAATTTGTCCAAACTTTTGGGTTCAGTCTAATTAAGGAAGACATTTTTTTTTAAATTGTGTTTTTCTATTACAAGTTTGACAATAAATTAACACCATTGACAACTGCCCAAGCACCAGGAGTTAAAACTGCACCAGTTCCTGCACCAGTTGCTAATGTATAATTTAGAGGATCAAATACTGGCGTTACTCCAACAACCACTGGCGTTACCCCAACTGCACTAGCGGTTACACCACCAAATTGTGAAGTCCCATCAATTATTTTTACATTCAGTAATTTGATTTTTCCTCCTGTAACCTGGTCGGTATTTGTGGGAACATCTTGAATTCTAACTGCTGTCGCTCCAACTGTTGTATATCCTGAGATGATAATATTGGTATATGTGCCGTTTCCTTGTTTTTTGAATTGAATTGCATCATATTCAAGTGCAGATGATCCACCTTCAGTAACAGTTCCTGCCGCTCTTCTTAAAGTTATACCTATAACATTCGGAAAAAAAGCATTGTTAACACCTTTAGCTTCGATTTCCATTCCGAAATTTCCTGTTCCTACTTGGTAAGCATACCAATTGCTATTGTTTTGACCTTTCCAACCATCTTGCCAGTCAAAAGAATCATCAGCATTACCATAAGAAATTAAGTTAGATGCACTTACAGTTCCTCCATAAAACTCATATCCATCATCGTTTCCTTTATAAGAAACTAAATTTTCTAGAGTTGTCCCTGAACCCACTGCGTAAAAAGAAAAACCATTTAATTCTTTTGTTCCGTCAGCTATTTTTGCACCTGCATATTCAACTCTAACATATTTTAGAGAACCACTATTGTCTGTTGCATTTGAACCTCCATAAGTTGTTGTAGTTCCATCTTCAGATACGGCTGTAGTTCCAGAAGCACTTGGCACTATTGGTGCATCACCATAAATTACTATTCCTCCCCAAGATCCAGATTCTTTAACATCTGCTGTAAAAACTACAGGCTCTGCAGCAGTACCGTTTATAATTAGTTTTCCTCCTTTTTCTACTAATAAAACATCTAAACCATCTGCTTTACCAGCAGTTATAGTCGACCCAGCATCAAACGTAATTGTCACACCAGTTTTAACTTTTGCAAGTCCTTTAATTGTGTATATACCTTTAATGAATGTTTTACTTGCTGTTAAATCTCCTGTTATTTCTCCACTTCCTGCAGTTGGCAGTGGTGTTACAGGTGTTGTGTCATCATCACTAGAAGTACATCCTGTAATTGTAAATGCTAAAAATGCTAAACTTAATACTAATTTTTTCATTGTTGTGTGTGTTTTAAATTATTACACAAAGGTAATTTCAATTTCAATTTTTTATATTAAGGTAGTATTATTTGAAAATTATCAAATTTCGAAAAAAATGTAAATTTTATGTTAGGCGCTTTATTATTAATTTACATTAAAAAATATAACTCAAGTTTAATGATACACCAGTTCCTCTTTTAAACTCTCTTACAGTCAAGTCAGATTCGAAAATTTGGGTTGTGCTATTGTCGCCCAAAACCCTTTTGAAACTTGGGTTTAAGATATTGTCTATGGCTAATTTTGCATCAATGTTTTTCGAAAGTCTGCTTGACCAAACAAAATCTAGTTTGTGAAATGGTTTTTCATAAACGTGATCCAATCCATTGGTTCCAACGGCATAAATTTTTTCCCCAGCTACTCCATAAACAATCGAAATTGAATTGGTCATTTCTTTATTAAATTTGAAATCATATTTAATGTCTGAATTTATCAACCAATCTGAAGCACCTTGAAGTGCTCGCTTGTCAGAATTTTCAATTTCGTTATTGATTTTATCTACCGTAACTTCAGTTTTCATTAACGAAGTGTTAAAGCCAACAGAAAAATTATTTAGCATTGGAGAAATTCTACTTAATTGAAACAACAATTCGAATTCTGCACCAAAAATTTGAGCTTGTTTAGAGTTGTCATAAGTAGTTATTT
Organism: Flavobacterium sp.; assembly: GCA_031422015.1. GTDB lineage: Bacteria > Bacteroidota > Bacteroidia > Flavobacteriales > Flavobacteriaceae > Flavobacterium. The sequence goes on along the minus strand of JANOPO010000085.1, from coordinate 23,380 downwards.
GCCCGCCACTACTTGCAGATTGAATTAAAATTCGTTCTATTGGATTTGTAATTTGTTTTGCAAAAACACCAACGGCAAACATTTCTTTACTATTCGGGAAAAGCTCGTATTTAAAATCGACGTTTATATTATCACTATTTTTTATAGATTCGATTTTATCCTCAGTTAAGTCTTTGGTTTTAGCCAAACGAAGATTTCCTTGTTCTATGGTTCCATCAGGATTAACATATTCTATAGGTAAAACTTCTATTGATGTTGGTCGTGTTACAGTTTTTGAACCAGCAAAGCGTAAATTATTTTTATCATTCAGAATATATTTAAAATTTATAGATGGTAAAATATCTAGTTTTAATGTTCTATATTTTTTAAATTTGTCATCTGTTGTGGCAAAAGTCCCTTTGTATTTTATTTCGCGTAAAGAGTTTTCTAGACGAAAACCTCCATTTATTTCGATTTTTTCGCCAAAATTAAAAAATGAATTTACGTAGCCTGAATTTATATTTTGATATAATTTAGATTTATAATCGCCATTGGTTTGTTCTTGAAAAACCAATAAGCCATTATTGACATCATTTTTTATATTGTTGTTAATCTCATTGGGGTTTACTGTATACGACAAAGCTGTTATACTTCTACCAAAAATAAAACGGTATGAGGAAACTTCTTCATTACTAAATCCATTATATCCAATTGATAGTTTATTGGATTTTCCATTTTCTTTTTCAGTAAATTTCATATTATATTCAAACATGCTAGAGAAAAATCTATCGCCAGAAACATCAAGAAATTGACGGATTAAGTTGTTGCCTCCTACAGATGATTTAATTTCATTATTTGGTAGTTGTTCTCCAGTTATAAACTTTCTATCTGGTTGACCAAATGATGTTTTCACATAAGAAAACCCACCTTTTATGCTATGATTTCCATTTTCGGTTAAATCATAGTTAGCTAAAATTTGACTGTTCCAATATCTTGATTCTTCAAATTGATTTACTCGTAACAAAATATCTTTTCCGGCCAGACTATTTGTAAAACCAAGTTGATCTTGAATAATGCTTGAAGTCGATTTTAGTAAAAAAGTATTAAAGCCAATTCCAAAACGTTTCGATTTGAATTTTAAACTAGCCAGTCCCGAAAGTGATGTTGTATAATTGTATTTTGTAGTAGCATTATTGTTGTCATAATTACCCTGCGATACATTAAAAGTTCGGTCAACACCTTTTTGAATTTGGTATTTGTTATCGCCATTTAATGAGAATAAATAAACAAAGCTTTTTTCGTTTGATAATTTTATTTTATCTCCATGAAGAAATCCTATACTTGAGTTTATTGGGCTTGAAGATTCATCAACATTCCAAGAGTTGTTTTTACTTGATTCATTATACTCGTTTGGAGATTGTTTTACAGCACTTGGTTTTGAACCGAAAGCTCTAGGCAATTCTCTATCCTTTCCTATCAATCCCAAAAAACCTTGTGTTGTGTTTGCATCTTCTGATAGTAAAAATGTTTCTCCATTGTTTCCTATTGTATATCCATAACCAACACTCATTTTTGTAATTGAAGTTCTTGGTTGCGCAGTTTCAATATTTATGGTTGCACCTGCAAAATCTCCAGAGATGTTAGGATTAAAAGTTTTATAAACACTCAAAACGCCAACAATATCTGTAGGAAACAAATCTAAAGGAATGATTTTTTTGAATGGTGAGTTGGATGGCGCTTGCAAATCATTTATCAGTAAATTATTGTATCGATCTTCTAGACCACGAACAAAAAGTCCACGTCCATCAACTTTCGAAATTCCAGTAATTTTAGTAAGTCCGCTTTCTACATTACTCACACCTTTTCGAGCCATTTCTTGTGCGCCAATACTTTGTTTTATTTCGACAGCTTTCTTTTGTTCGAGTAGTAAGGCAGATTCTTTTTCACGATTTTTTGTTGCTGCTTTTACTACAACATCTTGTAAGGTGTAATTTCCAGCACCTAAAGCTTTATTTATGGTTGTTGTTTCGCCAGCTTTTACAATTACTGGCACATCAAGATTTTCGTATCCTATAAAACTTAATTGTAACGTGTAATTTCCTGGTTCTATATTTATAGTGAAAACACCATTTTCATTAGTAGTTACCGCAATTGCCGTATTTTTTACTACTACATTAGCAAATGGCAAAGGGGAATTTTTGGCTTCTTTATCAGTGATTGTTCCTGAAATTGTTCCTTTTGTTTGTGCTAATGACATACAAGAAAAGAAAATTGAGAACAAAGCTATTTTAAAGTACATATTAAATTTGTTTAAATTTTTTGCAAAAATAACCGCTTTAACATTAAGAATTAGTTGCTTCAAGTTTATGTTTTTGTATCATAAATGTTATCAAATCGTTATTAGATTATTTTTTATAGACATTTAATTTTGGCTTTCAATGTTAAGTTTTCTATGAAATTAAAAACTTAACATTGGGCAATAGTTTTAATACTTATATTTGTTTAACAAAAAATTTACGTCAAATTAACTATTAATTTACAATACAAATATGGAAAAATCTCTAGAAAACGAAACGTATGCTGCAAATGACAAAAGCGTAATTAATGACCAAAAAAAGACAGTTGTAAAACAACCCGTAAAAAGAGTAACAACTCGAAAACCCGTTGTAAAAAATCCTCTAGATGCAAAGCCGGTTATTGATAAGCCTGTTATAAAAAAACCAGTGGCAACAAAAGTTGTTACTGAAGTTAAACCCCTTCCTCCTAAACTAGAAAAAGATGTTGTTGAAGATCTAAATTCGGAAGAAACAAAGAATGATGAAAAAATTAAATCTAAAAAATTAAAGAAAATGAGCGACAAAGAAAAAGAAAAGAAAAAGAAAGAAAAGTTGAAAGTTAAAAAAGAAAAGAAAAAAGAGAAAGAAAAAAAGGCTAAAGCTAAAAAGAAGAAAAAAGAGAAAGAAAAAAAGGAAAAAGCAAAAAAGAAAATTAAAGAGAAAAAAGCAAAAAAAAAGGCAAAAAAAGCAAAATCAAAAAAATCTAAGTCCAAGAAAAAATAATTGCCCTTTATAAAAAAATCAGATTATAAGTAGTCTGATTTTTTTTTAGTTTAAATTTACAAGAAAATAATAATATTAATTTTGTGTTACCAAATTTGCTAAGACATTAAATAATAGTTAAGCTGTTTTTAAAGCTATTTTTATATTTACTTTTACATAATAAATTGTAAAATAAAATGAAAAAAAAAGAAATTCGAATTTTACTAGTTGATGATGAGCCAGACATTTTAGAAATTGTAGGTTATAATTTAACCCAAGAAGGGTATCAAGTTGTTACTGCCGAAAATGGTCGAGAAGCTATAGCCAAAGCCAAAAAACATCTTCCACATCTTATTATTATGGATGTCATGATGCCCGAAATGGATGGTATGGAAGCTTGTGAAGCAATACGAAAATTACCCGAATTAAATAATGTAATTATTACATTTCTTACTGCAAGAAGCGAAGATTACTCGCAAGTAGCAGGTTTTGATGCTGGCGCCGACGATTATATTGCAAAACCTATAAAGCCAAAAGTTTTGGTTAGCAAAATAAAAGGATTATTGCGCCGTATTAAAGATGATGATTCAAATACAGTTGCAAATAGTGAAACCCTAACATTGGGAGATATTATTATTAATAGAGAAGAATATAAAATAATAAAAGACAACAAAGAAATAGTTTTGCCTCGCAAAGAGTTTGAGTTATTCTATCTACTAGCATCCAAACCTGGAAAAGTTTTTAAGCGCGAAGAAATACTAGATAAAGTTTGGGGCAGCGAAGTTGTAGTTGGCGGACGAACAATTGATGTTCATATTAGAAAATTGCGCGAAAAAATAAGTGAAGAATTGTTTAAAACCATAAAAGGTGTAGGCTATAAAATAGAACTTTGATATGGCATTTATTATCAAAAAAACATACAAATTTGCTGTAGTTTCTGCAATTTATATTTCCCTTTTTGCATCACTAGTTCTGATTTTACTGCTTACTTATTTGTTAAAAATAGAAGTGAGTTTGTTGTTACAATTTCTAGCAATTTTTACAGTATCGTTTTTTTTATTTACACTTTTTATTTTACAATTTCGTACCGAAAAATTTATTTTTAGACGAGTAAAACGTCTTTATGATGATATTTCGTTTCTAGATTCAAACACTTTTTTAAAACAACCCAACAATACCGATTTGTCTGAAATTACAAGTCAAGTACAACGTTTTGCTACCAACAAAAAACTCGAAATAGAAACCCTAAACGATCGAGAAAATTTTCATAGAGAGTTTTTGGGCAATGTATCGCACGAGCTTAAAACGCCTTTGTTTACCGTTCAAGGTTATATCTCAACCTTGTTAGATGGAGCAATGAAAGACAAAACTATTCGAAAAAAATATTTAGAACGAGCTGATAAAGGAGTAGAACGACTTATATATATTGTTGAAGATTTGGATACTATTTCTAAACTCGAAACTGGAGTTTTAAATTTAGATAATAAAGTATTTGATGTTGTTAAAGTGATCCAAAATGTTTTTGACCTTTTAGAAATGAAAGCTTCAAAAAAAGATATAATAATGATGTTCGATTCCAAATACACCAAAGCAATTCCGGTTTATGGCGATCAAGAAAAAATACAACAAGTAGTTACAAATCTCATAGTCAATTCATTAAAATACGGAAAAGAAAAAGGCACCACCGAAGTAAGTATTGAAGAAATTGCAAATAACAAAGTTTTGGTGAGTATTATTGATAATGGAGAAGGAATAGAAAAACAAAATATACCAAGACTTTTTGAACGTTTTTATAGAGTCGATAAAAGTGGCGCTCGTAGTGAAGGCGGCTCAGGATTAGGCCTTTCAATTGTGAAGCATATTATAGAAGCACATGAGCAAAAAATTTATGTAGAAAGCGAATTTGGTATTGGCTCAAAATTTTTATTTACCCTTGAAAACGCGAAACAAAATCTCCCAGTCTAAAGTGTTTTTATTGGTTTTTAGTCCTTTATACAAATCAACTTCATTAAGTTTTTCTATGGTAAAGGTGTCTTGAGTTGAAAACGGAAAAAAACCATCTTTAAATAATTTTTTCGCCAAGTATTCTTGCTCATATTGTCCTGGAGTTGGTATAAAAAATGCTTTTTTTCCAAGTTTTGTCAAATCCATAATAGTTGTATAACCTGATCTACAAAGCACAGTTTCACTTTCGCTAAAGGCTTTTTCTAGTTCTTCTGAAGTCATAAAGTTATAAACTGTAAAGTTGCCAACAGTATTTATTCGCTGCTCTTTTTCAATAATTCCTTTTACAAAAATAATTTTTCCTTCAAAATCTTCAAGTTCCAGTAATAATCTTTCTTCAAGAAGTGTTCGTTGTGGTTCGGGACCAGACAACAATACCATTAAATCATACTTTTTAGGTATATCTAATTTTTCTAATCTAGACAGTGGCCCAATATATTTAAGATTCAATTTCGAGTTTTTAAGGTGCCCTAGTTTGCCCGTAAGATTTGGCTTTTCTTTAAAATCTGGAACCCAACACTCCGAATATTTTTTTATAATATTTTGATGTAGTTTTGATGTTATCCACGATGTATTTCCTGTTAGTACTTTCAATTGATGAGTTATAAAAATGGAAGGTACATTTTTGTTTCGAACACCTAACCTATTGTCAGATATGATTCCGGCAAGCTCATATTGCAAAACCCATTGTTTGACAATTGTTTTTTCTTCAAGTATAGCCGAAATCATTTTAGGACTATTTTTAAACATTTTCCACCTAAAATTTTTTCCGTTTTTAGCATATTCAATATCGTATGATGGCAACGTTAACATTTTGAGTGCCGGAAATTCTTTGCGAAGTATTTCTAATGCGATTCCGTCTGATGCTATTATAGGATTAAAGTTGTTGGCCAGCAAGGCTTTAATTATAGGTATACAACGAGTAGCATGACCTAATCCCCAATTGAGCGGTGCTACTAGAATATTCTTTTGCATTTTTATTTTTTTAAAATAGTCATAAATTGTTCAGCTAATTTATTTTCGTAGTCAAACTCAAATTCTTCCTCTTTATCAATAGCTTGCGGACTATATTTATAAATTTTCCACTGCTTGTTATTGTATTCAAGAGCAGTTAAATTCTCTATCCAATCGCCCGAATTTAAATACATTGTTTTACCTTTATCAGTAGTTACAACTTCCATTTTTGGCTCATGAATATGCCCACAAATTACATAATCATATTTTTTTTCGATTGCCAAATTGATACAAATATTCTCAAAATTAGTAATAAATTTTACTGCGGACTTTACATTATTTTTTATTTTTTTTGATAATGAATAAGGTTCTTTACTAAGCTGCGCTAAATGCCAATTTAAAAAACGATTAAGAACTATCAGCAAGTCATAGCTCCAGCCACCAAGTTTTGCAAGCCATTTGGCATGATTTATAGAAGCATCAAAAATATCACCATGAAAAATCCAGGCTTTTTTACCATCCAAATCCAGGACAAGTTTATCTAGCAGATTCAAATTGCCTAAATGCAAATCGGTAAATTTTCTTAAAAATTCGTCATGATTTCCTGTAAGATAATAAACCTTTGTTCCTTTGGTACTCAAAGAAATGATTTTTTTTACAACTTTAAGATGATTAACAGGAAAATACGATTTTCTAAATTGCCATATATCAATAATATCCCCATTTAGTACAAGTATTTTAGGTTTTATGGTAGATAAATAGGCCACTAACTCTTTGGCATGGCAACCGAAAGTGCCCAGGTGTACATCTGATATAACTACGACTTCAAGTTTTCTTTTTTTCATATGTTTTGATTCTATTTTTTGTGGCAACATATGGAATCGCATTTTTTTTAATTGTGTTTGTTTCACAAACTTTTGTTGTGGCGATTTCAAAATAAAATTTTTACAAAGTCACAAAATTTATCTAATGTAAAGGTTATATAAACATTATCATAACTTTATGTATGATGAAATATAATTTAGTAAATTCGCCAAAAAAGAGTGGGAAGTAAAAATAAATTAAAACGATTTGGCGAAAACGAAACTTTCAGTAACGTCTTTCAACCTTTGCGGGAAGAAGTTGTTTCTGAAAAATTTTTGCTTAAAGGAAAGTGGAACAAAGATTTTTTTAAAAACTCCAATCCAATTGTTATCGAATTAGGATGCGGAAAAGGAGAATATTCTGTAGGATTGGCCGAAAAATTTCCAGATAAAAATTTTGTCGGTATCGACCTTAAAGGTGCGCGTTTTTGGCGAGGTGCCAAGACTGCTCTCGATGCAGGCTTGCCAAATGTTGCATTCGTTCGCGCGCAGATAGAATTGATTGATTGTATTTTTGGGCAAAATGAAGTGGATGAAATTTGGATCACGTTTCCTGATCCACAAATAAAATATAAAAGAACGAAACACCGTATGACCAACTCGTCGTTTCTGAAATTATATAAAAAAATTCTGAAACAAGATGGTGTTATCAATCTCAAAACAGATTCGGAATTTATGCATGGTTATACACTCGGCTTGCTTCATGGCGAAGGTCACGAAGTTATTTATGCCAATCATAATGTGTATGTAAATGAAGGATCACCAACTGAAGTCACAACGATACAAACCTTCTACGAAAATCAGTACTTATCTGTAAACAAAGCAATTACATATATTCGATTTAAAATAAAATAACAAACATGAGTTTTATTTATGCTTTTTTATCTGGTCTAATAGCTTCTGCAATAGGTATTTCTTTACCCGGCTTGGTGAATATGACTGCTGCAAAAGTTAGCGTAAAAGAAGGTCTAGATCGTGCCCTGCTTTTTGTATATGGCGCACTTCTTGTAATCTTTTTTCAGACTTATATTGCAATAATTTTTGCAGGCTACATAGATTCTCGACCCGATATTGTTGTGCTTTTTCGAGAAATAGGATTCGGAATATTTATGGCGTTAACTATCTATTTTTTATTTTTTTCAAAAAAAAATAACCTAAGCCAAGAAAAAGTGAAAATTAGAAGTAAAACTAGCCGCTTTTTTCTTGGAATGCTTTTGTCTGCATTAAATTTTTTTCCTATACCCTATTATGTTTTTATTACCATTGCATTAGCATCTTTTGGGTTTTTTATTTTTGAAACAGCCCAAATTGTACTTTTTTTGATTGGAGTACTTTTAGGTTCTTTTGCTATGTTTTATTATTATATCAGATTTTTTAACAAACTTGACATCAAAACTGATTTTTTTATTAAAAATATGAATTTTATTATAGGCACCATTACCGGTCTTGTAGCCTTATTTACATTACTAAATATTATAAAATTTTACTACTAATGGAAGCTAACTTTTTCGAACGGGTATATATTGTTGCAAGACAGATTCCTTATGGAAAAGTTACTACGTATGGCGCGATAGCAAAAATTTTGGGATCGGGTCGATCGGCTCGAATCGTGGGTTGGGCTATGAATGCAAGCCATAACCTAGAAGATGTTCCCGCTCATCGGGTTGTAAACCGAAACGGATTATTAACAGGTAAACATCATTTTGATGGCAGCAACCTTATGCAGCAACTCCTTGAGAGCGAGGGCGTTTTAGTTATTGAAAATCAAATTCAGAATTTACAATCCGTTTTGTGGACTCCAGAAAATATAGATTTATAGTTAAATTTTATTTTCGAGTTTCAAACGCATCCAATTCCTCATCTGATGGTTCTAAAATTGCGATTGTAGGTTTGATGAATTCTTGCTCATTGGCAAGGGTTTTATTTAAAGATAATACTAATGATGGCAACAAAACTAAGTTAGACAACATGCCGAAAAATAGTGTTAAAGCAACCAATCCGCCTAGTGCAATAGTACCGCCAAAACTAGAAAGCATAAAAACCGAAAAACCAAAAAACAAAACTATAGAGGTATAAAACATACTTATACCTGCATCCTCGAAGGTCGCGAAAACTGATTTCTTAATTTTCCAATCATTTCTTGATAATTCCAATCGATATTGTGCCAAAAATCGCAGCGTGTCATCTACTGACATCCCAAATGCAATTCCGAATACTAAAATAGTTGATGGCTTCAACGGAATTCCTAAAAATCCCATTAATCCTGCAGTCATAATTAGAGGTAGCAAATTCGGAATGATTGCTACTAAAACCATCTTGAAAGATCGAAACATTACAGCCACCAATCCTGCTGTAATCAAAAACGCAAACAATAACGATGATAATAAGTTGTTTAATAGGTATTTTGTTCCTTTTTGAAAAACTGATGCTTTGCCCGTTATGATAACATTATAGCGCTCTTTTGGAAATAATTTATCGGCTTTGGATCGAATTTGTGCTTCGATAGCTTCCATTTTTTCCCCATTTTCGTCTTTTATAAAAGTAGTGATTCGGCCATATTGTCCTGTTGAATCAACATAGCTTTTCATCAAATTATCAGTAGTATTCAATGCACTATTTTTGGCAAAGGACAAGATAAAAGCTTCTTCTTGGGCTGTTGGTAATTGATAATAATTTGGATTTCCGTTATAATAAGCTTGCTTAGAATATTTCACCAAATTGACAATTGACAAAGGTTTTGAAAGCTCTGGAATTTCAGAAATAGTTTCTTCTAAATCTTCCATACGTTTAAGATTGGTCAACTTCATCACGCCTTTTTTACGTTTGGTATCAATCATTATTTCCAGAGGCATGACACCATCAAATTCTTTTTCGAAAAACCGAATGTCATCAAAAAAAGCTGTTTTCTTGGGCATATCTTCTATTATACTTCCTGAAATTCTGATTTTATAAATTCCAATAATTCCAACAAGTAATAAGACAAGTGCTGTTATATAAACGCCAATTCGATTAAACTTTACGGTACGTATAATCCAAGCCATAAAATTTGTTAAATATTCCCTATTAAGATGTCCCAAATGCCTAGGTATGGGACTAGGTATGTAACTAAAAAAAATCGGAATAATAATCAACGACATCAAGTATATAACAATAATATTGATCGAAGTCACGATGCCAAACTCGGTCAATAGTGCGTTATTGGTAGCGATGAACGTTGCAAATCCCAATGAAGTTGTGAGATTTGTCATTAAAGTTGCCGTACCTGTTTTGGTGATAACTCGTTGCAAAGCTTTTGCCTTATTGGCGTGTTTGTAAAATTCTTGATGGTACTTATTGATGAAAAATATGCAATTCGGAATTCCGATAACAATCACTAAAGTAGGCACTAACGCTGTTAAAACTGTTATTTGATACCCAAGTAATCCTAAAATACCGAAAGACCACATTACACCAACCACAACTATAATTAATGAAATTAGCGTTGCCCGAAAAGATCTAAAAAAAAAGAAAAATATCAATGAAGTTATTAGTAATGCCGCTCCAATAAAAACTCCTATTTCGTCAATAATTGTCTTGGCATTTAAAGTTCTGATATAAGGCATTCCTGAAACGCGAAGGTCAATTTTTGTTTGTTGTTCAAACGCTTCAATTGCTGGCAGTAATTCTGTCAAAACATATTCCTTACGAAACTTCGTGTTTACAATTTTTTTATCGATATAGATTGCAGATCTTATGGCACCAGATTTTTTATTGAATAGTAACCCCTCGTAAAAGGGTAGTTTCTGGAATAATTCGAATTTTATTTGATTTAAATAATTTTTGTTTTGAATTTTATTTTTGTCTATTAAAGGTTCTAAATCAAACGTTTGTAACGTGTCATTTTTCGTTAATTTTTGTAAATCGGAAACCGAAATAACTAGTGTAACTTCTTTATGCGATTTGATTTTTTCCATCAAATTGCTCCATGCAACGAAAACTTTTGGGGTAAATAGTTTTTTATCTTTGGTTGCAATGACAACAAGATTTCCTTCTTCGCCAAAATGCTTAAGAAAATTTGTATAATCAAGATTTATTTGATCATTTGCAGGTATAAGATTAGCCTCGGTTTGAGTAAAAACAATATTTTTCCACTGCAATGCCATTAGAATCGTAATTCCGAGTACAATAACCAAAATAAAAATTCTATTTCTCAGAATTATTCGTGCAATAATCTCCCAAAAACCAATACCTGACATTCTTTTCATAACACAAATCAAAAGGTTGGCAAAGGTAGCTAAAACCTATAAAATTATATATAATACAACAAACATTTATAAACTTTAAATATAAACTACGAAAAATTAAATTTATATGAAATTTTTTGCAGAAACAACTATTTATAAGATACTTTTCTCATATTTGTATCATAAATATGTTTTTGCAAAACAATGAAAAACTTTAAAAACGCTTTATTCTATATTATTGTAACTGGCGGATTTACTTTGCTAATATTCTGGATAGTATCTAAAGGCAAAGCGTTAGAACTTGGTCGTAACATCACTTTAAATGTATCGACTGATAGCTTATTTAACCAATTTTTAAGTTCGTTGCGAAATAATTTGCAACATCCGTTAGCTATTTTATTGTTGCAAATTATCACTATAATTATTGTAGCTCGTTTTTTTGGTTGGATTTTCAGAAAAATAGGACAACCAACAGTAATTGGTGAGATAATTGCCGGAATTTTTCTGGGACCATCACTAGTAGGAATGTATTTTCCTGAATATTCTGCCATACTGTTTCCTATAGAATCGCTAGGTAACCTTCAGTTTTTAAGTCAAATTGGATTGATACTTTTTATGTTTGTAATAGGTATGGAACTCGACCTTAAAGCCTTGAAAAACAAGGCTAATGACGCTGTTGTGATCAGTCATGCCAGTATCGTTATTCCGTTTGCATTTGGTATCGGATTGGCATACTATATCTACAATCAATTTGCGCCCAAAGGAGTAGAGTTTTTGTCTTTCAGTCTTTTTATGGGAATCGCAATGAGTATAACTGCTTTTCCAGTTTTGGCGCGAATTGTCCAGGAGCGAGGCATTCATAAAACCAGATTGGGAACTATTGTTATAACTTGCGCTGCCGCAGACGACATTACAGCTTGGTGCTTGCTCGCCGCCGTTATTGCGATTGTAAAAGCAGGAAGTTTTGCTAGCTCGCTATATATTATTTTGTTAGCAATTACTTATGTGCTGATGATGTTGTTTGTTGTAAAGCCTTTCTTGAAACGAATTGGAGATTTGTATGCCACCAGAGACAGTTTAAGCAAACCTGTAGTCGCGATATTTTTATTGACCTTAATAATTTCGTCGTATATGACCGAAGTTATTGGTATACATGCTTTGTTTGGTGCTTTTATGATGGGCGCCATTATGCCAGACATTAGCAAGATTAGAAGTATTTTTATTGAGAAAGTCGAAGATGTAGCACTAATATTATTACTTCCATTATTTTTCGTGTTCACAGGATTACGAACTCAAATCGGATTAATTAATGATCCATATTTATGGAAAATTACTGGCTTGATAGTTCTTGTTGCCGTAACAGGCAAATTTGTTGGAAGCACTTTAGCTGCAAAATTTGTAGGGCAAACATGGAAAGATAGTCTTACAATTGGCGCCTTGATGAACACTCGCGGCTTGATGGAACTCGTCGTACTTAATATAGGATATGATCTTGGAGTGCTCTCAGCAGAGATTTTTACGATGATGGTTATTATGGCATTGGTAACCACTTTCATGACAGGACCAGCTCTGGACATTATAAATTTTATTTTTAAAACTAAGGATTACTTACTTCCTAAAAATATTTTAGACTCAAAATTTAAAATTTTAATTTCTTTTGGAAATAATGAAAAAGGCAAATCTTTACTTCGTTTGGCCAATGGTTTTGTAAAAAAACAAAAAGAGAACACCAATGTTACTGCTTTGCACCTATCGTTAAGCGACGAAATGCATGCTTACAATCTTGACGAATACGAAACCGAAGTCTTCGCGCCAATTTTAACCGAATCGAAAACTATTAATCAAGAAATTTCGACCATATTCAAAGCAACTGTCGATATTGAAACCGATATAACTGATATTGCAATTCGAGGCGAATATGATTTGGTTTTGGTAGGATTAGGAAAATCTATCTTTGAAGGAACCTTGCTTGGTAAAGTGCTTGGTTTTACAACTCGAATTATCAATCCCGACCGATTGTTGGATAAATTTACAGGAAAAGAAGGCTTGTTTCAAAATTCTCCTTTTGATGATAGAACGCAGCTCATAATTTCTAAAAGCAAAATGCCACTTGGAATTTTTATCGACAAAGAACTCAACGAACTTAACGAAGTTTTTGTGCCCATTTTTACGATGGACGATGCATTTCTTATTGATTATGCCCAAAAATTGATTTATAATAGTGATTCTAAAATTACAATCTTGGACATTAACAATCAAGTAAATGCCAATTTTATTATCGAAACTGCCGTAACAGGTTTACAAACAAAATATCCCGAAAACGTATCAATCCTTCAAGAAAACGACCTTAAAGCAGGTTTTTTAGCGCAGCAAAATTTGATGATGATAAGCCTCGAAAGCTGGAAAAAACTCGTCGATTCGCAAAGTGTTTGGTTGAGTACGATACCTTCAGTGTTGATTTTAAAACCCTAAATAGCTAGATTTTTTTCTTCTTTTAAAATAACTCCTCCACTTTAATTTCTAGAGCCTCCACGATGCGCATCATGGTGCTTATTTTCATTTCTTGTGTGCCTTTTATATATTTTCTTAAATTTTCTACATCCAAGCCAGCATCATGTGCGACATCACGTTGGCGCATTTTTTTTTCTAAAATAATCATTTTTATTTTACTTCCAACTTCAATAACAATTGGCGAAATTTCTTTTTTTCGAACTGATTTCATATAATGTGAATTTATATAAAACCGATTTTTTTAATAGGATTTTAAACAATCGGTTGTTTGTAACTCTATATTTATTAATTTAGCATAAAATTATGTTAACTAAAAAATGCTACTTATGAAAAAATTGCTCTTGTTTTCAATCCTTTTACTGGTTTTTAGTAACACTTATAGTCAAATCATTTCGTCTGGATCTTCACCATTAACCAATACTACTTCAACGCCTAACCAAGTTGCTGCAATTATTGTTCCTCCGCCTCCGCCACCAAACGTGATTGCTTTTGATTATGACGTTGCAGGAAATCAATGGAAAAGACGTTTTATTTATGTAGCCTCGGGAATTTATAGGATGGCTGATCAACCTTTTGTAAAGCAACCTAAAACAGAAGATTTAGTAGAAAGCGATATTGATAAAAACATTATGTATTACCCCAACCCCGTGCAATCAGAACTTTTTGTACAATGGAGTAATAGTGAAAACAACTTTGTCGAAAGTATTGAATTATATAGTATTACAGGACAACTTATGCGCCGTTTTGATAATTTGAAAAACGATGAAAACAACACCATAAATTTTGAAGCGTATCCTTCTGGGCATTATATTTTGAATTTATCCTACACTGATGGAACTGCAAAAGATTTAAGAATTATTAAAAAATAAGCCATGAAAAAATTTTATTTATCAATTGTTGCATTACTATTTATAACAACTTCTTTTTCACAATCTACTGAAGTAGGAATTACTGAAGGACAATTGTCTGTTTCCTTAACAGGTGGTGCAACTTATGCCATACCTATTGCTGTACCACCTGGATTGAATGGTGTGGTGCCGCAAATAAGCTTAGTCTATAACAGTCAATCGGGCAATGGTTTGGCAGGTTATGGTTGGAACATTTCGGGGGTGTCAACTATTTCCAGAATACCGTCTACGAAGTTTCATGATAATGAAATTGATGCGGTGGATTTTGACGCTTCTGACCGTTTTGCCCTTGATGGGCAACGCTTGGTTTTGAAAAATACCACACAAACCTATGGAGCTGCAGGAACTATATATGAAACCGAGAGTTTCTCCAACCTAAAAATAACAGCTGTTGGTGGTTCCAACAACTCGCCTGCCTCTTTTACAGTAGAATATCCTGATGGCTCTATTGCTAGTTATGCATCGACTTCACTAACCGACTGGGCAATTATCTACTGGCAGAATGCACAAGGCGTGCGTATAACTTATACCTATGCGAGTAGTAATAATGTATTGCGAATTACCAAAATAACATATGGCGCAACTTATGCCACTGCTGGTATGAACGAAATTAATTTTGGTTATGTACCAAGAGTTCGTCCAGAGCATTATTTTGTTGGTGGGCAATCGTTTTTGCAAGACCAGTTATTAAATAACATCAAAGTGAAAGGCAATGCTATTGGTTTCAGGAATTATTATTTATTTCATGACCAAACTAGTTTAAATTACCAACGATTGACTCGTGTCGAGGAAAAAACAGGAGATGATACATTGGCTTATAATCCTTTAGTTTTTGGGTATGAAAGTACCAGTAATACATCTTTATTTGATGCTTCTTCAGCAGTTACAACTAATTGGTCTGAAATTAATTCTCTAACAACGGGTAATCTATCTGGTGATTTTGATGGAGACGGAAAGACGGATTTAATTATTTATCCTAAAGGGACTACTAATCCTTATGGGAGTTTAAACCTTTTTAAAGATATAGTTGGTGGTACAACAAACAATTCTATTTCAATAAATAGTGGTGTTTTTAAAAATGTTTTTGCTTCAACCTTTCTTACAACTAATAATAAAGTTGCACAAAGTCAAGGAATTCTTGTTGTAAAAAATAACACATCAGGCGGCTTAGACTTTAATACTTATGGTTACGACCCTTCTTTTGGAACATTTCCAATGCAGACCTCAAAAGCAGTAAATTTCCCAACTACGGCTGTTATGAACGGTTGTATTTCTGGAAACGTAGGCAATTGCAATACAGGTTGTGGACAAAGTTATGGGCCAAGCTATTCGCCTCCAAAGAAATTCTTCTCTGGTGATTTTAACGGCGATGGAATTACCGATGTTATAGCAATTGAGGACGGAGGTGTTAATCAGGTTCCTTGCAAATGCTGTTATCCTGGTAATGGAGACGGATGTGTTACCTACTCTTGCTATTCAAATTGGGGTAATTATCAAGCTACAAATGGTGTTTATTTAGTTAATCTTAGACAAGATGCTCCAACTACTCTTTTGGGCATAGGGAATATTTCAAGTGCTTTTTATCTTAATGCAAGAGTTGAAATATTAGATTTTAATGGAGATGGTAAATCTGATATTCTTCATCAACTTAACGGAATTGTGAGAGTTTTTAGCTTAAATAGCACAAATACGCAATTAGTACAAATAGTAGATTATTCGGAAGTCGGCATCAAAACGGACAAACCTCTATTAATAGGTGACTATAATGGTGATGGTAAAATGGATTTTTGTATTCCTCAATCTAATAATCAGGATAGTTGGAATTACTATTTTTCTAATGGGAAGGATAATTACATCGGAAAAAATACTGCAATAGGTATGATATTTTATGAAAATATGTTACCGTGCAACTACAACAATAATTTTACAGAAATTTACTATATTAGTTCTGATTGTAATACCGACGGTAAAGCGGACATTGTATCAATAGCAAATAGCACAACACTTGATTTTAGTGGCGGTAACTACTGTCAACCATATTACAGCGGTACAATGCCAATATTTACAACTTTTCAAATGGCTGAAACACTAATAGCTAATCCTAATACAATATTATGTTCTGTTACTGGAAATATTGGCACAAATCATGGAATGAAAAGGTATCCAATAATTGCATATTTGGATCATAATAATCCACAAAATAAAGGTGAGATTTCTTTATTTCAAGGAAGCATTATTAAAACTTTCAAACAACCTAAAGATTCCAGCAAGGACAATAGACTAAAAACAATAACTAATGGAAATGGCGTTTTAGAAACTTTAACTTTTAGTCCATTAAAAACAACACCATGTTCTTTTAACTGCCATCCTACTTACTTAGCATCGCCTTCTGTTTCCAATTATCCATTTAGTGATATTGTTATTGCGCCAAGTTTTCAAGTGGTGTCTCAAATTGAAAAACAAAGTGATACCTATTATAAAAAGCAACGTTATAAATATTTTGGAGCAGTTACCAATTATGAAGGATTGGGTTTTCAAGGTTTTAGATCTCGACTTGTAACCAACTGGCATGACAGTACTTTTCCAATACAATCCTCTATTTCAAAATATGATATCAATTTGAGAGGTGCTAATTACGAAAATTATTCAGTAGATTATTTTGCTTCACCAAATAATGATCCATCGCCAACATCCTACATTTCTTTATCAAAAAATACCTACAATACAGATGCCTCCAATGTTTTTGAACCACCTCTACAAGCCAATAAAGTGTACAAACTCAAAAACACCAAAACGGAACAGTTTAATGGATTGGAAGGAACAAGTAGTATCGCGACAACGTTGTATAATACTTACAACAACCCTTCAACAGCAACGTCTACTATAAAAAACGGCACGAATATCGAGCAAATTACTTCTACAACTATAGGCTATAACGATGTGCTTACTTCATCACCCTATATTATTGGCAGACCCATAAGCAAAACGCAAAACTTACAAATTTATCCAAATCAAGCGGATTCTGATACTACCATAACAGAAGAATTATATGAGTATAATCCAGCACAACTGCTCTCTAAAGTAGAGAAACGTAGCACCAATTCGGGACTTATTTCAAACTGGATAACCGAAAACAATACCTATGATCCCTATGGCAATATTACCAAAAAAATCATCGCGCCATTTGGCGAAACCGCCCGTGAAACCAACTACCAATATAGCGCTACGTATGGCTATCGTTTTATGACCAAAAGTATTGATGTCGAGTTGCTAGAAACCGATTTCACCTACGATTCCTCAAAAGGATTGGTGCTAACGGAGAAGTTACCGTCAATCAGCGCAAGTTTTCCGCTAATAACCACATATACCTACGACAAATGGGGCAAGAAAAAAACGGTTATTGATTATCTCATTCAAACCAAAACGTTTACCTTTACTAATACTTCTGGTATTACTACTATAGCCTCCACAGCAACAGACTTGAGTGCAAGTTCTGAAATATTTGACAAATTGGGACGTAAAACGCAATCATCAATTAAGAATATCAATAATGTTTCAAATCTTAACACCTTGCAAACTTACCAATACGATATGTACGACCGTGCTTTTAAAACCAGCGATCCTTATTTTGCGGGTGAAACACTTTTGCAAAACGAAACCAAATACGACACTTACGGTCGCGTGTTCCAAACTATAGACTCCAAAGGAAAAATCACAAATATTATCTACTCTGGTCTTACCACAACGGCTAGCGATGGTACTAAAACCAAAATCTCAGTCAAAAATGCATTAGGCAATGTAATCTCGATGACAGACAGTCCAATTGGGGGTGAAGTAACCTACAAGTATTTTGCCAACGGCAACCTCAAACAAACCCTTTACGAAGGATATGCAACCAACATTACTCAAGATGCTTGGGGGCGCAAAAAAACACTAGACGATCCCTCGGCAGGACTTTATAGTTATGACTATAACGGTTTTGGAGAAACACTCAATGAAACTACTCCAAAAGGATTTACAGACTATACCTACACACCCGCTACTGGCAAACTTGCAACCAAATGGGTAAAAGATGCTGTAACACCAACAAACACGAATATTAAAAGTGTTTATGAATATAATACAACAACAACTAATAAGTTATTAAAAAAAATAACGGTTACAAATCTTTATGATGGTAATAGTGAGTATCTCTATGGTTACGACAATTACAAACGTTTAAATTCTACTACAGAAACCTTTTTAGGAACCATACCTCGTAGTTTTGTTAAAACGGTTACTTTTGATGGTTTTGGTCGGGTACTTACCGAAACAAATACGGTAAATACTCATAATAAAAGCAGTGTTAAAACGACCAGTAACACTTACCGTTACGGTTACCTTTATCAAATTTATGATGGCACGACCGCTACAGGAACGCCACTTTGGCAACAAAACACCGAAAACGCACGAGGACAAATTACTGCAGCAGCACTAGGCAACGGCGTAGGCATTACCAACACGTACAACGCTTATGGGTACTCAGTTAGTATGATGCATATGATAACTGCAACAGCAACTAATATTATGACGCTCAATACCGATTTTCATCAAACCCGAGGCAACCTGCTGTCAAGAAGCAACAACATGTTTTCTTGGACAGAAAGTTTTGGCTATGACGATCAAGACCGACTGACGAATTGGTATAATGCTTTGGGTACAACTACCTATCAATCTTATGAAGAAAGCGGCAAAATAGACACCAATAGTTTAGGCGTTTACAACTACAGTAAAGTGAATGCCACACCAGCGCGACCATATCAAAACACCTCGGTAACGTTATCAACAGAAGGGTTGACACACTATGGAAGCATAGGCAACCAAACCATAACCTACAACGCCTTTAAAGGCCCAATACAAATTACTGACGGCAACAAGAAAATTACTTTTGGCTACAACGCCATGCAAGACCGCAGCATTATGTATTATGGCGACAGTAATGTTACACCAAGCTCGCGCCCCTACCGCAAATATTACAGTGGCGATGGAAGCATGGAGGTGCGCTATACCAAAGCGATGCCTGCCGTTGGTAGCACGCCAGCTGTGCTTGAAAAAGTAGAATTTTTTACTTACATAGGTGGCGATGCCTACAGCGCACCATTAGTTGCCCGAAAAGTAGATGCTGGAACTTTTGAAAACTTTTATTTGCATAGAGACTACCAAGGTAGTATCTTAGCCATAACAAACCAGCAAGGTATTAAAGTTGAAGAACGTTTGTTTGATGCTTGGGGTTTGCTACTAAAATTGAAAGTTAATGGCGTGCTTTCTGCGCTACCTACCGCTGGCGTTGGGCTTTTGCTTGACAGAGGCTACACTGGACATGATCATCTTTGGACGGTAGCATTGGTACACATGAACGCACGGTTGTATGATGCCAAGTTGCATCGTTTTTTACAACCCGATAATTTTGTGCAAGATCCTAGTAGCACGCAGTCGTTTAACAGGTATGCGTATTGCATGAATAACCCGTTAATGTATACCGATACTAATGGAGAATTTTGGCATATTGTTTTTGGGGCAGTTGTTGGGGGAGTAGTTAATTGGGGTATCAATGGATTTCGTTTTGATGCAGCTGGCGCAGGTTATTTTGGTGTTGGAGCGGCATCTGGTGCTCTGTTTGCAACAGGAAATGTATTTGGAGGTACTGCTTTATTGAGTGGAGGAAATAGCGTAGTTACTCAATTAGACGGAAAAGGAAAAATTGATCCTGGTAAACTTATTGGTGATACTGTTACTGGTATAGCAATATCATACGCTACAATGGGATTGTTCAAAGGCGTTGGTAAAGTTTTTACAAATGTACCCCGGCCACCAATTAGTGCAATTTCTACACTAGAGCCGGCAGGATTGGCAGGCGTACAAGGAGCAACATTAGCGGCAGAAACTACAATAGCAACGCAAGCTACGAGTACGAGCATAGCCAACACCGCCTCTAGTGCTGCAATAAATGCTCCAAAAGAGTTGGCAAAGGCGGGGTTAAATAGTATTGAAGGTGAATTCACCTTAAGTGGAATGAATAAATTAGCTTCAGTAACTGTTAATAGTAAAATATGGAGTACAACAAAAACATTGTCAGCAGTTGGAAATGCTTTTTCACATTTTAAAAAGCATGCTTCAGAATTTCCAGAATTTAATAATGCACTTCAATATGTTAATGGAGCAAAATATTTTATGAATAATCATATAGATGGTCAGTTAACAAAATTAAGGCCTAATGGAGATTTTTTAAAGTACCATCCTCAAACCAATACATTTGGCATTACAAATTCGCTTGGAGAAGTTAAAACAATGTTTAGACCTATTGAAGGTATGGAATATTGGTTAAGTTTAAAGTAAAAATAAATATATGATTTCAAATAACTGTAGAGTCTGTGGCTTGTATTATGAAGAAAAGCCTTATGGTGAAGATGGCGAGTGTCCAACTTTTGAAATCTGTTTATGTTGTAATGTTGAATTCGGTTATGAAGATTATACTATAAAATCAACTTTGAAATATAGAAAAAAATGGTTTGAGGAGGGAGCAAATTGGAGTAATAAAAAAACCAAGCCCGAAGATTGGAATTTAGAAGAACAATTGAAAAACATACCTAAAGATTTTTCGTAAAATTTAAAAACCCGATCGCTCGGATATGAAAAAACATTCTCATAACGATACCCGATCGCTCGGATGTGACAAAACATTCTCGTGACGATAGTAAAACCCGATCGCTCGGATGTGGTAAAACTTTCTCGTGACGATAGCGCGGAATTGCATTCCGTGCCCGCTAGCACAAGTACAAACTACAATCCCGATCGCTCGGATATGACAAAACATTCTCGTGACGATAGCGCGGAATTGCATTCCGTGCCCGCTAACACAAGCTACGAGTACTAGCATAGCCAACACCGCCTCTAGTGCAGCAATAAATGCTCCAAAAGAGTTGGCAAAGGCGGGTTACAAATTAGTTTTGAATGCTGAGGGACAAGTAAAATTAATTGGGGATATACCAATAACTAATCTTGATGCTGTTAATGTTGTTGGGAAAAGTGGCACTACTGTTTTAGGAAAATTTCCAAATTATATTAATCTTGCAAACCAGTTGGGCGCAAATAGGTTTAGTATTCCAAAAAACATATTCAATAAAATGAGTCCAACACAACAATGGAATGCTAATACAAAATTTTTAGACAGAGCAATTTTAAGAAATGACGATATATTTTTATCTGATTCACCTTTAGATTTAAATAAATTTAATGGTGCTTTCAAAAAAGAGATTGAATATATGATAGAAAAAGGTTTTAAAGTAAATAGTATGGGTACTAAATTGTTAAATCAATAATGAAGAAAATAAACGAAATAATAAATAAAATATTAATTCTACCAACAACTTTTAATAATCAAACTGAATTGTCAATATTTCAATTATTAAAAGAAACAGAGTATTTTGAAAATCACGAAAAAGTAACAGAAGATTTAATCAAATCAGTATTAATAAAAAATATTTTGTATTTAGATTTCTGGATTGATTGGTCAGAATCTAAAAGATGTGATAGTGGTTGGTATATTTTGTCAGAAAACAATAATTATAAAGTAGCCTTTTTTTCAAGTAAACCTATTAAATTTGAATATTCGTTTAAAATGAAAGTAGATGCGATTGCTAAATTTATAAAATTAGAAATTGAAGTAATAAGGACTGGATTGTAAAAATTCAATAAAGACGACCAGCTATAAGTGCAATTTCTACATTAGAGCGTGCAGGATTGGCAGGCGTACAAGGAGCAACATTAGCGGCAGAAACTACAATAGCAACGCAAGCTACGAGTACGAGCATAGCCAACACCGCCTCTAGTGCTGCAATAAATGCTCCAAAAGAGTTAGCAAAGGCAGGGCTAAAGCCATTAGGAGATGGTATCTCGAAACTAAAATGCAATAACTGTGGAATTAATATTGATGCCGCTAAAAGTGGGATAACTGCATTTGATAAAGCAGTTGCTGGAGGAAAACACTCAGGATTTTTAAAAAATTATTTAGATCGAAGTGCTGACGAAATCAGTAAATCAATTACAAGTATGCAAACTGGTAATCAAGGAATTAATATTCATTTGGATAAAATTGCAAATCCAACTAAATATGTTCCTAATTGGATTTCTTTAAGAATAAGTCATCAACAAAGTTTAATTAATGGTTGGCAAAATACCGTAACAAAACACACCGAACAAATTCAAATTTTACAAACACTTTTAACTGGTAAATAGGAATCATGAAGAATTATATTGAAGATTTATTAAATGAATTAATAGAAGAAGCAAAAGAAATAAAAACAAATGATGATTTTGATAGAGGTAAACTTTTTGGATATTATTTTTCAATATCGAAGATATTGAATCAAGCTTTAAGTTTTGGTTTACTTGATGAGTTACCCAGGAAGCTAAGAGACTTTAATCCTGAAACTTTATTAAATGACCAAGACCAACAATAAGTGCAATTTCTACACTAGAGCCGGCAGGATTGGCAGGTGTACAAGGCGCAACATCAGCAGCAGAAACTACAATAGCAACGCAAACTACTAGTACTAGCCTAGCTAACACTGCCTCTAGTGCAGCAGTAAATGCACCTAAAGAGTTGGCAAAGGCGGGGTTGCAAAGTATTGAAGGTGAATTCACCTTCAATGGAATGAATAAATTAGCAAATGTAAATATTGTTGGCAAGGGCTACAACAATTTTGAAGCTTTTAAGTATGGGTAGATTCAACTAGCAAGTGCAATTTTATTTACAAATTTAAAAAATAAATTTTTAGGTTCTTCAAAATCTAAAGTTAATCTAGGTCTTCGGTTAATTTTATGTTGATATTCTTTAATGTTTTGTTTACTAACTGACTCAA
>JANOPO010000084.1:0-1576 GCA_031422015.1 Flavobacterium sp. | reverse complement strand
AAGTGACCGAATGCGTTTTTCTGAAGAATGGCGATTGATGTTAGAACGAACACCAAATCTCGATTTTTATCAGGAAATGGTTAAAGGATTGCTTATCAAAAACAATAAAATTATAGGAATAACAACTTCGTTAGGAATTGAAATTAAAGCCAAGTCAGTTGTGTTAACCAACGGAACTTTTTTAAACGGTTTAATACACATTGGCGACAAACAATTTGGTGGCGGAAGAGCTGGTGAAAGTGCAGCATACGGAATCACAGAAGATTTAATTAAAGCCGGTTTTGAATCAGGGCGAATGAAAACAGGAACACCGCCAAGAGTTGACGGTCGTTCGTTAGATTATTCTAAAATGATTGAAGAACCTGGTGATGAAAAACCAGATAAATTTTCGTACTCCGACGAAACTAAACCGTTAACCAAACAAAAATTGTGTCACATGACATATACTTCGTTAGATGTTCATGATATTTTGCGCGAAGGTTTCGATCGATCGCCAATGTTTAACGGACGAATTAAAAGTATTGGTCCGCGCTATTGTCCTTCAATTGAAGATAAAATTAATCGGTTTGCCGACAAAGAAAGACATCAATTGTTTGTAGAGCCCGAAGGTTGGGATACAGTTGAGGTTTATGTAAACGGATTTTCAACATCACTTCCAGAAGATATTCAATTCAAAGCATTGCGATCTGTAGCCGGATTTGAAAACGTAAAATTCTTCCGTCCTGGTTATGCTATTGAATATGATTATTTTCCGCCAACGCAACTCAAACATACATTAGAAACTAAGTTAGTTGAGGGTTTGTATTTTGCCGGACAAATTAATGGAACAACAGGTTATGAAGAAGCAGCTTCTCAAGGAATGATGGCAGGAATTAATGCGGCACTTAAAGTGAAAGAAGAAGAACCAATGATTTTAAAACGCGACGAAGCCTATATTGGAGTTCTAATTGACGATTTAATTACAAAAGGAACAGAAGAACCATATCGAATGTTTACCTCGCGAGCTGAATACAGAACCCTTTTACGTCAAGATAATGCCGATAAACGATTAACGCCAAAATCATTTGCAATAGGTTTAGCTTCTGAAAAAAGATTGCGCAGAATGGAAGAAAAATTTGCTGCAAGTGATAAAATGGTTGCTTTTTTTAAAGAAACTAGTGTAACTGTGGCAGAAACAAATCCAATATTAGAGGCAAAAGAAAGTGCTCCAATTACGCAATCGGATAAAATGTTTAAAGTTTTTTCAAGACCACAAATTGATTTAAATGATTTTTTAAAGTTTGAAAAAGTAGCCAACTATGTTGCCGAAAACAACTTGGATAAAGAGATTTTAGAACAAGCAGAAATACAAGTTAAATATTCTGGTTATATCGAAAAAGAACGGAATAATGCTGATAAATTAACGCGCTTAGAAGATGTGAAAATTCCAGAAAACTTCGATTACAATAAAATTAAATCCATGTCGATAGAAGCAAAGCAAAAATTAAGTAAAATCCGTCCAGTAACTATTTCACAAGCATCGCGAATTAGTGGTGTTTCGCCAAGCGATGTTTCGGTATTATTGATTTATATGGGA
>JANOPO010000083.1:0-17687 GCA_031422015.1 Flavobacterium sp. | reverse complement strand
TCTAAAATAATTACCTCAGACAAATATTTTTTTCTTTTCTTTGCAAACTCAAAATAGAGAGGTGGCCGAGTGGCTGAAGGCGCACGCTTGGAAAGCGTGTATATGGCAACATATCGAGGGTTCGAATCCCTTCCTCTCTGCAAAAAAAACCGTCTAGATTATTTAACTAGACGGTTTTTCATTTCAATCTTGTTTTGATTTACTTACTTATTCGGCTTAATCAAAAAAGCATTCGGGTATTTCTTCTTAAAATCCTGTATTTTTTTCTCTGCTTCAATCCGGGTTTTAAAATTTCCGACCCAAACTTTATATAATGGAGTGTGAAAAACGATTGTTCCATCCATATTCGTGTTTGATTTTCTAAAATCTTGCAATGCTTTTTTGCTGGTTTCGCTATCCCCAGTGGCAATTTGTATTTTAAAACGATCACTTAATGTAATCGAGGAATTCATTTTTCTTTTTTCGTTCAATAATTGTTCAAATCTCACATCTTGAGAGATACTAGTTTTTCCGTCTTGCGAAAAGCAATTTATTGATATTGAAAAGAGTATTATTAAACTTATTTTAATTTTTACAGACCCTAAAATTCTCATAATGAATATATTTTAAAACAAAAGTACATTTTAACTAATTAAACAAAACAAAAAATATTATTTAGAATAAATATAAATTAATAATTAAGATAAATTTAAGTTTTTGAGAATAGCACATAAGTCGTATTTTTGTCGAAGTTTTTTAATTGGCTAATAGTGAATACTTGCAAAAGCACAGTAAATACTAGGCTAAATTTAGATGATAATCATTTAAGATATGAAAAAAGTGGGAAACCATAAATCGATTTTTAAGATAATAACGTTAAGTCTAGCGTTTATATTATCAGTTTCTTTAAGTTCTTTTGCTCAAACTGCCGCTCCTGCCGCTGTTGCTTCTGCCCCAGTAGCTGCTACTGGCGATGCTGTTCAGGGAAAAGCTTTGTTTAACGCTAATTGTGCATCTTGCCATAAGTTAGATGCTAAAATGACAGGTCCTGCATTGCGTGGTGTTTCTGGACGACATAGTAAAGAATGGCTTTACAAATGGATTGTAAATAGTAAAGCGCTTATTGCCACTGGCGATGCTGAAGCGGTTGCGATTTTCAATGAATACAATAAGGTAGCAATGAATGCTTTTCCTCAATTGTCTAATGCTGACATTGATAATATCATTGCCTATACTGATTCTCCTCCGCCTCCCCCTCCAGTGGATGTATTGCCAACTGGTGGTCAGCAATCCTCTGAAGGCGGAATGTCAAACAATCTTATTTTGGGATTACTTGGTGTTGTGTTAGCGGTTTTAGTTGTAATGTTATTTATGGTAAACAATGTTTTAAATAAAATTGCTAAAAGCAATGGTATTGAAATTGCCCAAAAAGAAAAATCATTACCAATTTGGAAAGCATTTGCTAAAAATCAATTTTTGATTTTAGTTACTACAATATTGTTGTTGTTATCAAGTGCTTATTTTGCATACGGTTATATGTCGCAAGTTGGTGTTGATATTGGTTATGCGCCAATTCAACCTATTCACTATTCTCATAAGATTCACGCAGGTGAAAATGGTATTGAATGTAAATATTGTCACTCTTCGGCAAGGGTTAGCAAGCATTCGGGAATTCCTTCTTTGAATGTGTGTATGAATTGCCATAAAAATATAGCAGAATTCTCAGGAAGTAAAGATTCAACCTATGTGGAATATACTAAAGAATTTTATACTGCTGAAATTCAAAAGTTATACGACGCTGTGGGATGGGATAAAACCAATCAAAAATACACAGGGAAAACCAAGCCAGTTAAATGGGTTAGGATTCACAATTTACCAGACTTTGTGTATTTCAATCACGCCCAACACGTTTCTGTAGCAGGAATTGAATGTCAAACGTGTCACGGTCCAGTTGAAACTATGGAAATAATGCGTCAACATTCGCCATTAACAATGGGTTGGTGTATTAATTGTCATCGTGAAACTAATGTTAAGATCGAAGGCAATGCGTATTACGACAAAATTCATAGTGAACTTTCTAAAAAATATGGTGTAGATAAATTAACTGCAGCACAAATGGGAGGTTTAGAATGTGGTAAATGCCATTATTAGAAAGTTTAATCGACAAACAAATAAACGATTAAACAAACAACGAATAACCGAAAAGAAATTACCGAATAAACGAATAAACGAATAAGAAAATATGTCATCAAACAAAAAATACTGGAAAAGTGTTGAAGAACTAAACGAAAATAGTTCTATTGTTGAGACGCTTAGAAATAACGAGTTTGTGGAAGCAATCCCAACAGATGAATTTTTAGGTGATGCAGCCACATTGGCAACATCTTCTACAACACGTCGTGATTTTCTTAAGTATGTTGGATTCAGTACCGCAGCGGCAACTCTTGCGGCTTGCGAAGGTCCAGTTCATAAGTCAATTCCTTATGTAGTTCAACCTGAAGAAATTATTCCTGGTGTTGCAGATTATTATGCAACTACTGTGGCTGATGGTTTCGATTTTGCTAATATATTAGTTAAAACTCGTGAAGGTCGTCCTATTAAAATAGAAAATAATAAAATTGCTGGTGCAAATTTCCATGCAAATGCTCGTGTTCACGCTTCTGTTTTGTCATTATATGATAGTATGCGTTTGAAAAACCCTAAAATTGCGGGTAAAAACGCAACTTGGGATGAAGCTAATGCTAAAATTGTTGCTAGTGTTGCTGATGCAAAAGTAAAAGGTGGTAAAGTGGTTATCTTAACCAATACTGCTGCAAGCCCTTCAACGGATAGATTAATTGCTCAGTTTGTTACAGCAAATACCAACGTAAAACACGTAGCGTATGATGCTGTTTCTTCATCAGAAGCTTTAGATGCATTTCAAGCTGTTTATGGAGAAAGAGCTTTGGCTGATTACGAT
Organism: Flavobacterium sp.; assembly: GCA_031422015.1. Taxonomy (GTDB): domain Bacteria; phylum Bacteroidota; class Bacteroidia; order Flavobacteriales; family Flavobacteriaceae; genus Flavobacterium. The sequence goes on along the minus strand of JANOPO010000083.1, from coordinate 14,749 downwards.
TTTTCAAAAGCTTCAGTAATTGTTTCTGTTGGTGCAGATTTTCTAGGAGATTGGCAAGGTGGTGGTTTTGATTCAGAATATGCAAAAGGCAGAATTCCGCAAAACGGAAAAATGTCACGTCACTTTCAGTTTGAATCCAATATGACATTGTCTGGTGCTGCCGCTGATAAGCGTGTGCCAATGACAATCGCCAATCAAAAACAAGCTTTAGTTAAAATATACAATACCATAACTGGAAGTTCTGTAGTTTCGTCAAAAACAGATAATGATGATGCCATTGCTAAAGCAGCACAACAATTAAAAGCAGCTGGAAGCAAAGGAGTTTTAGTTTCTGGTATCGATGATAAAAATGCACAATTATTGGTTTTAGCAATCAATCGTGCTTTAGGAAGTGAAGCTTTCAATCCTGCAAATTCTCGTCAAATCCGCAAAGGAAACAATGCTGATGTAAAACAATTGTTAGCAGATATGAAATCAGGTGCTGTTCATACTTTAATTATGAATGGTGTGAATCCTGCTTATACGCTACCAAATTCAAAAGAGTTTGTAGAGGCTTTGAAAAAAGTAAAATTGTCTGTTGCATTTTCAATGAAAGAAGACGAAACGGCTTCTATCACAAATATTGCTATTGCAACACCACATTATTTAGAATCTTGGAATGATGTAAGCATCGTTAAGGGAAGTTATGCTTTAACACAACCTACAATCCGTCCTTTATTTAATACAATTCAATTTCAAGATGCCTTGTTGTCTTGGACTGGAAATACACAAAAATATTACGATTACCTCCGTACTTCTTGGTCAGGTGAAAAATCTTGGAATCAATTGGTTCACGATGGAGTAGCAGTAACAGAAATGGTTTCTGCTGTAACTGGAGCTGGTGCTGATTTTAATGGAGCTGCTTCTACTTTGGCGAAAGCCAAATCAGTAAAAACAGAATTGGTTTTGTATACCAAAACTGGAATGGGAGACGGGCAACAAGCGAACAATCCTTGGTTGCAAGAATTTCCAGACCCTATTACAAGAGCATCTTGGGACAATTATGTTATCGTTTCTCAGGCTGATGCAAAAGCATTAGAATTAGAAAATTGGAATGTAGCCAATGGAGGACTTAACGGAAGTTATGTTACTTTAACGGTTGGAACTAATAAATTGACAAAAGTACCAGTAATAATCCAACCAGGACAAGCTAAAGGAACTGTTGGTTTGGCTTTGGGTTATGGTCGTCAAGCTGCAATGAAAGAAGAAATGATTGTAGGTGTAAATGCTTACTCATTATACAATGATTTCAACAGTCTTCAATCAGTAAGTATTACTAAAGAAGATGGAGAACACGAATTTGCATGTGTTCAATTACAAAAAACATTAATGGGACGTGGTGATATTATCAAAGAAACGTCTCTTGAAATATTCAATACTAAAGATGCTGGGGAATGGAATCTTGTTCCTATGGTTTCTTTAGATCACAAAGAAGTGCCCGCAACTTCAGTTGATTTATGGGAGTCTTTTGATCGTTCAGTTGGTCATCACTTCAACTTATCTATCGACTTGAATGCGTGTACAGGTTGTGGCGCTTGCGTAATTGCTTGTCATGCAGAAAACAATGTGCCAGTAGTTGGAAAATCGGAAGTAAGACGTAGTCGTGATATGCACTGGTTGCGTATCGACAGATACTATTCTTCTGAAACTACTTTTGAAGGAGACAATAAGACTAAAGCTGGAAGCGAAGGATTGTTAGATACGGTTTCTACATTGCGTGGAATGGAAAGTGCCTCGGATAATCCGCAAGTAGCATTTCAGCCTGTAATGTGTCAACATTGTAATCACGCTCCTTGTGAAACAGTTTGTCCAGTAGCCGCTACTTCACACAGTCGTCAAGGACAAAATCATATGGCGTACAACCGTTGTGTAGGAACTAGATATTGCGCAAACAACTGTCCTTATAAAGTGCGTCGTTTCAACTGGTTTTTGTATAACAAAAATGAAGAATTCGATTACCATATGAATGACGATTTAGGACGTATGGTTTTAAATCCAGATGTTAATGTTCGTTCTCGTGGAGTTATGGAAAAATGTTCTATGTGTATTCAAATGACACAAGCAACAATTTTAACAGCCAAAAAAGAAGGAAGATTGGTTAAAGATGGAGAATTTCAAACGGCATGTTCTAACGCTTGTACATCTGGAGCTATGAAGTTTGGGGATGTTAATGATAAGGAAAGCGAAATTGTTACATTGTCTGAAGACAAAAGAATGTATCATTTATTAGAACATATTGGTACAAAACCAAATGTATTCTATCACGTAAAAGTTAGAAATTAGTAATAATAAGGAAAAAGAGAATTGTAAAATATAGATAAGAAAGAGGGTTTTTTTAAATCGGAATTCTAAAATCTAAAATCTAAAATTAAATTATGTCGTCTCATTACGAAGCACCCATTAGAAAACCTTTGGTTATTGGTAGTAAAAGCTATCATGATGTTACAGTTGATGTAGCTAGGCCTGTAGAAGGGAAAGCCAATAAACAATGGTGGACAGTATTTAGTATTGCTTTAGCCGCATTTTTGTGGGGATTAAGTTGTATGATTTATACGATCACTACAGGTATTGGAACTTGGGGATTAAATAAAACAATTGGTTGGGCTTGGGATATTACCAATTTCGTTTGGTGGGTAGGTATTGGTCACGCAGGAACATTAATTTCGGCGGTACTTTTATTATTTCGTCAAAAATGGAGAATGGCCATTAACCGTTCAGCTGAAGCAATGACTATTTTCTCGGTTATGCAAGCAGGTTTGTTTCCAATTATTCACATGGGTCGACCATGGTTAGGATACTGGGTATTGCCAATTCCGAATCAATTTGGTTCACTGTGGGTAAACTTTAACTCGCCATTACTTTGGGACGTATTTGCAATCTCAACGTATCTTTCTGTATCCTTGGTTTTCTGGTGGACAGGATTATTGCCAGATTTTGCAATGCTTAGAGACAGAGCAGTAACACCTTTTAGCAAAAAGATTTACTCTATATTAAGTTTTGGATGGAGCGGAAGAGCAAAAGATTGGCAACGTTTTGAGGAAGTATCTCTAGTTTTGGCAGGATTAGCAACGCCTTTAGTACTTTCTGTACATACTATAGTATCTATGGACTTTGCCACTTCAGTTATTCCTGGTTGGCACACAACTATTTTCCCGCCTTATTTTGTGGCTGGTGCGGTTTTCTCTGGGTTTGCAATGGTAAATACGTTGTTAATTATCATGAGAAAAGTTTCTAATTTAGAGGCATACATCACGGTTCAGCATATCGAATTGATGAATATCATCATTATGATTACGGGTTCAATAGTAGGTGTAGCCTATATAACGGAACTTTTTATTGCTTGGTATTCTGGTGTCGAATATGAACAATATGCTTTCTTGAATAGAGCAACTGGACCTTATTGGTGGGCTTATTGGTCAATGATGACTTGTAATGTTTTCTCACCTCAATTTATGTGGTTCAAGAAACTTAGAACCAGTATAATGTTTTCATTTATTATTTCAATTGTTGTAAATATTGGAATGTGGTTCGAACGATTTGTAATTATTGTAACTTCACTACACAGGGATTATCTTCCGTCTTCATGGACAATGTTTTCCCCTACTTTTGTCGATATAGGAATATTTATTGGCACAATTGGTTTCTTCTTTGTTTTGTTTTTACTGTATGCTAGGACTTTTCCCGTAATCGCTCAAGCCGAAGTAAAAACTATTTTAAAAGCAACGGGAGACAATTATATTAATGAAAGAAATAAAAATTCACACCATGAGTAATAAAGTTATATACGCCATTTATAATGACGATGACATATTGATGGACGCTGTAAAAAAAACACGTGCTGCTCATCATCACATAGAAGAGGTTTTTACTCCGTTTCCCGTTCACGGTTTAGATAAAGCTATGGGACTTGCACCAACTCGATTAGCGATTTGCGCATTTATTTATGGTTTGTGTGGATTGTCATTTGGAACTTGGATGATGAATTACATTATGATACAAGATTGGCCACAAGATATAGGAGGAAAACCAAGCTTCAGTTATATTGAAAATATGCCTGCCTTTGTACCGATTATGTTTGAAGAAACAGTTTTTTTTGCTGCACATTTAATGGTAATTACTTTTTACATGAGAAGTAGATTATGGCCTTTTAAACAAGCAGAAAATCCAGATGTTAGAACAACAGATGACCACTTTTTGATGGAAGTTGCTGTTAATAACAATGAAGAAGAATTAATAAGTTTTTTCAAAAGTACTGGAGCGGTCGAAGTTAAAGTAATTGATAAGCATTAATATTTAGCTATGAAAAGTTTATTTAAAATTATAGTATTAGTTAGTACAGTTGTTTCATTTTCTTCTTGTAAAGATAATTTGAAACCAAACTATCAGTATATGCCTAATATGTATCAATCCGTTGCTTACGAAACATATTCAGAGTCAGATGCATTTAATTCGCCGTCTGGTTTGAAGGGTAAAGAAGGTCAACTAGTTCCTAATGGTGCCGTCAAAAGAGGATTTGAACCGTATGATATTCCAAATTCAACTGCTGGTTACGATTTTGCCAAAGCAAATCTTAAGTCTCCATTAGATTCTACCATGGTTGATGCAAAAAAAGGACAAGAGCTATTCGAAATTTATTGTGCTATTTGTCATGGTGTAGCTGGTAATGGAAAAGGGAAACTTGTAACTCAAGAAAAATATTTAGGTGTTCCTAGTTATGCTGATCGAGTAATTACTGAGGGAAGTATTTTTCACATCGTTACTTATGGTATAAATTCAATGGGTTCACATGCAAATCAACTAAGTCAACATGAACGTTGGTTAGTTGCTTCATACGTCATTGAACTCAAGAGTAAATTATAATTGTAGAACAAACAGATTGTTATAGATATGTATACATTTTCAAGTAAATTAAAAACTTTTTCTTTAGTCCTGATGATTTTAGGTGTCCTTGGGATAGGTTATGGTTTTTTAACTGCGCCAAAAACTATTCAAGATGTAGAAACTATTCTGGCATCCGAAAGTCATGGTCATCAAACTGCTCATGAAGCTAATTCTGTCAGTGGTCATGGTGAAGAGAAATCTACTACAGAACATCACACAGCACATGAAAGTAAGCATGACGCAAAAGCGGATAGTGAACATAAGAAACATTTAGAACATGTTTTACATCAATTACAAAATAAACCTTGGGCAGCATTTTATGTAGCTTGTATCTTTTTTATGCTCATATCATTAGGTGCTTTAGCTTTTTATGCTATACAACAAGTGGCTCAAGCAGGTTGGTCTCCAGTTTTGTTTCGAGTAATGCAAGGAGTAACAGCATATTTACCGGTTGGATCAATTATATTTTTTGTTTTATTGATTGTAACAGGGTTGCATTTTAATCATTTATTTATTTGGATGGATGAAGATGTTGTTAAACATGATAAACTTATACAAGCGAAAACAGGGTATTTAAACTTTCCTTTTTGGATAATTAGAGCAGCTATATTTTTAATTGGATGGAATTTATACCGCTATTTTTCAAGAAAAAATTGTTTAGCTCAAGATAATTCAAATGACAATAGTTTTTACAAAAAGAATTTCAATATATCTGCTATGTTTTTAGTATTCTTTATTGTAACTGAATCTATAATGTCATGGGATTGGATTATGTCAGTGGATCCACACTGGTTTAGTACTTTATTTGGATGGTATGTATTTGCAAGTTTCTTTGTAAGTGGTATTACAACTATATGTATGGTGACATTATATTTAAAAGGAAAAGGATATTTAGAGCATGTTAATTCAAGTCATATTCATGATTTAGCTAAATTTATGTTTGGTATTAGTGTTTTTTGGACCTATTTATGGTTTTCACAATTCATGTTAATTTGGTATGCTAATATTCCAGAGGAAGTTACTTATTTTGTTACTAGAATTGAATTATATAATCTTCCTTTTTTCGGTGCTGTAGTTATGAATTTTGTATTTCCAATACTAATCTTAATTAATACCGACTTTAAACGAATTTCGTGGATATTGGTAATGGCTGGAATAGTAATTTTATTAGGACATTATGTTGATTTCTTCAATATGATTATGCCAGCAACAGTGGGAGAAAGATGGTTTATAGGTGTTTCAGAAATAGCCTCTGTTTTATTCTTCTTAGGGTTATTTATTTTTGTAGTCTTTACGGCTTTAACAAAAGTTCCTTTGTTAGCCAAAAGAAATCCTTTCATTGAAGAAAGTAAACATTTTCATTATTAATATTTAAAGTAAAAAACAAATGACAACTCTTTTGGTACTTATAGTTGTAGTTTTATTAGCAATTGCTTTGTGGCAATTAACAAAAATATTCGACTTAACACAAGTAGGACAAAAAGTCAACACTACTCAAGTTGCTAGCGATAAAGACAATAATATTCAAGGATATTTAATGTTTGCTTTTTTATGCTTTATATATTTGACTACTATTCTAAGCTTTGTTTACTGTGGGCAATTTCCTCTAGTAAGTGATGCAGCATCTGAGCATGGATCAGAAATTGATAACTTGATGATCATATCAATGGCATTAATTTTTGTAGTTCAAACGATTACTCAAGGTTTATTACACTATTTTTCATTTAAATATAGAGGTAAACAAGGTCAAAAAGCATTGTATTTTGCTGATAATAATAAATTAGAATTTATTTGGAGCGTTATTCCTGCTATAGTATTAGCTGGTTTAATACTTTATGGGTTGTATGCATGGACAAATATCATGTTTGTATCTGATGAGGATGCCGAAGATGCTATTGTTATTGAATTATATGCACAGCAATTCAATTGGGAAGCTAGATACTCAGGGAAAGACAATGTTTTAGGTAAAGCAAATGTTAGATACATTGAAGGTGTAAATAATATTGGTGTAGATTTGGCGGATCCTAATGCTCAAGATGATTTTGCTTCTAAAGAATTACATATTCCAAAGGGGAAAAGAATTATATTCAAAATGCGTTCGCAAGATGTGCTTCATTCTGCATACATGCCTCACTTTAGAGCTCAAATGAATTGTGTGCCTGGTATGGTTACAAATTTTTCTTTCACACCGATTTATACTACCAGTGAAATGAGAGAGTTGCCAAAAATGGTTGAAAAAGTAGCGAACATCAATGTCATACGAACCAAGAAAAGTAAAGATTTAATTGCTAATGGTGAAGCTGGACTTGATCCTTACACATTTGATTACTTGTTGTTATGCAATAAAATATGTGGCGCTTCTCATTATAATATGCAAATGAAAATTGTTGTAGATACGCCTGAGGATTATAAAAAATGGTTGAAAACTAAACAATCAATTTTGCAAACTGTTAAAGTTGCTGCTACCGAAGCGTCGGCTACCGAAGCTAACAAAGGTGCTAAAGACTCTTCAACAATAGTTAAAAAGGACACAACGCTTGTAGCACAAGCAGAAATGAGATAATTTTATAAAAAATTTAAAGATCAAACATATGTCAGCAGTAGCTCACAACGACGGTCACGTCGATAATCACGAACACGAACACCACCACAAAGACACTTTTATCACAAAGTACATCTTTAGTATTGACCACAAAATGATTGCCAAACAGTATTTAATTACTGGAATTATTATGGGTGTAATTGGTGTAGGTATGTCATTGCTTTTTAGAATGCAATTAGCTTGGCCTGAGCAGTCATTTAAATTATTTAATTTCTTTCTTGGAGATAAATATGCACCAAATGGTGTGATGACAAACGAAGCCTATCTTTCCTTGATTACTATTCATGGAACTATAATGGTATTCTTTGTACTAACTGCTGCATTGAGTGGTACATTTAGTAATTTATTAATACCTCTACAAATTGGTGCCCGAGATATGGCATCCGGTTTTTTAAATATGATTTCATACTGGTTATTCTTTTTGTCAAGTGTAATCATGGTTTCTTCACTATTTGTTGAATCTGGTCCTGCAAATGCTGGTTGGACAATTTATCCACCACTGAGTGCATTACCACAAGCGATTTCTGGTTCAGGAACAGGTATGACCTTATGGCTGGTTTCAATGGCTGTATTTATCGCTGCTTCCCTTATGGGTTCTTTGAATTATGTTGTAACCGTTATCAATCTTAGAACAAAAGGAATGTCAATGACAAGATTGCCTTTAACAATTTGGGCTTTCTTCATCACCGCCATTATTGGTATAATCTCTTTTCCAGTATTGTTGTCTGCGGCATTATTATTATTAATGGATAGAAGTTTTGGAACTTCGTTCTTCCTTTCTGATATTTATATTGCTGGTGAAGTATTGCATTATCAAGGAGGTTCACCTGTATTGTTCGAACATTTATTTTGGTTCTTAGGACATCCAGAAGTTTATATCATCCTTTTACCAGCTTTAGGAATTACGTCTGAAGTCATCGCTACCAACTCTCGTAAACCAATCTTTGGTTACCGAGCAATGATTATGTCAATTATAGCTATAGCATTTTTATCAACTATTGTTTGGGGTCATCACATGTTTATATCGGGTATGAATCCATTTTTAGGTTCGGTATTTACCTTTACAACTCTATTGATTGCAATTCCTTCGGCAGTGAAAGCATTTAATTACATTACTACTCTATGGAAAGGAAATTTGCAATTAAATCCTGCTATGTTATTTTCTATCGGATTAGTGTCAACATTTATTACGGGTGGTTTAACTGGAATTATTCTTGGTGATAGTACTTTAGATATAAATGTTCATGATACATATTTTGTGGTGGCACATTTTCATCTTGTTATGGGTATTTCTGCACTTTATGGAATGTTTGCTGGTATTTATCATTGGTTTCCAAAAATGTTTGGAAGAATGTTAAACAAGAATTTAGGATATGTGCATTTTTGGGTAACTGCTGTTTGTGCTTATGGTGTTTTCTTCCCTATGCACTTTATCGGAATGGCTGGTTTACCAAGAAGATATTACACCAATACAAATTTTCCACTGTTTGATGATTTACAAAATGTAAATGTTGTTATTACCTTGTTTGCATTATTTGGTGGTGCTTTTCAATTGGTATTTTTATATAACTTTTTTAGTAGTATTTTTTACGGTAAAAGAACAATTCAAAATCCGTGGAATTCAAATACTTTAGAATGGACTGCTCCAATTGAGCACATACATGGTAACTGGCCAGGAGCAATTCCTGAGGTTCACAGATGGCCTTATGACTACAGCAAGCCAGGTTATGAAGAAGATTTTGTTCCTCAAAATGTACCTATGAAAGAAGGTGAAGAAGTTTTACATCACTAATTCTTTTTAAATAATTCAAAATGCCTTTCTTAATCGGAAAGGCATTTTTATTTACAGACTACTTTGTTATATATTTGTGTTATGAATGAAAATTTAAATCCTACAAACGATAATTTCAATCCTGATGAGCTTGACTTAGAAAAAAAGTTAAGACCCTTAACTTTTGACGATTTCACGGGCCAAGAACAAGTATTAGAAAATTTAAAAGTTTTTGTTGAAGCTGCAAATCAGCGGGAAGAAGCACTCGATCATACGCTTTTTCATGGTCCACCCGGATTAGGAAAAACTACTTTGGCCAATATTTTAGCTAATGAACTGGGCGTTGGAATAAAAATTACTTCAGGACCTGTTCTTGACAAACCCGGAGATTTAGCTGGTTTACTAACAAATCTTGAGGAAAGAGACGTTTTGTTTATTGATGAAATTCATCGATTAAGTCCTATTGTGGAAGAATATTTATATTCTGCTATGGAAGATTTCAAAATTGATATTATGATTGAATCAGGTCCAAACGCTCGAACGGTTCAAATCAATTTAAATCCTTTCACGCTTGTTGGTGCGACAACTCGCTCCGGATTACTAACAGCGCCAATGCGTGCTCGTTTTGGAATTCAAAGCCGTTTGCAATATTATAATACCGAATTGTTAACCACTATTGTCCAACGAAGTTCTGGGATTTTAAAAATGCCTATAACGATGGAAGCCGCTATAGAAATTGCAGGTCGAAGTAGAGGAACACCAAGAATTGCCAACGCATTATTGCGACGTGTTCGTGATTTTGCACAGATAAAAGGCAACGGAAACATCGATATCGAAATAGCAAGGTATTCACTGAAAGCATTGCATGTCGATGCCCACGGATTAGATGAAATGGATAATAAAATTTTACTGACTATCATTGAGAAATTCAAAGGCGGACCAGTTGGTTTATCCACATTGGCAACAGCCGTTTCCGAAAGTGGCGAAACTATTGAGGAAGTGTACGAACCTTTCCTAATTCAAGAGGGTTTCTTAATGCGAACACCTCGCGGGAGAGAAGTTACCGAGAAAGCTTATAAGCATTTGGGTAAAGTGAAAGCAAATGTTCAAGGCGGATTGTTTTGAAAGAGTTTGATGTTTGATGCGGGGTGATAGAAGCAGGAAGAAGAATGTTTGATTCAGATAGTGGATATGGTTGATGGGTTTAGGATAATTGGTGAAGAAGGATGTTTGATGCAGATGATGGGTGAAGGATGATGTAAGATGGAAGATTGAGGTTGGATTATGTGAATTCGTTTTAGTCAACATAAATTTGTAATGTAACGATAAATTTAAAATTACATGAGTTTCAAGTTTGAAAAATTGATTATATGGCAAAAGGCAATGGTTTTTGGTGAAGAAATTAATGCTATAATTAAGCTATTTCCCAAACATGAAATGTATAATTTATGTTCCCAATTATTACGCGCATCAGATTCTATTGCTTTAAATATTTCTGAGGGTTCTATTGAACAATCTAATGCAGAATTTAATAGATTTCTTGGCTATTCAGTTCGTTCAATTGCTGAAGTTGTAACTTGTCTCTATAAAGCTAAGAGAAGGAATTATATAACACCTGAACAATTTCAAGATTTGTACAATAAGTGTTTTGAATTAATGAATATGACTATTGCATTAAAAACAAAATTGAAACAATAATTTCAAGTACTTACTGCTACGTGTCAATCATCCATCACCAAACATCTACCATCAAACAACACGCTAAAAGACTCGGCTTTTTGTCTTGTGGCATTTCCAAAGCGGGTTTTCTCGAACAAGAAGCACCACGATTGGAAAACTGGCTCAACCAAAACCGCCATGGCGAAATGAAGTACATGGAAAACCATTTCGACAAACGGTTAAACCCAACCTTACTGGTCGATGGTGCTAAAAGTGTTATCTCGCTTTTGCTTAATTATTATCCTTCCGAATTTCAAAAAGAAGACAGTTTTAAGATTTCTAAATATGCCTATGGACAAGATTACCATTTTGTCATTAAAGAAAAACTCAAAGAACTTTTGCATTGTATTCAAACCGAAATTGGCGAAGTTGCTGGCAGGGCGTTTGTAGATTCAGCACCTGTTTTGGACAAGGCTTGGGCTGCCAAAAGCGGTTTGGGTTGGATTGGTAAAAACAGCAATTTGTTGACCCAAAAAGTAGGCTCTTTTTATTTCATAGCCGAATTGATTGTTGATTTAGATTTGGACCATGACAACGCCACAACGGATCATTGCGGCACATGCACCGCGTGTATCGACGCTTGTCCTACGGAAGCTATCGTAGCGCCGTATGTAGTGGATGGCAGCAAATGCATTTCCTATTTCACCATCGAACTCAAGGAAAACATTCCCCCAGCCATGAAAGGAAAAATGGATGATTGGATGTTTGGTTGCGATGTTTGCCAAGATGTTTGCCCATGGAATAAATTCTCCAAAGCCCATAGCGAACCGTTGTTTTCTCCCAACCCAGACGTACTGTCGTTTTCCAAAAAAGACTGGGAAGAAATTACCGTCGATACGTTCCAAAAAGTATTTAAAAACTCCGCTGTCAAAAGAACAAAACTGGAAGGTTTGCAACGCAATATCAATTTTTTAAAGTAGTTTTTTAGGTGTTGTATTTTACACAACTTTCGATTTTATAGAATATTTTAATATATTTGAGAAGTAGTTGTGTAAAGTCAGGAGAAATTTGTCCAGCTAAAAGAAAAATTTCTTGTGGAGCTGGGGTTTTATATTTTTGTAATATAAATTTGTATATTTGAGAAAGAACAAAGCGAAATAAATATTATTTCCTCAAAGAGTTTATGAAAAGTACTATGGCGCAAAGTCAGGAGACATTTGCGCAGCATAAAGAAGAACATTTTGCGGAGCTGGTTATGTAAATGGCGATCAAAACTTTCCTTTAGGATGAGCTAGAGAATTAGAAAGAAACGCTTACAGCTTCGAATTATGGTTAGTTAATAGCAGTAGTTATGTTTGGGATGGAATTAGATCTAATCAACATTAAAAAATGAAAACAATATACATATTATTGGTTTATATAACATTCACAAGTTGCAACAAAAAAAATGCACTTGAACTTGAAATTATTACAAAAGAAATTAATTCGTTAAATTATGATGGTAATTATAATGTTAAAATGCTAAATGACGACCTGTATTTAAAAAAATCAAAAACAATCATAATTTACAAATTGATTAATAATGACACTAAAACCTATTATTTTAATTTAAACTATTTTCATTCACAATTAACTAACAGTATTAATGGGTTAAGTATCAATAAATCATTTATAAATTTTAGTAAGAATAACGGAAAGAATATGCAAATAAGATATGGAATAGCATGCAAAGATTCTTCATATCAGGATGAATTTAAAGATAAAAATAATTTTGTAGCTAAGTCATTAAATTATAGTATTGAAGGTAATGAAAAATTTTTAGTTGACAATTCAAATTTTGTTATTCATCCAAATGAAGTATTATATTTTGAATGGTTTTTGAATTTACCTTATGGTAATCAAATTCCAAATTATACTATTAAATTTGAAAAAGGTAAAAAATATAGTGCAGAAATAGTAATGTTTAGTGATTCAATAAATTATAAACAAACAATTTCAAGGACAGATCTAAAAACAATAAAAGATAACGGTTATGAAGTATATCATGGAATAATAAAATCAAAAAACAAAATACCAATAAAGTTTGTTGACTAAATTAAGGTATGATATTTATGCAGTAAGTTTGGTGGTTAGTGGACTAAATCACGCGATGGATCATAGTGGCAGAGGTAAACTTGACAGAGAGGTTGATGCCGCTTATGGAGCCAATGCTGATAGTGTTGCTCCTGCGACTAAAGATACTTTGCAAGAGATGAAAAATTCTCTTCCAATTTTAAAGAAACTTTATCCAACTACAGGCAATAGAGGCATGTATGCACAACCATATATGGAAACTGCTAATAATGGTGTTTCTATCGCAAAAACGTTTGCTTATGACACTGATAACTATAAATCTTCTACAACAACTTATTTTAGAGGAGCCTTTAAATCATATAGACTTTTAGCCAGAACAATGCTTCATGAGTTTGGACATGGTGTTCATTATTTTAATGGCGATTTTAATAAATATCGCAGAAACCATACAACTGCTCAAACAGATAGTTGGAAAGAACGATATGCTTTTAATTATGCTTTTGTTAATGGTGGAGCTCCTTACAAAAATGATCCTTGGTATTTAATGAATAAATAGATGAATAAAATGAAAAATATAAAAATAACTTTCATCTTGATGTTTTTGGGTTTTAATGTATTTGCTCAAATAGATTTCTCTCAAGATGTTATCGCAAAAAACAAGATAATTAAGGCTTCAAAATATTCGGTTCTATCAAAAGAGAATCCCAATTATTATAAAAAACCTGTTGGACTGATGCTACAGTCAGAAAGTGTATTTGACATTAAAGGTCGTCTTATTAGCACTTTTAGTCCAAATGGTGCAAGTGCATCGCATTCAGATTCGAGAGATTTAAAGCACTATTATTTTTATAAAAATGATAGAATTGTAAGGATGTCTAGAGTTGATTTTGATTCAATATCAGTCGAATATTTATATTTGGAGAAAAGGAATTTAATTTTTAAAATAAAGACTAATGATAAAAATGAAAGAATCGGATTAGAATTAATTTATAATAATGCAAGTAATAGGGATGAGTTAAAAAAAATAGAAATTGATTTTAACTATACAACTGACCTAAATCATTATGTTCACTTATACATATCAAATATAAATTATTCTAAAAACATCAAAACATTAAAAGAATCAAGGAAATTATTTAGTATTGCAAAAGAGCAATTAAACATTTTTAAAACCTCGATTGAAATTGAAAATATTGAAGATATTGAAAATGAAATAAGCAAAATTGAAAGAAGTACTGTTATAGATGATGTGAATTTTGAAACATTATTTATTTATAATAGACAGAAACAATTAATAAAAGAAGTATCGGAAGACAGCACAATAGTGTATGTTTATGATAAAAAAGGATTGCTTGTAAGTTGTAATTATAAGAATAAACAATATAATTTTATATCAAAATTTATTTATTCTGAAAAATAATGTATAATAATAATTTATTTGAAAAACCCGAGCATTGCTCAGTTATAACCAATTAAAACAAAAACAAATGAAAAAAACAATTGTATTTTTAGCCATGATGGCAATTGTATTATCTTGCAGCAGTGATAGTGATGGTTATAAAAGTTCAGGAGAACTTATTGATTATGTGCAAGGTAGTTGGGTTATTAAAGACATTATAACTGCTGATGGTTCTAAAGTGGCGTATAGTAACGGTTGCTCTAGCTCTGCGAAGTCTCCTGACTTCGTAGCCGGTTAAAGCTGGTTTATGAAAAGTAATAGGGCG
>JANOPO010000082.1:0-81805 GCA_031422015.1 Flavobacterium sp. | reverse complement strand
TTTGTCTCCTTTTTGGGTTTCGATTCCTTGAACTTCGTTGTTTTTTAATAATATATCAGTTACTCGCGTTTCGAACAAAACTTGACCGCCAAACTCGATAATCTTATCCCGAATGTCTTGAATAATTTGCGGTAATTTATTAGTACCAATATGCGGATGGGCTTCAACGAGAATATCTGGTGTTGCACCGAAAGCAACTAAAAGATTTAGAATTCGATCAATATCGCCACGTTTTTTGGAACGTGTATATAATTTTCCGTCAGAATAAGTTCCTGCTCCGCCTTCGCCAAAACAATAATTAGAATCTTCATTAACGATATGGTCAACATTAATTACTTTAAGATCGCGACGACGGCCACGAACGTCTTTTCCGCGTTCGATAACAATTGGTTTCAAACCTAACTCTATCAACTGTAATCCTGCAAAAAGACCTGCTGGACCTGCTCCGATTACGATTACTTCTTGTGCTTTCGAAACATCCTTATAAACTGGAAGTTCTGTATTTTGCTCGATAAAATTTTCACCTTTAAAAAAAATAAAAACTTTCAAATTGATTTTAATTGCCTTTTGGCGTGCATCAATAGAACGTTTTAAGATTGAAATATGTTGAATATCTGTTTTTGAAACTTTAATTTGTTTGGACAAATAGTCTTTCAACAAATTTTCGTTAGCAGCAATTTCGGGAGAAACTTGAAGTAGAAGTTCTTTGGGCATTATTTTCGAATAAAAAAAATTACATCATTAGCATATTATCCTATAAAATCTTTTGCAAAAATAACTATTTCGAATTACTTTCAAATTAGAATATCGATGACAAACTTTGTAACTTTACAAATAAAAAACTATTTATGAATAGACAAATAAAATTGATTTGGGATTTTCGTGGCGAAGTGGCTTCTAAAACGGCAGAACATCATGAAATTCACTTAAAAGAATACATAAAAATCGAGAAATTAGAAATTAAAATCACTGGTTTTGAAATTCAAAATGATCTGCATGCTATTGCTTTTATGGTTGTTACGGACGAAATTATGGTTCAAGTTCGTGATGCCTTGAAGCCACACCGTGGAGAATTGTTTGCATAGTATTCAGTTTTCAGTCGCAGAAATCAGTTGAGAACTGCGACTAAAAGCAGTTTACTAATTTGCTACTTCACTTATAAACTTTATCCGCATTAATCGCAACTCATTGATATCATAATCGCCATCAAACTCTTTTAATGCTTTTTCTATATTATCGGTTTCAGATTCCATGAAATAATCATGTACTTCTTCAAGTTGATCTTCGTCAAACATTTCGTCGACCCAATATTTAATATTTAGTTTGGTCCCGGAGTAGACAATTTGTTCCATTTCCTTTATTAGATCTTCCATCTTCATGCCTTTGGACTTGGCAATATCGTCTAACGAGAGTTTTCTATCAATGTTTTGAATAATATATAATTTGTTGGCAGAGTTTACACCAGTAGATTTAACTACCAAATCATCTGGACGAATTATATCGTTTTCTTCCACATATCTATTGATGAGCTCTAAAAATTCTTTCCCATATTTCTTTGCTTTGCCCTCTCCTACTCCATGAATATTGATCATTTCGTCAACGGTAATCGGATATTTAAGAGCCATATCCTCAAGCGAAGGATCTTGGAAAACCACAAATGGCGGTACTCCTACTTTTTTGGCTACTTTTTTACGCAAGTCACGCAGCATGGCCATCAAAGCTTCGTCAGCTGTGCCAGATGATTTTGAAGCGGTTACTATAGCATCGTCTTCAGATTCATTATATTCATGATCTTCAGACATCATAAACGAATATGGCTTTTTTATAAATGCATGGCCTTTATCCGTAATTTTTATGATTCCATACGTTTCAATATCTTTAGATAACATTCCGTCTACCAAAACTTGCCGCAACAATGCCATCCAATAACGCTCCTCGAAGGCTGAACCAATTCCGAAAAAATCTTGCGTATCGGTGCGATGGGCTTTAATCATTGCATTTACTCTACCAATAAGTGTATAAATAACTTCTTTTGATTTGTACAAATGCTTGGTATCGCGAACTACTTCTAATAATTTTATTACTTGTTTTTGGGCTTCAACTTTGTTTTTTGGATTTCTAACATTATCATCCATATCGGCACCATCACCAGTTTCACTATCAAACTCTTCCCCAAAATAATGCAATAAAAATTTACGACGCGACATAGATGTTTCGGCATACGCTACTACTTCTTGCAACAAAGCAAATCCTATTTCTTGTTCGGCTACAGGTTTGCCTGACATGAATTTTTCAAGTTTCTCAACATCTTTATACGAGTAATATGCCAAACAGTGTCCTTCGCCACCGTCTCGGCCTCCACGACCAGTTTCTTGATAGTAACTTTCTAGAGATTTCGGAATGTCATGGTGGATAACGAAGCGAACATCTGGCTTGTCAATTCCCATTCCAAAAGCTATAGTTGCCACAACAACGTTTACATCTTCCATCAAAAACATATCTTGATGTTTGGCCCTAGTTTTGGCATCTAGACCTGCGTGATACGGCACCGCAGAAATTCCATTCACTTGCAAAACTTCTGCAATCGCTTCAACTTTTTTTCGTGATAGGCAATAGATGATTCCTGATTTTCCCTTATTTTGTTTAATAAATCGAATAATATCACCCTCAATATTGGTGGTTTTTGTTCGTACTTCGTAATACAAATTAGGACGATTGAAGGATGCTTTAAAAGTTTTGGCATCGGACATGTCTAAATTTTTGAGAATATCTTCTTGCACTTTCGGAGTGGCTGTTGCGGTAAGTCCAATAACAGGAACATCTCCCAAAAGTTTGATTATATTTTTCAGATTACGGTATTCTGGTCGAAAATCGTGTCCCCATTCTGATATACAATGCGCTTCATCAATTGCAACAAAAGAAATGGGAACACTTTGCAAGAAAGTAACATATTCATCCTTGGCCAAAGATTCTGGGGCAACATATAATAATTTCGTTAAGCCAGATAAAATATCAGTTTTTACTTGATTAATTTCAGTCTTAGTTAAAGAGGAATTTAAAACATGTGCTACACCATCTTGTGATGAAATACTTCTGATGGCATCAACTTGATTCTTCATTAGGGCAATAAGCGGAGACACGACAATAGCGGTTCCGTTTTGAATTAAAGCCGGAAGTTGATAACACAACGATTTGCCACCGCCAGTAGGCATAATAACAAAGGTATTTGTTTTTGATAGAATACTTTTTATAACTTGTTCCTGTAAACCTTTGAATTGGTTGAAACCAAAATACTTCTTAAGTTCCTTATGGATGTCAATTTCGTCTAAATTCATTCTTTTAATAAAGGTATTTTATATAAATTTGCATATTATAAAGATACAACTTTCTTTAACATTTACAAATTTTTTTTAAACAATCTATTTTGAATACGAAAGAAACTATTTTAGAAGCTGCTAAAATCGCAATTTTATCTGAAAGTGCCTCTATTGCAAAACTTACTGATTTGTTAGATCAGAATTTTGTTCATGCGGTAAACGCAATTGCAAATTGCAAGGCTAGATTGGTCATAACTGGTATTGGTAAGAGTGCGATAATTGCCCAAAAAATTGTTGCTACAATGAATTCAACTGGCACGCCATCCCTTTTTCTTCATGCATCAGAAGCAATTCATGGCGATCTTGGAATGGTTCAAAATGGCGATGTCGTTATATGCATTTCGAAAAGTGGGAACAGTCCAGAAATTAAAGTATTAGTACCTATTATTAAACGTTTTGAAAATACTTTGATAGCAATAACTGGAAATATGACCTCCTTTTTGGCTAAAAATTCAGACTATTTGCTCAATACAACAATCGATGCAGAGGCGTGTCCGAATAATCTTGCGCCAACCAATAGCACTACTGCGCAACTTGTTATGGGCGATGCGCTAGCGGTTTGCTTGATGAAAATAAAAAAATTTACAGCTCAAGATTTTGCAAAATATCATCCTGGTGGCGCGCTAGGCAAAAAATTATTACTTCGTGTGGTAGACATGCTTGATCAAACGCATCGACCAATGGTTACGCCAGAAACAAATATAAAAAAAGTAATTTTCGAAATTTCTGAAAAAAGATTAGGTGTTACAGCTGTTATCGAGCATAACAAAGTAATCGGAATTATCACTGATGGTGATATTAGAAGAATGCTTAACGAGCGAGATACATTTGCAGATTTAACTGCCAAAGATATTATGACCAAAAATCCAAAAATAATTCAACATACCGATATGGTTGTTGATGCATTAAATGTTCTGGAAGATTTTTCGATAACACAACTAGTGGTTGTGGAAAACGCTGTTTATATAGGCGTGTTGCATTTGCATGATATACTTAAAGAAGGAATTGTGTAATGGCAAAAAAAAACCTAAGTGAAATGTCTTTCTTAGATCATCTAGAAGAGTTGCGATGGCTGTTGGTGCGCAGCTCAATTGCAATTATTGCTTGTGCTATTGTAGCCTTTTTTTTTAGTGACTTTATTTTTAATGTGATTATTTTCGGACCAAAAAACCCCGACTTCATAACCTACCGTTTCTTTTGTGAGCTATCTAATAGTTTAGGCGTTGCTCAAAATATATGTGTTACTGAGTTGCCTTTTGTAATTCAAAATACAGATGTAGAAGGTCAAGTTTCGTTATTGGTTTGGACCTGCATATCTATTGGTTTTATAATTGGTTTTCCTTATATTTTATGGGAATTTTGGAAATTTATCAAACCTGCATTATACGAAAACGAACAAAAAAATGCAAAATCATTTATTTTTGTATCTTCATTATTATTTTTCTTAGGCGTTTTGTTTGGTTATTATGTAATTGTGCCCATGTCAATAAATTTCTTCGCAACTTTCACTGTCAGTCCAGAGATAAAAAATGATTTTAATATTCAATCCTATATAAGTCTTATAAAAACGTCCGTGATTTCGTGTGGATTGTTTTTTGAATTACCCATTATTATGTATTTCTTAACTAAGTTAGGATTAATTAGTCCTGAATTTTTAAGAAAATACCGTCGTTATGCTATTGTCATCGTTTTGGTATTAGCAGCAATTGTAACACCGCCAGACGTTGTAAGTCAAGTAATTGTATCTATACCGTTATTAATATTGTATGAAATAAGTATTTTTATATCTGCTTATGTCGTCAAAAAACAAAAGAAAAATGAGTAAAATTGTTGAAGAATTTAATGAATATCGTTCTAAAATGAACGAAAAATTATTGGCTGACAATAATAAAATCGTAAAACGAATTTTTAATCTTGATACTAATGCTTATGGCAGAAGGAGCATTAGATATGAAAACTAAAGAATTGCTGGGCTTGGTTGCCTCGGCAGTTTTGCGTTGTGATGATTGCGTAAAATACCATCTTGAAACAAGCTATAAATTGGGCGTAACCAAAGAAGAAATGATGGAAACGATGGGTATTGCTACGCTAGTTGGTGGAACTATTGTTGTGCCGCATTTGCGAAGAGCGTATGAGTTTTGGGAAGCTTTGGAGGTAAGTAATCAATAATCAGAATTCAGTTTTGAGATTCTTTTTATCCAAAGAAGAAGTTAAAACGATGATTTAATTATTTGTTTCTTCGTTAATTTGACGAATAACCTAATAATTGAGTTACAAATAACCAAAATAAAATGAAATTAAGAGCCGAAAATTTAATCAAAACCTATAAAGGTCGTAGCGTTGTAAAAGGAATTTCAGTTGAAGTCAACCAAGGCGAAATTGTTGGACTGCTAGGTCCAAATGGTGCTGGAAAAACAACATCCTTTTATATGATCGTGGGTTTGGTTAAACCAAATTCGGGCAATATCTATCTAGACGATAAAAATATCACCGAATACCCAATGTATAAGCGCGCCCAAAACGGTATTGGTTATTTGGCTCAAGAAGCTTCGGTTTTCAGAAAATTGAGTATAGAAGACAATATATTGAGCGTTCTGCAACTAACCAAGCTGTCAAAAGAAGCTCAAGTAGCCAAAATGGAAAGCTTGATAGACGAATTTAGCCTAGAACATATTCGTACCAATCGTGGCGATTTGCTTTCAGGTGGCGAGCGACGTAGAACCGAAATTGCAAGGTGTTTGGCTACCGATCCTAAATTTATTCTTTTAGACGAACCTTTTGCAGGTGTCGATCCTGTTGCGGTTGAAGATATACAGCGAATTGTAGCGCAACTCAAAAACAAAAATATCGGTATCCTAATTACCGATCACAATGTGCAAGAAACTTTGGCGATTACTGATAAAACTTATTTGATGTTTGAAGGCGGCATTCTAAAAGCAGGTGTGCCAGAAGAATTAGTTGAAGACGAAATGGTGCGACGTGTGTATCTCGGTCAAAATTTTGAGTTAAGAAAAAAGAAGTTGGAGTTTTAGATTTTGGAGACAAAGAGTTAAAAAAATATTATGCAAGACCCATCAAAAGAACAAATCGAAAACTGGCAAAAAAATCCAAAAAATTGGATATTGTATTTATTTTATTATAATCCTGACGATAAACAAGTTTTTCCTCCAAAACGAATAGGAACTGGATTTGGTTGGACCACAAATTTTGCAAATTTTAGATCGATTATGGTTTTAGTAATCTTTTTGTTGGTAGTTTTTGGATTTATATTTCTAATCAGGAATTATTAATTTATAGTCAAATACTTCAACATTTTTGGCGAGCCGTTATACATATTAATGTCCACATTTGTGTCAATGCCTTTTATGATTCCTTTTTCGGAAAATTGCCAAAACAGCCAGTCGTCTTTAATGCTTTCAACCCAAAAATTATAATTAGCAACCCAAAATGTATAGTCGCTAAACTCATCTTTCAGGAAATCTCTATAGTAACTTTCGCCAGTATAAATTATAGGTTTTACTTTGTAGTGCGCATCGACATAATCCAACCAACGATGCAAGCCAACCTTTAAGCTATCAATAGATTGATTTTCGGGCAATTGCTCAATATCCAAAATTGGAGGCAAATCACCTTTACTTAGTTTTACCGATTTTATAAAGAACTTAGCTTGTGCAATCGAATTTTCGTTGGGACGATAATAATGATATGCACCGCGAATTATTTTTTGTAAACGAACTTGTTTCCAGTTTTCTTTAAAATTAAAATCAACTTTATCAACGCCGCAAGTAGCACGAATAATAACAAATCCTATGCGGAAATTCTCAATCGAATCTGCT
This sequence comes from Flavobacterium sp., assembly GCA_031422015.1. GTDB lineage: Bacteria > Bacteroidota > Bacteroidia > Flavobacteriales > Flavobacteriaceae > Flavobacterium. The sequence goes on along the minus strand of JANOPO010000082.1, from coordinate 74,592 downwards.
TCTTTCCAATCAATTTTGCCTTGATATTCTGAAACATCAATACCAAAAACTTTGTATTTATGATTCGACAAAACTTGCATATTTCTCGCTCTAGCTATTTTATCAACTTTGACTGTTTTATCTGTTTTAAAACTAAAATAATATAAAATTGCATTTCGATAATGATAAATACCAAAACAAAAAGCTAGTAAAAAACCAAAAATAAAAATAAATTTGAAACTGAAACTTGATTTTTTATTGGTTCGGAAAACAGTTTTTTTTCGCTTTGCAACTGGCTTTTTCATTCTTTCGAAGCAATTTTCTTCGAAAAATTATTCATTACAATTGATAACATGATATAAAATATAATTACAATTGCAACGCCAAAAAATTTAAAAACAAGCAATAAAGCGATCGAAGTTAACAGAAAAATAACTTGCAATAAATTATCTTTCAGAGTTTTAGATTTAATTTTTAACGAAAATAAAGGAATTTCAGCATTCATAATAAAAGCGCTTAGAAGAGTAATCACAATTAAAACCCCATGATTTGTTAGTAATAATGTTAAAGTTTCAAGTTTATCATCTTTAATAATTAAAGGTAAACTCATAATAAACAGCGCATTTGCCGGTGTTGGCAAACCTATAAACGAATTAGTTTGTCGGGTATCAATATTAAAATTTGCTAATCGATAACAAGCACCAAGGGTAATTACAAATCCAAATACTGAAATTGGATTGATCACCTTTAAATCGTACTCAGTCATCTGAAAAACTTGGTACATTACAAAACCGGGAACCAAACCGCTCGTTACCATATCCGCTAACGAGTCAAGTTGCAACCCTAATGGGCTAGAAACCTTCAATAATCTCGCAAAAAAACCATCAAAAAAGTCGAGAAAAATACCTAAACTTACAAAGAAAAAAGCGTTCTCAAAATCGAAACGCGCAACAAAAATCAAGGCGATACAACCACAAAAAAGGTTTGCAAGGGTAATAATGTTCGGAATATGTTTTTTAATCATAATTTTTTAATCTTTAAAAAAACAAACTTCGTAAATTTTATACAATAAGTTGTAGCGTTGCACGTTTTTTATTGAAGATTTTTATATGATATTTGTAAAAAATAAAATGTACTTGAAAAATTACCCAATTTTATTGCTTTTTTTAGCGTTTTGTAGTTTAGAAGCACAAACGGTTCGTAAATATTCTAACGAATTTTTGAATATTGGCGTCGATGCAGCATCGCTTGGAATGTCGAATACATCAGTTTCTCATACCAAAGATGTTAATTCGGGCTATTGGAATCCAGCTGGACTAGTAAATTTGGAGGACAGCCAATTGGGTTTAATGCACGCCAGTTATTTTGCCAATATTGCCCAATATGATTATGTGGCTTTTGCAAAACCTATAGATAACGAGTCAGCTTGGGGAATCTCAATGATTCGTTTTGGAGTAGACGATATTTTGAATACAACTCAGTTAATTGATAATCAAGGAAATATAGATTACAATCGAATAAGTAAATTTTCGACAGCTGATTATGGTGTAACTTTTTCGTATGCTCGAAAAATGCGCATTGAAGGTTTCCAATATGGAGTAAACGCGAAAGTAGTACGAAGAATTATCGGAAAATTTGCCAACTCATGGGGTTTTGGTGTCGATGCAGGAATCCAATTTGAACGTAACAATTGGTATTTTGGTTTGATGGTTCGCGATATTACGACGACCTATAACATCTGGAATATTGACGAAGATGCTTTTAATACTATAAAAAATACGATTCCTGGACAAAATCAAGATTTACCTGAAAGTACTGAAATAACTGCACCAAAAGCACAATTCGGAATGTCAAAAAAATACGAATTTCATAACGAAATGAGTCTTTTAGCCGCTGCCAACCTGAATATGCAATTTATCAAAACGAACGATCTAGTAGCTACAGATTTTGTCAGTATTGATCCCGCAATAGGTTTTGAAGGCGGTTATAGAGATATGGTTTTTCTTCGAACGGGTTTTGGTAATTTTCAAAAAGTTACCGAGCTTGATGGTGGATCAAAAATAGGTTTTCAGCCAAATTTGGGTCTAGGATTCAAATATAAAGGTATTCAGGTAGATTATGCTTTGACCGATATTGGTAACCAAAGTGCGGCATTATACTCGAATGTGTTTTCGTTGAAAGTTGATATGGATATTTTTAGAAGATAGCCCATCCCCAACCCTTCCCAAAGGGAAGGGAGAAAAGAAAATTGAATAAAATTACTATGTTTAAAAAAATATTATTACTACTGTTACTTTTCTTTTCAAAAATTGCTTTTTCGCAAAGTATTCCGCTTTCTGATAAATGCAAAATTAGTGTTCTTACCTGCGGAAGTGGCGATCAGTTGTACTCGACATTTGGCCATACAGCAATCAGGATTAGCGATTATGAGCGCGATTTGGATGTGGTTTACAACTATGGAATGTTCAATTTTAACGAAGGAAATTTTTATTTAAAGTTCGTTAAAGGCGATTTACAATATTTTGTTGCCACAACTACGTTTCAAGAATTTTTATTGCAATATCAGCTTGAGCAACGAGAAGTTTTGGAGCAAACCTTGAATTTGAATCATGAAAAACAACAACAACTTTTCGAGTTTTTAAACAGTTCATTGCAGTCTGAAGATAAATTTTATACCTATAAATTTATTGATAGAAATTGTACGACGATGGTTATGGACAAACTTAATTTGATTCTTGGTTCAGAAATTATTAAAAAAAATGGTAGTAAAGAATCAACTTATAGAGCCGTTTTGCATCCATATTTCGAAAATTATTTTTATTATAAATTTGGAATAAGTATAATTTTTGGAGAAAAAGTAGATCATAAAGCAGAGAAACTTTTCTTGCCGACTGAGTTGTATACTAGTTTGTCAAAATGCACTGTTAATGGTCAAAAACTAGTTTCGAGTACAGATACGATCATTAGCGGAAATCAACCAAAAATAGCTTTTAATTTTTTAGATAGTATTTATTTTGTAGCTGCGTTGCTTCTGCTTTTGGTAGTATTAAATTTCAGTTGGATTAATAACTTGTATTTTGCAGTTATGGGATTTATAGGAATTTTCTTTTGCCTTGTAGGATTCTATTCATTGCATGAAGAGTTATTATGGAACTATAATGCACTCTTATTCAATCCGCTACTGCTAGTGATTGCTTTTATTAAAAAATCAAAATTCAAAAGTTTTTTGAAGTTAGCTTGTTTGATTTCGTTTGCAATTTATACCATAATTGTACTTTCAAAACCTCATTTTAGTTTGGTTTTACCATTTATAGTAGCAACTTCAACACTATTAGTTCGATCTGAAATTTCGATCAAAAAATTACTGACCGCGATAAAAAACAATCGTACTTAGGGTTTTAAAAACTATATTAATATCTAGAAAAACACTACGATGTTTGATATAGTATAGGTCGTATTGAAGCTTCATTAAACTATCATCAATTGTGGCACCGTAAGAATAATTGACTTGTGCCCAACCAGTTAATCCCGGTTTTATAACATGTCGCGTTTCATAAAAAGGCATGATTGCTGAAATTTCTTGTACAAAAACGGGGCGCTCTGGTCTTGGCCCAATTATAGCCATTTCTCCTTTGAGCACATTTACAAATTGAGGAATTTCGTCTAGACGAGATTTTCTGAGAAATTTACCAAAAGCAGTAATTCGAGCATCATTTTTTTGGCTAAATACAGCTCCATTTTTTTCGGCATTTTTTATCATTGATCTTAATTTCAATATTTTAAATACTTTTCCGTTTTGACCGACTCGTTTTTGAGCATAAAACATTTTTCCGCGATTGCCTAGTAAATTTCCTAACAAGATTATTGGAAAAAGTCCACATCCAATTAACAGTCCAACGATTGAAGTTATGATTTCGAGAAATCGAATTACAACTAAATATAAATGGTTTTGATTGCTTCGGCTAAAAGGGAAATACCTGTAAAAATCCTTGGCAATATATTGTACTGGAATACTTTGGGTGATACTTTCATAGACTTGGGTATACTCTCTGATAATAAATCCTTTTTCGAGTAGATTAATCAATTGCGAGTAGAGGTTTGAACTAATTCCGTCTGTTTTTTGTGATGCAATTACAATTTCTGAAATCGAATTTTGAGACACAAATTCTTCAATAGCTTCTTTTTCAATCTGTGGGATAAAATTAGATTTGATATTAACTTTTTCGTTTTTTGAATCGGAATTAATAAATCCAAGAATTTTATAATGTGGATCTGCATTTTCAATTCCTAAAACAAGTTGTTCAAGTTGTTCTTTATCACAGATAAGAATGGCTTTTTTTACAAACCTATTTGAAGCCAAAAGTTTTACATAAAAAGATCTCCAGAGATAAAGAGCTCCAAAAATTACGATGAAAAAATAAATAATTTGCAATCGGTTTTTAGGAAGAAGCGGCGTAAATATTGGTGTGAGCAAATATAATAGAACAGTTATAGAAGTTGTAAGAATAATACTTTGTAAAACCTGAAACTGTTTGCTCGCAACTTGAAGATTATACATTTCGAACACAGTACCTATTATATTGACATAAAAACCTAAAAGAATGAGGTAATTTATATTTGACGCCAAAGCATCAAAATAGTCAATCTCAAAGAAAACACTCATCAAATAGATAATTCCGGTCGTGGACAAAACGTCAAAAACTCTTAGTAGAACTTTTCGTTCAGATATTTCAAAATGTATTTTTTTGTTATTTTGCATTATTTAAAGACTTGGCTAATGCAAAGTAACTGTTTTTTACAAATAAATGATAAATTATTTATTTTTTTGTGGCAGAAAAAATTTCAAATAATGTAAAAGGAAAATATAATTTTTTTACTGTTTTTATTTCAAAAAAGTACTGGAATTCTTTTTTTATTAAATCAATATTTGTTTCATGATAACTTCCTGTGAAATCTGATCCAGCAAGATATCTTCCTAATTTATATAAAATATTTTCTGTTGGACCAGAAATAATAATTTTACCATTTGGAGCAAGTAAACCATCAAAGCGCTTTAAAAAAACTGGTGAAATATGTAAAGGAATATGTTCTAGCACATCTAAGGCAATAATAGCATCAAATTTTTTGTCAAAATCAATTGTTAACACATCACCTTCAACAAAATTTATTCCATCTGGAAATTCAATATATTCAACAAGTTGATTTTTTGGAGATAAATCTATGTCAATTGCTGTAACTTCATAATCACATTTTTTTAGATGGTAGGCCAAAACTCCAGTTCCGCATCCAAAATCAAGGATATTTTTACCTTTTGAGAATCCTGAAAGGACCTCTTTTACTGCAATTTCTAAACATTTCCAAAAATATAATCTATAATTGGATTTTTATGTGCGTATGCTGGAAGTGCAGCTTCTGACAAAACTGCATCAGTGCCTTTTGAATTCAAAATGCAACGTACAGCTTTTTTAAAAACTAATTTTGTTTCTTTAATTATCATAAGAAATAATTATATTTTATAAATATTGTACTGTTCATTTTTATAAATCGGTACTAAACTTCCCCATTGTTCCTTATCGATAATGTAAGTTACATTTTTACTTTTCAGCCATGCAATTTTATGAATTAAATCACTTTTATTAAAAAGCATCAAATCAGTATAGGCTTTGGTATAGGTTTTGGGGTTTCCTTCAATAAGCATTCCGGCGGCATGAAAATCTAGTATTTCTGATCGATTTGTAGCTGCTCTGAAGTAAACATTTCGGCAATAAAACAGATCATTTGTAGTAGTCTTTTTGTTGACAAAATCAAACACTTCAATAATTGGAGTAGTATCAATTTTCTTGGCAGGATAAATTTTTAGATTGCTAGGCAGACTAAATCTTGAAATATCATCACCAATCAAAGGAATTTTATCCAGAAATGGCGCTGAAGAACACGATAATACTAAAAGATAAAATGCGATTGAAAATATTTTTTGGGTACTACTAATTTTGAATTTATTTATAATCTCATAAAGAAACAAAAATAGTCCAATTTGCAACAATACTATAACTATTTTTTGGGAACGAATTAGCTGAAAAGCAACTCTAAAATTTAGATTAAAAGCATGATTAATTTGCTGTTCTATAAAAGGCAATGAATTTGAAAACACTAAAATAGTAAGTATTGAAAACAAAATGATTTTAAAATTTATTTTTCTAGATGAAGAATCAATAAAATAAAACACAATAAAAACTACACCAAAAAAATAAGTATATGGGCGATTCCAGCTTTTTAAAAACAAGACCCCATCAAAGAAAATTTCGCTTATTCGAGCATGAATAGCAGTTTCGAAAAGATTTTGATCAATATCTAAATTGGACTTTACATTTGATAAATAGGTAATAAAATAGGGAAGCATACCAATAAAAATTCCAGTAAAAATAATTAAAAACTCTATTAATCGTTTTGATAAAACCAATTCATTTTGCATGAAATAGTATGCACATAATAGACTTGCATAAACAAGCACGGCGCCAATTCCAGATATTGGGTGAAAATTTACTAAAACTCCAAGAACTATAGCGGGTACAATTATTTTTTGATTAGTGAGTTTGTAAATAATAAAAGGCAAAGGTACAAGCGCACTAAATAATGTTCTGGGCATCATTGTCCATAAATCGGAAATTCCTAGCAACTCCATACCAGGTGGCCAAATAATACCTCGAAAAAAAATTGAGAATCCAAAGGCTAACCAAAAATCCTTTTTAATTAAAAACAACAAATAAAACCAGAAAACACCGTACAAAAAATGTGTCAAAAAATTTAATACATTTAACGCTTTTACATAATCATAGTTTGTATAACTGGCAATGTATCTTAGACTTTCGACATAAAAAGGGGTATAATATTTGACATTATTAATGTTGCCCAAATACAAATCATTTTTATACAAACTTGGGTTATCTAATTTTTTACAAATCGGAATAATATTAGCAAGATCACCAGAAATATCAGTAATTACTGCGGATGAATTGCTAATATAAAATGCACTTGCGATAAAAAAATTAAATGCAAGTACGATAAGAAAATATTTTTTGCTCATAAATTAGCGTTTACATTTTGGCGTATTTGAAATATCAAACTGAATCGCCTGCAAAAGTAATTGAAATCCTAGAATAATTGACAAAGTGATAATCATAATTGTGCCTGTTGGCGCAAAGGTATTTTGCGAAGCATAAAACAACCAACTTTTAATGCCGAAAATAATTCCAAATAGAAATAAGGGCAAACCTACAATTATAAAAAGGGAAGCAATATTGAAATTATAAAGAAAATATTCCTTCAAAATACGTTTGATGAAGGTTACAACTAACTTTCTAGAAAACAAAAATGGCATTTTCCAAAGTATCATATTTGATTTTTCATCGCCATAAATTGATGGCATTGCGACATCCATAATTCGTGTTTGCAAAAAATATAATTCGGCTAATAATGAAGTTTCGAAGTAATATCTATTTGAAAGTTTTGAAAGTTCAATATTTTTTAATAACGAATTTTTTATAGCAAAATAACCATTAGTTGGATCAAATACATTCCAATAACCGGTGGCTACTTTTATTAAAAACGAAAGAATTAAGTTTCCAAAACGCCTAACAAAAGGCATATTCCGCAAAGCTTTCAGATCTCTGAAGCGGTTTCCTTTTGCAAAATCAGCTTTATTTCTTAGCAATGGATTTATAAGACTTGGCAAATAGGACAAGTCCATTTGGTTGTCTGCATCCACTTTTATGGTAATATCCATATTTAAATCTAAGCTTTTTTGAAAACCAATTTTAGTAGCGCCACCAACTCCTAAATTTTGATCGCTTCTAATAAAAACAATTTTGCTTTCAGAATTAATGGTAGCATTAATAGTTTCTATATCAAGTAGTTCTTGTGAGCAATCATCTACAATTATCACAAAATTTATAAATGAAGGAATTGCTTTGATTACATTCACAATCTGATTTGAGGCATTATAATAAGGAATTACAATTGCTATTGTTTTTTCAGAATTAGTTCCTATTTTAACTTTCGAGTTCATGCTTGTGCAAAATAGATATAAAAATTGTTGTTATAAAAAGAAATAATCCTAGTAATCCGAATAAAGGTCTGTAAATATAAAGTGTTTCGCCAAAAAACAAAGTTACAAGCATTGATAAGACCAAACCTTTTAATGCAACTGAAAAACCTTGATGTTTTCTAAAATCGATTAATAAATAATTAATTAGCCAGCCAAAGTATAGAACAAAGCCAACTAGACCTAATTCTTTTATTACTTGCAAATACATGTTGTGAGCAGATTTACCACCACCACCTATAATCCAATTATTAAATCCCACTCCGAATGGAATTATTGCGGGATTTTGCAAAATAAATAATGCATTACTTTTTGTTAATCTGTCTCTACCCGAGCCCAAATCCTCGTACAAATCGCCAGCTTTTTTATTTGCGAGGTCATTTTTATTTTTAACTTTATTGACAACTCTTTTGTTTATTACGCTTTCAACTTTGTCGTAAACAGTATTATCTATTAATATTACCGCAATTGAAAGTGAAAAGAAAACAACTCCAAAAACAACAAATTTTGTAGTTTTGAGAATGGCAAAATAAGTCAGAAAAATCAACAATCCAACATATGTTGTTCTTGATCCTGAAATAAGAATAATGTACACGTTTAATAAAATTGAAATGATTACCAAAATTTTATTTACTCTGATTAGTTTTTCTATAAAAACACCCACAGAAAGTGCAAAAACCATTAATGATGTCATTCCTAGAACGATTTTATTTGGCCCAAGCGTACCAGATAAAAATCCGTCGTAGGCTAAATTATAAGCTTGACCCCATAAAAAGGGAATAATGTCAAAATTTTGTAATGATACAATTGTGCTTGATAGGATTGAAAAAAACAAAATAAAAAAAACATAGAAATTGATATTCGCTTTTTTATAACATAAAATAAATAATAAAACTGCACTGATGAAGAAAACATAAAAATGATATAAATAGAGTAATGTTTGAATAAAAGACATTGGATCACCAAAAAATATGTAAAAAAAAAGCGTTAATGGCAAAGTTAAAACTGCCCAGTTTAAAAACATTCGCATCCAGTTAAAAACTTTAACTCCGCGTATTACAAACGAAATGTAGTTATAATAACTAAAGTAGTAATAAATTACTGAAAGCCCAGCAACATCATAAATTCTAAATTCATTTTTTCCAACAGCACTATATTTTATTACTGAAAGATTATAAAAATAGGAAAATAATATGATTAGAATCAATAATTTCAGAAACAAATCACCACAGATTTTGTTAATAAAAAAAGTCCCTTTTCTTTCTTCACCATTAGAATTATTATGATCAATTTTGAGCATTTACATTGTGTTATTTTAGAGCTAATTATCTATTTTGTCTCAATTCAATTTTGATATTTGCAATTAACGCAAAATTTTTAGCCAATTTAAATAGTGTTTTAGAATAACTTGTTCTGAAAAATTTTCCTTTATTGTGGCTTCTAAACTAGAACCAAAAACAATTCTTTTTTCTTTATTTTCGATAAGCAAAATTATTTTTTCATAAAAACTTTGAGTATCAACTGAGCTAACTAAATACCCATTTATATTATCGACAATAATTGATGAAATCTCGCCAACGTTTGTAACTACAACTGGTTTTCTATTAAAGCCATATTCCAAAAGAGCAACGGGTAATCCTTCGGATTTTGAGGTTAATATTGCAATTTCAGTTTGATTTAAAATAGTTCCAATATCCGAACAAGAACCGTAAACAAAAATAGTGTTCTTTAATTCATTTTTGTTAATTAGGTTTTTAATTTTTTTGGAATAATAATCATTAAAATCTTTTCCAATAAGATGAAAAGTCCATTCAGGGTATGTTTTCTTTAATTTTAATGCAACATCAATTAAAAACTCATGATTTTTTTGTTCTCTTAAATTTGCAACATGAATTATTCGTTTGAAGGCAACTCCTTTTAAAACCGTTTGATATTTATTATTAGGTTTTGAATATGTCGTGAAATTTCGTAAAAAAATAACATTTTTCAATTTAAGTTTTTCTTGAGACCAAACTTTCAATTTTTCGTTTACAGCAATAATTCCGCTAAAAAAAGGAATACAAATTTTCAAAAAGAACGATTGTCTTTTGTTTAAAAATTCACTGTCACCATAATGATCATGCCAAATAAGCTTCATTTTTGGCAATGTCAGTTTTATCAAAAATGCAAAAAAAAACGAAGTGCTATGGCTGTGTATTATTTCAATTTTATTAGTTATCAAATATCTTCTAAACTTAAGAATCGAAGAAAAATCTATAGTGTTTTTTTTATCTAAAAAAAGGTAACTTACATTTTCTTGAATTTCATCACAGAGAAGTCCTTCGCATCTTGTAACTACTAAACCTGAAAATGCTACTTTTTTGGCAAGTTCATTTGCATAGTTTAAAGCCATTTTTTCTGCGCCACCAGCTTGAAGCGAATCTATAAGTTGTATAATTCTCATGATTGCAAAAGTAGCTTTATTTCTTGTTCAAAATGATCTAAAGTATATTTTCTTGACCATTCTGTTCCATTGACAAGCATTCTTTGGAAGCGTTTTTCATTTTTAATTAAATGCAAAATGTTATTGGCATCTTTTTCTAGAATCATATCCAATAATAATCCTCTTTTTCCATAATCTAGCATGTAAGATACGCATGAAACTGGCGTTGAAATTGGAATACAGCCCCAAAACATTCCCTCGGCAACAACTTTTGGCCAACCTTCGCTATCGGATGGTAATAGTACAAAATGACTATCTTGATAGGCCTTTTTGATTGTTTCTGCATTTTTATTGCCCATCAAAAAAACGTAATTCTGAAGGTTATTCGCATTTATAAATTTTTCCAATACATCACGTTGTTGTCCTTCTCCATAAATTGAAAGTTCAATTTTTAAATTGCCGTTTAGCAACCTATCTATAAGCTGAATCGCATATAAAGGCTGCTTTCCGACTGATAAGGTTCCTACGAAAATAATTTTTATAATTCCGTTCAAGTTTTTTGGTGTATTTGCAATCTTTTCTGTTTCAGTGTAGGTTGCAGTAAAAAAGGGTTTGATGTTTTTGGTTTGGTTTTCCCACTTTCCATAAACCAGAACTTTCATGTTTTTAGATAAAAAAGAACTGCTTACAATCCATTTTTGCAACCGATAACTTATTGCTGCTTTGGCATCTGGATCCCAATTACCTGCGTACTTCGTTGTTTTTTTTTTTGACGGAAAAAAAATTTGGACAATAGCCCCAAGTAAGCCCATATTACTAGGACAACGCAAATGGATATGGTCTGCCTGCTGCATGGCTTTGTACAGCTGCCATATTATTTTTGGAATGTTTAGAATTGATTTTAAAACTGATTTTATAGTTAACAAATGAAAACTTTCAACTGGAATAAATTGGATATTGTTAGGTGTGTAAGCTAAATCGATTTCGCTTTTAATTGCACTTGAAATAGGTGCTACAATAATTATTTTATTGGTATATTTTGACCAAATATTCATTTCGCGAACATACGGAGCATAAGCAAAATATTTGTTTTGCGCAAAAATGTGTGGTACGTGAGTTATTATTAAAAATTTCAAATCAGGTTAATTGAAGCTAATATTCTATCTATATAATTTGCAGGATGCAGGTACATTCTAGACCAGTGATAATTACTTTCTCCCATTTCTAGATATTTTTTTTCTTTTTGGAGCATAGCTATTTTATCTGGCAATTCTTGATATGAATTTCTAGTGGATAGTTGCGCATAATTAGTACCTTCAAGAAAATTTTCGACACTAATATTTATCGGTGTAGTAATAACCGCTTTGCCATACAGAAGATATTCGCCAATTTTCCAACCTGGGGTGTTTTTCAAACCATCGTCTGCAATACCGATATTAAACTTGTTTAATTCGTTTAAATATTTTTTTTTGCTTGATAGTTTATTACTAATTACCAAATCAGGTGCTATTTTATTTGCCAAAACTCCTTCTGCCAAACCAACCGATGCGTTTTTAAAACTTTTTTTTATAACTCTACAAGCATTTATTCTGAACTCGTTTTGAAGAAGTCGTCGTTCCTTCTCATTACTATCAGGGTTGTTGTCAGGATTCCATAACCTAGTTTTAAAAATAACGTTCCCGCCAAAGTCATCACTTATTTTATTAGGATAATTTTTGATACTTAGTGTTTTGTGAGAGCCTCTTAGCACCGAAAAAAAGTCAGATGCTTCTAAAATTTCTTTAAATGAATTTTTATCAGTAATTAAATTATATTTCAACTTGAATAACAACTTGAATGAGTTGTATGCTAGTGGTACATTAAAGTTTAACGGATAAATAGTACTTTTTCTATCGACATCTTTAAGTGATCTTTTGAAATAGTAATCATATTTTTCTGGAAGATCCATAAAAACGATATCGTCAGAATAATCAAAAAAAATGTTTTTTTCTTTTATTATAACAATTGCGCCTCCAAATCGGATATTTTTATTGGCATTTAAATTAAATTCTAAGTCATTTTTTTTGCAATAATAAAAACAAGAATAAATTAATTGGTTTAAATGCTCGCTCCAAAAATTAATCTCTAGTGTAAACATTTAATAAATTATTAAATCGTTATTTTTAATAATAATATTTTCGCCACGAACTGAAATTGAATAACTACTATAAGTCTTATTGATTGCTTCAAAAAAAGTTTTAGAACAACCATCAATAAAACCATCGTGAAATTCTATCACTATCATTTTGACTTTTGGCAACCAATTTTCGTAGTTTTTAGAAAAAAGTTCCTTTTCACTAGATTCAATATCTAGTTTTAAAACATCTATATAATCTATGTTAAATTTTGAAAGTATAGTGTTTATTGATATTGCTTTAATAGTACCATTATCAATATCTTCCTCAACAACCATACCCCATTTTCCTAGATTGTATTTGTCATAAACTTTCAATTTTGTATCATTACTCCAAATTCCACAATTTTCATAAAAAACATTTGTATAATCGGCAAGGTTTTTTTGCATCATTTCAAAATTTTCTTTATCTGGCTCTATACATATTATCTTTACATCAGGAAGTTCGTTTTTAATTTTAACTGAAAAAAAACCAGTATTTGCACCACCATCAATAACTACTTTCGATTTTTTATCCCAATTTATATTGTATTCATTATTTAAAAATATTTGTTCAAAAACTTTAAAATCAGTGCTGTTTTTTCTTAATGATAGATACGTTTTATAACTAGGTAATTTAACTTTAGTAAAATTACCAAATAAATATTTAAAAGTAAACAACAAAGCATAATTGAATGGATAATTATAAAAGAATTTAAATACGTTTTTAATTTTTTTAGTCATCTGCTGTTTTTTATTTAAAAATTTCGAAAACAAATATAATAATTAAGCTTAAGTTGAAGTAATTTTTTTAATAACTATTTTTTTTACGACAATCACTCCGAATTTTATTGTCACATTTTAAAAATAAATTCAAAAAATCATATAAACGGGCATTGATTAAAACTGCTTGTTTTTTTTTAGATGTCGGATTTTTTACTTAATATTTAACAATTACTATTGGATTCCAAATTTTTTTAAATTTTATAAATTTAATTTTAAAGAAATTACTTAGACTGCTTTTACGTTGTTATTTTATTTATATAGAAAAAAATGTTTTGATAAATATTTTTGCTCTTCCAATTGACATTTGTCTGGTTTTAGATGACGGTAATTGAAAAACAATATCTAAAAATTCCCATAACCAAAATTTGAATTTATGTATTGGCTTTTGACTACCAAATATTTTCCAATTTCGATGTGCATTATAAAATGCTTGAAAGCCATAATACCTTGCAGGTGGTCTTCCAGAAGGTGCTGTTTTATGAATTAATTTGGCATCATAACAAATTAACAATCTGTATCCTGCTTTTTTTAATCGTAAACATATATCTTGATCGTCGTACAATACATAAGTGGGATATTGTTCAAAAAACACATCAAATTTAAACTCTTTTAATAATTTGGTTCTAAAAGCCATATTATGACCAATGAGTAAATCGACATCAGTATTTTTTGATTTTAAAGAAGAGAAATGAGGCGTACTATGCCCCCAAGGCAAATACTGGGCTGGACCAATATCAGGAAACAATCCAATGTACCGATAAATTTGCTTTCTTTTGCCCAGTTTTCGTGTTTTATTGGTCATTCCAAAAGTATCAAACCCATTTAATGCGGCGATTTCTTTAACTGTATCATTTTCAAAAACAGAAACTACTTTTTCTAAATAATCATTTTCTAATTCAACGTCATCGTCCAAAAAAATTGACAAATCGCCTTTTGTTCGTTCCACTGCAATATTCCGTTGGCGAGTCATTCCGCTACCGGTAAATAGATAAGTAATATCGTAATTTAGTTTTCTGTCGTTAAGTTGGTATTCATCAATTGCTATTTTTATAGAATCGTCGGGAGTTCCGTCAAAAATCTGAACAGAAAAATTGGTGAAAATTTGATTTTCAAGATTTTTTAATAAAACCATTAAATCTTCTAATCGTTTATATGTTGTTATTAGTATATCTACTTGCATTTTTTATTAGGTATCTTGTTGGTTTTACTATCATCATACTATTGCTATATTTTAGATATAAAAAGTTTAGATTTTTTTATCGCCTATTTATTAAAATTATAAGCTTGTGTTTTAGGTATAAAAAAGTTAAAGGATTATTTTTATATTTCAGTAAGGAAATCTTTGAGGTCAGTGCCATACAATTTATAATTAAAAAAAGTATCAAAAACCATTTTGCCATTTTCTCCGATTTTTTTTAATGTTGTTGTATCCAAATCTAATACTTTTTTAATACAGTCTGCTAGTTCGTCTAAGTTGTCACTTTGTACAATAAAGGCACTTACATTGTTTTGTAAATAGTGTTTTGCTTCACCAAAGTCGGTTGTAATTATTGGTAATGAAACAGACAAACAGTTGGCTATTTTTGTTGCAAAACAGTATTTGTTTTGGATTGTAGCTTTCTTGTTTATAATAGAAAAACTAGCATTACTGTAATATTGGTTTAGCAATTCAGGGGTAATAAAACCTAAAAATTTGACTCTTTCTGTAAGTTGATATTTTATCATTAAGACATTTATTTGATTGGAAACGTCGGAATTTACAACGTTTCCTGTAAAAATTAAGTCAATACTTTCTGAATAACCTTTAATTGCAATGCCAAACGCTTCTATAATACCTAAAATGCCATCTTTGTTTTCTAGCATCGAGCCCGCATGAAATATATATTTATTTTTTTGCGCTACTAATTTTTTTTCAATAGTATCATTTTGTGGTCTTACTAAAATTGGGATTTTAATAATTACTGCTTTACTTTTTTTGTATTGCGCAACCAATTTTTTTAACTCTTCTGAAATAACAATAAAACCGTCAAAAAAGTTCCAAAATAGCCTAAATTGAAGAGCTCTTTTTATTCTGGAAAAAAAAGCTAATTTTGAGGCTACATAAGGGTATTCGTTTATTTCAAGAACAACTTTTTTTCCTTTTAATTTTGAAATTATCATGGCGAAAATTCTAAAATCTAATGATGGATAAACCACTAAAACATCATATTTATAGATTCCCAAAATAAAAAAAAATAATAATTTTGAAATGCTATAGATTTTTTGAAATTGACGGATTAAAAAAAAATTATTTCGTTTAATTTTTACTACGTTCGAATAGTGTATATCTTCAAAGATACCTTCAAAATTAGTTTTAGAAATAAGCGATGTCTGTAAAACTTCGGTTTGGTACTCTTTTAGATTCAAAGCCTTAAAAATCAAATGAATTCTCGCATCTGATTTTAGCTGGTTATAAGATAATTCAACAGGGCTAATTACTACTATTTTCATAATTATTTCGAAATGCTTTTGATAGTATTTGTTCTATATCGTTGGTATAATAACATTTTTTGTTGTCTATTAGATTTTCAAATCTTTTTTTTCCTACGGGGTCAATAACTATTGTTGTATATTGGTTGTCATAAGCATCTTCAATAGTTGAACTCCATGGAGATATGACTATTAAATTATCAAAATTTAAAACTTCTAACCAATTTTCAGAGGAATCAAAAGTATAGTCAATCTTAAATTTTGAAAGTTGATTAATAAAAACATCTTTCTTATCTTTTTCTCTAGGATGCAAACGAATATGAATTTTGGCAAAATTAAAGTTTATTTTTTCTAAAAAAGCAATAAATACGGGATGCAAGCCATTAAACTCTATTGTAGAAGCATATAAAATTTGAAGTTTTTCGGCTTTTAATTTCTGTTGTTCTGAATAGTTATTTATTATTTTATAGTCGCAATTATAAACTTTACAAATATTGTTTTTTAAGTAGTGGATTGTTGCACTATTTTTTACATAAAAAGCGTCGATTACTTTTATTGGTGCTGGTATGGCATAAGGCGGATAGTTAATTATACTGCCATGTTGCACCTCGATCAAAAATAGTTTATGTCTGTATTTTGAAAAAGAAATTGATAAACTATTTAGGTCGTAAAACCAAAGCAGATAAATATTTTTTTTTGAAAATCGAATAAAAATACTATCGTTAATTAATTGATACGAATAAAAAATTTGCATTTTAAGACTTTTATTTAAGTAAAAGAATCTCAAAATAGCTACTAATCCACCAATATTATATACTTTCTGATTGTTTATTTCATCAATAAATATTTCTTTTGACTGGTTAATAAACAAGATGTTATTTGTAAAAAGTGGTTTTACAATCCTATCTTCATATTTTCCGTTTTTGATTGTACAAAAGTTTGAGGCTGTATACACAATTTCTTTTGATTGGTATTTTTTGTTAGATAAATGAATATGTAATACTATAAAATCCAGCATACATTTATTAATAAAAATAATTTTACTAAAAAAACTGCTCGATTTATTTGTTGTACTAACAATTTTTGTTTGGACTGTTCCCGATTTGAACAACATTTCTTGTTGCTCTATATCAATTAGGTATTTTTCAATTTCAAACGCATTCATCGTGCAAATTTAAACCAAATCTTTTTTAATAATCACGTTGTGACAAATACTTTTTTTGATCAAAAATTTTATTTGTTTTTAGTATCCAGATGGTACTTCTGTACATAATACATTACTTGCACGAAGGGCATCAAATCCATGGGTGATAATGGCCAGGAAATTTTATTTTTTCTGTTTTCGAATAATTTACTTACATATCACAATAATTAAATTTCATTACTCTTTTTATAAAAAATGAAACGGAGCGACAGAGTTTAACTTGCTGATATATATATATATATATCAATTAGAGAATAAAATTTCAAAAAATTATAATATATTTACAACTAAATTTAACCAAAAAACAATAATTATGAAAACAAAAATTATTTTGATGACAATAGTAATAACATTTTTTACAGTTATCAAATCTAAAGCTCAAACAACGTGGAATTTGACAGGTAATTCAAATATAACTTCAACAAGTTTTTTAGGAACTAGCTTTGGTAATTCAAATCCCTTTATTTTGAAAGTAGGTGGAGCAATTGCAGGACGAATTGATCCAGCTGGTCCAGTTACAATTAAAAACACTTCCTTTGGTTTAAATTCATTATGAAGTATTACGTCAGGGACTAGTAATTCTGCTTTTGGAAATCATACCCTAATTTCAAACCAAACTGGGTCGAACAATTCTGCTGTAGGTACGACCGCACTAAATAATAATACATCGGGAAGTGGTAATGCTGCATTTGGTTATGCAGCTTTACATAATAATTCTGAAGGATTTTCAAATTGCGCTTTCGGATCTAATGCTTTGATATTAAAAACAACAGGAGATAAAAATACTGCATTTGGAAATAATGCAGGAAACAACCTTACAACTGGATCTAACAATCTTTTATTAGGTAATAATGCAAATGTTAATTCTGGTGGGGCAGCATCAAATAAACTAGTAATTGAAACAGAAGATTCTAATTCTTTTGCTCAACTAGTCCTTGGAGATTTTGCGACAAATAATTTAAAATTCAATGCAGGTTTAGAAATAAATAATATATCAACACAAACAATACCATTTGCACATCAACTATCTGGTTTACGTTTGACAAAGCTACCCTTAACTAGTACGGCATTACCTAACACCAGTGCACCTTTAAACAACAAATTTCTAACAGTTAACGCAACAGGTGATGTAATATTGCAAAACTTACCTACTGGTTCGGCTGGCACAGCAGCAATTGTAGGCGGCACAAACACAACCGTAACTGGTACTGGTGCAACAGCTTCTCCATATGTTGTAAATGCCAAAAATATTTATACAGATAATGGAACTCTTACGAGTACGAGAACTGTTACGATGGGAAGAAATAATTTAATTTTTGACACTAGTGCTAGCGACCCAATAACTGGTAAAATTTATGTGGGCAATACGGCTGCTTTTCCAACTGAAACAGGAAACTATAAATTGTATGTTGAAGGCGGCATCCTTACCGAAAAAGTAAAAGTTGCTATGCGAAGTACAACCAACTGGGCAGATTATGTTTTTGCATCTGATTATAAGTTAACGCCATTGAAAGAAGTGGAAGTTTTTATTAATAAAAACAAGCATCTACCTGGTATTTCTTCTGCTGATGAGCTGGTTAAAAATGGTCTTGACCTTGCCGATATGCAAGCCAAACAAATGCAAAAAATTGAAGAGCTGACTTTGTATGCTATAAAACAAAATAAAGAAATTGAAGATTTGAAATTGCAAGTGAAATTGTTATTAGACCGAAAATAGTATAAGTATAATTTTAAAACTATTAATTATGAAGAACTTATATAAATTTTCTAGTTTAAAAAAAGATCATTTTATATTGATACTTTTTCTATTAACAAATTTGGTCGCTTTTTCACAAGAAATTGTAAGCTGGAGTGCGCACCCTTCCACTACTACTTTTGTAAATGGAACAACTACTTCGGCAATTACGGTAACAGCAAGCAGAGCTGGCGCTAACACAAATTTAACTTTTTTTGCTAATAATACTGCAAGTAATACTCTTAATGTGCGAGGACCATGGCCGCAAGTTGCCTTTGCAGCAGCAGATGATTTAGTTTTTAATTTCTCTAAACCTGTTATTATTACAGAATTATTTGTCACAGATATTAATACAAATGCCGGAAACCCTGGTTGGAATGATTCGTTTGAATTTGATAATAGTGCGCATAATTTCACATTTACTGCTTTTACTTCTCCATATACTAGTGCACCAATACAAACTCATTTACTCAGTAATACTGGTATTAAACTAATAACTGGTTCTTTTCCAAATGTAAATAATGCAACATGGTTTTGCTCAACTCCAGTAGCAGTTGATGATGACTTTAGGTTACATTTTTCTTTCATAGACAATAGAACGACTGCATTTTTAGATTATAGGATGTGGATAATTGAAATTCCAATACTTGATCCTATTTGTTTGAATAATGTAGCTCCAAATTTACCTGTAATTGGAAATAATATCCTTGGCACTTGGAATCCTCAAACAATTGATACAAGTATTGCGGGGAATTTCATATATACATTTACTCCAAATTCGGGTCAAGCATTAACGTGTCCAATACCAATTGAAGTTACGATATTACCTGCTAATGATTCTAATTGTTGCCAAAACAATCTTAATCTTATTAATCCACTAAATAACGTTTCAAACTTATCTCTTCCAGTAAATGGTGCGCGCCAAAGAGAAGCTTTAAATTGGATTACTGCAACTAACATTGTAACTGTTGGAGATAATTCTTTTGAAAACGGGGTTGTTTATCATGCTGGAGATTATGTAGAGCTTAACCCTGGTTTTGAAGCAGTATTTGGGTCTCAATTTTCTGTGTATATAAAAAGTTGTTCAGCAAGTTATGCCTACAGAAAGGCAGCGATACAATCAACTAAATCGGATGATGCTTTTCAATTTAAAAATATAAAAAAAGTAAAAGGCTTCAATATAATTCCTAATCCTTCTAACAGTAGTATAGAACTTACCCTAGCCAACAGATCTATTCGAGAAGTTGAAATTCAAACTATTTATGGCAAAACTGTTTTCGAGAAAACTATTGCGAATCAAGAGTCAGTACAAATTGATATTAGTAGTTATGAAAATGGTTTGTATATGGTATCTGTTTTAACTCAAGATGGCGAGTTTCTATCGGAGAAACTCATAAAGAACTAATTTTTCAACAATGGTTTACAACAAAAGCTGCTCTGTTAGAGCAGCTTTTTTATATAATTTGATATGTATTTAAATACAATTAACTCAATGCATTTTCAAGGTTTTCTGCAAATTTTTTTGGGGTGTAATTTTCATAAAATCTATTATAGAGTTTTTTATTAAAAATTGCATTTGGATTATTTTCAAAATCAGTAATTTTATTCAAAATTGAAATTACAGTTTTATCAATATCAAAATCATCAATCATAGTTGCAAACCCCGCAGCAGCTTCTTTTGTGCCGCCAGAATCGTAATAAATAATATTTTTTCCGAAGGACATTGCTTCAATAACAACTAACGGAAAACTATCCATTCTGCTGCTAGAATAATACAAATGAGACGCATTAATAAAAATACTTGCATCCTCAATATGTCCTAAAAATAAAATTCGTTCTTGAAGGTTATTATTTTTAATTTTTTCTATGCATTGTTGATGCATTGTTTCATCATTTGCACTTCCGCACCAAACAAACTGAACTTTTTTGTTCTCTTTACAAACCTTAATGGCAACATCTGTCCATATATCTGTACCTTTAATAGTATCAATAACACCAAGAGTTATAACGGTAAATTTATCAAAAAGTAGTTGATTGAAAAGTTCTCTTGGTTTGATGCAATTATTAATAACATTAATATTTGGGTTGCGATCAAAATGTTTTGCTATTCCAGAATTTTCAGTGGAAACGCATAAATGTAAATAGTTTTTATTTTTCAAATATTTATTGTGTTTCGCTACATTATTGACTTCTAGGTTCGATTCTTTATAATTTTGATAATGATCTGGCATTTCGTGCCAAAAAATTGCTGGCTTTATTTTAAATAGCAATGCTGTTTTGATAAAATAAATCCAATATTTATTATAACTTCCAATGCTTGACATTGCATTGAAGATCATGAACTTTATAGAAATAGGGTTTGAAATAATAATTTTTGCTAATCCTCTAAGTAGTTCATAAAAATTAGTACCGGATACTATAATTATTTCGTCAAAAATTAATTTTAACTCTGGTAATGCATTATAGATTACTCTATTCATACCGCGACCAAACTGAATATTTCTGGATGACACAACTATTATTATTTTCATTTTTTATTTAAAGATTCTTTAAATGAAGAAAGAATTTTTCGTAAATATTTTAGATCTATTTTTTTATTTTTATCAGAAAATATTTTTTTTAAACCAGTCGAATAATCTCTATTTCTGATGTAATAAAATTCTTGATTGTCAAGCCACGATCCAATCCATAAATGAATAGCATAAGTTTCAGTTGTTATAAAACTAGGAATTAAATCTGGCTCTCTTTTTTTGCTAAATGGAAATGGATAGAAGTAATTTTTTGGATAAATAGTACAATTATTTATAGCCAATAAACTTTCAAAAGAAATTACATCGTATTTACTTTTAAACAAATTTGTAATAATCTTGGGTATCGCAATAGCCATAACTTCATTATTAAAGTTTATGAGATCGTATTCTTTAATACATTGTCTGATAAACTCATTTCCTTTTTGTGACCCTATTATGCCTGCTGCAATGTATTTTTCGTTTTCAGCTCCCAAAAACAATTCGTCATGCAACAAATCGTTAATACTTTTAACAACTAACATATCAGTATCTAAATAAATACCTCCGTGGTTATAAAGCACTTGTAATCTGACATAATCAGAAACAAAAGCCCATTTTTTTATATCATAAAAATGCTTAACAAATGAATGACTTAAATCTGAATTAGTTTCATTCCATTCAATTATTTCGTATTCTGGCAAAAATTCTTTCCAACTTGAAATACATTGTAAAACTTCTTTTGGCTTTTTTTTTGTTCCAAACCAACAATAATGTATTACTTTAGGTATCATTAAATTCGTATCTTTTTACAACTAATCCCTATTGTATCATTGTTTTCTAAAAACAAATGGTAGCCGTTTTTTTGAAGTAATTTTTGAGCGTTTATGCTATCGTCATTTGATAAACTGGCGTGTTCGTACTTTATAATAGAGGGTTTTATAGTTTCGAAGTCAATCATTTTTAAAACTTCATAATCAAAACCTTCGGTGTCAACTTGAAAATAATCAATAGTTTTTATTTTTACTATATTCATTAACGAATCGCAAGCAACTTTTTCTGTAATTATATCTCGAGAATCAATATTTACTTTTTCGTGGTGTTTGGGATCAAAAGATGCAATGCCTTTTGCCCAATCCGGATATTTTTCTTTACAAGTTGGGTTTATTTTATAAATAGCTAATTCTTTTTCAGTAGGGTGAATTGCTTTATTAACTTTAAGTATGGTATCGAATTTACTATAATTTGAAACTAACTCATCAAAATATTCTTTTACAGGTTCAATAACTACTCCACTAGATTTTCTTAGAATTACAAATTCATGCAAAAAGTCAAAACTAACACCATCGTTAGCGCCAACTTGTACAAAAGCAAAAGGTGTATTAACTTTAAAGTTTTTATCTAAAATATTTTTTACTTTGCGTTTTATTAAGCATCGTCTGAAAAAACCTATCGCTTTATTGATGCCATTATTGTAAAGTATACTAAAAAAATTTAATACTGTAATCATTGTCTTTGTATATAATTTATATCCTTATGTACAATAGTATTGTATCGTAAATCAAGTTTTCGCCCAACACCAAAAACATCAACATCAACAGTTTGTATTTTCATGGCATTTTCAAGAACTTCATAGTTTGGTCCTTCATCACCAAAGTACCAATTTACTATTAATTCATTATTTGAATAGATAGGAAAAGAATCTATTATAATACTCACAACTCCTCTACCTTTATTAATTTTTAATGATTTACCAAGATGAGCATTATTTAAACCAATAAAATTTATTTCGTTGTGGTCTTTAAGTATAAAACCAACTTCTGCATTAAAAAAATCTCTACTTGCATTGTAATGTACTACAAATTCTACGGTGCTTCCAGATAATACTTCATTACTCAAAATTCCATTGCAGAAAAGTTCAACTTTTAAAATACCGAATTCTTTGTTTTTTTTATCTTGAAGTTTGGTCAAATCAAATATTCCCGAATTTATAGCAGTTGTAAAGTTTTTGGACTGATTATAATATTTTTGAATTACGGTATCAATTGTATTGCTTTCAACTATTTGTCCATTGGACAACAAAATTCCGTTGTTACACAGATTTTTAACCGCCGCCATATTATGACTCACAAAAAGCACTGTGCGCCCTTCACCCTTGGATATATCGCCCATTTTGCCCAAACATTTTTTCTGAAATTCGGCATCGCCAACAGCTAAAACCTCGTCAACTATTAGAATTTCGGATTCTAAATGTGCTGCGACGGCAAAAGCTAATCGAACATACATTCCTGACGAATAGCGCTTTACTGGTGTATCTATATATCGTTCGACTCCAGAAAAATCAATAATTTCGTCAAGTTTTCGAGTGATTTCTTTTTTGCGCATCCCAAGTATGGCTCCGTTTAAATAAATATTTTCTCGACCTGATAATTCAGGATGAAAACCCGTACCTACTTCTAGCAGACTAGCGATTCGACCTTTTACTTTTATGCTTCCTGTTGTTGGGCTTGTTACTCTAGAAAGTAGTTTGAGTAACGTGCTTTTTCCGGCGCCATTCTTACCAATTATACCAACAGCATCACCTTGATTGATATCAAAATTGATGTCTTTTAATGACCAAACAATATCACTTGCTCCTTTTGTACTTCGATCATTAGTTTCGCCAATTTTCAAAAAAGGATCTTCCTTTCGCAATATTTTGGTAGTAACAAAGCGCTCTAAATCTCTAGAAATTGTGCCTGTACCAATTTGCCCGATTTGGTAGGCTTTTGATAAATTTTCGACTTGAATGGCTATGTTACTCATTATATAGTATCAACAAAATTCTTCTCTGTTTTATTAAAAATCAAAATCCCTAGAAACAAAACAACTAGAGTGAAAATTACAGAATAACCTACAGACCAAAGTGTAAACTCGCCTTTTCCGAGAAACGCAAACCGAAACGCTTCGATTATTCCTGTCATGGGATTGAGTTCGATATACTTTTTATATTCTGCTGGTGCGGCACTCAACGGATAAATTACAGTTGTGGCATACATCAATAATTGTACGCCAAATGTAATCAAAAAAGTTAAATCCTTATATTTTGTTGTTACTGCTGTGATAATTAATCCCAATCCTAATCCTAAGAATGCCATCAACAATACTAAAAACGGAAAGAAAATGGCTGCGTAGGTAACATGAAAACTTGAACCTAAATCTGTAAAAAAGTAATAATATGACATCATCAGTAACAATAAGATGAGCTGCACCCCAAAGCGAACCAAATTACTGGCTACAATACTTAACGGCATTATCAATCTCGGAAAATACACTTTTCCAAAAATATTAGCATTGTCTTTGAAAACAGTGCTGGTTTTGGTTAAACAATCGGCAAAATAATTCCAAGCCGTAATTCCTGTGAGATAAAAAAGCTGCTGTGGCAAACCATCAGTACTTATTTTAGCTAAATTTCCGAAAACAAAGGTATATACTAAAGTTGTAAAAATGGGCTGTATGAAAAACCAGAGAGGACCAAGAATTGTTTGTTTGTAAAAACTGACAAAATCTCGTTTAACAAACATCAGCAATAGATCTCTATATCGCCATAAATCTTTGAAATTTACATCAAAAAGAGAGGTTTTACCTTCAATGACTAGATCCCAATTCTGATTGCGATAATTGTCAGAAACTGATTGTTTCAAAATTACTGTTTTTGTTTAATTGGCAAATATAATAAATCGATACTGAAATAAAATATTAATTTTATACATTTGGCTTAACATCTAATTATTGATAAATTGCTATCTTTTTTAAAATCAAAGCCAGTTTTAAAGGATTTAATTCCTGATAACCATATTGATATGCATTCGCACCTTTTGCCCGCAATTGATGATGGTGCAAAAACTAGTGTAGAAACAGAATTTTTGATAAAAAGTTTATCAAGTTTTGGTATAAAAAAAATTATAACAACACCGCATGTTATGAATTCTATTTATCCGAATGATACTAAAAAAATTAATGCTACGCTCCAAAAAACAATTGAGGAGTTATCTGCTGTTACTATTGAAATGCCCTTGAAAGCCGCTGCTGAATATTTTATGGATGATGTTTTTTTAGATAGCTTAACGAGCGAGAAACTGTTAACCTTAAAGAATAATTATGTACTGGTTGAAATGTCGTATATGAATCCTCCTATAAACTTATATGATATAATTTTCGAGATTCAAATAGCTGGATATATCCCTGTTTTGGCGCATCCTGAACGTTATTTTTATTATCACAAATCGTTTGATGATTATTTAAAATTAAAAAAATCGGGCTGCTTGTTTCAGCTCAATCTACTTGCAACTGTTGGTTATTATGGTGCAGATGTTACAAAAACTGCTAACCATCTATTAAAAAAAGGAATGATTGATTTTGTAGGATCTGATGTACATCATAAAAATCATATTGATGCTTTTTCTAATAAGTTACTTATAACAGAAACAGATGCTTTTAAGGAAGCTATTACGAATAATCAGTTTTTTACTTTTTAATAATTTTTTTGATCCATGATTTATACCAAGGTTCATCTATTTTTATGTCTTGTCCATAGCCGTACCCGTAACCATAACCATAACCATAGGTTTTGCCCCAAACGGTATCGTTAAGAACCAGTGCCATATTGGGCAATTTTTTTTCGTT
Source organism: Flavobacterium sp. (assembly GCA_031422015.1). GTDB lineage: Bacteria > Bacteroidota > Bacteroidia > Flavobacteriales > Flavobacteriaceae > Flavobacterium. The sequence continues at coordinate 48,572 of JANOPO010000082.1, read as the reverse complement.
GTGAAAAGTTTCAGCATTTTTAATAAATCTCTTGTCAAGATAATTTGCTCGCATCACATAGACAAAAAGGTCTGCATTATGCGCAATTAGCAAAGTGTCTGTTACCAAACTTACTGGTGCAGTATCAACCAATATATAGTCATATTGCTGTTTTAATTCATCAAACAACTGCGTTAATTTATCATTCATCAGAAGATCTACAGGGTTTGGTGGTATCACGCCTGAAGGCAAAATATAAAAGTTTTCAAAACCTTCTTGTTTGATGATGTATTCATCAATAGTTCCTTCACGTTTTGTTAGAAAATTTGTTAACCCTTTGGAAGGAAGTTTTACATACTCGTCGATCTTCGGATTCCGAACATCCAAACCTATCAACAAAACTTTTTTGCCCGACAACGCAATGGTACTTGCAAGATTAATTGCCATAAAAGTTTTTCCTTCTTTGGGTAATGTAGAGGTTACAAAAATTGTTTTCGCTTTTCCTTCTGGAACATTGCTAAGCATAAACTCCAGATTTGTTCGTACTATTCTGATAGCTTCTGCTGAACTTGATCTGCTATTGGTATTAATAATCTCATTATTAGATTCCGATTTAGGCACATCGCCAAGAAACGGTATTGATACTTTACCTTCAATATCTTGTCTAGTTTTGATTTTTGTGTCAAATAATTGTAGTAGATAAATTATTCCTAACGGAAGTACTAATCCCAAACCTAGGGCGAGAATATATACAATATTCCGTACAGGAGAAACGGGACTGCTGGAGGCCAAAGCACTGTCAATTAATTTAGAGTTTGGAGCAGTTACAGCCAATGAAATAGCAATTTCTTCTCTTTTTTGCAAAAGATACAAATACAAAGTTTCTTTTATTTTTTGTTGTCTATCTAGAACCCTAAACTGTCTTTCTTGAGTTGGAATTTGAGATATTTTACCTTTTAATAAATTATCTTGTTTTTGAAGATCTCCTTTTTTTATATTTAACGAAATTTTTAATCTAACAATACTTTCCTTAATATTTCCATTGGTTTCCTCAATTTTTTGATCTAAATTTTTTATAATTGGGTTGTTTGCAGTTCCGTCTTTAGCAATTCGAATTTTTTGCAGTACCAATTCGTTATGTTGTGTTATTAATGCCGATGAATTTGCATCAACTGGCAAGATATTAGTAGGTACAAGTTCGTCAGCCGTTTTTCTTTTCATGAAATCATCCATAGATTGAATGATTCTGATCTGGGTTTCGGTTTCTATCAATGATTTTTCGAAATCTGCTGCATTTTGAGAATACAAAATGCCTTCAGAAACAATATCGGTTACATTATTATTTTTTTTAAATAATTCGGCATTTTTTTCAACATCGCCAAGTTCTACGGAAATAATTTCTAATCTATCTTGAATGAAATCTTGTGTTTTTTCTGAAATAAATTTTTTGTCATCTACGGCATCTTTGTTATAAATTTCAATTATTGCATTAAGAAAATCTTCTGCTTTTTCTTTAATAGGGTCAACCACAGACAACTCAACAACACTAGAATTTTTATTAATTGGAGCAATTGCTAGTCTTGAACGGTAACTTTGTACAACACTTTTTGATTTGTATACATTTATTGTAAGTTTTAAATCTTGTGTTTGATTTTTATTAATTTCGTTTTTATAAACTAATAAATTGCAGTCTTTTAAAGTAATTTTTTCTCCATATTTATGTTCGCCTAAAGTCTTGTTGTTTTTAAATAACGCAAAACTAGTTGTATTAATTGATTTGAATTCGAATTGCTTTTCAGATTCATAGAATTTTTCAGAAGTGTTAAAAAAAACAAATTCGATTGGTTTGTCTTTATATAACTCAACATGTTTTATACTTGCGTCTGCAAGATAGATTGTATTAAAACCAAGTTTTTTTATTGCTTTTTCGACAATAGTTCTTGATTTGATTATTTCTATTTCGTTATCTACATTGTTTTTTAATCCAGATGTCAATCCAAGATCAGAAAATGCTGATAACTCTGATTGCAACGTTCCTTTTCGCTCGTCTTTTACTAATATTGTTGCTGATGCTTTGTACTGCGGAACCGTATATCTGAGGTACATAAATGCCAACAAAAAAGCAATTAAAAGTGATGTTAAAATCCATTTCCAATGAATTAAATACCGATCAATTTCTTCTCTTATATTTATATTAGAATCCGATACTATCTTTGGTATAGTTGTGTTTTCTTGCATTATTTTCTGAAGATTAAAACTGCTATTGTTGTTAAAACTCCAATTATTGAGATTGTAGTAGATATATTTGGTCCAAAAACGGATGCATTTATCTTCGTTTTGTTTGGCTCAACAATAATCATATCGTTTTGAGTTAGATAATAAAAAGGAGATTCTACAAAGTCTGCATTGGTAAGATCGATCCTGTTATATGACTTTTTGCCATCTTTTTCTCTTATAAGAATTATATTATTTCTTCTTCCAAAAATTGTCAAATCACCGGCAAGACTTAGAGCCTCCAAAATGGTAATACGCTCGCTGCCTACTGTAAAACTTCCAGGACGATTTACTTCGCCCAAAACAGATACTTTATAATTTAAGATTTTTATATTTACGATAGGATTTTTGATATGAACTGCTACCATATCTACCAATTTTTTATTGGCTTCGATACGTGTTAAATCGGCAAGATGAATTTTTCCTAAAATCGGAAAATAAATAAACCCTTCTTTGTCTATCAAATAAGTTTTTATACCCGATTGACTGTTGTCAGTATTATAATTTGATTGTATTTGAGGCAAGTTGAAAGGGATTGTTACCTCAGGATTTTCGGCAGAAACAATAATACTTAATAGGTCATCTGGATGAAGTTTAATTTCATAATTTATGGTAGTTTCTTGCACATTTTTATTGTCAATATCTTGCAAATAGGCTACATCTTTTCTTGAGGCGCAAGAATTAAAAACTAATAAACCTAAAAGTAGTAGACAAAAAAAAGCGGTAGTATTTGATTTCATGAATTGGTATTAATGAACAAATATACAAATAATTAACAAATTTTATTATTTTGTATATACATACGAATCTTTTAATTTGATATCTAAAGATTCGAAAACAGAATTTAAACTTTTAAATTCGGGGACTATACTTTTCATTTTTATGACAATCATTTCGCCTGTTGCATTATGTGAAGTTCTAATTAGATCATCTAATGCCTCGCTTACAATTTCAAATTCTTCACAAACTTCTTCGGCAATCATTATTTTTTCGTGATGTGTAGCTAAATTTTTAGCAGAATCGTTTAGTAACTCTTCATACAATTTTTCACCAGGTCGTAATCCTACAATTTTTATCTCAATTTCTTCGTCTGGTTTGAAACCAGCTAATCGAATCATTTTGCGAGCCAAATCTATAATTTTGACAGGTTTTCCCATATCAAAAATATAAATTTCGCCACCTTTGCCCATAGCTCCAGCTTCTAAAACTAGCTGGCAGGCTTCTGGAATAGTCATAAAATATCTGATGATTTCCGGATGGGTTATAGTTATTGGTCCGCCTTCTTGTATTTGTTTAGTAAAAAGGGGTACTACAGAACCGTTTGATCCCAGAACGTTACCAAACCGTGTTGTTATATATTTTGTTTGATTTTCGGTTTTAAGTTTTTGATGCTTAAATTGTTTAGATTGCACATACATTTCCGCAATGCGCTTGCTTGCACCCATAACACTGCTTGGATTTACGGCTTTGTCCGTTGAGATCATTACAAATCGTTCAACTTTATATTTATGTGACAGATCTGCAAGATTTTTTGTGCCTAAAACATTTGTGAATATAGCTTGAGATGGGTTTTCTTCCATCATTGGTACATGCTTATAGGCAGCAGCGTGATAAACAACATTAGGTTTAAAGGAATTAAAAATTTTATCAAGTACTTCAAAATTTCTAACATCTGCAATAATATTATGAATTTCAATATTTTTGTTAAGCGCCATCACCTCGAGCGATAAACTGTGTAACGGTGTTTCAGCCTGATCCAGTAACAATACTTGTTTTGGGTTAAAATTTAAAACCTGCCTTACAATTTCGCTACCTATTGATCCTGCTGCACCAGTTATTAAAATGGTTTTATTTTGTGTTCTATCTGAGATTGCCTGCATGTCTAACTCAATAGGTTTGCGCTCCAAAAGATCTTGAATTTCGAAACTTTTTATATTTTTCGAAATTTCTTTTTGATCTTCCCAGTCTGTAACCAGTGGTATTGTAAAAACTTTAAAGTTATACTCAATACATTCCTCAACGATTGCTAGTCTTTCATCTTTAGATAAAGTTTTATCTGCTATAATTATTGCTTCTATTTTTTTGAGACGCATTAATAATGATACTGATTTTTTTACAGGCAAAATAGGTAAATCGAATAATCGTTTGGAGGTGTTTTTGTTGTTTTTATCTATAAATCCTTTGAGAGCAAATCGTCCGGGATTTTCAGAACGAAGCGCATTTGCTACTGCTATCGCATTACTATCCGAACCATATATTAGCGCACTCATTTTTGTAGTTTCGCTCTTTTCTTTCAAGAAACGTTCAAAAATTTGTTTAACAACAATTCTATAAAAAAACAGAAAACAGAAAGACAATACGGTGTTGATAAATATACCCGTGGTTAAAAATAATTTTGGTTTATTAAAAGCAAGCAGTAAAAAGTTTAAAAAAATAATAACTGCAAATGTTGCAACTAGAGCTATAAAAAGTTTCAGTGAATCTACATAAGAAGAATGCCTTATTATTCCTGCATAAGTTCGAAACAACAAAAAGAAAAATAAGTTGAAACTCAAGTAAACAAAAAATCCAAACAACAAATAATATTGTGGAATATAATCTAATTTCAAGCCTTGAAACAAAAAATAAGTAACCAAACCTGAAAACAATACAACAGCCATATCCAACAACAAAATAACCCAACGAGGAAGATATCCAAGCTTTTTGATGTTGAAAATAGTATTTTTATCCGAAACTATTTTAAAAAAATCGGAAATTGTAGATCTAGAATTTTTATTCAATTTTATACTTCTAATTAAAAGTAAAACTAAAACTTTTTTTTGTCTTAAAAAAATCTTAAAATAAATTTAATGCAATCATAATTCGATTTTTTTCTGTTTCGTTTAAGTTTGATCCAGACGGCAAACACAAACCATTCTCAAATAATATTTCAGATATTGTACCGCCATAGTACGGTGCGTCTTTAAAAACGGGTTGGAGATGCATTGGCTTCCATAAAGGTCGGCTTTCTATATTTTCTTTTTCAAGATGAATTCTTAAATTTTCTCTAGTTTTACCACTGTTTTTTTCTGGATTTACTGAAATTGCAGACAGCCAATGATTTGAATAAAAATCTGAATTAGGTTCAGAAAATACGATTATTCCGTCATTTTCTTTAAAAACATCTTTATAAAACTCGTTCATCTGTCGTCTTAATCTTACATGATCATCCAAAACTTCCATTTGTCCTCGTCCTATGCCAGCACAGATATTGCTCATCCTATAGTTATAACCTATTTCTGAATGTTGGTAATGTGGTGCATTATCTCGTGATTGAGTGGCGAGATACAATGCTCTAGCTTTTGCTTCAAGACTATTTGTTACAATTGCTCCACCACCAGAAGTGGTGATAATTTTATTTCCGTTAAACGATAAAGCTGCAATGTTTCCGAAAGTACCACAGTTTTGTCCTTTATAAGTACTTCCCAAAGCCTCTGCACTATCTTCAAGAATTGGAATCTCATATTTATTGGCAACCGCATTTACTTCATCAACTTTATAAGGCATTCCGTAAAGGTGCACGGCAATTATTACCTTCGGCTTTTTTCCTTTTGCTATTCGATCCTTTATGGCATCTTCGAGCGCGTTTGGGCAAATGTTCCAAGTTTCTGGTTCGCTATCAATAAAAACGGGAGTTGCTCCAAGGTATGCTATTGGATTTGCTGATGCAGAGAAAGTCATACTTTGGCAAATAACCTCATCGCCTGGTTTTACCCCTAACAAAATAAGACCTAAATGCAAAGCAGCAGTACCAGAGCTTAGTGCTGCAATATGTTTGTTGGTTCCAATATATTTTTCTAGATCTTGTTCAAATCCGGTTACATTTGGTCCTAATGGTGCTACCCAATTGGTAGCGAAGGCTTCTTGAACAAACTTTTGTTCGTTTCCGCCCATGTGTGGCGATGATAACCAAATTTTTGAATTATTCATTTTTATCGAAAAACAGTTTTGAATATAATTTGCAAATCTAATACAAACGATTGATTATAATAGTATTCTAAATTCATTTTTACTTTATCAGGAAAAATAATTTCGTCGTTATATTGTAATGGATTTTCTTTTTTGCCTAATACTTCTTCTTCATTAGAATATTTTATACTTGCAAGGCTTGTTAATCCGGGTTTTAGTTCTAGAATTTTTCGGTTTTCGCCTTCCAATTTGTCATAATAGCCTTCAATATCTGGTCTTGGCCCAACGAAACTCATTTGTCCTAACAAAATATTTACTAATTGTGGTAATTCGTCTATTTTGGATTTTCTCAAAAATTTTCCGAAAGTAGTTGATAATCTTGAGGTATCATGGATGGTTTTGAATTTAAAAATTTTGAAGTTTCCACCGAATTGACCCACACGATTTTGAATAAACAACCCATTTGATTTGGTATCTATTGTAGTTAAAATAAATATGATAATTAAAAATCCAAAAAGAGTTAAAATAATTAATAAAGATAAGAAAAAATCTAAAAAATTTTTTGACGACATTCTTTATTTATTAAATCAAAATTATTGGAAAAAGATTTTTTAAAAGATTTTTTTTGCAGGGTTACCAAAATAGGTACCCACAGTTTTTATTGATTTTATAACAACGCTACCGGCCCCTATTCTTGTATTGTTTGGTATAACCACTCCTGGCAAAATGACGGCTCCGGTTCCTATAAAAACATTTTTTCCTAGTACTACGCCACCACCAATGTCAACATTAGCCATAATGCTTGTAAAATCACCGATTGTAACATCATGACCAATTTGGGAGCCATTATTTACAAAAACGCAATCTCCTACAACACTATCACATGAAACAATAGAAAATGGCAAAAAAACTGCGCCTTTCCCTATTATGGTTCGTTCACCTATTAAAACATTTTCATTTATATAGGATTGTATAATTAATCCTTTATTAACTGCCTTGTTATATATTTCTTCTTTTATTAAACTATCTGAAATAGCAATTAAAACTCGCTTCTTAACATCAAATTCTTCAAAAGAGATATTGCCTATTATAGGAATGTTAACATTATAGCTGTCTAATGCATTAGGGTTGTCGTCTAAAAAACCAGTTATATTTAATATCTTATCTTTATGTTTAGAAATTAAATTCCAACTCAAAATTTCTCTACCTAATCCACTTGCTCCAATTATTATAACTTCGTTATTGTATTGAGTATCCTCCATCGATTTTTATATTTTGTCCCGTTATCCATTTGCTATTGTCTGAAAGTAAAAAAGCCAAAATAGGCACTACATCTTGAACTTCTCCTACACCTAATGGATGCATGTTTTTTATACTTTCAATATTTTCGTTTTCTAATAATTCAAATAATTTAGTAGTCATAGGAGTATTTACAACCCCTGGTGCTATTGCATTAACCCTTATTTTTCTTTTAGAAAGTTCTAAAGCAGCAGCTTTTACTACTCCTAAAATTGCGGATTTTGTTGCACAATATCCAATTTTACCGGGTTGACCCAGCTCACCCATCACGGAAGAAATAAATACTACGCTCGACTGATCGTTGCTATATTTCTTTTTTGAAAAAAATCTTAATAATTCGATACCGGAAAACACATTTATATTAAAAATGTTTTGTATTTTATCTTTTGTATATAACGCTAAAGGTATTGTTTCTTCGAGTCCTGCGCAATGAACAAAACCATCAAATTTTTTTTCATTCAGATTATCAATAAAAATTGATTCTATATTTGATAAATCATTCAAATCTAACTTAATAAATCTAAAAAATTTATTTTTTTTTAATAATTCTATCTTTGAGTCGTCTCTTCCAACAGCTATAACTTCACAATTATTGAGCAATAAAAATTCAGTTAGTGCATAACCAATTCCAGAAGTAGCACCTGTGACTAAAATTTTTTTATTTGTTATCATTATTTATGTATGATTTGTATTCAAATTGAAAATGTTCGACTCTTTTTTCTTCATCACTAAGTTCGCCAGCATGAACGGCGTTTTTGACCCCTTTATGAACTTGTTGACAGATTATCTTATCTTCATCAAATACTTGTCGATTAAAGTCAACTAGTGTTTTTTCAAATATTGTTTCTATAGGTTCTTTTTTAATTCTGGAATCATTTGTTTTGGTTGTAAATACAAAACTTTTAAAATTTGTATTATTTGAATCTATCGGAGTTATTAATGATAAATTAAAAGAAACCCCATAGGTCGTTGATATCAATAAATTCGGAAAAATTAATACGTGTTTGTATCCCTCTATTATAAACTCTCTATTTTGATACGGTTTATGAATTTTTGATTGTCTCCCTTCATTTTCGAGTTTGTTTAAAGTTGCATTCCAACTAGAATGACTACTTTCAAAATCAAAATCTAATCCTTCAGGACCCATTTTATATAAAGTTTCGGCGTGTATTAATGCAACATGATAACTCTCAAGGGTGTTTTCTACTACAATTTTCCAGTTTGCTGTAATATCAATTTCATTCAAATCTATTTGTTCTCCAAAATTATTTGAAATTTTTTCTAATTCTGAAAAATATTTACCTAAAAAAATTGGTAATGAATTTGAGTCTTTATCTAAATTCACAAAAACTAAATTGCCACAGATTTCTACTTTAAATTCTTCAAGTTTTAAACAAATTATTTCTTCTTTTGACAGCTGAAAAAGTGGTTTTTTTGGTATTCCAAAAGGTATGCCCTTGTTATTGTATGCCCAACCATGATAAGGACACATTAATGGTCTGTTACCTTTACTTTCGGTTTGAATTATTGAATGTCTGTGGGAGCAAACATTTCTGAATGCTTTTATGGAACCTTTTAATTTTTGAACTACTACTGGGGTATTGGCAATAACTAGAGAAACAAAATCATTTTCTTCAATAAAATCGTTATAAAAACCTATAAAATTCCAAGTTTTTGAAAATATTTTTTCATTTTCACTTAAAAAAATGTCCTCAGAATAATACTCTTTTGGTTTAATAAGTGCTTTCATTATATTTCTATATTTGAAATTATTTTGACTTGAGAGAGATTTAATATACAATTTCCCCAATTCAGACCAGAGCCATAACCGCTCATTAATACGTTTGTTGAATTTTTTATTTTATCACTATTCGATAAAATCAATAGCGGTATAGATACTCCGCTTGTATTACCATATTTGTCGATATTTATTAGCATTTTATCTGTTTGAACTTCTAATTGTGCAGCAATTTGCTTGATAATAAATTGGTTTGATTGATGTAACAATAAAAAATCAAGACTTTCTTTATTGACGTTTGAATCCTTTAATAATTGATTAATGCTTGGAGTTATTTCTCTTAAAGTAAAATCAAAAACTTTTGGACCATCCATTTCTAAATTAAGTTTATTTTTTTCATTTCCTTTTTCGTCAGTAATGATATCAAAACTTTCTAGTTTGGTTTCATTTCTGTAACCGCCATCAGAAATTTTAATTGCATTTGCATTTGCTCCGTCCGAAAAAAAGTTGAACCAAGATGTTGCTTCATTATTTTCTGTGTTTTCTATTAAAATTGCAGCTGCGCCGTCTCCAAACAACATGGTGGTACTTCTATCATTATTTGATAAAATTTTCGATAAAGTTTCTGCTACAACAAAAAGTACTTTTTTTCCTTTTTTTAAAGATTTTGCTATAGAAAAAGAGGTGCTTAAACCTTGTATAAATCCTGCACAACCGGCATTTATATCTAAACACAAAATGCTCTTTTTTAATCCTACTCTATCTTGAAGAATATTGGATGTAAAAGGAATTTTAAAATCTGATGTTTGACTCAAAAATATCAAACATTCAATGTCATTTAAATCAAAATCATAAGTAGTAAACAATTCAATTATTGCGTGAAAAGACAAGTCTGATGCTGTAGTATTTTTGTCAGCCCAACGTCTTTCTTTTATTCCCACTGTTTTCTCGAAGAGTTTAATTTCTTTAGGAGTTAACATTTGTTCAAAAAAATCATTCCTGATTATATTCTTTGGAACACAACCAGATATAGCTTTAATTTCTATTCCTGAAAACTCTTGATTCATTATTAATTAAATTTGTTTTGACCTATTTTATTTATTAAAGAATCTACTGTTGTAATTTCTTTTAAATCGTCAGCATTTAGTGTAATTCCAAATTCGTTTGAAACATATCCTATTAAAATCATCGCTGCCATTGAATCCCACTCGTCTAATTCTTTGAGATTGGTGTTGGTATCTATTTCTACTTCTAATTCTAATTCTTCAACTAACCCTTCACAAAACTCTTTATTTGTCATCTTATTTATAATTTATTATTTATTTTTATTAAACCACCCGACCACGAAAGTCCGACACCAAAACCTACTACGATTATTTCCTCTGTTTTAGTAATATTTTGACTGTATTTTTTTAAAGCAATTGGAATTGTGCATGATACTGTATTACCGCCATCGAGTAAATCTATAAAAAAATTTTCTGGTTTTATTTTTAAATTTTTACGCATAAAATTTAACATAAACGCATTTGCTTGATGAAATACGAATTGATCGATAGTAGTAATTTCTTTTTTATTTTGATTTAATATTTCATTGGTAAAGTTTGGTATTACTTCATTTGTGAAATTAAAAACTTCTGGACCATTCATATATAAATTATTGTCTGTATATACATTATCTGTGCCATAGTTTATTTGTTCGGGATTTGGATCAAAATTAAATCGGCTACAACCATTTTTAACAATTAGTTTATCAAAGCCTGACCCATCTGTGCCAAATAAAAATTCGCCTATATTTTCTTCCTCAGTGTAAGATATTAAAGTGGCGGTGGCGGCATCTCCAAAAATTGCTCGATTAGATCTGTCTTTTGGATGCATGAATTTTGAATATGTCTCGGCTGTTACCAATAATATATTTTTAACTTGATTGGAGTTAATTAAGCCTTTTGCTAAACTTAAACCATAGGTATAACCGGAACATCCTAGATTAAAATCTAATGCTCCAATATTTTTTTTCAAACCTAATTTGTTTTGCAAAATACATGCCGTTGTTGGCAAAAAATATTCTGGGCTTTGTGTGCAATATAGTATATAATCAATGGTTGTTTTATCTATTTTTTCAAACAACTTTTCACAGGCATTTACGGCTAGGTCCAAAGCGGTTTCGTTTTCGGCTACCCAATATCTATTTTTTATTCCAACTTTATCTTCAAATTTAGAAAAATCATAATTATCAAATTGTTTTGATAGGTCTGAATTTGAAATTTTATTTTGAGGAAAATAATATTCAATTGCTTTAATTGTTGCTCCCATAATTATTACCTTTGAAGGCTTCTGTTGTTGTATGTCCCTCTTTATTAATTCCTTCTTTGATTATCACTTTTTTTAGGGTTAAAAAAAATATTCGCATATCTAAAACAAAATTACATTTTTTTACATACCAAACATCGAGTTCAAACTTTTTTTTCCAAGAAATTGCATTGCGACCATTTACTTGCGCCCAACCAGTTATTCCAGGTTTAACGTCATGTCGCATTTTTTGAAAATCTGAATACAACTCTAAATAACTAACCAAAAGAGGTCTTGGTCCAATTAGGCTCATATCGCCTTTTAAGACATTTAATAATTGCGGAATTTCGTCAAGTGATGTTTTGCGAACAAAATTTCCAACTCGTGTAAGCCTTATTTCGTCAGAGAGAAGATTCCCGCCACTATCCTTTCTATCATTCATGGTTTTGAATTTGATAATTTTGAAAATTTTTCCATTTAAACCCGGTCGTGATTGAAAAAAAAACGGCTTTCCATCATTTTCGAAATATAGAAAAATAGTAATTAATATAAAAAAAGGTGCTAGTAGTAGTAAGCCAAAAAAAGCTGCAAGAAAATCAAAAAAGGGTTTGATTATGTTTTTGTACATTTATTTTAGAATTTCTTTATAATACTTCAACCACTCGCCAGATATTTTTTCGCCTGAAAAATTATCTAATATATAATTTCGTCCGTTTTTGCCTAATAGAACTCTAAGATTTTCATCCATCATTTTTTCCATTTGCTCAAATATAGCTTCTATATTGGCTACTTTGTGTCGCAAACCCGTTTGTTGATCTACAATAGTTTCCATTAGTCCGTAGGTATCACTACATATTATTGGTTTTTCTAGCAATGAGGCTTCAATAACGCTTGTGCCAAAACCTTCTCTGTAGCTAGGCAAACAAAAAACATCAGCCATTTGCAATAATTCTTGTGGTTTTGAAGTTGACCCATAAAAATAAATACAAGCATTATTGTTTGAAATCACTTTTATTTTTTCTTGCATTAATTCTTCATCTGGTCCTACAAATACTAAACTAGTATTTTGATAGCGTACGTTTAACTTAAGAAATGCTTTTGCTAAATCAATAATGCCTTTGTCTAAATTGAGTCGACCTAAAAATAAAAAGACCACTTCATTGGTCAATTTTAGTTCGTTTCTATATTCTTGCCTTACTATTTGATTTGGAATAAACTTTTTAATATCAACTCCACTAATGGAGCCTTTTCCTAAAACTTTAGAATTGATCTCTTTTATAATTTTATTTTTGATTAGAAATTGCCTTTGAGATTGACCGTCAACTAAAATATTAGTTGCACAAAAAACAATAAATCGATCAATATTTTTAAGAATAACTTTAAAAAATCCAGTTTTCGTATGCCAAACTTGACCCGTAAAAATATGTATTCTTATTTTAATATTGGCTAATTTTGAGGCTAACATTCCAATAAGTCCTGCCTTTGGTGTAACAGAATGTACGGCATCAAACTTTTCTTTTTTTAGATAATCTGTTAATAGAAACAATGCCTTAAGGTCTTTTATTAAAGATATGTTTCGATTAATAGGTATATGTTTTAAATCTTTTAGGTGATTATTTGAATAATCTTTTAATTCATAATCTTCAAAATTTGCTACAAGATACATGTCAAAAAAAGCAGAAAGCTTTTCAAAATGGCCTTCTAAAAAAGCTTTTGCTGTTGCTGGGGTAGCAACAATAAAACAAACTTTCTTTTTTTTAGCAATATTTTCCATCTAATTTTTCGTTATCATTTTGAGAAGAAAAAAGTTTTTCAGAAAAACAATTCTAAACATATTTTTTGATTTGTCAAAAATAGTATAATTTACAAAAAATAAGTTTTCTTTTTCTAATTGTTTTTTCAAGTTTGTATATTCAGAATAAACTGATTTATTTTTGTATAATTGATAAAACAATGTTGCGGTTAGATACGATAATCTTTGATTAAAATAAGAACTGTCTATTGCCACATTAGCAATTTTCAAATCATTGATTTTTTTTATAACTGATTTAATATCCAAAATCATTTTTTCTTTTTTGGCACTACTTGTATTTCGTGTAATTGAATTTGGCGTTTGCAAAAAATTGGCAACAATTGTATCAATAGCCATTACCCGTTTGGCAAAACAAAATGTTTTTGTATTGAATTCATAATCTTCAATAAATAATTTTTCTAGAAACAGTAGTTTGTTTTGGCTTAGAAAATTTCGATTATAAAGTTTATTGCATGCAGAGTCCATGTATCTAATTTTTTGATAATATTCGACTCCATTATAAATATGATTATTTGATGAAACTGATGCTCTGTATATAATTTTATTGTTTGCATCAATACCTTCAGCACCAAATTCTAAAATGTCAAGTTTATTAGTTTCTGCAATTGTTATAATTTTAGATAAACTTCTTGGCAAATACCAATCGTCTGAATCTAGAAATAGAATGTAATTTCCAATTGATGCTTCAATACCTGTATTTCTTGCACCACCAAGACCTTTGTTTTTTTGGGATATAATAACCACATTGGTTTTATCTTGAGTTAGTTTTTGCGCCACTTCCAAACTATTATCAGGCGATTCGTCGTCAATAAGGATTACTTCAAAATCATTTTCTTCAATTCCTTGATTGTAAACTGATGCAATACAAGTTTCAAGATATTGCGCCACATTATACATCGGAATTATGATAGAGAGTTGCTTCATGATTTTGCTAAAACTATATTCAGAACATAAGTAAATATAAAATAAACTAAAATTACACTACCCAAAACTTTATTTCGTTTTGCTAAATTTGGATACATTAATAAAGGATAAATTATTATTATACCCAACATAAACCAGGATAAGTATGCAAATCTATTCGAGAAGTTGGCACGAATTACCAAAATCCAAAAAGCATTTGTTAGCAGATATATATTTACTAAATGTGAGTATAATTTATCTTTGAAGCCTTTTTTAATGATAAAATAAACTCCAGTAAAAACTCCAGTAGCACTATAAACTAAAAAGTCCCATCTAAAACCAGTACTACTAAACTCTTCTTGGTTAGAATCGTCGGTAAGATATCCAGCCCTTTCATCGCCAAAACCGAGACCAGAAAAGAAAATTTCCCAAAAACCTCCGAGTGCTAATGACAGTGGAATGGCAAGTAGCCAAACTATAAAATACTTTTTGGTATCGTTATTTAATAGAGTAATAAGATAGGCAAAAGTAGGCAACATCATGGTTTGATGAAAAGTTGTTGATAGAAAAAGTAAGCCTAGCAAAATATATTTTCGCTCAAAAAAAGCAAATGAAAACAAAAATAAAGAAGAGGCAAAACCGTTTCGGATGCCATTAGTTCCATAACCAAAGAAAGAGAATGAAGCAACCAAAATCAAAAAAGAATAAAACCAATTAGATCCAAAGAGTCGTTTTGAAACAAACCAAAGCGGCACTACATACAAAAAAGCACATATAAAAAAAAAGAGCTCAATTGTAATAGTTTTGGAACTGTACTTTATAAAAAAATCAAAACCAGCATCGCCACTTCCTAGTAAATCAAAACCATCTTGATATTGCTCGAAGGTTTGCGAATAAGTGAGCATATCAACAAAAACACCGTTAATTGGTCTAAAACCAATGTATAATAAAATAAATGGAAATAACAAAAAACCAATGATTTTGTTGAAACGTATGTTTCGATTGTCTTCAAAAGAAACAATTGATGTGTGCAAAAAAAGTAACAATACAACAACCAAAATAAGTTGGTGATAATAATAGGAATATTGTTGTATCGGAACCCAATCGAACATTAATTTTTGGTTTTATGCTACTTGCAAATCTAAACATTATAAGGTGATATACAAATGGCTAAATTAACAAAAAGTAAATCGTGTCAATCTGTAGATTTATTGATTGTAAATTTCAATTAATCGAAGCACATTATCATTACTATCAAAACCTTTATGTTTTAGTATATCGAGATGGGTTTTATCTTGAAACTTCTTTTTTGATTTTATTTTGAGTAATTGATTAGTCCATACCGAATAATCCGCAGATAAACTTTCAAAAAAAACTAAGTCAACACCCAAATCTACTTCTTTTGCTATGCTGTCTGATATTAATGCTGGCGTACCTGCTACTTGACTTTCCACCAAAACAACAGGAAAACCTTCGTGTAGTGATGGCATTAGCATTACGTCTGATTGTATTAGTATATCGGGAATATCTGTTCGCAAGCCCAAAAAGTGAACTACATCTAAAACATCCAACTCTTTTGCCAATTTTTTCATAGCGTCGTCCAAAGTACCAATGCCTATAAACAAAAGTTGAAAATCTATTTTTTGCTGTTTCAAATAATGCGCCAACTTCAAACTAAAAATATGGTTTTTTACGTCCAAAAACCTTCCAATTTGGCATAATAACAAGGTGTTCTCGTTACAATTACTATTTTTTCGGAAATCAACAAAAGTGTCTTTTTTAATAAATACTTCAAAATCTATTGCATTTGGCAAGACAATAACTTTTTTGTTTTTATAAAAAAGATAGTCGCCTGCTTCTTTGCCACAAGCGATATTTGTTTTGCTCAAGCTATTAATTAAAAACTTTCCCAAAACTCGATAACCAGTTTGCACAACACCGCTGTTTGTAGTATTAGCTGTACTGTGTGCGTGTGCTATTAAATTTCTATAGCCCGCAAAATAAGCCGCTGTAAAATCAAACCCAATATTGAGAAGCATGTGGCTGTGTATGGCATAAAAATGTTTGTTGGCTTGCAAAAAACGAAACATAGCCCATGTTCTTCCAACAAAATTAGAGAGTGGCAGTCTATAAATTTTTCCGCCCATTTCCAAGATTTCGTCGTCAAAATCGCATTTATTTTGGGTGAAATAGACAAAATCAAATTGGTATTGGGTTTTGTCTAAAGCTCGATACAAGTTCATGACCATCGATTCTGCTCCTGCCCGATTCATAGCGCCTATTATGTGTAGAATTCTTTTCAAGATGATATTTTTTTGGCTTAAATGCTATTTATTTGTTTTTTGCCGCAAATTTCACAGATTAGCACAGATCTTTTGTTTTAATAAAAAACCTTTTAAATACTTTGAATTTAAAGCATAAAAAACCACCGAACGAAACTAAAGAATTCTTCATTAAAAAAAAACAAAGCTACTTTATTTTTGTACTAAACCAAAAAAAGCATCTGATTTCTCAAATGCTTTTACAAAGTTGTTGTATCACTAATTAAAAATTATCTTTTTAGTATCTATGCTTTTACCATTTATTACTAGACTTACAATATAAATTCCTTTACCAAAATTATCTTTCTGCAAGGTTTTAGTAACATTGGTTGCTCTTTCTTTTAGGTTTAATATACTCAAAACAGCGCCGTTAATGTCATGAACCTGAAGTTGGGCAGTAGTAACTTCGCTATCAATATTCACAGAAATTGAAATTACATCATTAGATGGATTTGGCGTAACGCTTATTATTTTGGTGTTGGCAAACTGTAGCAAATCTTGATTTTGTGATTTGAAGTTATCGCTAATTTGTGATTTTAACTCGTTAATTTGAGTTTGTTGT
Organism: Flavobacterium sp.; assembly: GCA_031422015.1. Lineage (GTDB taxonomy): Bacteria > Bacteroidota > Bacteroidia > Flavobacteriales > Flavobacteriaceae > Flavobacterium. The sequence goes on along the minus strand of JANOPO010000082.1, from coordinate 31,449 downwards.
TCCTTCATTGCTTCAATCAAAACAGGAATTAAACCTATATAATTCATTGCCAAATCTCCATTTTCTGATTGAATTACCAATGAAGGAATCACTTTTTGAACTTCTTGAGCCAAAAAGCCATATTGTAACTCATTACCAAAATTTTTATCCTTGAACTCTTCATTTCTCCAATTATAAGTTCTACCATCCAAAGCCAATACTTTTTCAAGAGAACTTTCTATAGGTTTAATATCTTTTTTAAATTTTCTATCGGAAGTTATAAAGAAACCAGCTGTTCTTGTTACTCCTTGAACATCTAATTTTACAATTCCTGTAGCACCACCAGATGAATAACCAAAACCAATAGTTTGATCAACACCAATACTTGTACCAATACCAACACTAGTACCATTATCAAAAATTTGACTACATCCTAAGTTACCGTTAGCGCCAGTAGCTTTAGGGACAAAATTAACAGTTGCGCAACTTGCAGGAAGTGCAACATTACCAACACTCATTTTATCATCGACCAAAATAACATCGCCTTGAGCGTTTACAGACAACACTTTTGGTGTTGCATCCGCAGTTAAAGTATTGGTATTACTATTAGCAAAATTTTTGAACCTCAAACCTAAAGTATTGTCAACAGCACCAGTACTGTTAACCTCCAGACGGTTTTGAGGAATGTTATTATTGCCAATATCAATACCCGTATTACCGTTTGAGTGAATATACAAGCGCTGGTTGCCACTATCGTTAAATAATGCTCCATTACCAGTAGCAAGAATTATCGTATTACTGGTTGTGTTGCCTGCCAATAAACTAGTTGCGGCTAAAGAAGGTAAAATTACTTTACCAACAAACGTATTATTAAAACCTGTGGTCATTGTTGCGCCACATTGGTAGCCGAGAAATGTATTATCACTTCCAGAATTTGCTAGTATTGGAATAACACTTTTAAATCCAGTATTAAAACCTAAATATGTATTATGTTGTCCTGTTGCATAACCTCCTGATCTATTGCCTACATATACATTACCACTCGCGTTGGTTGAATAACCTGCTTGATGACCTATCAAAACACTTTCTGATCCTACTTCATTGAAAGCTCCAGATGCAGTACCTACAAAAACATTATTAATACCAGAAGTTATATTTATGCCTGATTCGGCTCCTATGAAGACATCATTGACTGCATTACTAACTGTAGTGCCTTTACCCATGCCTGCTCTACTGCCTACATAAGTATTACCAGCACCTAAAGAAATATTAGTAGGATCAATAGTTTTTAAATTATTTTTGCCAGCAGCCGCGCCAATCATTACACAGCCTCTTGTCACGCCCAAAGCTTTTTCAAAAGAGTTAATTCCAATGGATACATCACCATAGTCAACAAGTGACCCTTGACTAATTTGACCCGCAAAAATGCCGCCTCTTCGGAAAATAACATCTTTAAAAACTGAACTACTATTTGTTCCTAAATAATCTGTTGAACTGATTGAGTTGCTTGGTGCAGTAACTTGAGCAGTAGTTTTATAAATTGTAAAAAATAACAATGTTAAAACAAATAGCTTGATTGAATTCATAAATTTAAATTTAATTGGTTAATAAATATTTTTAATGTAGCTGTAGACTTTTTTTTAATTTATCATTAATAATTTCAGTAAAAAATGTTGCGCCTTGATAGTTTAGGTGATCGCAATTATAAAAATATGATTTTTTTAAAGGTAACTCAAAAAAATCCCAGTACTGGATATTATATTTTTTGGTAATGTTATTAATTATTATTTCGTTTTTTAAACGAAACTCTTTTGAGATGTTTTCCCTAAACTCTGAATAACAAGGTGTAGCTATTAGTATTGGAGTTATTTTTTTGTTTTTTAAAATAATGATAAAATCTTCTAAATCTTTTTGCACTTCATTTTGTATAATTGATTTCTTTACGGTTGTGTTAAATTCATTAGCTCTGTTTAAATAACTAGTCGTATTCATTTGATTTGCATTAACGCCATTATAAAAAAACCATCCTTTTTGCATAGGAGCATTCAAATTGACATCATTTTCTAGATCTAAAACACCAATTTTATCATATTTGCCAGAAATTTTTTTCTTTAAAAAACTTAGAATTACCCCAAGTGTATAGCCTTTTACTCTAGAATACTTCGTGGAAACAGGCAAATCGTTTTTGTAATCTATTCCGTGAGCATAATACGACCAAATATTTCGAATACCTTGATCGGAGAAATAGAGCGAATGAAAATCTACACCTATCAAAACATATTTCAAATTAGGTAAGCGGTCTATATGTTTTAAGATTATTCGTTTATCAAAATATAATGATTGATTTACATGTGCCAAATTATAAGAATAACAATCAAATTTATTTGGATTTATGCCATATGCCTCATGTGAATTTCCTAAAACAAGCAACTCGATTTTATCTTTATTTTGAATTAATCCATCTATTTTTTCTGAATAGCTAGTTTTCATATTATAAAGATATACCTCAGCCGAGAACAATAAAATAAAGAGTGGTACGGAAAATAATAAAAGTTTTTTTATAAATTTTTTCATAACCGTCAAAATTGAAAGTAAATAAATTGTTGATTAGAATCTGAAAAATAAAATAATGATAAAATTAGACCGTAATAAAAAACCCACCTTATCCAAACATTCCATTTATTCGTGAAGTTTTCTATTGCAAATTTACTTTCACGCCCTATCCATTCTATTAAAACAAAAAACAACATAAACATAAATACAGGTTTTATTGTTTCCACTCCAGTAAATTTTATAGCATCAAATAAACTTTCAGAAAATATTTTTTCTATAAAATGAAATGCAAAACCGATGGTTTCACTTCTAAAAAACACCCAAGCAAGCATCGTTAATAAAAATGTCAAACAAATCGATAAAAAATCTTTTATAGATGGTAAAATTTTGCCTTGTGCAACTATATTTAGATTATTTCTATTTGTATTAAAAATTATTGATGGCATAATATATAATGCATTAAGAAACCCCCAAAAAATAAAAGTCCAATTGGCTCCATGCCAAAAACCACTTACTATAAAGATAATAAATGTGTTTCTGATTTTTTTTAACAAACCTACTTTACTTCCTCCTAATGGTATATATAAATAATCTCTAAACCAAGTTGATAATGATATATGCCAACGTCTCCAAAATTCTGAAATATCCCTAGAAAAATATGGAAACGAAAAATTTTGCAACAACTCTATACCGAATAATCTAGCTGTACCTAGTGCAATATCGGAATAACCTGAAAAATCTCCATAAATTTGAAATGTAAAAAATAATGCGCCTAACAAATTTGTACTACCGCTTAAGCTTTCATTAGAGTTAAAAATTGTATTTGCAAAAACTGCACATTGATCTGCAATAACAATTTTTTTGAATAATCCCCATAAAATTTGCTTTAAACCATTAATTGCATTTTCGTAATTAAAAAGTCTTACTCTCTGTATTTGTGGTAATAAATGAGTAGCTCGTTCTATTGGGCCAGCTACTAGAAGTGGAAAAAAACTCACAAAAACTGCATAATCAATGTAGTTTTTTTCTGCTTTAATTTTGTTATTATAAATATCAATCACATACGATAAACCATGAAATGTATAAAATGATATACCAACAGGAAGAATCACATTGAGGGTAAAATAATTGACTTGTACTCCTGCTTGGTTTAGTGCTTCTGCAAAAGATTCAATAAAAAAGTTATAATATTTAAAAACTGCTAAAAAACCTAAATTGACACTAATACTGAGCCAAAACCAAAATTTTCTATTGGTATTATTTGCAGCGTCAGCCATTTTCAATCCAGTAAAGTAGTCTAGTAGTGTAGAGAAAATTAATAAAAATAAAAACCTCCAATCCCAACAAGCATAAAAAAAATAGCTTGAAACTAACAATAATATGTTTTGCCAACTCAATTTTTTATTGGCAACAAACCAATATAATAAAAAAACAATTGGTAAAAAAAAGAAAAAATCTACAGAGTTAAATAACATTTCAATAAATCAATTTATACAATTAAACGGTCACAATTTAAACTTAGAATTTTCAAAACTAATGTTTTTTTTAAAATAATTCTTATAAAAACTTTTTCTTCAGCAAATCAAACTCAACTGTTAAAGGCTCAAACTTATTAGTTGCATAAAACTTTTGGTCCAACCAAGTTGCAATTTCGGTTTCAGAAAAATCTTGTACTAACTTAATGTTGCTTTTGTTTTTTATCCATTCATAACAACCTTTTACTTTATGGTTGTTGTTTTGGAAAACGATACAAGGTGTGTTAGTGATGTAGCAAAAAACCATTCCGTGCAAACGGTCTGTGATTACTAACTCTGCTTTTTTGAAAACAGTCCAAATTTTGTCGAGTTCTTGTTTGCGCTCTTCCAACGACAAATGATTTTTGTTTATGTGCGTGTCATAATTTGTTTTTGTATCAAAATTGACATCAACCAACTTCATCAATTGGTCATGATTTGTTCTGGTCAACAATTTTTCGTCGTCTTCACGAAGGCACAAAACGACGCCTTTTCGATCAAAACTAGGCTGTTGCTCGTTTAAACTCATGACAATATCTGGTGTGAGTAGTACGGTATTGGCAGATAATTCGATTTTCATTTTCTCGAACGAAAGTGCTTCTCGAGCCACAAAAGTCAAGTTTTTATGGTTGGCGTAGCGCTTTTTTGCTACTTGAAGTGCTTTTCGTCCTTTTTCTGAAACTGAAAAATCTATTGTTTGCGGAAACGAAATACACTTGTTGTTAGGAAAATTCTCAAAAACCAATTGCCTATAAAACTCTATTTGGTCGTATAAATCACCAAAATTTCCTCCACCAACTGTAGTAATAATATCATGTGGTTGAATAACTTTTTTTACCTGGGTAATTCCAATTAAAGTTTTACTAATGGGCACATCAACAACTTCGAATTCTGGTAAAACTTCTTGCAAAAACTTAGTTTGAGCGTAAGTTATCGCAACATCGCCCAAGTTGCCATAATCGGCAGCCAAAAATACAAATACTTTTTTTTGAGTAGATTGCAATTGTAGATCGAAAAAAATATTTTTTTTGAACTTTTGCAAAAACAATAAAATTCTCGTTTTACTTTCAAACGAAAGAAATTTGCTGAATATCATTTTTTATTTTTTTAATTTACAAAGTACGTATAAGGCAAAAGTAGCTTTGTACTGAATTAATTTTTTATATAATTTATCGTTACTTGATTTAACTTCGTAAAAATAGACATATTTATGAGTTTCGGAGTGGTTGAGCATCATTTTGAGATACTTGATTTTATCCCAAAACGACAAGTTATTTTTATAGGCAAACATATTATTGACGCAATAGCGAATTCCAGAAATGATTCCGTTGGCTAAAACACTGTTCAGTTGGGTTTTTGGCATTTGCCAGACATTCAAAAAAGTGTGCAATGCAAGATTTTTTTTGAGATACAGTTCGAACGAGTTTTTATGAAACGTTTTTATTAATGAAGCTGCTGGACGGTTTATATAATGATACAACGCATGGTCGATAAATTGAATTTTGTCGGAAAACTCAAATACTCTTGCATTGAACAAAATATCTTCTACCAGCGATACGCCTTTTTCGAAATGTAAATTATTTTCCTTAATAAATGAAGTTTTATAGATTTTGTTCCATGCATAACCCATAAGACTTAGTGTATCAGCACTAATATCTAAGTTTCTCTCTTTTTGAGAATAGACTTTTTCATGATGGGTTTTGGCTTCTGACGAAATTAAATTGCCTAATTCGTTTTCATTATCTAAATGGTATCCAAAAATAACAAAATCTGTTTTATGATTAGTTAATGATTCAACGCAAACTTCTAGCAAATTAGGTTCGATCCAATCGTCGCTATCAATAAAGTACAAGTAATCGCCAATTGCATGTTGCATCCCAAAGTTGCGCGCATCAGACAAGCCTCCGTTTGGTTTGTGCAAAATTTTGATTCTGTGGTCACTATACTTTTCAGCAATAACAATGCTATTATCAGGAGTTCCATCATTGATAATTAAAAGTTCAAAGTTGGCATAGGTTTGGTTCAAAACACTTTGAATGCTTTTGGCAATGTACTTTTCGACATTGTAGACAGGCATTATTATTGAGACAATTGGTATCATAATTTGTTACTTATTCCCATGCTACATTTTCTTTAATTATTTTAGCAGGAATGCCACCTATCAAACAATTTGCAGGAAAACTTTTATTTACAATTGAACCAGCTGCAACAATACAACCATCGCCCAAAGTAACGCCTTTTAAAATAACACTATTCATTCCTATCCAAACATGGTTCCCAATACTTATTGGAGTGGTTGGTATATAATCGTCTCTAATAATTTTGTGCGCATCACTATCCCAAATGGATACATTTTCAGAAATTGCAACGTTCTGACCAATCGTGATTTCATTAAAACATCTTATTTTTGTATTTCTGTTAATATAGCCACTTCCGAGATTTAACTTAGCGTTATCCATAATAACAACATGACCACCATTATAGATACTAAAGTCACCGTTAACATTTATTTCCGCATTTTTTCCTATTTCTAAAAATCCAACATTCGTTTCTGGCTTTCTAAACGATTTATTGAAGTGAAAATATCCTTTAAGTATATTTATTTTTCCGTTTTTGGTATAGAGTTTGTTTTGTCCAAAAAAAAGTAGTTTTTTTTTATATCTTTTACCATCAATCAAAAAATCTAAAATTAAAGATTTGATGTAATCATATATCCTTGTTATCATGATTTTGAATTAGCTAAATTTATAATTCATTTTTTAAATTTGTCAATAATTACACTTGCAATCTTTTTTACTAAACAAAAGTAAACTTTAGAAGAATAAGAGTATTTATTCAATTTCATTTGATTTAAAATTTCAATAGAGAATATGCTATTTGTTCTTATTTTTTGATATAAAATTTCGGCTAAATAAATTTCTTTATTTTTATTATAAATATTTAAATCGAAAATGTTTTTATACAATTCAAGTTTACCTATAACATCTAAAGTTATCATTGTTCTGACACATTTGTAGCATTTTGAGCAGTTTATAAACAATTCGTCATTAATAAGAGACTTCAAACTGTCAGGTGTAAAATAACAGACATTCAAATTATTATAAGTAAGCTGCTGGTCAGCAATATATGTTGTTTTTTCTAATCGACCTTCGTTTAAACCAGATATAAAAAACTCAAGTGAGTTTCCTGCAATAGCTTTTACATTTACAATATCATAATAGGCTGGATCATGCGGATTTAAATCAAAACTATTTAATGTTAGCCCCGAAGCATAATAATAGTTTTTGAATAATTTTTGAAACACCAAAACGCAGGCAAAGTTTCTGAAGGTATGCGTTTTTACGAACGGCATTTTTAAAATTTCGTTCCAGTTTGTATCTACCGAAAGTACTTTAAGATTATTCTGTTGTCCAAACCGAATTACTTTTTGAGTCATGTGCTCAAAAAGTTGTCTTGCCTTGTTACCACCATATTGTCCGTATCCGCCAGCATTGAAGAGTGTTAAAAAGTCAATTGGCATGTTGCTATCTTGCTGTTTTAAATAGGTATAAAAAGAATCTACTCCAAATGACATTGCGGTTCCAGATGCTGTAGCTCCTTCAAAAACGGTTGTGTCAATGCCATGAAATTTGAATCGTTGGGCATTGGTATTGAATTTCATTTTCTGAAATAATGGCAATAAAATTTCTAGTAAACCATAGTTTAATCGCTTAGAAACAGGCACATGCGACTCAAAATCAAGATCATTAAAAACAGCATAAACAAACAAAAGTAGTATAAACGAATCTCCATTTGATAGCGATATGTAGTTGCCATATTCTTGGTCTGCTGCAAACCAAATTTCGGTTTCGACAGAATTAATTATAACATTTGCGCAAAAATATATTTTGTTATTTTCAAATCGAGTATATATTTTTTTTAGGACAATCATTTTATAAATTTAAGAATATATTTTTAGAAACTACAAACATCATATTCGCATTTAATTTCTATATCATTTTCAGATTTGTCTAAAAATCGATTATAAATTAGTAAGTTATCGGCAATAAGTTTTTGTTTGACTTGGAGATCCTTTTCTGTTTGAATTAAATCATACAGCAAATGAATGTTGGCTTTCTTGTTATCTGCAACAACAGATTTTGTGATCTGAAAACTGGCTTTTGTAAGTTTCTTCGAAGATTTATCTATAATAATATGCAAAATAATGGCATATTCACTTTCATTCATCTTGCAAGAATCGCTTCCTGGATACGAACAAAAATTTCCTAAAGAAAAAGCATCCAACCTGTTTTTGCTAGTAATCACTTTTTGTACAACATGCGGATGGCAGCCAATAACTGTATCTACGCCATTATTTTTTAAGAAATCTACCAATTGTACTGTGCCTTTATCGGGTATAAGGTTATATTGCCCGCCGCTGTGCATCAAAACAACAACTAAATCTGCTTCTTGTTTGGCTTGTTTAATTTTTTGTTTGAGATCTCTAAAATAGTTATTAAAAGAATAGTTAAAAATAATTAGCGTTTTTAGCTTATTCAAAACACGACTTCTATAATCGCTGCTTTTAATACTCTTTTGTTGTTTACCGAATAAATTGATCGCGAATTTTTGGTCTTTTTTTAAAAAAAAATTATTGTATGCCGCATTAGTTCCGTAGGTATACGATAGAAATGCAATTTTTATTCCGTCTATGTTTTTTATAAAAAGTTTTTCACTTGCCGCCTCGGTTAGATACGTGCCTGTATGGTCGAGATTAATAGTGTCCAAATTTTCAATGGTTTGGTACAAGCCATCAATTGCTCTATCCATACCGTGATTGTTGGATGTAGCCACTAGATCAAAACCTGCGTTTTTAACAGCGCAAGCAAACTCAATAGGCGAGTTAAAGCTCCATTTATGATTGGTGTACTGCATTTTTTGACCAGCAATTGGGGTTTCCAAATTGCCTACAACATAGTCTGAACTTTGAAAAACTGGTTTGATATTTTCGAAAATTGAATTGAAATTATAGGAGTTATTTTCGAAATTGGCTAACAATTGTTCTTCTTCGCACATAATATCACCAACAAACGTAAGCTTAATCATCATCTAGTTTTATTAGGTTATCTTTTAGTTTGGAAAGACTTGATTTTGAGTACTGTTTTGTTAAGCTGGTCTTTCAAAAGTAAACTTTCTTCTTTTTTAATTCCAATTAAAAATATACAAATTATGCTCGAAAGTAGTGAGGCAAATATAACAATAAAGGCATTTAATATAGTTTTTGCCAAAAAATATTTTAGAAACATCGGGATTATCAATGACAAGCCGGTGATCAATATATTAATAATTACGACTTCTTTTATAAATTTTGAAGCCGAAAACTCAGGCAATAATGTATTCAGAATAGTTAATCGCATAAAAAGCGACAATATTGAAATGGTAATGCTTACATAAAAAGTCGACTCAGGACTGTATCCAAGTTCAAAAAATAAAAAAGAGATTGGCAATATTAGTATTTGTAATGAACCTACGATGATTTGCGAGATTTTAATTTTGCCAGTTGCTTGAACTGCTGTTACTAGTGGTCCAGAAATACAATCAATCAGAACAATAATCAAAATTAGAATTGTGAAGGAGCAGGCGTAATTGGGTACAATTTTTAACCAAATTTTTAGCACCGTTTCTATTTCTAACATAATTGGCAACGATAAAATTAGTAATAAGTAGTAGGAAAAACGGGCACTTCTAAAAAGCAAAGAAATCATGTTGTTTTTGTCGTTTACAGAATAGGATTTGATTATTTGAGGATTAACGGCCATTTGAAAATTTGAAAAAAAAGATTGTACGGCTGCATTGACTTGGCTTGCAATTGCTTGCGCTACATTGACCGCTGGTCCAAAAAACACATTCGAAATAATAGTAATGCCTTGACCTTTGGCCACCAAGGCAAAGTTGCCAAATAAATTCCAACCCGAATAACTGATTAATGTTTTATAAAGTGCTTTATCTTTAACCATTTCGAACTTGGTTTCAACAAAATTTTTACGAGAATAAATGATATAAATTAAGGCGATAATAACATTAACTCCGCTTAACAAAATCCCGTACAATTTTAGTTTGTCAAACGACAAATAGCCAAGTAAAAACACAATGACTAACTTCATCATTACCTCAAAAATACTTATGTAAGCATAAATATTCATGCGCTCATGCGATATCACACAAGCATTATATGGAACTTGGATTATGGTAGCAACAAATGATATTGCCGAAAAATGAAAAACCCAACGCGCGGCATCCATTCGATCTTCTGGAAGATTTAAGTAATTATTCAACACCCAAAAACCAATTAGTTCTATTAATATAAAAAGAAAAATTGCAATAAAAATATGAATAACTAATGTTGCATTAAACGTTTTTTTTAGTTGTACTTGATTGTTCCTACCAATTTCAAAAGAAAGAAATCGTTGCGTCGCGGTAGTCATCGCACCGTTTAGAAAAACAAACATGGTGACAACGCCGCCGACAACATTATAAATTCCAAAATCCTGAACTCCAAGTATATTGAGTAGCACTCTAGAGGTATATAACGACACTAAAATTATAAGTATCATCCTGAAATACAATAAAATTGTATTTTTGGCAATATTTTTATTTTGTTGGTTGGTTGCTAACATTACTTATAATTTAAATCATTTCGAAGATTTAATTTGCGCTATTGATTTATTGCAAATACTGTTTTTCATAATACTTTGTATATTCTCCAGAGGTTACATTAGTAAGCCAAGTTTCGTTATTTAGAAACCAGTCGATAGTTCTTTCTAAACCTTGCTCGAAGGTTACAGAAGGTTTCCAACCGAGTTCTTTATTAATTTTTGAAGAATCAATAGCATAACGCAAATCGTGTCCTGGACGGTCTCTTACGTAGGTTATCAAACTAGCTGATTCGCCAGAAGTTCGCTGCAGCTTAACATCCATAATGGCGCATAGTAGTTTTACTAAATCGATATTTTGACATTCGTTAAAACCGCCAATGTTATATGTTTCGTGATTTTTTCCTTCATGGAAAACCAAGTCGATTGCCACTGCATGATCTTCTACAAAAAGCCAATCGCGGGTGTATTTTCCGTCGCCATAAATTGGTAAAGGTTTGTTGTTGATAATGTTATTGATAAACAGCGGAATTAACTTTTCTGGAAAATGATTTGGACCATAATTATTAGAGCAATTTGTAATTACATAGGGCAAACCATAGGTTTCACCATAAGCCCTAATAAAGTGGTCTGCACTTGCTTTTGAAGCTGAATAAGGAGAATTTGGATCGTAAGGAGTTGCTTCTGTAAATAAACCTTCGGCACCAAGCGAGCCGTAAACTTCATCGGTAGAAACATGATAGAAACGTTTGTTCGCCATATTGTTTTTCCAAATTGCTTTGCAGGCATTGAGTAAATTAATGGTTCCCAAAACATTTGTTTTTACAAACAATGATGGATCTGATATAGATCGATCGACATGTGTCTCGGCGGCAAGATGAATAACACCCTCAAATTGGTGTTCTTTAAATAATGAATTAATGAAATTTTCGTCTGCTATCTCTCCCTTTATAAACGTATAATTTGACGAATTCTGTATATCTGAAATGTTTTCTAAATTACCAGCATACGTCAAGGCATCTAAATTAAAAATTTGATAATTTGGATATTTATTTACCAAGAGTCTCACAACGTGCGAGCCAATAAATCCCGCTCCACCTGTAACTAGTATTTTTTTCATCTTTTGTGGTTATAAATTTCCATCTACTGCAATTTTCAGAACACCTTTGACATCATATATAATTGAATTGGACTTTTTTAATTGATCAAAATTTAAATTCAAAAATTCTTGATGAGCTACTCCCAATATTATCGCATCAAACTTGTTTTCAGGTTGTACGCTAACGGTTTCAAGTTTATATTCGTGCATTACTTGAATTGGATTTGCCCATGGATCAAATATTGTTACAGAAATACCATATTCTGATAGCGATTTTACAACATCTACGATTTTGGTATTCCGTACATCGGGACAATTTTCTTTAAAAGTAATTCCGAGCATGAGTATTTCGGCACCATTAATAATGATTCCTTTTTTGATCATTAATTTAACGATTTGCGAAGCTACATACTCGCCCATACTGTCGTTAAGTCGTCTTCCTGCTAAAATTATCTCCGGATGATAACCCATTTCTTGAGCTTTTTGGGCTAGATAGTATGGGTCAACTCCAATACAATGGCCTCCAACTAATCCTGGTTTGAAGGGAAGAAAATTCCATTTTGTTCCAGCTGCCTCCAACACATCGTGGATATTTATATCTAACAGATTAAATATTTTGGCAAGTTCGTTTATAAATGCAATATTAATATCTCTTTGAGAGTTTTCGATTACTTTTGCAGCTTCAGCTACTTTTATTGACGGTGCGAGATGTGTACCAGCTGTAATAATTGACTTGTATAACTCGTTTACTCTTAGACCAATTTCTGGAGTTGAGCCTGCTGTAACTTTAAGTATTTTTTCAACTGTATGTTCTTTGTCGCCCGGATTAATTCGTTCAGGAGAATAACCTGCAAAAAAATCAAAATTAAATTTTAAACCACTTATTTTTTCTAAAACAGGAACACATTCATCTTCAGTCGCTCCCGGAAATACTGTCGATTCGTAGATAACAATATCTCCTTTTTTTAGAACTTTCCCAACCGTTTCGCTGGCCTTAAATAATGGTGTCAAATCAGGTTTATTATTGATATCGACAGGTGTTGGTACAGTAATGATGTAGTAATTACAACCTTTAATATCGTCCAAGTTATTTGAGCAATACAATCCATTTGTACTAGAATTATTTGCAGTCAAAACAGCTTTGAGCATATTTTCGCTAATTTCTAGAGTTGTATCAATCCCCAGATTTAATTCGGCAATTCGATCTCGATTTATATCAAATCCTACCACGGCGTATTTTGTACCAAAAAGTCTTGCAAGCGGCAAACCTACATATCCCAGTCCGATTACGGCAATTTTAATTTTCATAGAAGTTAGCTTTTTTACGATCCAATTCCTTTATAAATAAATCCAATTTGCTCTAATTTATATTTATCCAATAGGTTTCTACCATCAAAAACAAACGCTGGTTTTTGCATAAAATCATAGATTTTTTGCCAATCATAATTTTTGAATTCTTCCCACTCGGTCAAAATAGCAATTGCATGGGCTTGGCTACAAGCATCATAAGGATTGTCATAACTTTCTGTGTAGCGTTTATTCATTTCTGTAGATCTTGTTTCGAGATAATCAAGATCCGCTAGCACTTTTTTGCCTGATACTTTCGGATCATAAACTGCTATAACTGCTTGTTCATTTATCAAATCATCTGCTATATAAATAGCAGCAGACTCTCTAGTGTCATTGGTGTCTTTCTTGAAAGCCCAACCCAGAAAAGCAATTTTTTTACCAGAAACGGTGTTGTATAAAGTTTGAACAATATTTTTAGAAAAACGTCTTTTTTGATGATCGTTCATAATAATAACTTGCTCCCAATAATCAGCAACTTCGTTCAATCCGAGCGACTTGCAGATGTATACAAGATTTAGAATATCTTTTTGAAAACAAGAACCGCCAAAACCTACTGAAGCATTTAAAAATTTAGATCCAATACGGCTGTCCATTCCGATAGCTTTTGCAACTTCATTAATATTTGCTCCTGTTTTTTCGCATAATTCTGACAGTGCATTTATGGAGGAAACGCGTTGCGCCAAATAAGCATTTGCGGTTAGTTTTGAGAGTTCAGACGACCATAAATTGGTTGTTAAAATATTTTCATTGGCTACCCAATTGGCATAAACCTCAACAAGTGAGTTTATTGCAACTAATCCTTCTTTGGTTTGCTCGCCACCAATTAAAACTCGATCTGGCTTTAATAAATCTTGAACTGCAGTACCTTCGGCGAGAAATTCAGGATTAGACAAAATTTGAAACTGCACGCCATTTCCTGTATTATCCAAAATACTTTTTATTGCTTCGGCAGTTCGAACTGGTAGTGTCGATTTTTCGATAACTATTTTATCTGATTTCGAAACCGACGCAATTTGTCTGGCACAAAGCTCGATGTATTTTAGATCTGCCGCCATGCCTTTTCCAGATCCGTATGTTTTTGTCGGGGTATTTACAGATATAAAAATTGCTTGAGCTTCATCTATTGCTTTTTCAACATCGGTCGAGAAAAATAAATTTCGTCCACGTGCTTCTGCGACAATAGCAGACAAACCTGGCTCGTAAATAGGAATATTTTCGACGTTTGGATCATTCCAAGCAGCAATTCTGTCTTTATTAAGATCTACAACGGTAACCTGAATATGGGGACATTTTTGAGCTATAATTGCCATAGTTGGTCCTCCAACATAACCTGCTCCGATGCAACAAATCTTTGTAATTTTCATTTGTATTCTAATTTATTTCAAATTATTCCAATACCAGTTGATCGCTTCTTTTAGGCCAGCTTGCATTGAAAACTGTGGATTATAATTTAATAATTGTTTTGCTTTTGTGATGCTAGCCAATGAATGTGGAATATCTCCCAATCGTTTTTCTGCATAAATTATCGGAATGTCCGCTATTGCAGCATCATGTTCTGAAAGAAATTCTTTCAAATACTTTACTAGGTCGTTAAGTGTATTTCTATCGCCATAAGCTGTATTAAAGATCTTATTAATTGCATTTTGATTGGTAGTAAGCATCGCTAATTCGTTCATTTGCAACACATTATCGATATATGTAAAATCTCTTGAGACAGTACCGTCTCCGTTAATAATTGGACTTTCGTGCTGAATTAATGCCTGCACAAATTTAGGAATTACCGCTGCATAGGCTCCTTTTGGATCTTGTTTTCGACCAAAAACATTAAAATATCGCAGACCTATCGTTTCTAACCCATAGGTTTTTGAAAATATTTCGGCGTACAATTCGTTAACATATTTGGTTATTGCATAAGGTGATAATGGTTTGCCGATCACGTCTTCAATTTTCGGAAGCGATGGTGAGTCGCCATACGTTGAAGAGCTTGCTGCATAAACAAATCGTTTTACTTTTGCGTCTCTAGATGCTACTAGCATGTTTAGAAAACCGGATACATTGACACTATTTGTCGTTAAAGGATCGTTTATTGACCTCGGCACGGATCCCAAAGCTGCTTGATGTAAAACATAGTCTATCTCTTTTACCGCTAAATTGCAATCTTCAATATTTCGAATATCACCTTTGATAAACTTAAAATTTTTATTTTCTAATAAGGACGAAATATTATGCAGATGACCAGTAGCAAAGTTATCTAAACAAGTAACCTGATAGCCTTTGTTCAAAAAATATTCGCAAAGATTAGAACCAATAAATCCGGCACCTCCAGTTACCAAAACATTCATTTTAATTTGGATTACGGTTAAATATTGATTTTATTTTATTAAAAATAGAACTAAAAAAATTTAATTTTTCAGTCATTTGTTCTTCATAAGCACCATAACCATACCCGTAGCCATAACCATAGGCAGTTCCGTATTTTGCTTTATTTTCAAATCCATTCAGTATTATGCTTACGTTGCTAAGTTCGCCTCGTTTAACCATGTTATTTATTAAATTTGGCATTCCTTTTTTAGTAATATTTTGACGCATCACATATATTACGATATCTGCAAAAGCAGCCAACTCGACCGCATCGGTAACTAAACCAATTGGAGGTGTATCTAGAATAATATAATCGTACTTAGTTTTTAATTCTTCCATAAACTCCCGCATACTTTCGCCCATAATTAATTCGGAGGGATTTGGCGGAATTGGTCCAGATGTAATCACATCTAGATACGGTATTTTTGTTTTATTTGTGATTTCGTCAATTGTTTTTTGACCTATAAGATAATTAACTACACCAGATTCATTATTTAATTCAAAATCTTTAAAAATTTTAGGTTTTCTTAAATCCAAACCTATAATTACAGTTTTTTTCTCACTTAGTGCAAATACCGTTGCAATGTTTATAGAACAAAATGTTTTTCCTTCTCCGCTTATTGTTGATGTAAGCATTAGTGTTTTTGTTCCCGATAAATTTTGCTTTTTGTATAAAAATTGCAATGAAGATCTGATGGCTCTAAAAGATTCTGACAAGGCAGATTTTGGCTTATCAAAAACTGCTAAATATGATTTTGAAGTATTTACGCCGACGATTCCAATTAACGGAATTGAAGTTAAAGCAGTTAAATCTTCTGTATTTTGAATTGAGTTATTAAATACAAATATCAAAATAATAACAATCAAAGGCACTATAAATCCGATTAAAAAAGCCAATACATAGTTGACATCAGTTTTAGGACCAGTTAGCCCTCCACCAATATCTTTTGCGGAGTCAATAAACTGAATGTCTGATAAATTGGCAGCTTTTACAATGGATGCTTCACTTCTTTTTTGCAGATATGTTTGATAAATATTATCACTTAAATTGTATTTTCTCATTATTTTAATGAGCTCCTGCTTGTCTCCAGGTAAT
Source organism: Flavobacterium sp. (assembly GCA_031422015.1). Lineage (GTDB taxonomy): Bacteria > Bacteroidota > Bacteroidia > Flavobacteriales > Flavobacteriaceae > Flavobacterium. The sequence goes on along the minus strand of JANOPO010000082.1, from coordinate 14,865 downwards.
TTTTTTATATTGTTTTCTGCACCATAAATTTTGGTATTAATCTGAGAATATGAGAATTGAATTGCAGATTTTGCTGCTTTAATATTTTCTAGTAAAACGCGCTTCACTGCGGAGATTTCGTTGTCGATGCCGTTGAGCAATATCTCACTTTTAACAGCATATTCCATTTCTGATCTTTTAACGGATAATGAAATTAAGTTTGAAACATTAGCCAATATATTTGGATCGTCAATTCCTGCAACAGACGGTGCTGGAATTTTAGAAAAATCAGAACTGTTTTTTAAGTAATTTGTTAAAACATTATAATAATTAATTTTTCGTGTGATCAGATCTTTCTCTAAATCAAGACCTATCATTTGATCTTGATATGACTTTCCTCCTTCTTCAATTTCTAATATATTTTTGTTTTTACTAAAACTTTTTAAATCATCATTAGCATCTTTTAGCTTTCCTTCCATCAAGGCTAATGTGGTATCTATATATTTTATTGTATTTTCAGCAAATAAATTCTTATTATCCAATTGAGATTTAATAAGAACTTCAACCGTTTGATTTAAATATTCAACTATTCGCGATTTGTTGGTGCCTTCAAGAGATAATTTTAATATTGATGGTGCTTTTTCATCAATATCAATTTTAATTTTTTGATATCTTGAAACCGTGCTATTATAATCTTCAAATTTTATGGTGTATTCTTGACCTACTCTGTCTATTTTGGGATCTTTAATTACTAAATTAAAATTAAGATAGGGCAACGAGACCAATTCGTTAACTTTATATTTTTCATTTATAACCTCATCAGAAATATTCAAACTTGACGATGCATTGTTTTGATAATCATAAACACTTACAGTATTAGATTCAAATTCAATATTTAGTAGGTATTCGTTGGGATTTATAAATTTTATTTTTACAACGTGTCCCAAAAGCTGGGGTTTGCTTTTATCAATTTTTATTTCAAAGGGGCAACTGCCATAAATGCTCTGATTGAAATATTTTTTTTCTTGCAAGTAATCTATATAATAACTGAGCTTATCTACAACAACTTCATTATGAGTTCGAGATTTTAATGTAGTTGCAATGGTAGAAACCTTATCTGATGTGCCTCCCCAATTGAAAACTAAACTTGTATTTGAGGTAAAAAGTGGATTGTCTTCCTCTTTAACACCAATTGTAGATTCTAATTCGTATATTTTTTGTTTACGTATATTAATTTGATAAGCTACTATTGAGCATAAAAATATAGATAATAAAAACCATTTCCAATAGCTTGCGGCTTTAATTAAATAACTTTTGAAATCAAAATTTTTATGAATTTCCAGAAAATTAAAATCTTTAATATCTAACATGTACTGCTATATTATTTTTTTAATAATAAAAAGGTAGTTGTAACAAGAGTTAGCAAAGTTATTATGGTACTTAGAGACTCGATGCCGGTTTTTCCTGTTCCCCATGTTTTTTGCTTTAATGGTTTTATATAAATATAATCATTAGGTTGCAAATAAAAGTAAGGAGAATGCACCGCATTATAATCTGTAAGATCTATAGAAAAAGTTTCTAAACCTTGCGGGTATTGTCTAATAATTATGACATCTTTTCTGTCGCCAACCACGGTAATATCTCCAGCATTAGCTATGGCTTCGAGGATAGAAACTTTATCTTGATTCAAAATTTTGGTTCCAGGTGTAGCTATTTCTCCATTTACAGTGTATCTGAAACCTGCTAATTTTACACTCACAAAAATCCCTGCTTCTTTCTTAAAATGTTCGTTCAATAATTGGTTTTCAATTTTCTGCCGTACTTCGTCAGTTGTCATTGCCAAAACGTTTACTTCTCCTAAAATAGGCATTCTTATAGTACCGTGATCATCAATAGAATACCCATTATAATATAACGATTGCTCGCTAACTTGACCTATTGCATTTGGGTTTGTATTAAATATTTCTACCAACTTAGAATCCATTGCTGATATAGTAATACTCAAAACATCGCTTACTTGCAACCTGTAGGGTTTAGCTACTACTTCTGAAATAGTATTCTTAGGCGAGTTTCCATTTTTTTGTAAATAGATCAAATCTTTGGTTGGCACACAAGACACAAAAAAAAATCCAAAAAACAGTAAAATATATAATTTCTTAAGGCTCATTATCTAATAAAATTTGCAAACAAAGATAGTTTTTCAAATTTAAATACAAAATATATGGAACTTTATTGGCTAAAAGTTTTTTAACGAATTTTCAAAAGGAACTCGCTGCACAATACTACGTCCTAAAGTAACCTCATCGGCATATTCTAATTCATCACCAACAGCAATTCCTCGGGCAATTGTTGAAGTTTTGATCCCAAAATCTTTGATTTGCTTATAGATATAATAGTTGGTAGTATCGCCCTCCATTGTTGAGCTCAAGGCAAAAATAATCTCACTTGCATCGCCGAGTTTAACCTTTTCGACCAAATTAGAAATATTTAATTGGCTTGGACCTACGCCGTCGATCGGAGATATTTTACCTCCTAAAACATGGTAGACACCTTTATATTGCCTTGTATTTTCGATAGCCATAACATCGCGAACGTCCTCAACAACGCAAATAATTTGATGATTACGTGACGTATTTGAACAAATTTCGCAGATTTCTACGTCCGAAATATTATTACAGACTTCGCATAACTTAATTTCGTCTCGCATAGTAGTTAGCGCTTGCGACAAAAAATGAGTTTGCTCTGGCGGTTGCTTTAATAAATGTAAAACCAAACGTAAAGCAGTTCGCTTGCCAATACCGGGCAATTGCGACATTTCGTTTACTGCTTTCTCAAGCAATTTTGATGAAAATTCCATTTTACAAAAGTAAGAAAATAGATTGCTGCTTTACAAATCTTTTGAATGTTAAGATTTTTTATTTCAAATTTAAAACCTTTATATTTGTACATCAATCAAACTATTTAAATGCAAATTTATATTAAAATTATATTTATTATTAGTTTTACAATTTGCCGTTCGCAAACGTATAAACCGTTGTTAGATACTAACAACCAATGGAATTTTACAACTTGCAACTTTGGATGTATAACAGATACCTATTTTACAAATGGCGACACTATTGCTAATGGTCTTGCTTACAAGATATTGGATGGATATCATTATCAATCTAGAACTTTTTTACTTCGTGAAGATACGTCCAGCAAAAGAGTTTACTTCGGAAAAGTAAATTCTGATATTATAAACGAAACGCTGTTATATGATTTTTCATTAAATGAAGGAGCTGTAATTTCAGTAAATAATCCTTCAACACCTTTTTCGCAAAACGGAGGTCAATTTGTGTTAGACTCTATCCGGATGAAACCGTTAGTGAATAATGTAAATTTTAAACATTTCTTTTTGTCGCCCTTGCCTACCAATACAATTTCTAGCTATCCCATTGTTTGGATTGAAGGAATTGGCTCAAAATCATTAATAAACGCTCCTGGAGGATTAGTAAATATAGATGGCGTTGGTGAGCTAATCTGTTTCTTCAAAAATGAAAATTTAGTGTATTCGAAACCAGAAGAAAGCGAAAATTGTCTTTTTTTAAACTTATCAACAACTACTAAAAAAGAAAATGCTTTTCATGATTTAAGAATAATCAATTCTGAAAATAATAATATAATTAGATTTTCTCAACCAAATACAATACGTGAGATAAGTGTTACCAATATTTTAGGCAAAAATATCAACTTCAATAAATCAGGTTTTGAAAAAACAAAAACGGTAGACCTACAAGATTTTGTTTCAGGAATTTTTTTTATTATTGTAACAGATTTTTCATCTAGACAAAAAACCTTTAAAGTTATTATTCAAAATTAATTTTACATGACGCCATTTGCAATACTCACACTTATAATTATATATTTCGGAATATTATTTCTCATCTCGTATTTTACAAGTAAAGAAAACTCAAATAATGATGCTTTTTTTAAAGCCAATAAAAACTCAAAGTGGTATCTAGTTGCTTTTGGAATGATTGGAACCGCTATCTCCGGAATCACGTTTATATCTGTACCAGGAGAGGTTGGAAATCCCCTCTTGCAATTCAAATATTTTCAATTTGTAATAGGTTGCGCAATTGGCTTTCTGATTGTTGCAAAAGTCTTATTGCCAATATATTACCGAATGAATTTGACCTCTATATATAGTTATATTGAACAGCGATTGGGCGTTGTGAGTTATAAAACTGCCGCAACAATATTTCTAATAGGGCGCACAATTGGCTCTGCTTTTCGACTATTTTTAGTAATTTTTGTTTTACAACGTTATGTTTTTGATTTTTATAATATTCCGTTTGCAGTGACTGTTTTATTATCATTAGCATTAATTTTTGCGTATACGTATCGTGGCGGACTGAAAACAATAATTATTACCGATAGTTTGCAAACATTTTTTCTGTTAACTTCAGTTTTTCTAACAATCTATTTTATTTGCAATAGCTTAAATTTGGGAATTTTTGAAGCTTTTGAACAAGTTAAAAATAGTAATTATTCAAAAATATTTTTCTTCGAAGATTATCTAAAAGGCACTTACTTTTGGAAACAAATTCTCGGCGGGATATTTATAACGATTGCTACTGTTGGGCTTGACCAGGATTTGATGCAAAAAAACTTGAGTTGTGCCAATATCGCAGATGCTCAAAAAAACATGTATACCTTTACTGGGATTTTTGTGATAATCAATATTTTCTTTTTGAGTGTTGGCGCACTTTTATACATTTATGCTGCAAAAAACGGCATAGAGATACCAATAGTAAACAATGTCCCTCGAACTGATTTGTTGTTTCCCGAAATTGCGTTTCATCATTTAACACTAGTACCATCAATTGTTTTTCTATTAGGATTAACAGCAGCTACTTTTGCTACAACCGATTCGGCATTGACTGCACTGACCACTTCGTTTTGCATTGATTTTTTAGGAATGGATAAACCTGAAAACCTTAATAAACCCAATATTGTACAAACAAGGCACTTTGTTCACATCGGGTTTTCACTTTTAATGTTTGTAGTAATTGTAATTTTTAATGCAATCAACGACAATTCGGTAGTTGAAATGGTTTTTAAATTGGCATCCTATACCTATGGTCCACTTTTAGGTCTTTATGGTTTTGGATTGTTTATGAAAAATAAAACTGTAAACGACAAATTAGTGCCAATTATATGCATTTTGGCGCCCGCTATTTGCTTTTTAATAAGTCAAAATTCAAAAGTACTTTTTGGAAATTATGTAGTTGGTAATGAGTTGATTATTCTCAACGGATTAATTACTTTTCTGGGATTGTTAGTAATTAGTAAACCCGCGTTAACAAATACAAAATTTTAAAACCGCCGATCAAAGCATTCTGTTTGATACAGTTAGTTGGTTTTAATACTGATTAGTAGCCAGTAAAACCAAAGTGCAAGCCACTTCAACTTTTATTTTATTAAGTTCTAATAATTGATAAAACTCTGGATTTTCTGTTCCAGGATTAAAAATAACACGTTTGGGCTTAGCTTCAATGATATAATTGTAGTAATCTCTTTGGCGTAGAGCATTTAAGTACAAGGTTACCGAATTTACTTTAGATAAAGGAATAGGTTTGGTATAAATTTTCGTACCTGCAACTTCGCCTGTATTTTGTCCAATTGCTAGCACCGAATGACCTTTTTCTATTAGCATTGTGATGGCTTTATAAGCGTATTTTTCTGGCTTTGCAGATGCCCCAAGAACTAATGTTTTTTTATTTTTCATTCGAATTTGCTATTTGTATGTTTTTAAAAAATGGAATTAGCAAAATAAATTTTAAAAATATAAAATCTATTCAATTACTCATTTCTTGAAGCAAAAATACAAAAAATAGTGGTTTATTGTTTATAATTAACTGTAGGTTATTTTTAATTTTAACTTTGCGGTACTGAATTGAACTACTTTTACAACAAAACTATGGAAGTATTTGGATTATTGTTAGCGGCCTTATTTTCGGTTTTAAATCCAATCGGAACCGTACCAATTTTTGTTGGATTAACGCAAGATTACACCAAAAGGGAACGTTCTCGAGTCTCATTGTTAACCGGAATCAATGTTTTTATCATTCTCATAATTTCGTTTTTTATCGGGCAATATGTGTTGCAGTTTTTCGGAATAACCATTTCAGCATTGCGAATTGCTGGCGGAATCATTATTGCCAGCTCAGGATTTTCATTACTTAATGGAAAGTTTAATAAAAATAAAGGAATCAATAAAAAAGTTGAAGTAGACATTCAGAGTCGCAATGATATTGCACTTACTCCGCTGGCAATGCCAATGCTGGCTGGTCCAGGATCAATTTCGCTATTAATCGCTTTTTACCAAGAACATCAAAAAACTGAAGAAATTATCTTTTCGGTTTTGGCGATTTTAGCAGTTTCTGTTTTGATTTTTTTGATTTTGAGAAGCGCACATTACCTCGCAAAAATCTTAGGAAGTTCTGGTATTGTTGCGATTTCTCGTATAATTGGTTTTTTGACTATTGCAATTGGCATTCAATATATTATAAGCTCGGTTTTGAGTATTGTACGCGGGATTTAATGTTTTTCTGAAATATTTTTATTACTTTTATTAAAATATTTCGCTTATGAAAATTTTACTAACAGGCGCAAACGGTTACGTAGGAAGACGATTGTTGCCAGAACTTCTTGAAAAAGGTCATGAAGTTGTATGCTGCGTTCGTAGTAAAGCACGTCTTGGTCTTGACGCTTCTATGTTGGCAAAAGTTTCGGTTTGGGAAGTAGATTTTCTTAACGAACCTGACCTTAAAAAATTGCCCGAAGGTGTTGATGTTGCTTATTATTTGATTCATTCAATGACCTCATCTACCACTGATTTTGATGTTTTAGAAGCCAAATCGGCACATAATTTTAATACGTATATGAATCACTTAAATATTAAACAAGTGGTTTATTTGAGCGGTATTGTGAACGAACGTGTACTCTCAAAACATTTGGAATCGCGTAAAAAAGTAGAAACAATCTTGTATGCTGGCAAACACAATTTGACTGTTTTGCGTGCCGGAATTATTGTTGGATCAGGAAGTTCATCGTTCGAAATCATTAGAGACCTTTGCGAAAAATTACCGATAATGATTACCCCAAAATGGGTGTTGACCAAGTCGCAACCAATTGCTATTCGGGATATTCTGCAATATTTAATTGGCGTGTTGCAACGCGAAGATTGCTACAACCAGTCGTTCGATATTGGTGGCCCAAATGTAATTACATATAAGCAAATGATGCAATTGTATGCCAAAACTCGTGGCATTAAACTAGCTATTTTTACTATACCCGTTTTTACACCCAAACTATCATCATATTGGTTATATTTTGTCACCTCAACTTCTTATAAACTAGCTTTGAACCTAGTAGATAGCATGAAAATGGAAGTTGTTTGTGCAGACAACCGATTGCAACGTATGCTAGATATAAAACCTATATCCTATGTAGATGCTATTAAACTAGCATTCAAAAAAATAGAACAAAACTTAGTCATATCAAGTTGGAAAGACAGTTTGGCTAGCAGCCGATTTAAGCAAGATTTATCAAGTTATATTCAGGTTCCCACTTACGGATGTTTGAAAGATGTAAAAAAAATAAAAATCCTTAATTCAGAAAAAGTATTAGATAATATTTGGAGTATCGGTGGCGATAAAGGCTGGTATTATGGCACATGGCTTTGGCAAATGCGGGGTTTTATAGACAAACTTGTTGGTGGCGTAGGCATGCGCAGAGGTCGAACAAGTCCAACACATTTGGACGATGGTGATTCACTAGATTTTTGGCGGGTATTGTTAGCACATCGAGATGAAAAAAGACTTCTTTTGTTCGCCGAAATGCGGGTTCCAGGCGAGGCTTGGCTTGAGTTTCGTATAGACGAAAATAATTATCTACATCAAATTGCAACTTTCAGACCACGAGGACTTGCTGGAAGATTGTATTGGTATGCCATGATTCCGTTTCATTTTTTTATCTTTGGCGGAATGATAAAAAATATTGCAAATAAAAAATAAACTTTCTATGAAAAAACTACTACTATTTATATTAATTTCAACATCATTATTTTCTTGTAAATCAGGGCAAAATGGTTTAAAAATTTCCAAAAGCGAATTGAACATGAAGGAATTGATTGCTATAATGCAAGGTAATTATTCATCGGAAAAGCAATCTAAAAAAGACACAACTTATTTTAATATTTCCTTACGAATGGTTCCGATCTGGAAAGATAAAGGAAACTATTTGTATGTAGAGCAAGCGTTATCATCTAAACAAGACAAGCCGTATCGTGTACGAATTTATAAAGTATCCCAATTATCTGAAAACGAATTTGTAAGCGAAATTCATACACTAAAAAACGAAAAAAATTGGATAGGCAAATGGAATACTCCAGAAGCTTTTGCAGCACTTTCAGAAAAAGAAATTGAATTAAAACAAGGTTGTGGTGTAAAATTGATAAGAACCGATAAAAACAAATTTGAAGGTTCAACAGGAAATAAAACTTGTCCGAGTGAATTGCGTGGCGCGAGTTATGCGTCATCAAAAGTTACGGTAACAGAAAACGAAATTTTGTCGTGGGATCAAGGATTTGACAAAGCCGACAAGCAGGTTTGGGGTGCCGAAAAAGGCGGTTATGTATTTGTGAAATACTAAAAAATATAATTACAAACAAAAAAATTCCAAATTTCAATTGAGATAAATTAGAATTTGGAATTTTTTTATTTTAGGTATTTGTTCTAGTTTCTTGGCAAGAAAATTTCCGCCATCATACAGCGCGCACTACCGCCGCCACAAGCCTCTATAGTATCTAGGCTAGAACTTAAAATTGTAATATGCTCTTCGAGCTGGGCAATTTGTTTCTTGGTCAAACTTTTGTGAGCCGATGCACTCATTATCAAGTAACGTCTGTCGTCAGAACCTTCTAGTTCTAACATGTTTCCTGCAAAGTTATTCATTTGATCTTCGGTGATTAGAATAATTTCTTTTTCGTCGGCTTTCAAACTATCCAAAACCATTTTACGCTCTTTTTTATCATCGATACAATCAGCACAAATAACTGCAAAGGTATCGCCAATACACATCATAACATTGGTATGATAAATAAGTTTCCGCTCGCCATTTACGGTTTGAAATGCCTCGAAAATTATCGGATTCATATCAAAATCTTCACAGAATTCAATAAACAATTCTTCGTCAGCCCTTGGCGAAAGTGCACAATAGGATTTACCGTTTTCGCGATCGAGAACAATACTTCCGGTACCTTCTAGATAAAATCCATCATCTTCGGCCGATGTATAATCCATAATTTCGTCGTTTACTTCAAAACCTTTAGCTTCTAGAATATCTAAAATATCTTCGCGACGTTCTTGACGACGGTTTTCGGCAAACATTGGGTATAAAACTACATCGCCATTTTCATGAAACGAGATCCAATTATTTGGGAAAATTGAATCTGGCGTGCTTGGCTCCACGGTATCATCAACAACAGTTACATCGATGCCAACCATACGAAGTTTGTTTACAAACATATCAAATTCTTCTTGCGCTTTTGCGCTTACGGTTTCAGCAGAAAGTCCGTCGAGCACCTTTTGATAATAATTATTTACGGCCGTTTGCTCATTCATTCGAAACGCCACTGGGCGAATCATGAGGATGGAGTTTGTAGTTTGGTTCATATCTTTGTTATGAGTTGTGGGTTTTGAGTTGTGAGTTTATCAGGTTTGATTAGAAAATTAATTTTTCCAATTTTCTTCTACATATTTTATAAAGTTAAATAGTTTTCCGCCCAGTTCTTCATAATTAATTATTAGATTATTTTCAAAACTATTAGGATACAACTTGGATAATTTTTCAATATGATTTATAGTTTCTAGACAACTTGAGTGAGAATAAACTAAAAACTTTATAAAATCAGCTTTATATCGTCTACGCCCATAACCTTCAACTATATTAGAAACTATGCTGTCAGACGATCTTCTAACTTGGCTTCCTAATTCATAAAGTTCGTGTTTGGGCAGTTTGAGTGAACAAGGATGCACAACATAAAATAGTTCTAAACTTATTTTATAAACATCCAAATCTTTATAACTTTTCATTACTATCGTGCTTTAAATTTTGAAAACTCACAACTCAAAACCCACAACTCAAAATCTTATTAACGGCAACGTAGAGCATCGCAACAATCCTTCTTGTTTTGCAATTTCGGCATACGGAATTTCTTCAACTGTAAAACCGTTTTCTCGTAACCAGTTATTTAATCTAATAAAGTTTTTTTCAGAAACTACTACATTTTCATTTATCGAAAAAACATTCGAATTCATGTTGTACATTTCGTCACGAGTAATGTGAAATAGGTTTTCTTTTCCAAAAAGTTTTACCAAATACATATAATCGGCTTCTTCACGAAAACCGCTTTTATAGATAATTCCTTTTCCATTTCCGACTGGCTGAAAACAACAATCAAGATGCAAGGCATTGTCACGAGCTTCGATTTTTGATTTAACAAGATCAAATTCTTTTACAATTTTATTCGGAAATAAATTTCGAATGTACTCTACACCGGCCATATTTGTTCTTGCAGTGATGTAGTCTTTATAATCAGATCCTTTGTAAGTACCAATAAATATATGATCATTATGTAACATAACATCGCCACCTTCTATATGGACTTCTGCTGGTGGACGAACCACTTTTAAAGGATTTATCTGATCAGTGATGTATTTAATGGCATCCAACTCGCGCTCGCGATCTTCAAGTATATTGGCTTTTATAAACACATCTTCAATTACAAAACCAATATCTCGCGAAAAAATTTGATTATAATTTTCGATCATTTCTGGACGAAAAACCTGAACGTCATACTTCTTGAAAACTTGATTGAAGGCTTCCATTTCGGCAGTCATACCGGCTTCAATTGGATAAGTTCCTGCCAAAATATGCTCCAATGATTTTGGATCATAAGCTTCATCAGCAGTTGGTGTCGGACCATTGTTTACTGCCGATCCCAGCACAACAGCTTTTAATTTTGAATATTCGTTTTTGACATGTATTTGTAGCATAAAATAGCTTTTGGCTTGTCGCAAATATAGAAAAAGCTTCTCGTTATGAGAAGCTTTTTACAAAAAATATTAATATACTAAATTAGTTTTTGATGAGTTTCTGATTATAAATTTGACCGTCTTTATCAATTATAGTAACTATATAAAGATCATTAGCATAATTACTAACATCAACTTCAAAAGATTCGCTATTTTCAATACTCATATCTAAAACTGTTTTGCCGTCAAATGACGTAATAAGTACTTTGTTGAAGGTGCCATTATTTAACAACACTTCAGTAGTACTTGATGATGGATTGGGTACAACTGCTAAACGAATGTTATAATTTTTAAGTTCGTCATTACCAATACTACCCAAACTTGGGTTTGCTGGACGAGTGTCTTGGAAACAAGAATTATAACCCAAGAAGGTTTCAAAAAAAGTCTGGCTTTCAATTGAAGAATTTGGAAGTAACTTAATATAATTGTAAGGAGTTATTAATTGAATCGTTTTATTACCCGAAACTGTATAATTATTTGAAGTTTTTATTAGTACATTTTCATATATTTTTGAAGTATTTACCTCAGGTGTTTCTAACGATAAAAATGCGCCACAATTACAATCTTGTATAGGTCTAAAAGAAACACTTACTGTATAAAAAAACCCACACGGATCACTTGGTGTAAAAACATAATTTCCTGCCACGATACTTGATATTACAGATGGATTCCAACTACCAACAAAATTATTTACTGAAGTGGTGGGTAATACTGGAACTTATGTCATGGTGCAAATTGTAGAAAAATAATCTGCAAATTGAGGTTCATTAACTCTAACAACTCGTAAATAAATTGTTCTTAAATCTTGTCCAGCAACTGCATTTGGAGTAAAATAATAATTTTGTAAGAGATTGTTTAAAGAATAATCAATCTCAGATACTGGTAATCCAGTGTTGGCTATTGTCCAAACACCGTCAATTTGATCGTCAGATTGTGATAAGAGCGGAGTTATCTGATTATTACAAGAAGCGTATAATGTATAACTTGCTAAGCTATCAAAAGTTCCAATATTAGAAAAAACTGGAAAAATAGGAGTACTTGAAGCCGAACAATCGTCTAATTCGAGACTATTTGTATTTGCCGCTTACTTGTAGTACTAAAGAAATTTCAGAATTGTTCTACGAATTGATTGATAGTAATGGAAAATTAATTGAAACTCATGAAATAAATAATAGTACTAAAACAATCCAAATGCATAATCTTCCTAGCGCAAACTATTTTATAAAAGTAAACGAAAAAGGTAGGGTTGTAAAAGTTTTTAAAATCATAAAAAACTAAACCTCTATTATTTCAAACCAATAAAATTTTAAAATAAATTCAAATTTTATAAAAAATCCAATAAAATATTCCAGAAAGAAAAACAAAATCCTACATTTGTCATAATCATATCCTAGAATGGTAGTAATCAGAAACAAAATCAACCAACTTATTGATGAGTCCTATACTATCAGGATAAGTAATCTTGACAAAAGTATTGAGCTTATAAAAAGTGCCGTAAGTTTGTGCCGTAATGATAGTTTTAATGACTTAAAAGCCAAAGCCATCTCAAAACTTTCGCTCTATTATATGATTGTTGGCAGATACGATGAGTCCTATAATTTATCCCAAAAATGTATAGCTATTTTTGAAAAACTTGGCGATGAAAAAGGGATAGCAGATTCAAAATACAATATGGCGGGTTTTTATTATAAATCCAATAATTTTCAACTAGGTGTTGTCTTTTTAATTGATGCTCTTATAATTTATAAAAAGCTATTTGACTATTCCAATATTTCGCGATGTGAAAAATCTTTAGGAACAGTTTATGATTTTACAGGTGACCAACAAAAAGCAACGCAATCATACAAGAATGCTATAAAAGCTGCAAAAAAAGCAAACGATTTAAATCTCGAATCGAATGCCTACAATAATCTTTCAGGAATATATCTCAAAAACAATCAAATTGATTTAGGGTTAGAATTAATACAAAATTCAATTGCTATAAAGCAAAAAACTAATGATACTCGTGGTATGGCTTTTGCAATATATGGTCGAGGAAAAGCCTTTTTTTTACAAAAAAAATATTTAGAAGCTGAAACAGATTTTTTGGAGGCTATTGCTACTCATAAAAATATGGGTGAACAATTTGGACTAGCAATGGCTATTAACAAACTTGCAAAATTATACTTCGAAACCAACAAAATTAAACTTGCCAAACAACAATTAGATTTAGGAATTGAGATTTGTAACTTTTACAACATTTCGATTATTAAAATAAAATTGTTGTATTTGTATTATTTGATTTTCAAATCAGAAAATAATATTACCAAATCACTAGAATACTTAGAGCTTTACATTACTGAAAAAGAAAGCGTTTTGAATGCTCAAAACGTAAAAATGATCGAGAATTATGACTTATTAGTTCGGATGCAAGCCATGCAAAAAGAGTCCGAATTTAAACAAGAAAAAGCAAAAATAATTGCTAAAAGTAATAAAACGGAACAAGCAGCAAGAGTGCGTCAAGAATTTTTATCAACAATGAGTCACGAAATACGAACGCCACTAAATGCTGTAACTACAATTGCAACCATGCTTAGCGAAAATTCGCAAATTGAAGATCGTATTTTGGTCGATTCGCTCAAGTTTTCGGCCAATCATTTAATGCAAATAATCAATGATATTTTGGATTTCACCAAACTAGATCTAGGCAAAATGAGTTTGGATTTGCAATCTTGTAACATCAAATTGTATTTAGATAATTTCTGGCACACCTATCAAATTCAAGCAAAAGAAAAAGGAATCGAATTTAAACTCAAAATAGATCCACTTTTATTTGACTATTATTTAATAGATCAAACCAAAATTACACAGATTCTTGCAAATTTAGTTATCAATGCCTTCAAATTTACCGAAATTGGAGCTGTAAAACTGGAACTTAAAGTTACTCATCAAGACAATGACTATGATACAATTCTATTCAAAGTTTCAGATACAGGAGTTGGCATCGAAAAAGAAAATTTGAAACAAGTTTTCGAAAGTTTTTCGCAACTCAAAAACGGAATAACCAGAAAAAAAGATGGTACTGGTTTGGGATTAACCATATCGAAAAAACTAATAGAACTTCATGAGAGTCAGATCGAAATACAAAGTATTTTTGGAAAAGGATCTATATTTTCGTTTGAGTTAAAACTAAAAAAATCGCAAAATATTGAACTTAACAACCAAGAAAATTTTAAAAACAATAGCAAAGGTTTAAAAGTGCTATTAGCCGAAGATAATGCTATTAATGCGATGATTGCCAAAAAATTACTCTCTAATTGGGGTATAATTACCGATCATGCTGTTAACGGACTGGTTGCTGCAGAAAAATCAAAACTTACAAAATACGATTATATTTTAATGGACATTCACATGCCAGTTTTAGATGGTTTTCAGGCAGCCAAAAACATCCGAATGGCAGATAACATGAATCATGAAACTCCAATTTTTGGATTAACAGCAGATATCGCTGCCAAAGATAATACGGCATACAATCACCATTTTAACGGCTTTTTATTAAAACCATTAGAAATCGAAAAGCTAAAATTAGCATTGAATTCTAAATGAAAAATGCTTCAATAAATTAGACTGCCCCCAAAAAGTTAGACACTATTTGGGGGTATTTTTATGGAAAGAAAAGTCAAATATGATTATGCATTTAAGTTTGAATGTGTAAAATTAGTCGTAGAGAAACATTATTCTTGGGATTATGTTGCTGTTGAAA
>JANOPO010000081.1:0-78047 GCA_031422015.1 Flavobacterium sp. | reverse complement strand
TTACCCTAATGTTCACAATATCAACAATGTCGTATTTCGCCCCGATACAATTTGGCAACTTGGTTTTGCTTATCAATTTATACTATTTCAAAGATACATAAATCATATATTTTTAATCGATGTAAAGATATGAGCCCTGATCTCGTCATTGTTGGAGCTCTTTTCTTGTCTCGTTCTCAAAACGAGATAAGAAAAAGCGACTGACGAGAGCAGGAATTGCTTTTACTGATAGATACCATACTATTTGCTCCATAAAAAAATCCCAACTTTCGCTGGGATTTGAGTATTAATTTCCTGAAACACTGCCTCCGGAGGATTCTTCTTTTTTGATAATTTTTGGTTTGCCTTCAAAATCTATAGAGGCACCACTTGAAGCTTTTCCGTTGATTTTTACTAAAGCATGCGCATCAGTCGAGCTGCCGCTTGTGGCTTGTGCATGAACTTCATTGGCGAGTAATTTGGCGGCATTGATCTGGCTTCCGCTTGACGATGCTGAATCAAATTTTAGTGCTTTTCCAGCCAAGGTCAGATCGCTGCCACTGGTTGATTCGGCATGTACTTTTTCGTATTCTAATGTAGTATTTATATCGCTGCCTGAGCTAGATTTTACTGATAAATTGGTACCGCGAAGAATATTTTTGGATGTTAGCGATGAGCCACTTGTGGTTTCAAGGCTTTCAATTACCGGCATTTTTACTCGGACAATGCGCGCAGCAGAATCATCAATATTTTCGTCAGATGTTACAATCAAAGTTCCGTTTTCGACAATTGTTGTAATGTGTTTGAGTAAATTTTCATCGGTTTCTACTTCTACAAAAACGTTTGCATCTTGCTCTAAAAGTACTGTTATGCCGCGGCTAACTGCTATTTTTGTGAATGGCTGCGTGATGGTTCTAACTTCGGTTTTTACATTTCCGTTTCCGTCAATTGCATTGTCAAAATCGATGTTACTTTTGCACGACGAAAACAAAATGGTTATTGCAAATGTGGTCAGAGTTATAATTAATTTTATCATGATTACTTGGTTTTAATGTTTATTCCGTCTTTGTTTATCTTGAGTACTTGTACTTCTTTTTTGTTATCTTTTTTGATCAAAATTCCGTCTTTGTTGAGCGTAATACTTGATATTGAATCTAAGGTTGTATCCATATTTATACTGTTCATATCAATTATACTGTCGTTTTCAACATCGTTCCATTCGTTTTCATCATTTGGGCAATTCAAACATTTAATTTGCGAATTTCCAACTTTATAGGAGTAATTATCTGAACTGTAATGTAAGTTGAAATAACTATCGTCTGAACGATCGTAGTCTTGCAAACTGTTGTCTGGTTTGAAGAGCGTTCCTTTTGGTAAATATAAAAATAATTCGACACTTTGTCCTCTAAATTTGGTGGTTATATCACTCAACAAGTAGTTATCGAGCACTAGGGTATTGCCTTCAATTTTGAAATTGTATTTTATTTTTTCGGCTCTTTCTTTGGCTTCGTTCCTACTTTTGCCTTTTGCCAATTTCTCAATTTGAAGGTAGGGACGCAACTCATCGGTTTTCACGATTTGAATAGAAACATCATTAGAATAAATAATTTCTTGATTGTTTTCGTCTTGAGTTAATTTAAAATCATCACGGTCATCAATATCTTTCGAATAATAATCGTTGTTTTTAAATTTCAAAAATAAGGTATCTGTAGGATTGATAGTAATGGTTTCTTTTTGTACCACTTTGCCATCATAAGCCAATTGTGTGGCTTCGTTGATGCCTAACGAAATCAAGATTCCAAGGGCTATAATCCAAAGAGCAAGTAGCGTGTATTTGGCAACATTACCGATAGATTTGAGATTGGTTATCAGCAATTTTAATCCAAGTATTAGTAAAAAGAAAAACGGAATTCCGAACGCTAATATAAATAAAATTCCCTGTATCCAAAGTGGTGTTTCCAAACCAATTGGCGTCGAAATATAGTTCATCACAAAATTTTCTGGCATCGTTGACGAAAACATCATGATTATTCCTGTGATGCAAAATGCTACCAAACATATTGAAGCAATCATCACTATAAACGCACCAATTACTTTGGCAAATGCTTTAAAGATTGAAATAATTACGTCACCAAGATTTGAACTTTTATTGCTCGAGTTGAATTTTTGTCCTAACTCCGACGATTTAAATTTTTCGGAAACCTGATCAAATTCTGCTCTAACATTTTCATTTGCATTTTTTAATTTATCTGAAACACTATCATACTCTTCTCTAAATTTTTTTTCGATATTGGTTATCGTTACAGGATCGCCTGTCATTTTTATTTTGTCAGATGTTGTATTTGCGTTCGGTGTTACCGCCCAAAGAATTACATAAATTAAAATTCCAGTTCCGAAACCTGCAAAAACAGCAATCAATAAAGCAATTTTTATCCAAATCGCATCTACGCCAAAATAATGGCCTAATCCCGTACAAACGCCACCAATGAGTCCGTTGTCTTTATCACGATATAATTTTTTGCTTATCGTGTTTGAGAAACTTGTTCCCGAATTATCTGTAGTTTCCTCATCATCAATGCGATAATCTTCAGGTTGTCCCATAACAGCAACAACGGCATCAACATCCGCAAGATTAACAACATGTTTGTCTGACAATTGTTTTTCTTGCAACAACTCGGCCACGCGCATTTCGATATCTTTCATGATCTCTTCTTGCCCTCCAGCATTTGATAAAGAGCGTTTTATAGCGTCAAAATACCTTGATAATTTCTGAAATGCATTTTCATCTACATTAAAGAAAAGCCCACCTATATTAATATTTACTGTTTTGTTCATGATGTTAGTTTTTGTTTGTGATTATTGTTACGGCGTCTGATAATTCAGTCCATGTGCCATTAAGTTCGTTTAAAAAAGTTTTTCCAATTTCGGTCAATCCATAATATTTTCGTGGCGGTCCCGATGTTGATTCTTCCCAACGATAGTTGAGCAATCCGTCGTTTTTCAGTCGTGTCAAGAGCGGATAAACCGTGCCTTCAACAACCAGTAATTTAGCGTTTTTTAGGGTTTCTAAAATTTCAGAAGTATACGCATCTTTCTCTTTCAAGACCGATAAGATGCAGAACTCCAAAACCCCTTTTCGCATTTGCGCTTTTGTGTTTTCGATGTTCATAATTTTTTTAATTTGATTTTTTTGTGATTAATAATCATTTTTTGATTGATGATTGAATTTTGATTTTATTTTAAGAAATTAATAGTCAACGGATACTTGTACTTTTCGCCATTTGATGCTTTTACTGATGCAATTATGATTAGTATAAATTCTGTTATTTTAGAAAATATAAATAGTCCAAATACAATAACTGCAATTAAAATTAATGACAAATATTCTGAAGAAGCGTAATTTTCGAAATCCACATCAATGCTGTCGAAGTTTTTTATTTTGACTACATTAAATAAATAGTAAACTGCTAAAATTGCTGCAAACAAAAATCCAATCAAATTATAAAGCAACAAACTCAACTGAAAATTTATGGCTTGTTTGCCGCTATAATCTATAAATTCTGAATCTTTTTTTTGCGAACTCCAAATTACTATTGGAAGTATAAAGTTCCCGAACGGAATTAGTAATTGTGATAAAGCACTTAAATGCAATAATGTAGACGTGTTTTTTTCGGTTGTGGTCATGATTTTGATTTTAGTTAGTATATACTACTTTAGATTGACTATTAATTTCTTATACAAAGATAAGGCTAAAAGCAAGTACATTGTTTTGCATAGTACCAAATATTAACTTTATTTTAACAAATAATCCTCTTTTGTTGGTGTTTTAATCAGAAATTAGTTTTGCAAAAACCTTTTACCGAAATATATCTATGTTCCATTTTGATTATCTTTACAAAAAAACAAAAAGAATGAAGCTTACAGCATCCAAAATCAATTTATTCACAGCTTTCAATTTGCCATCAGCATATTTATGCGGTGTTCGCACTAAATCAATTTCAAATTCACAATGTATTGTGACTGTAAAACACCGTTGGTTGAACCAAAACCCGTTCAAGTCGATGTATTTTGCAGTACAAGCAATGGCTGCCGAACTCTCGACGGGTGCATTGGTTTTAATGCAAATCAAGAAATCAAATCAGAAAATATCGATGTTAGTTGCCAATTCCAAATCTCATTTCTCCAAAAAAGCAACTGGACGAATAACATTTACTTGCAACGATGGGATTTTGATTGAAAATGCAATTCAAAAAGCAATAGCTACCAACGAAGGCCAAACGATTTGGATGAAGTCTATTGGTTTAGACCAAAAAGGCGATAAAGTCTCCGAGTTTGATTTTGAATGGTCTGTAAAGGTTAAATAGTAACTTTTTTGATTGAAATTTATTTTATTTTTTTATTTTTGCTTAAACAATTCTTAATATAAATTTTTAATCAATGAAAAAAATTATTTTTTTAGTTATTATTTTTACTTTTGGTTTTAGCAATGCGCAATTACTTTTTCAAGATAGTTATAGTACGTATACCGCTGGATTACAATTGAGTGGACAAGGAATCTGGACAAATAATTCATCCAATGCTGGTGGACTTGGTGTTGCAGTTGCTGGTGGTGCGAATACCAAGGTTATTGCTACGCCAATAAGTTTTCTTGATTATGGTAATTCGCCAAATTCAAAGGAAATAAAAGCCAATTCAGACGGTTGTGGGATACAATTTATTCCAGTGTCTTCGGGTGATTTATATGTTGGGGTCGTTTTGAACTTATCTAATGCACTACCAAATTCAAATAGTGATTTTTTTAGAGTAATGAGCGATAATAATTTTAATACCTCTTTTAGATTGTATGCTACTCCTGCAGCCGGTGGTTTCTTTTTGGGTACTGCAAAAGGAGCCAACGGAAATACGATTTCATTTTCTGCAAATTCGTACAATTTTAATCAAGATCATTTAATAATTATAAAATATTCGCAAGTAGTAGGCACTAACGATGACTCTGTTTCTATATATATAGATCCTGTTTTTGCAAATGGATTACCAGCGACGCCAACGGTATTTACTAATTCAGGAACAGATCAAAGTGGAAATTTAGATCGACTTTCTTTTCGTCAAAACTGGAGTAATGGTTTGCCAATAGGTGTAGCAGGTCTTGTTAGTGTTGCGAAAACTTGGAATGAATTAGCATTTCCTATGTTAGCTACTGGTAGTTTTGACAGTATTAACTTAACACTAATTTCGAGTGAGGCAAAATCTGGGTTATTGGTTATTAATTCAAAAGCAACAATTTTGAAGTCTATTTTGAATATTTATGATTTGAATGGTAAATTACTAGATTCGAAAAATATTTCTTTAGCTGCAAATAGAAATGAGATTGCGATAAATCCGATTCAAAATTCAGGTATTTATATTGTTGAAATTGTAGAAAGCGGCAACCAATTTTCTCAAAAAATTAGTGTTAAATAGTATGTTGTATTTTTCAACATTAATAAAAATGCTTTTTCAAGTTAGAAAAAGTATTTTTATTTTATAAGCTTTTTTATTTCTCAAGTTCTTTTTTATAAAAATCAAGGTTCGCTAAAACTTTAGCATCTAATTTTGGTTCTTTAACATCTTCTAGTTTTTGCATTTGTTCCCATATTATTTCAGCAACAATATACCTTGCCATATCTTTATCGTCTGCCGGAATTATATACCAAGGCGCATTTTTTGTAGCGGTTTTGTTGATTGCATCTTCATAGTAAGTCATATAATCATCCCATCGCTCTCTTTCTTTTAAATCACCAACTGAAAATTTCCAGTTATCTTCTTCATTTTCTAATCGCTTCAGTAAACGTTTTCGTTGTTCATTTTTACTCATATGAAAATAAAATTTCAAAACGACAGTACCATTTTCTGCAATATGTTTTTCAAAATTATTGATTTGCGTCATTCGTTTATCCCAAAATTCGTGATTTATATCTTCAATTTTATTAATTTTTGGTAAATTTTCATGCAAAATATATTCAGGATGCACTCTAGTAACCAAGACATTTTCATAATGTGTACGATTAAAAATTGCAAACTTTCCTTTTTCTGGCAAAGCCAAATAATGCCGCCATAAATAATCATGTTCTAACTCTGTTGAATTTGGCGTTTTAAAACTATGTACGACAACACCTCGTGGATTAAATTCTTTGAAAACTTCTCTAATAAGGCTGTCTTTTCCGCTTGTATCCATTCCTTGTAAGCAAATAAGAACTCCATATTTGTTGTGAGCATACATGGCATCTTGCCATTTGCTCAACTTTATCTGTAATTTATCTAAAGCTAATTTTTTCTCTTCGTCGGAGGATTCTATAATTATTTCGGTTGGAATATTAGACAATTTAATAGTTTCTGAAACTTTAAAGTCATTTGGATTAATTGGCTTCATGATTAATTTTTTTATATTTGTAAAAATAATGCATTCAAATTATTTTCAACCATCACTATCAATCATTTTTTATATTTAATAGAAACTAAGATGTACGAGCTTTTATTTTGGAATTATAAAGAAGGTTTTTATCTAAATCATCATTTGGTTTATGAAGCCATCTGTGATGCACAATTAGTAGAAGGATTAGAAGAAATTCAAGCCCAAGTAATCTTAAATCGAATCGAGAATCAATTTGCAACTTGGGATAAAGTTGACGAATCTAGTTATAAAAACCTTGCAGGAAATGGCGCTTTTCATATACGATCAACATCGCAAGCCATCAAAATAGACTGTTATGGCACCGAAGGAAAAACCATGGATAAGTTGGTTGCAATTCTTGAAGAATTCAATTGTATTTTATACGATCCACAAATTCCGGCGCGCTACGACGCCTTTTACGAAGAAGATTAAACTCTAAAATATACTTTTCGGAATCCTATGATTACAAACATCATAATTGTATACCATATAAAAAAGGGTACAATATATTCTATCAATCCTATCGGAAGCATAATCGCTATTATCAATAATTGAAAACCCAATCCGTACATTGATAAAAAAGTCATAAACCATTTCGGAAACGATTTTACCTTAAATGCATCTTTATCTAAAAAATGTACTGCTGTATCAAATAATCCATAGAAAAAGGTATAGATATAAAATAAAATATCTACATTTTTTTGTTTTTCACCAGGTAGTGCTCTAGGTGATTTATGTTCAAAAATTTTGCTAGTAGCATCGCCACCGACAGATTTATTTCGTACAATTACATAATAATAGTGATACAAAGTTCCTTGCAATTGAATTCCGAAAAAGGCAATCATAGTAGACCAAAATGTTGTTTTAGATACGTAGCATATCGCCATTAACATCATAAAATTCAATATAATATCAAAAACACTGTCCAGATATCGTCCTACATAAGAAGGTGTATTTTTCAAACGCGCCAATTCGCCATCGGCAGCATCAATTCCTGATTTCAGAATAATAAAAAAAGCAGCCCAATAATAATGATTTGTTACAAGGCAACAAACTGCAATCAAACCTGAAATTCCAAATAAAATAGTGACATGAATAGGAGTGAAGCTACTATTTTTGAGCGAATTGGCTAGAAATTTACCAAAAGGTCTTGCATAATCTGATAAATCTAGGAATTTATCTTTTGGAGCAAGTTTAGACATTTGAGGGCGTAGTGCAAAAAATTGATGACAATATAGTCGAATGGCAAAAGTAGTTTAAAATTTACAATTTGTTTACCTTTAAAATTATTTTACTTATTTATATTTGTACTATAATTAAATTATTAATTTAGATAAAATTCAAAACAAATGGCACAACCAACTTTCAAAATTATTGAAGCGTTACGCAAAACAGCAACACAATTAGAAAACGGTAATCGCTATGAATGGGGTCATATGGGAAGTTGCAATTGCGGCAATTTGGCACAAACTATTACTTCATTTTCTAGAGCCGAAATACAGAAATATGCTTTGGAGAAACGAGGTGATTGGTCAGAACAATTGATAGATTATTGTCCAACTTCGGGTTTGCCAATGGATTTGATTATTGAAAAAATGATTGATTTTGGTTTTACTCGTCAAGATTTACGGCATCTTGAGTGGCTTTCTGATTCGGATATTTTAAACCAAATTGGAGCTCCTTTTTTGAATAGAAATCTCAAATCGGATACTATATTGTATATCAAATCTTGGGCATGTTTATTAGAAGATCAGTTAATTGAATCTATCGAATTGCCAAGTTTAGATTTTAAACCTGAAATTACAGCATTGGTATAAATTATTATTTTGTACAAAGTATAAAAATATTCATTTTTACGTTATCGGATAAGACCAAACTATTTCCGCCAACTTTAAAGTTTCTACGATTTATTTCGAAGGCACACTTGAGTTCTAAATTATTGTTTTTTTCGGATACTAAAAGTTCAAATTTAATTGGTTTTGAAATTCCTTTTATAGTTATGATTCCTTCAACTTCATAACGGTTTATTCGTTTTGCAATAGAAATTTTAGAAGATTCAAAGCTAATTTTTGCAAATTTATCAACATCAAAATATTCTTCTTTGCGCAAATGCTTATCTCGAGCTGCGTTTTGAGTGTTTACTGAATTTGAATTAACCGAAAAATTTAATTCTGAATTTTGAGGATTGTTGCTGTCAAAAATTACATTTCCAACAAGTCCACTAAAATTTCCTGGAACACTGATTCCAATATTTTTAATTGCAAATTCAATTTTACTTCCTTTTTCTTGGGGTGTATATTTTTGCGACATAATTAAATTACTTGATATAAATAAGAGTATTAATAAAAGTGCTTTCATGAATTTGTTTTATTTTGATTTTCCAAAACCAAATAAAATTGAACTCCAAATAATAAAGAAGCAATTACCAAATGTATTGGCTGCGATGTATAAGGAAAGTCAAGATAATACATCGCCATTCCTGATATAATTTCAATTCCAATCAAGAGCATAACCCAATTTATTTTGTGAAAACCTAAATTCAATTTTCGATTTCTAAAAAATAGAAGCAAGTTTAATCCAAGTATTAAAATCGAAAACGAACGATGGATGTAAAATATTATTGTTGGATTTTCTAATACTTTTTGCATCTGGTTATAACCTAAAATTTTCACCATTTCGTCCACATATTGCCGTACTTGTGTTCCAAGAATTATCTGAATGAAAGTTAAAAACAAAGTAACGAAAACAATATTTTTAAACTTAAAATCGATCAAAAAAACACCGTTCTCATTTGTAGCTTTTTTAATAATATAAAGCAAAACCGCCACAATTAGCAAGGCAACAATCATGTGAATTGTAATTTTCAGTGGATTCAAAACTGAATAAACTACTCTTGCGCCCAACCAACCTTGAAAGCCCATCATAACAACCGTAATCCATGAAAATATCGTTATTTTTTTATTGGTTTTCCAATAGCTAAAAGATATGATGGCCATTATAAAAACGGCTAATCCAGCCACGGCACCAATCAAACGGTTGATATATTCAATCCAAGTTTCGACGGCATTAAAAACAGCATAATCATGTTTGGTATATGGTCGAAATTGTGTTTCGCTAAAGGTTGCTGTCGATTTGAAATCGGCAATTACGACAAGTAGTTTTTCGTCTTTTATTATGACTTGATCTTCAGAATAATTGTGGTTTGGTGTCCATAATAATTCTTTGATATCGGTTGGTGGAATATAATATCCGAAGCATTTTGGCCAATCTGGACAACCCATTCCGGATCCAGTCATGCGCACCAATGCACCTGCAACGATTACTAAATAAACTAAGATTAGAGAAATTTTGGCAGTTATTAGGAAGTTTTTTTTCATTGATTCTGAAACTAATTTCAGCTTTATTTAATTGAATGATATTTTGGATTTTGTCTTGTGTTCTAAATGTTTAAGACTTTAATTTGAGTTTCTGTAATTAAAAAAATAATTTCAAAATGAGAAACCAAAATTAATCTTACATGGTTGATATTTGTTTCAATTCCGATTTCAGGAATTTTACTGACTTTCTATAATGCTTTTTTGTATTCTGCATTTAATTTTTGCGAATATAATTTTGATTTATTTCTATTATCCCAGTATCTAAAAATTTCTAGTCTTGATTTTCTTGCACTAGGCGTCCAAGTTATTTTTCTAACCATGTCTGAATTTCTTTTTCAGCTTCTTCATCAGAGATGCATTCTCCATTTTCTGCTTGTTTTAATGCAAAATCTATTTTTTTTTGTTGTTCGTCAGAAAAAACATAAATATCTTTTTTTGGCATATCAATTCCAAGAATTTTGGTTATTTTTTCTAACTTCAATATATCATCGAGAGATGAAATTTCATTGATAATATTCGTTTTTATTTCTGCTACGCTCATAACTTACAATTTGTGTAAAGTTACAAAAAAATATAATTATTAAACTTTCTTCAACCCCATTTTTTCTGCTCGTTTCAAAACAAAGTCATAGGCAGCTTGGTAGTCATTTGGAATTTCGCCTTCCAAAATTGCTTCTTTTACAGCTTCTTTCAAAACTCCAATTTCTCTTGAAGGTTTCAAGTTGAATATTTCCATGATTTCTTCGCCAGAAATTGGAGGTTGAAAATTTCTAACCGAATCTCGTTCTTCGACTTCAATAATTTTTTGTCGAACTATTTCAAAATTAGTATGGTATTTCTTAAATTTTGACGGATTTTTGGTTGTAATATCAGCAGCACACAAAGTCATCAAGCTTTCGACATCTTCGCCTGCATCAAAAACCAACCTACGAACTGCAGAATCAGTGACCAAATCTTGCGAAAGCACAATTGGGCGAGAACTCATCATGACCATTTTTTGAACAAATTTCATTTTCTGATTCAAAGGCATTCGCAAACGTTCGAAGATTTTTTTGGTCATTTTTCCGCCCAAAAATTCGTGCCCGTGAAATGTCCAACCTTGTTTTTTATTAAAGCGTTTGGTTGGCGCTTTACCAATATCATGCAGCAAAGCCGCCCATCTCAACCAAACATCGTTGGTATTTAGACAAATATTATCGACCACTTCAAATGTATGATAAAAGTTGTTTTTGTGGGTATGACCATCAATTTCTTCCACATTATTTAGCGCAGTTAATTCAGGAAGAATAATATCTAACAAACCAGTTTTAAAAAGTAACAAAAATCCAATCGATGGTTTATCGGTCGACAAGATTTTATTTAGTTCATCTACAATCCGTTCGCCCGATATGATGTTGATTCGTTCTGCATTTTTGGTAATCGATTGCAAAGAATTTTCTTCTATTTCGAATCCCAATTGTGTTGCAAATCGAATACCTCGTAACATTCGTAGCGGGTCGTCAGAAAAAGTGATATCTGGATCTAATGGTGTTTTTATAGTTTTTTTTTCTAAATCAATTACTCCATCAAACGGATCAAGAAGTTCGCCATAATTGTTTGAATTTAATGAAATTGCTAATGCGTTTATTGTAAAATCGCGACGGTTTTGATCGTCTTGCAACGTTCCGTTTTCGACTACTGGATTTCGAGATTCAAAATTGTAAGATTCTTTTCTTGCTCCAACAAATTCGATTTCGATGCCTTCAAAATCTAGCATTGCCGTTCCGTAAGTTTTGAAAACTTGAACTTTTGGTTTTTTTGGAAGCAGCGACGAGACTTTTAGCGCTAGCTCAATTCCGGAGCCAACTGCTACAATATCGATGTCTTTTTTGAAATCTCTTTTTAAGATCAAATCACGCACGAAACCGCCAATAACATAGCTTTCGAGCTGGAGTTCTTGGGAGGCTTTCGAGATGACTTCGAAAATTTTATTTTTTAGGGATTTAGTATAGTTCATATTTTTCACCGCGAAGTCGCTAATTATTTTTTGAATCTACTATGCGTTTATAATCAAGTGAAACTAAATTGAAATCGACCAAAAGTGCTAATTTGTTACCTGAAATTTTTAAATAATTTAAACATTGATTGAAATGACTTGCATTAAAACATTCTACAGTTTTCACTTCAAGAATAATTTTATTATCGATTACAAAATCTGCATAAAATTTATGTTTAAGAATTGAATTCTTGTATTTAACACTTTATTCTTTTTCGCGTTGGTATACAATATTGTTTTCATTAATCTCAAACTCAAGCGCATCTTTGTATACTATTTCTGAAAACCCCTTGCCAAGATTTTTGTGTACTTCATATAATATTCCAACAATTTTATAACATTCTTCTTTATAAATTAAATCTTCCATTGTATAAATAAAGTAGCGAATTAGCCGTGGAAAAATTATTTTCTTAAAACTGTAACTCGACAATCACTAGTTAGTTTGATTATTGTTGATGGTTTTCCTCCAATTTTATCTTGATGCAAATTTACAACATAGTCCACACCTTTTATAATTTCGGGACTAATATCTTTAAATGCAATAGGCGTTGGTTGTCCCGAAATATTAGCCGATGTAGAAACGAGTGGTTTTTTCATTCGTTCCATAAGTTTGAAACAAAAAGGCTCTTTGACGATTCGGATTCCGAGGGTTTTATCTGTTGCTATTAAGTTTGGCGCAACATTCCGAGGATTATCTAATATTAAAGTTGTTGGTTTTTCAGACAAATCCATAATTTGCCATGCTACTTCCGGAATATCTTTAAAGACGTTATACATCATTTTTTCACCATTCATGAGGCAAATCATACTCTGGGTTTCAGCTCTTTGTTTTAGTTTATATATTTTCGCTACAGCTTCAGCATTGGTGGCATCGCAGCCAATTCCCCAAACAGTATCAGTCGGATAAAGTATAATGCCGCCATTTTTAATGACTTCGTAAGCGTTATGGATTTCGGTGTTTATATCCATGAGTTATTTATTTAATATTTTTTTGATGTACTGAAAATCTGCATCTAACAAAGATTCTCTTTCTTTATAATAATTAACATGTATTGTTTTTCCCCAAAAATTCTTTTTTTCATATCGTTTTATATCAAAAAAAGCATAATTGATCCTATATTCATCAATATCTTTTGAAGTAAAAACATGAATCTTTCCGTCCTTGCAATAATAATTTTTCTTAAATTTTGATGCAATATACTCCATTGATTTTTTACTAAAAAAACCAATATGTTGGCCAGTTTCTTGTGCGATATACCACCAATTTTCTATTTCTTCTGTTGATTCTGGAGCTAATTCTGTAGTAAATATTACAGTATCCGAATAGTTGAATATTTTAGTAATTTCATCAATAGGATTATTAAAGTGTTCAAGAACCTCAAATGCAGTCACTAGATCAAATTTATCCAATTGTATATCCGCAATATCAAAATGTTTTGCAAATATATTTTCACAATAGTCATCTTGCCGGTAAAAATTAAAGCCATTATCCCTCATTAGCCTTACAAACAAGCCATATCCTCCAGCAAAATCTAGATAGGTGCTTGATTCAGGAAAAAAAGAATCAATAATTTTTTCTAATTCTGTTCGTAATATAATATTTCGATAAGGAAGGCCTATGTCAAGTGATGTTATTGCGGATTGATACGCCTCGTCTAGCCAATAAGGTTCTTCGGTTTGCACAAACAGGCAAGATTCACATCTATAATAGGCTACATTATATTTTAGAAGTACTTTTTTTTCGAAAATTTTATTGGATTGCGAGTTACAAATTTTACATTTCATAAAATTATTTTATTTGCACGAAAATACTTTTTTTTCCTAAATAAATTTAACTTTGCGATTATTGTTTTTACACCAAAAGAAAAAGAATGCGAATTATAGTTGATCCTCAAATTTTTAACATGCAAACCTATGGTGGTATATCCAGATATTATACGGAAATTTTTGCTCGTATAAAAAAGCATGATGATGTCGAAGTTGTTTTGCCAATTTACGAAACTACTAATGTTTATTTGAAAGCGAGTAATTTGATATTGAAGAAAAATAAAATAATATTTAAAATTTTAAATATTTTGCCCAAATTTGGAATAAGCACCCGCTCTTTAATCAAAAAAAAAACAGAAAAAATATTTAGTGAAACAGTAAAAAATAATAATTTTGATGTTTTTGTACCAACCTATTATGATCCATATTTTTTAAATTTTATTGGTAATAAACCATTTGTATTAACAGTTTATGATATGATTCATGAACTTTTTCCAGAGTATTTTGTCGATGATAAACAAACGGCAATTAACAAAAAAACACTAATAAAAAAAGCGACTAAAATTATAGCAATCTCGCAGAGTACTAAACAAGATATTCTGAAATTTTATCCGGAGACTGATGCTTCTAAAATTGAAGTTGTATATCTGTCACACAGCATAACATCTGACGTTAATAAAAAAATTGTTGTCCCCGATGATTATATCTTATTTGTAGGGAATAGATCAATTTATAAAAATTTCAATTTTTTCATTAATGCTATCGCTCCAGTTTTAAATGATAATCCAAGTCTTTTTGTTGTAGCAGCAGGTGGCAGCAAATTTACTAATGAAGAAATTAAATTATTGAAAGATCTAAAAATTGTTGATCAAGTACTACAAACTAGTTTTAAAGAAGACGAACTAGCGGCCTATTATTATAATGCTAAATGTTTTGTTTTTCCATCTGAGTATGAAGGGTTCGGTATCCCAGTGCTCGAAGCAATGGCCAGTCAATGTCCTGTTGTACTTGCAAATCATAGCTCTTTTCCCGAAGTTGCGGGTGATGCAGGTGTATATTTTAGATTAAATGATGCTTTAGATTTAAGATCAAAAATTCAACAACTATTGGATGACAAGAAGTTCAGGCAATTATATATTGAAAAGGGAATCCGCCAAGCAGCAAATTTTAGTTGGAATAATACGGCGCAATCATGTAAAAAAGTTTTTAAAAGCGCGTCAGCATGATAGAAAAAGTTGCCATAATATCGGGCATTACTGGGCAAGACGGATCTTACTTGGCACAAATTTTAATTAATCTTAAATATAAGGTTATTGGTCTTACAAGAAAAGTAACAGCCAAATCTTACTTTGGTTTAGATTATTTAAATATTAGACATAAGGTTGAGTTGGTCGAGATTGATTTATTGAACATAACAGAAGTTAGAAATTTAATTGAAAAATATAATCCTTCAGAGTTTTACAATTTAGCTGCCCAAAGTTCTGTTTTTTTATCGTTCAAAAATCCGATAGCAACTTTTGAGTTTAACACATTAAGTGTATTTAATTTACTTGAAACGATTAAAAATACAGACAAACAGATCAGATTTTACCAAGCTAGCAGTAGCGAAATGTTTGGTAAGGTAAATAATTTGCCAATAACTGAAAATAGTATATTACATCCATTAAGCCCTTATGCAATATCAAAAGCGGCAGCGCATTTTACATGCATTCATTATCGAGAAAGTTATAATATGCATATCAATTGCGGCGTTTTATTTAATCACGAGTCGTATTTGAGAGAAAATAGTTTTTTTGTAAAAAAAATTATAAAAGAAAGTGTTGCAATAAGCAAAGGAGAGCAAAAGGTTTTATATGTGGGAAATATTGATGTTAAAAGAGATTTTGGGTATGCGCCAAGTTATGTTGAAGCAATGTATCTGATGTTGCAAAAAGACTTGGCAGGCGATTATCTAATTTGCTCTGGTGCTTCCGTATCTTTGAGAGAATTAATATACTACATTTTTAAAAAATTAAATATAAATCAATCTTTTTGTCAAATCAGTAATGATCTGTATCGTCCGGCCGAAATTATTGATATTTATGGTGATAACACAAAGGCAAAAACAGCTTTAAATTGGAATTATCAACTAAGTATTTTCGATACATTAGATCTATTACTTGACGAGGAACAAAGAAATTACGAATAAACATAAAGACATAATAAATTATGAAAGTAGCATTAATTACAGGAGTAACTGGTCAAGATGGAGCTTATTTATCTGAACTTTTATTATCAAAAGGATATATGGTTCATGGTATAAAAAGAAGAAGTTCTTTATTTAATACCCAACGTATTGAGCATTTATATGAAGATCCGCATATTGATAACCAATTATTTAAATTGCATTATGGCGATTTGAATGATTCAACGAATTTGATTCGAATTATTCAAGAAACGCAACCTGACGAAATATATAATCTTGGCGCTATGAGTCATGTAAAAGTAAGTTTTGACATGCCAGAGTATACAGCAAATGCTGATGGTATTGGCACCTTAAGAATTTTAGAAGCTGTTCGTTTATTGGGGTTGACTAAGAAAACCAAAATTTATCAAGCATCCACATCAGAGTTGTATGGATTAGTGCAAGAAGTTCCTCAAAGAGAAACTACTCCTTTTTATCCAAGATCACCCTACGCTGTCGCAAAAATGTATGCCTATTGGATAACAGTCAATTATCGCGAGGCTTATGATATGTTTGCTTGTAACGGAATTTTATTTAACCACGAAAGTCCGCTACGAGGAGAAACATTTGTAACAAGAAAAATTACAAGAGCAGTGGCCCAAATGGCTTTGGGTATCCAAGATGTATTGTATATGGGTAATATAGACTCAAGAAGAGACTGGGGCCATGCTAAAGATTATGTAGAAGCCATGTGGTTAATACTACAACAAGAAAAACCTGAAGATTTTGTAATATCAACTGGCGTAACTACAGAGGTGAGAGAGTTTATAAGAATGTCGTTTGATGAAGTAGGCGTGACATTAGATTTTAAAGGCGAGGGCGTTGATGAAACAGCAACAGTAGTTTCAATAAACAATACCGATTATAAATTCAAAGTCGGTCAAGTTGTGGTCAAAATTGACCCAACGTATTTCAGACCAACCGAAGTAGAACTACTAATTGGTGACAATACAAAAGCCAAAACAAAGTTAGGTTGGAAACCCAAATATACGCTCGAGATGCTTGTTAAAGAGATGATACAAGCGGATTTAGAGATTTTTAAGAAAGAAATTTTTTATAAATCAATAAAATAATTTCATTCTAAATTTAAATTTTAAAACGTCAAAAAAATATAATGAAGTTAGATTCTAAAATATATATTGCTGGTCACAGAGGCATGGTTGGTAGTGCAATTTTGAAAGATTTGCAGGCCAAAGGTTTTAAAAATCTTGTGTACAAAACATCTAGTGCATTAAATTTGACAGATCAAAAAGAAGTTGCGCATTTTTTTGAAACTGAAAAGCCAGAATATGTTTTCCTGGCTGCTGCAAAAGTAGGAGGAATAGAAGCTAACAATACGTTACGGGCAGATTTTATTTATCAAAATATAATGATACAAAGCAATGTAATACATGCCAGTTATAAAAATGGAGTTAAAAAATTACTTTTTTTGGGGTCTACTTGCATTTACCCAAAAATGGCACCACAGCCATTGAAAGAAGAATACCTTTTAACAGGATTATTAGAAGAAACAAACGAGCCATACGCAATTGCCAAAATTGCCGGAATTAAGATGTGCGATGCATACAGAGATCAATACAACTGTAATTTTATATCAGTTATGCCCACAAATTTGTACGGTCTTAACGATAATTATGATTTACAAAATTCACATGTGTTGCCCGCATTACTAAGAAAGTTTCATGAAGCCAAACTAAATTCTCACAAGCAAGTTACGGTATGGGGATCAGGCAGTCCACTCAGAGAATTTTTACACGCAACCGATATGGCTAACGCATGTGTATACCTAATGGAAAATTATAACGAAAAAGGATTTGTTAATATTGGGTCTGGAGTAGAAATTTCTATAAAGGATTTAGCATTTTTGATACAGGAGATAACTGGCTATGAAGGCGAAGTTGTTTTCGATACTACGAAACCCGATGGAACTCCCAGAAAACTTACTGATACTTCAAAATTAAATGCGCTAGGTTGGAAATATTCCATTCAACTTAAAGAAGGAATCGCAGATGTGTACAAGCAAAAATTTATGAATTAGATACTACTTAATGCAAAATTATTATACTAAATCTCCAATTCTTTTTTTAATTTTTAACAGACCTGCGTTAACTATTCGAGTATTTGACGAGATTAGAAAATCGAAACCTTCTCGCCTTTATATTGCTGCTGATGGGCCTCGAGATCAGATACAAAATGAAGATAAAGTTTGTCAACTCGCAAGAGAAGTTTCTAATAATGTTGATTGGGATTGTAATGTAAAATTATTATTCAGAAAAGATAATTTAGGATGTAAATATGCAGTTTCGTCTGCAATAGATTGGTTTTTCCAAAACGAAGAGCAAGGCATAATTCTGGAAGACGATTGTCTACCAAACCAGGATTTTTTTAGGTTTTGCGATCAAATGTTAGACTTTTATAAAACCGATACTCGAATATATCATATTGGTGGAAGTAATCTGCAAATGGGTAATAAACGTGGTGACGATAGTTATTACTTTTCAAATTTGACCCACGTTTGGGGTTGGGCTTCTTGGCGCAGAGCCTGGAAAGATTATGATGTTGAATTAAAAATATATAAAAACTTAAATACTGAAAAAGCATTTAACATTATTTTTGACGATGCTCACTTGTCAAAAAGCTGGAATTCTATTTTTAATAAATTGCTAGAAAATAAAATAGATACTTGGGATTTTCAATGGGCTATTACCAACATGTTCAACAACGGATTATCAATAATACCAAATAGTAATTTGATAACTAATATAGGTTTTGGAGAAAACGCAACGCATACCCATAATGTCGACGATGATTTTTCAAATTTATTAGCTATTAACATGGATGCAAATATCTTGCATCCAATTCTTTTTTTACCTCATAAAGAAGCAGATAAGTTTACGCTAAAAAAAGAATTTATTGAAGATGTTGCAGTTATACCAAAATCTAAAAACAAATATAAATTTTGGAAAAAATAATAAAACTGAAATGAATAAAATATCAATCATAACAATCAACTATAATAACATCAATGGTTTGAAAAAAACCATTGCTAGTGTAGCTTCACAATCCTTTAAAGATTTTGAGTACATTATTATTGACGGTGAAAGTACAGATGGCAGTAAAAAATTTCTAGAAGAAATAGTCAGTACAGACCTCGTATGGATTTCCGAAAATGACTCAGGAATTTATAATGCGATGAACAAAGGTATACGCCTTGCAAAAGGTGATTTTTTACTTTTTTTGAATAGTGGTGATGTGCTATTTTCTGAGAAAACTATAGAAAACGTTCAAAAAAAAATCGATGGCGAGAAAGATTTGTATTTTGGTGATGCTATTTTTAAATATCCAAAAGGCGATGTTTTTGTAAGTTATCCTGACAAGTTAACTTTCAAATTTTTTATTGATAATAGTTTATGCCATCAAACGTGTTTTATAAAAAGAACCTTATTTAAAGAAATTTTTTATTATAATGAAGATTTTAAAGTAATTTCTGATTGGGAATTTATGATTTATGCACTTTGTGTTAAAAATATTTCATACCAACATATACCAGAAACTGTATCCTATTATGATCTTGACGGAATATCATCTAATCCAACGTACAAAGCGGTTATAAAACAAGAAACTGATACTGTAATGAATAAGTATTTTAAAATGTATATATCAGATTATCAAGAATATAAAGGCTTAAATGTGTTGAAATCTAAAAGAATATTAAATATTTTATACATCAAAGAGTTTCCTACAGCATGGAAGTTCCTTAAAGGATTTTCTAATCTTATTTTACTTTTTTTACCAAACAAAAAATGAAAATTTTATATTTCTATCCTGAAAATCCTCTAGTATTTACCCAAGGCAATAATGCTAGGGCTTTGTCTTTATTACAATATTTTAAAAACAGAAAAATCACCATCGACTTTGTTAGCGAACATTCAAAAACCTTCGCAGAATCTGATCTTGATCTTCTCAAAAATAAAGATCTTATCAATGATGGGTATCTATTAAAAAGATATCAAAGAAGTAAAAATCAGTTTCGTTATTTTTTTAATTTTTCATTGCCAAATAAAATTTTTAAAAAAATTAAGTATTTTCAAAGGCCAATTTTTGGACATCAAGAGCATTTTGATTTAATTTTAAAAAACAATTCTTACGATTTTATCATTATATCATATGCGTGCTGGGCTTCATTAATTATCAAAAATAAAAACCTAAAAAACGCAAAAACATTTATCGATACACATGATTTTTTAACATCGCAATTTCAACATGTTAAAAATTTTGAACTTGGAAAGTATTTTGAAACTGAAATAAATTTATTAAAGCATTTTGATGAAATTTTTGTAATATCGACTGAGGAAAAATATTTATTTTCGCAATTTATTGACAAGCCTATTCACATTGTGTCGCACCTTATTGAGAACAATTATAAAAAAAGTCAAATCAATAAAATATATGACCTGATTTATGTGGCTAGTAGCAATCCGCATAATATAAAATCTGTAAACTGGTTTTTTACAGAGGTATATCCAAGATTAAATTTAGATTTAAAAATTTTGGTAGTTGGAAAAATCACCAATCATTTTGAAGATTTCAACAATGTAACCAAAATAGATTATTTAGAGGATTTGACTGCTGTTTACAGCCGTTCAAAAATTGCAATTTGTCCAATTTTGTCAGGCACGGGACTCAAAATAAAAGTTATCGAAGCATTATCATATGGACTACCTATCGTTTGCACTGAACGCGGCGTAGATGGTATGATTAGTAAAACAAAAAATGGTTGTTTGGTAACTAACGACCCAGTAGAGTTTGCGAATAATATTAACAATTTACTACTCAACAAGCAGTTTTATAAACAAATAAGTAACGAAGCACAAGATTATTTTTCTGATAATAATGACACTGAAAAATTATATTTAAAAATTGATAAATTTTTTGGAATATGATCAAACTATCAATAATAACAATTAATTATAACGACAAAAATGGTCTTCAAAAAACTATAGAAAGCGTTATTAATCAAACCCAAGCCATATTTGAATATATTGTTATTGATGGCAACAGCTCGGATGGTAGTAAAGAAATACTTACCAATTATGCAAACCTAATTACACACATAGTTTCTGAACCAGATTCAGGAGTTTTCAATGCTATGAACAAAGGAATAAAAATAGCAACTGGCGAATTTGTGCTATTTATGAACAGCGGAGACTGCTTTTATAACAATCAAGTTCTCGAAGATATTTTGCCAGAATTGACAAATCAACACGATATTTTTTATGGAAACAATTATAAAGTAAGTTCAAATTCTAAGAGGCTTAAAACCTATTCGAGCAAACTAAATTTTTCTTTTTTTTACACAAGTTCTATAAACCATCAATCAACATTTATAAAACGTAATCTTTTTGAAAAGTATTTTTACTATAACGAAAATTATAAAATCGCTTCAGATTGGGAATTTTTTACGGTATTAATCTGTAAAGAAAATATACCCTATAAATATCTAAACAAGACGATAGCGTTATATGATTTTAATGGAATTTCTTCAAGGCCAGAATCTTCTCAACTTTTTGAAGATGAAAAAAACCAAACCATAAAAAAGTTTTTTCCAGCTTTTCATGATGATTATAAAGTAGTAAGTCAGTTGAATTCGAAAAGATTTTTGCAATTTCAAAAAATTAAAAATCACAAATTTGCTTGGAAATTATTAAAGCTCAATTTAAATTTTTTATTATTATTTTTGCCTAATTCAAATACAAAACAATAAAAAGGCGCTGTAATGAAAAAAATTCATGTTGGCTTTCTATTATCCTATGATTATGACAAACTAAAGTTGTCAATTCCGCCTGTTTACAAAGCTGCGGACAGAATATTTATTGCCATCGACAAAAATCTGAATACTTGGTCTGGCAATAAGTTTGAAATAGATGACTCTTTTTTTAAATGGCTCGAAGCTTTTGATGTTGATAAGAAAATCGAAATTTATCGAGATAATTTTTATGTTCCTTCACTAGTAGGTATTCAGATGGATACCCGCGAGCGACATATGTTGTCCCTAAAAATGGGCATTGGCAATTGGCTCATACAAGTAGATGCAGACGAATATTTTCTGGATTTTGAAGGTTTTGTAAAATCTTTACGGAAATATGATAGCTATTTGGATAATCCTGAAAAACATCCTGTGCAAATTTCAGGATACCATATTGATATTTATAAATATTTGGACGACGGAATATTGTACGTAAAAAACACATGTAAAGTACTTTTGGCAACCAATTATCCTAATTATAAATACGCCCGGCAATCACGAGAACGAATAATATACGTTGATTCGTTTACATTGCATGAATCTTTATCTCGTTCGGAAACTGAATTAGAATATAAATTAAAAAATTGGAGCCATCGCGAAGATGTGAATACCACCTTTTTAAATAAATGGAAAAAAGCTAACAAAGACAATTATCAAGATATTAAAGATGTGTTTTATCTAGAACCTACGCAATGGGCAGCATTGGGTTATGTACCAACTATAAATCCTAAAGAAATAGTTTCGTTTTTTGAAAATAATCAGGAAATAAAAATTTCTAATTTCTTTTTGTGGAAGAAAAATTTCGGGCAATGGTTTAAACATTTAAAAATATTCAAAATCGGCAAAAAACCTGTTTTCGAACGGTATTTTTAACCTATCGTTTTTTTATAAACTTCGAGATATTGCGCTGCAGCAATTTTCCAATCAAAACTAGCAGCTCTTGTTCGCATTAAATTTTCCATTTCTATTTTATTACTTTCAAAATGGTGCAAACCGTCAAATAGTACTTGCTTCATAAATTCTGGATCAAAATCACTCCAGTAATAAGCGTCTTTCCCACCTATTTCAGGTAATGAGGTTTTATCAGACAAAAAAACGGGTTTTCCAAAAGCCATAGCTTCAATTGGAGGTAAACCAAATCCTTCTCGTATAGACGGAAACAAAAATGCTACACAATTTGTTAGATAATATTGCTTGCCAACTTCGTCTACTTTACCCGTTAAAAAAACTTTATTTTGTAGTTTATTATCAATGATCATTTTCTGAATTTCTTTACCATACGGCCTATCTTTATTTCCAGAAATAATAAGATTATAATCTGTAATATTTTTCATCATCATTATTATTGAATGATAATTTTTTCGTTCTAGAAAATCGCCAATAGTATAAAAATAAGGTTTATCGGTAGGCACCGATGTTCTGTATTGGTCAATTGCAACTAATTTTGATATAGGATTGCCATTATGTATAATATATTCGGGAATTTCTTTTGGGATTTCAAAATATTGATGTGTTTGTTTTTTTGCAAATTCCGATATGTAGTTTATTGCTGTAGCACGTTCTAATTTTTTCACAAATCGCTCATTAACGCCATGATTTAGATTTGTTGATACTTCTTCCATAAAGTTGACATCGTGGATGGTCAGTAAATAATTTTTTGGATTTTTCGGCTCTACTTTTGTATTTTGATTAACAGAATGCCATAGATCATAAATAGTTCGACTTCTAAAAGGCAAATGGCGAGCTAAATTTATATAACGATTATAATTAAAGCATTTTCCAAATTCTTTTTTTAAAATACTCGGATTTCTATGGTTTATTGTTAATCTAAAATCGTCTAGTTCAATTTGACTAAAGCCCTTAATAAGTTCATAATTGAACGTTCCAAAACCAGTTGCTTTATTATTTAAATTGTGCGTTTCTAGAAATACAGTTTTTGACATAAAATAGATAAATTTGAGTAAATATAAATCAATAATTGGAATTACAAAAAGCAATAACTACTTTTGTTTACTGATTTTTTTCTATGAAACTAATAATCCAATCTGATTTTTCAAAATCAGAAGCTTTTTTAACAAATTGCATTCAAAATTTTACCAGTTTGGGTCAAGAGTTTGTAAATGGCAAACGAAATACAATAAAACTCTTTGTTTTAGATTCTACTATTATTCTAAATATTAAATCTTTCAAAAAACCAAACCTTATAAATAAAATTGCTTATAAATTTTTTAGAAAATCAAAAGCAAAACGCTCTTATGAATACGCAAATAGATTGCAAAACTTGGGGATCGGAACGCCTCAACCCATTGCATATTCGGAAAATTTTGATTTGGTTGGATTAGAAAAAAGTTATTATATAAGTGAGCATCTTAATGCAGATTTAACATTTCGGGAATTGGTAGAAATTCCTGATTATCCCAATCATGATATAATTTTACGTCAGTTTGTACAATTTTGCTATAATTTGCATCAAAAAGGAGTGGAATTTTTAGATCATTCACCAGGCAATACATTGATCAAAAAAGTTTCGCAAAACCAGTATGATTTTTATCTGGTAGATCTTAACCGAATGAATTTTCGTAGCGAAATGACATTCGAAATGCGAATGAAAAACCTATCGCGACTCACTCCAAAAAAAGAAATGGTAGCAGTAATGAGCCATGAATATGCAAAGTTATATCAAGCAGAAAGTGAAAACCAAATTTTTGAAACAATGTGGCAGTATACAAACGAATTTCAAGTTAAATACCACAATAAAATTAAAATCAAACAGAAATTTAAATTTTGGAAATAAATTTACTTAGAACGCATTTTTTTTAATTCTTTATATCGAACCGAAACGCTCAAGGCGTTTAGATAGCAGATGATGAGGCCTTTTTTGCCATCTAGGAATCCTAGTCTTATTACATATTGATACCAAAACTTATATGTTGGATGTAGTACAAAATGATAAAAATTTGGACGAACACCTTTATTAAATTCTTCTATCGCTTTAAATTTTCCGTAACTTATCATTTTTGCTTTATAACTATCATAATCAGTATATGAAAAATGTATTAGTTTGTTTTTGAGTTTACTAATTTTTCCGTTAACAGTTAATTTTTCGTGAACCAGTCGCTCAGTAACATATCGAGCTTTACTTTTTTTGAAAAGCCTAAAAATTTTATCAGTTTGCCAGCCACTAAAATCTAATTTTTTATCTTCAAACATAAAAGTTCTATAAAAAAGATAGGCACTCGATGTTTTTTTGAGCTGAATTGTTTGTATAACTTCTTCTTTTAATTCTGGTGTAAATTTTTCGTCAGCATCAATAAATAATATCCAATCATGCTTTGCATGATCAATTGCAAAATTGCGCTGCGAGGTATAATCTAAAAATTTATGTTGAATAAATTTTGCTTTAGCAGCAGCTTCAACTAATTTTTTAGTTCCGTCGGTGCTATACGAATCTACAACTATGATTTCGTCAGCAAAAGCTAAATCTTCAATCACATTTTTTATATATTTTTCTTCATTATAGGTAATAATTAAGGCGCTTAATGAAAGTTTTATTGCCTCGATATGAAGATTTTCAAATTTATTTTGTGGATTTAAATTAAAATCTAGAAAATCAAAAATTTTATCCAGAAATAATGCAGATTCAAAATATAAATACAATTCTGGCGTTGAAGTTTTTAATGTTTTTTCTGATTTATTTTCAAATAATTCAGGTTTAAAGTCTTCTAGATGAACAGATCTATGATGAATTCCGTCCTCAAATGTAGACCAGATTTTCTTTTCTATCCATGGCGAGAAAATTATAAAAGTTGGCTTATTTAATGCTTTAGCCATATTTATTGCGCCACCATCGTTGCCAAGTATTAAATCACAAGTATTCATTATTGCAATAAAGGAACGCAAATCATTTCCAAATAAATCAAAGTAAATTTTATTTTTTGTAACGGCAGAACATAAGTCAAAAATCTTTTTTGCTTCAGTTCGTTGCTTCGGAAAATAATTGAAAAGTATATTAACCTCATATTTTTTTCCAATTTCATCAACTATTTTTGCCATGTAGGTCAACGGGAACGTTTTGTTTTTTTCGCTTCCCAAAATACTTACCATTATAGTTTTTCTGTTTTTTTGTACTTTATGTTTTTCAAATAATGTTAAAGCGTCTTGATTTTCTTTTTCAGTAACAAATAATTTAGGAACGGGATCAATTTCGATGTTTAGATCTAATGGTTTTAGCAAAGATAATCTTCGTTCGATTGCCAATCCCATTGTTGTTTTTGGGAACATCGCAAACGGAACATTGTCTGTGTACAAAAATTTACGAGCTGGTTTTTTATAAGATATTTTTCTTTTTGCACCACTTAATGCCACAAAAACCCAGCTTTCTAGCTTCGAATAGGCATCGATAACTACATCGTATTTTTCTTTGCGAACTTCAAATGCTAGTTTTAGAAAGGCACTGTTACTGGTACGGTGTATTTTTTTAAAAAGAATAAGATTATTTATAGCCAAATTTCCTTCTAATACTGGTGTAGTACTTTCGTAAACCAAATAGTCTATTTGTGCATTTGGATAAGCAATACGCAAATTGTTGCAAATGATGCTACTAACGAGTACATCGCCAATCATTTTTTGCTGAATAACTAGTATCTTCATTAATAAAGCGTTAATGCATTATCAACTAATCTTTTATTGAAAGATTGTATGTATGCTTTTATAAATCTTTCCATTTTTAATTTGATTTTTTCTTCAGTTTTCATCAAATTATTTTTAAGCAAAACATCTTTTTTGATATTATACAATCCGATAGTTTTAGTGCCATCAAATGCCAAATAATAATCATCTTCAACATAATTATAAATATTATCAATATAAGTTACTACAAAGTTATTTTTTGATTTATACGATTTGCCAAAACTTACCACATTTTCTTTTATATTCATATAGTCTAATATACTTGGTAATATATCTATTTGTTGAAAATTTTTGTTACTAACACCCTTAAAACTTGGATTTGAAGTATCCAGAAAAAAGATAGGAATTCTAAATTTGCCGATAGTAGTTTTGTATTCACGCTCGCCATAAGCTGCCGTATGATCTGCCGTAAATACAAATAAAGTATTTTTATACCAATCTTGTTTTTTTGCTTTTTCAAAAAATTGTCGCAATGCATAATCTGTATATCCAATACTTTCGTGAATAACAGACGTGCCTTTAGGAAATTTTCCCTTATATTTTTTAGGTACTGTAAATGGTTGATGAGACGAAATTGTAAATACGGTTGTAAAAAAAGGTTGCTTAAACGTATTTATTTTAGCGCAAAAAAATTGAAGATACTCTTCGTCAAAAATGCCCCATCGACCATCAAAAGCACCTTCGTTAGGATATTCATTTTTTCCATAGTAGTCGTCAAATCCAGCAACTTTACAATATTGATCAAAGTTCTGACTTCCATTAAATGCTCCATGAAAAAACGAACTTCGATAACCTTTTTTTTTGAATATTTTTGGCAAACTATAGACTTTATTCAATGAATATTCAGAGGCTATAAAGGCTCGATTCATCAAACTTGGTATACTAGACAAAGTACTTGGAACTGCATCTATAGATACTTTTCCGTTTGCAAATCCATTTTTAAAATAGTAAGATTTTGTAATCAACGAGTCCAGAAATGGGGTATATCCTTTTTGCACATTTTCATTACCGAAGCTCTCCAGAATAACAATAACTACATTTTTTTTCTTAAAAGAATCAGTAGGATTTGTGTTATAAATAGGATCAAAAATCGTTTTGAGTTCAGTTTCCGAATAAAACTTAGGATCGACCAAAGTTTCTTTTTTCCCCATCGATTTTAAAATACAAAATGGTGTATTTAATGTTAAAGCCGAGTTGCCAAGGGTCGAATAATCTATGGCATCAACAATTCGTAATGGTTTACTTTGAAATCCGCCTCTTCCCAAAATTAAAAAAGCGAACAAGGTTAAAATAAATAAACCTATTTGCCTGAAAATAATTTTTTTAGAACGGATTTGAATGGGTAAACTAGTTTTTACATCAGATAGTAATTTCCAAAATATAAACCCAAAAATTATAAATAGCAAAGGAATATACCAAAACTGCTTCAAAAATGTTGGAATTAATCCCCAAATTTCTATCTCCATACCTTTTGCAGTAATCAAATCAAAAGAACTTCTACGACCCGTAAACTTGTAATACTCGCAATCTACGAAGTTAGTGGCTATAAAAATTAGGTTCACACCAAAGAATACTATTTTTATAATTTTTTGATAGACAACATTATAAATTCCTTTTATAGGAATTAAAAACAACAAAACAAAAATCAAATTGATATATCCGATGGCAGAAAGATCATAAACCAAACCACCAAAAAAAACCTTCGGCTTAACGTTTGAAAACGAATTGAGATTGAAAATTAAAAATAAAAATCGTCCTACTTGATAGATTACTAATAAAATTGCTATTCTTTTATAAAAAAGTTTTAATAAATTAGAATAAATTGTCATAAAAAAATTGGTTTTATTAAATCTTAAACTGCAACATCATAGTCTCTCAAAGCA
This sequence comes from Flavobacterium sp., assembly GCA_031422015.1. GTDB lineage: Bacteria > Bacteroidota > Bacteroidia > Flavobacteriales > Flavobacteriaceae > Flavobacterium. The sequence goes on along the minus strand of JANOPO010000081.1, from coordinate 49,857 downwards.
TCATTGAGCGAAGTTTTCAAATCAGTCGATGGTTTACGCTGCCCAATAATCAAGGCGCAAGGCACTTGGTAGTCGCCAGCAGCAAATTTTTTGGTATAACTTCCAGGAATCACCACCGATCGACTCGGTACATAGCCCTTATATTCAATAGGTTGGCCGCCAGTAACATCAATAATTTTGGTAGAAGCTGTCAAACAAACATTTGCTCCCAAAACTGCTTCCTTCTCCACACGAACGCCTTCAACGACAATGCATCGCGAACCGATAAAAGCACCATCTTCTATAATCACTGGTGCTGCTTGCAAAGGTTCTAGAACGCCGCCAATACCAACACCGCCTGATAAATGTACATTTTTTCCAATTTGAGCACAACTGCCAACGGTCGCCCAAGTATCGACCATTGTGCCTTCATCTACATATGCGCCAATATTCACATAGCTCGGCATCAAAATTACGCCTTTTGAGATATACGCACCATAACGCGCCACAGCTGGTGGCACAACCCGAATCCCTTTTTCGGCATAACCTGTTTTTAGCAACATTTTATCATGATACTCAAAAATTCCCGATTCCAAAGTCTCCATTTTCTGAATCGGAAAATACATCACAACTGCTTTCTTAACCCATTCGTTTACCTGCCAGCCAGTTACAGTTGGTTCAGCAACACGCAACGAGCCCTTATCTAGCATAGCAATTACTTCTCTAATAATTTTGAGAGTCGTCTCGTCTTTCAACAACTCTCGATTAATCCAAGCTTTTTCAATAATATCTTTAATCTGATTCATTAATTTCGATTTTCAACAAATATAAAATAATTTTTCAGAAGCAAAAGGCTTGCGCATCTTTATAAACCATTTTCCTGCTGTCATCCCAAATCTCGCCTCTTTTTTTGAGAAAAGAGACGAGGATTTTCCACTACAATCGGGGCTCATATCTTTACATCGATTAAAAATATATGATTTATGTGTCTTTGAAATAGTATAAATTGATAAGCAAAACCAAGTTGCCAAATTGTATCGGGGCGAAATACGACATTGTTGATATTGTGAACATTAGGGTAATCAACTTGGTTTTAATTAGATTCAAGTCTCAATAGTACTTAAGCACTATTTTATAAATTTAGATGCTGTATAAAAAATGAGCGAAGACCCTTGTAATTTTTTGTTTGTCGCAATAAATCAAAGCGTTATGAATTTAAAGTATTCTGTTGGATTAGATGTTTCGAGTAAAAAAATCAATGCTTGTATGAGTATCATTGATGAAAAACAAAAAGTAGCGGTAAAATCCAGTTGTGTTATAGCAAACACAAAAAAAGGATTTGAGAGCTTGCAAGAGTGGATTGCTAAACATAAAAAGGAAGAAATTCCTGTTGTGGTTTGCATGGAAGCCACAGGAATTTATCATGAAAACTGTGCTTATTATTTATTTGAAAAAGGTTTAGATGTATCGATAATTTTACCCAATAAGGCCAAGAAATATTTGGAAGCCATTGGATTAAAATCAAAAAACGATACCATTGATGCAAAAGGATTAGCTCAAATGGGAGCAGAACAATGCTTGGATTTTTGGCAACCAATGGGAACATTTTTTTATCAATTACGATTATTAACAAGGCAACATCAAAATGTAACCGAGTTAAAAACAGTATTAAAAAATCAATTAGATGCTTTAGGATTTGCGATGCATCAATCCGAAGAAGTAAATCAGCAACTCCAACAAACCATCACTTTGTTTGAAACACAGATAAAAGAATTAAATAAAGCAATAAAAAGCCACATAAAAACAGATCAAAGTATAGCAAAGAAGGTCGAAAATATTTTGTTAATGAAAGGTCTAGGCGTTTTAACAACCGCAACAGTTTTGGCAGAAACTAATGGTTTTGAGTTATTTAACAATTATAAACAATTGGTGTCCTATGCAGGTTACGATGTAATTGAGGCACAATCTGGAACACGAGTTGGAAAAACAAAAATATCTAAAAGGGGCAATTCAAGAATACGACGTGCGATGCATATGCCCTCATTAGTAGTCATACAATGTCAGGTAAAACCATTCAAGGATTTATGGGACAGAACCTATGCAAAACATGGAATAAAAATGAAAAGTTACGTTGCTGTTCAAAAGAAATTATTAGTAATGATTTATCATTTATGGAATAAAAATGAAGCGTATGATGCTCAATATCAATATAATATTCAAGAAAAGGAGCAGGAGCATTTTTCTCTGTTAGGCTTTGCACAAGCCGCATCAACAGAAGATAAACAAAAAATTAGCCCCAAACAAGTTGAGGCTAAACAAGATATACATTCAGTGAAATATCACAGTATGCATTCTCTCTGTTAAGAACAAATATATAAAAATTAACAATAAAAAATAGGAACTTAAGATAGTACCTAAACCATAATACTAATCAAAATGAAACTAATTGCAATCGTCCTATTAACCGCTTTCTTAGGAAAAGGTTGTTCGAGCCAAACCCAAAACGATATTAAAGCAGCAATTATAGAATATTCAGCTAATACCCGTGGTTATTATCAAAAAGTGGTCATTCAAAACCAAATGATTTCAATATCCAAAGACCGAGATTCTAAAACAATGCCTGAAGGAACAAAAATTTCTAATGCAGATTGGAAAATTCTTCTAATTGAATTTCAAAAACTCGATTTAGAAAAATTTCCTGAATTGAAAGGGCCAACTGAAAAAAGATTTTATGATGGTGCTGCAATTGCAAATCTTAAGATTATTTATAAGGATAAAATCTACGAATCGCTTTCCTTCGATCATGGATTTCCGCATGCAGATATTGCAAAGTTTGTAAACAAAATTAATGTATTAGCACCAGCAAAACGATGAGTATAAAAGAAATTCAAGACGAAATCGTTGATGAATTTGGAATGTTTGATGATTGGGAAGAACGGTATCAATACATGATAGATTTAGGTAAATCGCTTCCAAAAATAAAAGACGAATTCAAAACCGAAGACAATATTATAAAAGGTTGTCAATCAAAAGTTTGGCTCCACGGAGAGCAATTGGCCAACAAAGTGATTTTCACCGCCGATAGCGATGCGATACTAACAAAAGGAATAATTGCTATTTTGATTAGAACTTTTTCACATCAAAATCCAAAAGAAATCCTAGAAGCAAATCTCGATTTTATAGATCAAATTGGTCTAAAAGAACATCTTTCGGCTACACGAGCCAACGGATTAGTCTCGATGATAAAAAATATAAAAATGTATGCATTGGCATTCGATTCAAAAAATTAAAATAAGTTTTCTTTATTTAAGTTTCCTTATGAATACTGTGCCTGCAAACTGAATACTAAAAAAAATGAAAGAATATAAAGACGAAATAAACCTAGGAGAAAATGTTGTAAAAGTTTTAAAAACGATTTACGATCCAGAAATTCCTGTTGACATCTACGAACTTGGATTAATTTATGACGTGATGATTAACGAAGATAATGAAGTAAAGGTCTTAATGACCTTAACCTCACCAAATTGCCCTGTAGCCGAGTCGCTACCGAAAGAAGTAGAAGACAAAGTAAAATCTATTGCCAATGTCAAAGATGCCGAAGTCGAAATCACTTTTGATCCGCCTTGGACAAAGGATTTAATGAGCGAAGAAGCAAAACTGGAGTTGGGAATGCTTTAAAAGTATTCAGTTTTCAATACCAGTTTACAGTCACAGTCACAGTTTACAGTCACAGTTTTCAGTCAAAGTTTGTAGCGATTAATAATATGATTTTTCAAAATCTAATTTCAAACTATATTAAAATGATTTTGTAATCGTTAACTGAAAATTCGACTGAAACCAGGAAAGTGCGACTGAAAACTGAAACCTGTGACTGAAAACTGAAACTTTAACTGAATACTAATATGGAAGAGATCATCAATAAAGTAGCTAATTCTAAACTCGAAGTTTTCGATTTAGAAGATTATTACATCAACGGAATTCGAACTCAAATCGATATTTCGCAGTGGCTGTATGAAGGTTTTATTCTAAAAGAATCCGATTTTCGGGAGGCTTTAAAAAATTACAACTTTTTGCAGTATCAAGATCAATTAGTAGCCATTTATTGTTCGACAGATGCCATAATTCCGTCTTGGGCATCGATTTTGGTTACGGTTTTTGTGGCGCCATATGCCAAAAAAGTTGTTGTTGGCAGTTTTGACGCGCTCGAATCGTCTCTTTATCAAGATGTTTTATCCAAACTTGATTATTCTAAATATCAAGATAAACCTCTAATTTTAAAAGGTTGTTCTAAAAAACCAGTTCCCGAAAGCGCCTATATTTTAGCAATTCAGAAGCTTCAGCCTTTTGCCAAAAGTATTATGTATGGCGAAGCGTGCTCAGCAGTACCGCTTTATAAAGCCAAAAAGTAAGAAATACCATAAAATTTTTCGTTTTGCTTAATTTTTTTATATTTGCAAAAACAAAAATTATTAAAATGAAAAAAACTTTACTTACGCTATCATTAGTACTAAGCCTTTCTTTCGTATTTGCGCAAGATGCTGAGAAAGAAAACTTAAAGAAAAACGAAGAAGCCGCAACCCGTAAAACTGACGATATCCCTGACGGATGGAAAAAAGCAGGAACAGTATCCTTCCTTTTCAATCAATCAGCATTCAACAACGAATGGTTGGGTGGAGGAACATCGAATATGGCTGGAAATCTTGGTCTTAATTACGATTTTAATTACAAAAAAGACAAGGTTGTTTGGGATAATAAGTTGATCGCTGCTTATGGATTAACGAAACTAAAAGGAGCAGATAATCCAACAAAAACAGATGATCGTTTAGAGCTTAACTCACTTTGGGGTAAAAGAGCTATCGGAAATTGGTATTATTCAGCATTTGGAAATTTCAGAACACAAATGGATGCTGGTTTAGATAAAACAGGATTACGAATTTCACAATTATTTTCACCTACTTATATACAAGTTGGTCCTGGGATGTTATGGAAAAAAAGCGATAATTTAAAAGTCAATTTTGCGCCTGCAACTTCAAGATTTATATTTGTTGATAAACAATTTACAGTTGATGGATCTTCCTTCGGAGTGGAACAAGGTCGAACCAATCGTTTTGAATTTGGTGCAAGTATCTCTGCTTACTACAAAACGGCTATTATGGAAAACATAACATGGGAAAACAATTTGAATCTTTATTCTAATTATTTAGATACACCACAAAATATGGATATCAATTATCAAACATCTTTGGTAATGAAAGTTAATAAGTATATGTCGGCAAACCTTACATTGCAAACCATTTATGATGATAATGCAATTTCAAGAGTACAAGTTAGCGAATTATTCGGAATTGGAGTAAACTTTGGGTTCTAATACAAATTTAAAATTTAGAAAATCCCTTTAGGTCTTTGCTTAAAGGGATTTTTTTTATTTGGGCGATTACGATATTTCGCTTCAAGTTTGTTGCGATTTTGCAATAAATGTTGCTATTGCGGGAGCTTCTGTTGGCCGCTTACTCATACGCACATTTCTAGGCAAATTCCAACAAAGCTTTTCGCTTCAACGCCTATCTTAACTAGAAGTCAACAACTAATCTTCTTTTTCAATTGCATCTTCATAATCAGGATACAAAAATTTATTATAAGGAAAACGAGTAATATGTATTTGTCGAACTGCTTCGTAAACTCTTGAGCGAAATTCCTCAAAATTCTGTTTTTCTGTAGCCGATATAAACAAAGCATTTTCAGCGCCTACATTGCTCATCCATGTTTGTTTCCATTCGTCTAGCGTAAAATGCTTTGATGTTTTTTCTGTCATCAAATCGTCGTCGTCAATCGTCAGATGTTTGTATGCGTCGATCTTATTAAACACCATAATTGTTGGCTTGTCGGCACTTTTTATATCAAATAAAATTTTATTCACCGAAGTAATATGGTCTTCAAAATCAGGATGTGAAATATCCACAACATGTAGCAGCAAATCGGCTTCACGAACTTCATCTAGTGTACTTTTAAAAGAATCCACTAATTGCGTTGGTAGTTTTCTAATAAATCCTACAGTATCTGAAAGCAAAAAGGGCAAATTCCTAATTACGACTTTCCGAACTGTTGTGTCAAGAGTTGCAAACAGCTTATTCTCTACAAATACATCACTTTTCCCTATGGCATTCATCAAGGTAGATTTACCAACATTGGTATAGCCTACAAGAGCTACGCGAACCATCGCACCACGATTGCCGCGTTGCACAGACATTTGTTTATCAATGGTTTTTATTTTTTCTTTAAGTAAGGCGATTCGATCACGAACAATACGTCGGTCAGTTTCAATTTCAGTTTCACCAGGACCACGAAGGCCGATACCACCTTTTTGACGCTCCAAGTGGGTCCACATTCCGGATAATCTTGGTAGTAGATAAATACACTGGGCTAATTCGACTTGTGTTCTGGCATAAGATGTTTCAGCACGTCGTGCAAAAATATCTAAAATCAAATTTGTTCGATCTAAAACCTTACAATCGAGTATTTTAGAAATATTTTTTTGTTGTGATGGTGATAGTTCATCATCAAAAATCACCGTTGTTATTCCTCGTTCTTTTACGAAAAGGTGAATCTCATCTATTTTTCCTGTTCCCAGAAAAGTTTTTGGATTGGGCTTATCCAATCTTTGAAAAAATCGTTTCGCCACTTCGCCACCAGCAGTAAACGTTAAGAATTCCAGTTCGTCAAGATATTCTTTTAGTTTTTCTTCGTTTTGGTTTTGAGTTATAATCCCAACAACAACTGTTTTTTCAAAGTTTGTTTTTTCTTTTTCTAGCATATTTTCTTTTGAGTAGCAAATTTAGTCAATTCACTAATATAAAAGTACAATATACTAGCAAAATGATACTTTTTGGATTTATATAAGTTAAAATCTTTATAAAAATTCGATTTTTCATTTTAATTACTAAATTTGGACTTCTTAAAACACCAAACAAAACCACACACTTTAAATTTTCATTCCCATGAGAAAAATTATTTTTAGTTTATTTACCTTTTTTTGTACCCTATATAGTTTTGCACAATTCCCCGAAAACTTTGAAGCATCAGCCACAACGCTTCCAACAGGATGGAACTATTATCAATCTGGAGCAGGATTGTTTCAATTTTGGAAAATTAGATCTGTTCCTAATTTTGTATGTGAAGGAAATAATACTGCAACAATGGATCGAGATCAGATCGGCATTGGTAATACTTCAATTGATTATTTATCATCACCAAGATTTACAGTACCTGTTAATGGTCAGATTCGTTTTTTGACTAAACAATTCGTGTCTGATAATCAAGGTGTAATTTTTAAATTATTATTATCTACGAATGCTAATCAAAGTAATTTGGCTGCATATAGTGTAGTTTTGAAAACATGGACTGAGGAGGAGATGAATGCAGTTTATAATGTTTGTGAAGAGAAGAAAGTTGACATTCCGACCACATATTTCGGGCAACAAGTTTATGTGGCTTGGGTAAAAGAGTATACACAACCAACTGCAGCTTTTGGTGGAGAAATCTGGAATGTTGATAAAATAAGCTTAGTGCAAAAATGTCAAACTCCTGTTGCTGATTCTGTAACAAGTTCAAATCAAAACGTTACAACTGGGTCTTTAAATTGGTTAGATGTTCCGGGCGAAAATTGGGATGTTGTTTATTTTCCTGCTGGATCACAAACTTTTACCGGCGTTCCAACAATTGCTGGAATTACGGTCGCTACCCCGGGTTTTAATCAGGAAACTCCAAATAATTATGAATTAGATTTAATTAATTTAATTCCAGGCACTGTATATCAATATTGGGTAAGAACAAATTGTACAGCAGACAATAGCAGTGATTGGATAGGGCCAAAATTATTTACAACATTACCTGTTGGCACAAATTGTAATTTCGGAATTCCAATAACTACGCTTCCGTACCAAAACACTACAAATTCAAGCTTTTTCTCTGATTTTTATAATTTTCCGCAAGGTACAAATTGTGGTGCATTGCCTCCGGGAACAAACTATACTGATGGGAATGATGTTTTTTACAAATATACCGCAACTCAAACAGGACTTATCAGTATTCGATTAACCCCAACTGGAATTAACACCTCATTATTTGTTTATGCTGAATGTCCAACTGCAGGTGGAGCCGCGTGTTTGGCGGGAGTTGCAAATACAGGTTCAACTATTAGATTTATTGACAGTTTTCCTGTAGTTTTAGATGAGGACTATTATATTTTGGTTTCGTCAAGTGCCGCAACACAAACATCTGCACATACATTATTATTACAATATGAAAATTGTGATCCTCCAGTTGGTACTATTCCAGCGGCAACAGATCTAGGTTTGACTCAAGCTGTGTTAAATTGGAGTAATCCAACTGGTTCAACATCGTGGGAGATTACAGTACAGCCATTGGGCGGTGTTATTCCAAGTATTCCAGGAACAACTGTTACGGGCGGTTTACCAACTTATACTGCTACAGACTTAACTTCTGGAACAAGATATCAATATTGGGTGCGGTCTGAATGCTCTCCAGGATTATTTAGTGCATGGGCAGGGCCTTACCCATTTAATACGCCATTATGTTTGACTGATAAATGTCCACATATTTTTAGAATGACCGATGCTGGAAATAATGGTTGGCAAGGAGCAAAAATGCTAGTTCGTCAAAACAACATAATTGTTGGAGAAATTGGGCCAACCTACACTGGTGGAGCTGGTCCTGTTGATGTTTCTGTTGAATTATGTAATGGAATTCCTTTCGATTTATTTTGGTCTGTTGGTGGTAGTGCAGCATCCCAATGTAGAGTTGCAATAATTAACTCGTTTGGTCAAACCTTGTATACAAAACAACCAGGAGTAGGAAGTGCCGGATTTCAAATATATGCGAATACGGTAAATTGTAATGCACCAGTTTGTGATATTCCACCAATTAATGTAGCCGTTGTTGCAGGAACTCTTACAACCACAAGTGCAACTATCAAGTGGGATGCACCTGCAACTACTTCTTGGGATATTTATATCGTAGAAGCAGGTTTTCCGGGACCAGATGTAAATTTGACATCGGGCGTTTTATATCCCGGAGTAACTTCTACAACTACTCCTTTTAGTTTTCCTTTTACGGGACTTTTGCCAGATACAACATACAATGTTTATGTAAGAGTTGTGTGCTCTCCGAATCCATCAGCTTGGTCTATACCGGGCGTATTCACAACCATTCCAACTTGTTTTAAGCCGACAGGTTTTGCAGTTGTGAATGCATCAATAACAACAAACACTGCCTCTTTTAACTGGGTTAACGGCACACCAACGGATACAAAGTGGGAAATTTTATTTGTCCCAAGTTTAACACCTGTTTTGCCAACAGCCCCAGTACCAATAAACCCAACTTTTCCTGGACAAATTATACATGAGGTTAATGCTCCAAGAACAAATCCGTATGCGCTTCCAGTTGGATTATTAAATCCAGCGACTATTTATTATTATTATATTCGAACTGTTTGTTCTCCTACTGATAAAAGTAAATGGACCGCTGTAAAAGTATTTAATACCGTTACATGTCCAACAATTGATAAGTGTAATTATCAAATTCAACTATTAAATTTAACAGATACTGGCATTGGTCCCAATACATGGAATGGAGCAAGATTGCAAGTTAGACAAAACGGAATAGTTGTTCAAACTTTAGGTGGCGCAAATATAAATGGAGCTTTAGTTAATATTCCAATTTGTCCAGGAGTTCAATTCGATCTTTTTTGGAGTGTAGCAGGAACTAATTTTGCTGATTTATCATATGAATTAATTAATCCTTTTACTGATGTTATTTTTGAAAACGATTTAGAAGATGAAGTACCATTAACAGTACTTTATAACTCCGTCGGAAATTGTACACCTTCAGGCTGTCAAAAACCAACAGCCATGACTTTTAATCCGTTAGTAACTACTAACACAACTGCAGTATTATCATGGACAGATGTAGCAACTACAAATCAATGGGAAATTTTTGTAACACCATTTGGCGAAGACCCACCAGTTAATGGTGATCCAATCGTTGGAACTGGTATTGCTCCTGTAGTTGTTGGCGATGGTTTTTATTATTTAGCGGGAACAAACCCGTTTACTGTAACTGGATTATTACCAGGAAAAGCCTATCAATATTATATAAGATCATTATGTTCTGTTACAGAAATTAGTAATTGGACCGTGTTAAATCCTGTTAAATTTATAACAAGACCAGTAAATGACGAGTGTTTGGGAGCAATTACTGTTCCGATAAGTCCATTTTGGCAATGTGATAGTTCAACAGAAACACTAGGAAATACACTTGGTGCAACTTTATCATTACCAACATTTACTGGTGCCGGATGTGGTACAACCGATGACGATGTTTGGTATAAATTTGTTGCAACAAATACAACTCACACAATTAGTGTTTACAATAATCTTCCTGATCCTGCCACAGCCACCGTTCCTTTAAATTATATGTTACTGTCTGGTGACTGTGCTACACTTGTTAGAATATCCTGTAATACAAATGAAATATCTGTTGCGACAGGACTTACTCAAGGTGCAACATATTATGTTAGAGTATATTCTGCGGGCAATATCGCTGGAAATTTTGCTGCTTTTACTTTATGTGTGGGAACGCCACCACCACCGGCTACCAATGATGAATGTAGTACGGCGATAAATGTGCCCGTAAATACTTTATCAGAATGTAATCTTCTTACGCAAGGAAATATAATTGGCGCCACAGCCTCGTTGCCAGCTTTAAGTGGCACTCCTATTGATTCCCCATGTTTTGGAACCCCAAATGATGATGTTTGGTTTAGTTTTGTCGCAAATTCTGGTACAATGATAGTTTCTTTATTAAATATTGTAGGAACTACACCAGATCTGAATTTTGCCGTTTATTCGGGGCCGTGCAATGCTTTAGTACGATTAAATTGTAGTGCTAATAATGCAGAACAATCAATTGTTAGAAATCTGACACTTAATTCAACTTATTTTATAAGAGTTTGGTCTACCTCTGCAACAACGCAAGTTACAATATTTGATGTTTGTGTTAAACCATTATCTAGTTGTCAAAATGCGGCTCCTTTTTGTGGTGCATCTGAAGAAAACCCGTACATATATCAGAATACTTCGGGACTGCCCGACCCGACACAAGTAGCGTGTTTATTTTCTATTCCAAATCCAACATTTTACACATTACAAGTAAATCAAACGGGAGATTTGGCTTTCAATATACAACAGAATACTGTTTTTGATCAGAATGGACTTCCTACAGGCACTAACCTTGACGTTGACTTTGTTGCTTGGGGGCCTTTTGCTTCTACTGCAGTTTGTGATCAAATTTTATTAGCACCATGTGTTCCGGGGTGTCCAAACAATACTACAAACCCAAATTTTTATCCATCAGGAAATATTATTGATTGTAGTTTTAGTCCGAGCTTTACGGAAACATTGACTATTAATAATGCAATTGCGGGACAATACTATATTATTTTAGTTACAAACTTCAGTAATCTGCCGGGATTTATCCGACTCGTTCAAACCAATTTTGGCGAACCAGCATCTGGCGAAACTACCTGCTGTGATGTCGATTTGGGTATAGACCAGTCTGTATGTGAATTATCAACAACCTTAAACGCCGTAGAAGGAGTTACAAACGCATTAAATGTGCCTAGTACTTACGAATGGTTTTTAAATGGAAACTTAATAGAAAACGCTTCAAATGTTACATACGTGGCAACAGTTTCTGGAACATATACTGTTAAAGGATCTTGCGGTGTTAATGATGTTGAAGATGTAATTGTAGTTGTTTTAAGTCCGCCAGTACAAGCGGTAGTACCTTCAGATTATGTGGTTTGTAGCGATGTAATTACTGATGGTTTTCAAATTTTTGATATGCAAACAAAGGCATCACAAATTTTAGGAATTTTAGATCCAGCACTTTATACTTTGACCTATCACTTAACAGAAGCGGCTGCAATTGCTGATGCTTCTGGCGCTTTATTTGGTTCGCCATTTACAAATACAGTTCAATTTGGACAAACTATTTATATAAGGGTTGAAAGCAATATTCTGGAGACCTGCTTTAGTGTGGTTCCACTAAAATTAATTGTTATTCAACTACCAACAGCTCCTGTTATATCGGATGTTAAAGAGTGTGAGATGAATCCTATTCAAACAATTACTCCAATACTACCTATTGGCGTTGACGTGGAATGGTTTGACGCACCATTTGCAGGTAACATTGTAAATAATCCTTCAAGAAATCAGTTGGGTGCAATCACTTATTATGCTGAAAGTATTTCTCCAAATTTGGATTATATCAATTTATCATCTTCAATAATTATTCCTGCTGGTCAAACCGCTGCAACGATTGAAGTTGCATTATTAACAGATGCTTTACAAGAGCAAACTGAAAATTTCAACTTGGCCTGTACGGTTACATCTGCTAATACCGCAAATATAACGGCAACGGCTACTGGAAGTATAACAGATAATGCTGCTGCAAGTACAGTTACAATTAACAGCCCTACTGTACAAGAAGGAAGCATTGCAAATTTTGTAGTAACATTAAGTAATCCTAGCGTGAGTAATACAGTTATAGATTTAGTTACTGTCGATGGTACGGCGTCGAGTCTTGATTATACATCAACTACTACAACAGTAACAATTATTGCAGGTAGCACTTCAATTACTGTACCTATTCAAACCACGACTGATATTGAAACAGAAGTTAATGAGACTTTTGCGATTAATGCAACAATAACCTCTACAAATACTACAAATTCATCTGCTTCTGGTGTTGCCACTATTACCGAAATTGGAACTTTACCAACTTTATTTATAACAAATGCTATTGGTGTAGAGGGAACAAATGCAGTATTTAATCTTACCTTATCTTCTGCAAGTACTTTGGATACTGTTATTGATTTTGCAACAATTGCAGGATCAGCTGGTTCTCCAGGATGCAGAAGTGCTGTCCGAACCCCTGTAGTTTTACAAATTTATCCAGTACCGCTAGCACCAATAGTTGATCCTTTGGGTGTTTTTGTAGCTTGTGCAGAAAATCCTGCACAAACATTAACTGCTTCTGTAACTCCAATTGCAGACACAACAGTTGCATGGTATTTGGAAGCAACTGGCGGATCACCAATTGCTGGTTTACCACTATTAAATTCAATTGGTATGATAGATTATTATGCTGAAAGTATTGCAGACGGTACACTCTGTAAAAGTTTGACGCGAACCAAAGTAACACTTGAAATTAAACCTATTCCTGCAATCCCAACATCGTTATTAGTAACTGATCGACAATGTTTACAAAATCCGATACAAACCATTTTGCCAACGGCTACAAGTAGTACTGCAGGATCACAAATAGTATGGTGGACTGCTGCAGTTGGCGGTACTAGTGTTATTGCACCAGCTTTAAACACAATAAATAGTATTGATTATTATGCAGAAAGTCAACTTAATGGCTGTTCAAGTCCAACAAGACTAAAGGTTACTTTAGAAATTTATCCTGAAGTACCAAAGCCAACAGTTGACCTTAATGGAATATTTAGTTCTTGTGCGTCATCGCCAAACATACAAACGTTAACTGCATCGGCAATTGTGCCTACGGGCACAACAATTGTTTGGTATACAGCATCAACAGCGGGAACTCCACTAGCAAGTGCACCGTCTATAAATACGGTTGGATCATCTATGTTTTATGCAGAAACAGTAAATACCACTACTAATTGTAAGAGTTTTGAAAGATTACCAGTTGAACTAAACATTAAAATTGTTCCCGATTTTGTAATTCAAGGCGGCTGTTTGGCTGGGAAATATATAATTGAAACACAACCATCTACTGGAGCAACTTATGATCCAAGTACAGCTACATATTTGTGGACAAATTCATCCGGAGTAACAGTTGGAAACACACAATCGATAACTGTGATGCTGTCAGGAATTTATACCTGTAAAATAACAAATACAGTTGGCTGCTCCTTTACAGAGCCTTTTGATGCCAACTCGGTATCTTGTACCATACAAAGAGGTATTTCGCCAAAAGGAATAAATGGAGGCGATGGTAAAAATGACTTCTTTAGTTTAGAGGGACTTAATGTTACTAAATTGCAAATATTTAATAGATTAGGAACTGTAGTTTATGCAAAAAATGATTATGAAAAAGAATGGTATGGACAATCGAATAGTGATCAAGAACTACCTGATGGCACCTATTTTTATGTGATTGATCTAGCTGATGAAAAATCAAAAACAGGTTGGATTTATATTAATAGAGAACAATAAAAATTAAATCAAAGTAGTTTACTATTTGCTAGTAACTTCAAAATAAATGTCGTAGAAAATGAATAAAATTTATAGTACTTTATTTCTAGTGTTTTTTTCAATATTAAATACAGAAGCGCAACAAGACCCACATTATACGCAGTATATGTATAATATGAATGTCATAAATCCTGCATATGCTGGTTCTAAAGAAAGTTTAAGTTTTGGACTTTTGGGAAGAAAGCAATGGGTAGAAATTGAAGATGCACCATCAACTTTTTCGTTTTCTGGATCGATGCCAGTTGGTAAAAATGTAGGTGCAGGACTTTCTATAATATCTGATAAAATTGGGCCAGTTGAAGAAACAAACGTCTTTAGTGATTTTTCATATACATTGCAATTATCTGGCGAACATAAATTAGCATTTGGTATTAAAGCTGGAGCCACCTTTCATAAAGTTGGATTGTTTGATATTGGTCAGAAGTATGTTCCAGACCCCAATGATGATGCGTTTGCAGAGAACACAAGTAATACATTTTTGAATGTTGGTTCAGGTGTTTTTTATTATACAAATAAGTATTATGTAGCTTTTTCGGTACCTAACTTACTAAAAACCGCTCATTTAGATTTTAACGGTAAAAAATTCGGATCTGAAACTTCCCATTATTTTTTGACAGGTGGTTACGTATTTGACATTTCTCCAAATACTAAGTTTAAACCTTTTGCAATGGTAAAATCTGCTTTTAATGCCCCGACTTCATTTGATGTTTCCACAAATTTTTTGTTTAATAATAAGTTTGAAGTAGGAGCAACTTACCGACTAGAAGATAGTTTTGGAGCTATGGTTAATTATGCGATTTCTCCAAGTTTAAGAATAGGATATGCTTACGATCATATCATTTCAGATCTTAAAGTTGCTACACCTTCCTCACATGAATTTATACTTTTATTTGATCTAAATTTCAGTAAAAAAGTATACCAATCTCCTAGATATTTCTAAGATTTATAATGAAACAAATAAAGAAAGATTAAAAATGAAAAATTTCAATAAAGTAGTATATATAGCTTTTTTAATTTCGGGGCTTCTCTCTGCACAAACAAAATTTACTAAAAAAGCCGACAAATTATTTTCACGATATGAGTATGTGGCGGCTGCGGAAGCGTACCTTAAACTTATTGAAGCTGGAGATAATTCACCATATCTATACAATCAACTAGGAGAAACCTATTATAATATGTTTAACTCAAAAGAGGCTTCTAAATGGTATGCAAAAGCAATAGAAACTGAGCAAAGTCCAGAAACTTATTTTAGATATTCTCAAATGTTAAAGGCAAATAAAAATTATGAAGGTTCAAATATGCAAATGAAGAAATTTGCACAATTAAAACCTGATGATTCTAGATCTAAAACTTTTTTATCAAATCAGAATTATTTTTCCGTACTTTCAAATCTAGACAATTCTTATTCTTTAAAAAATCTTGATGTCAATAGTGATAAATCTGATTTTGGTGGCGTGCTTTATGGTGACAAGTTCTATTATACAAGCGCTAGAAATAATACTCAAAAAAATTATGGATGGAATAAAGAACCATTTTTGGATATTTATGAAGCAGATTATAATCCTGATGGAACATTTATGAACGCTACAAATATCAAAGATTTAAATTCAAATGCGCATGATGGTCCAGTATCAATTAGCGCAGATGGAAATACAATATATTTCACAAGTGATAGTTTTAGAGAAAAATCGTACGAAAAAGACAAAGGTAATAATTTGAAACGCATTAAAAACAATTTATTTAAAGCTACAAAGCAAGACGGAAAATGGATTAATATTATTTCATTACCTTTTAATAGCAATATGTACTCTACGAGTAATCCTAGTTTGAGTCGAGATAATAAGACATTATATTTTTCGTCAGATATGCCAGGATCGGTAGGTGGTGTTGACCTTTGGAAAACAATAATTTCTGAAGATGGAAAGTATTCTAAACCTGAAAACCTTGGAACAAAAATTAATACCGAAGGTAACGAAAGTTTTCCTTTTATTGCAGATGACAATACTACATTGTTTTTTGCCTCAAGTGGACGTCAGGGTCTTGGTGGATTAGATATTTATCAAATAGATTTATCAACACCAGATGCAATTAGTAATTTAGGAAAACCTATTAATACGGAAGCAGATGATTTCTCATTTTCTTTTAATAAAGCCAAAAATTTAGGTTTCTTTTCTAGTAATCGTACTGGTAATGATGAAATATATGGGGCTGTTCCTATTTGCAACACAAACTTAGTAACAGTCGTATCAAATTCGAAAACTGGAGCCCTAATTACAAATGCTAAAGTAGCAGTCATTGACTCCAAAAAAACGGTATTAACAACATTACAAACTAATGATAAAGGACAAATAAATTATAGAGTACCTTGCGACAATGAATATAGTATACAAGTTTCAAAAGATGGATTTGTAAGCACTGTTTATCAAGTACAAAAAACATCAGAAAAACAATATATAATAGCTGCTAAATTGCAACCAATTGAGCCAATTATTACCGAAACAGAAGTTATACTTCAACCTATTTATTTTGAATATAATAAAAGTAATATTACGCAAGAAGGAGCATCCGAACTTGATAAGTTAGTTGAGGTAATGAATGCAAATCCGAAATTAGTTATTCTTGCAAAATCTCATACAGATAATCGTGGGAATGATACATATAATTTAAATTTGTCTGATAGAAGAGCAAAATCAACAGTACAATATATTATTTCTAAAGGAATTGATTATAATCGAATATCTGGAAAAGGATATGGAGAAACTGAGTTAAAAGTGCCTTGTGCAGAATTATGTACAGAAGAGGAACATGCTCAGAATAGAAGGTCAGAATTTTTGATTGTAAAATAAATACGATATAAAAAACACTGTAATTTAAAGTAGCATTTTATATAATTAGTATCTTATGTAGGTTTATAGTCTTTATGTTTTTACTATATTAAAAATTAGATTTGATTTGTTCAATACTGTTTGTTTCAAGTCCGTTATCTTAATCATTGATCAAAATAGCCGAGGTCTAATAGAATATTGAAGCGCACTTGTAGTAACAAATCTTTTATTGTACTAACTAAAAGAGTTTTGTGTAATAAGTAAAATGGCAAAGGTTAACTCCTTAATTTTTTCGTAAAATTACTTTAATTACTTTAATTACTTTTTGAAGTTACTGTTTTACTTTAAGTTTTATATTTTTTTTAGTTTGTTATGTGGTTCTGAAGAGCTATTACTTATAAATGTTTCTGATGCTGGATTTTTATTGAAAGTATTTCATTTATAGAACCACTAATTGCCAGTTATGCGAACTGTGTTAGTACGCATGAATGCTCTACCTTGATTGCTCAAATTTGTATTGTCTGATAGCGATATAGTATGTTTTGTAAAATTGTTTAATTTAAAAACATCAACTATAGTATTTGCAACTTTTTTTATTGGCAAATTGACTAGTTCAGAAACATATAATTAGATCAGATTTAATGGAAAAGTAAGTTTTATCCAAATTTTTTCGGTTAAATTTTTTCCTTAAATGGAATACTTGCGTCTAGAATTTCCTTTAATAAAACAACTATTTGCTCTATATAATTAGTCATAATTTCATTCTTTATGATATAATTAGTAGTAGTTGGTTCTTTGAAATTGAAAGGGAGAAAACCAGATTTCAAGTTTTTGAATGATATTATACCCGCTTCAAGTGGTATATTCTCGAAAGTGTCAAACATGTACGCATAGGCTAATATTTGTATAATTTTATCATTTTTGATATCGTTCGTTAATTGATTCCAAGATTTTAAAGTTAAATGAGCGGCATCAACTTTGCCAGTTTTATAATCTATAATTCTAATGGTATTATTGCGCTTTTCAATTCTGTCAACATTGCCTTTTAATAAAACCTCGTAAGGCAAACTTGGATGGTTTATAGCACGAGCGAAAGTTTGTTCTAAAGCTATTATTTTGATAGTTTCGCCTTTTTGTAATGCTGCTAATTCCAGTGTTAAGAAATTTTTTACGTGTTGTTTGGCTACTTCATAAGCCAACAAATTTTTTCCTTTTTTTATTTCGCCTTCTTTGTAAATTTTTTGGAATTGTATACCAATGATTTCATCAAGATTTTCAAAACAAGATTGTAGCTCCAAAACAGTTAAATATTTTCCTATAAAAGGAAGATATATGTGCTTTAAAGCTTCATGAATAATGGTTCCTAAGGTGTTAAGTTCTATATTTTCTTCAACTTCATCGATTTCTTGAATTTGCAGTATTTTTTGAAAATAAAAATCAATTGGGTTTCTTATATAACTTGTTAACGCTGATGGTGAAAATCCAGTTTCGCATATTTTTTTTATACGTAACTGTACTTTTTCAGATTTTGGTATTAGTAAGGGTTTATAGGGCGTGTGTGGTAGAATTGGATTATAAATTTGGTCTGTTATAGTGTGGTTATCCTGCTTCTCGATTTGTAATTGTGTGATAAATCTGGATTTTTCGCCGCCATCTAAACCGTCATTTTCAGTATTGTAAAGTAAATAAACGTTTGTAGCACGTTGTATAAGATGATAGAAGTGATAGGTATAAATTGCATCTTTTTCTTTATATGTTGGTAGTCCCAACTCACGTTTTACATCATGCGGAATAAATGAATTCATTGATTTGCCTGCCGGAAACTTACCTTCGTTCATAGAAGTTACGATGACAGTTTCAAAATCTAAAACACGAGATTCTAGAACTCCCATAATTTGGAGTCCGTTGAGCGGTTCTCCTTCAAACGAAACTTCAGCAAGTTCTATTACTTGCTTATAAATGGCAAATAAAGTATCTATTTTATCAATATAATTGTGTTTTGTATAATAATTAATTAGCTTATTTACAGTTGTAAATACAGAAAAAACAAATGCTTTTGCAATTTTATCTTGTTCATTATCAGTATTAAAATTGTTTTTTATTAAATACAATAAATCTGAGATCACTTCCAAAACAGCTATAGGTCCATTTTGCCACTTCGAAAACAACAATTCAAATAAACGGGTAGCACTTGGCTGCAGTTCAAATAATTTCTTGTGCGTTATAAAAGTGTAATTATTTCTATTGATTATTTGAATTAAAGTCTTTGTTTGTGCATATGGCTCTACCAACGGATGAGTTAAAATATCAACTAAGTCTTTATAGTAAAAAACATAATTAGTAGGATTCCTTGCAATTGCATTAGTATGCAGTTTAAATAATTTCGTAATCAAGGTCTGTGCTGGATTGTTCTTTGCACTATAGCCCATTGTAATATTTAACGCGCCAACGGTCGATGGTAAAGTATAAAGCAGCGGTACTAATAAATTTTCTTCACCTAGTACGACTGCAACATTATTAAGATTTGAATCTGGTATTTCGGATAGTATTTGCTCGATAATATTTCCGGTAATTTTTGCTTGACCAACTGTTTTTGGTGTGCCAATTATAGAAATGTTTTTTGATCCAGAAAATTCATCGAAAATCCACTCAAATGGATTGATTTTATAGTGCGGCCATTTTGATTTAAAACGTCTTAAAAACAAACCTGCATCATGCTGTGGGTCATTCATGAAAGTTAATTCTGCATCCCATAGGATTTCGGCTTTATTTGTAGCAATAAGCGTTTGAATGATATTTTCTTCTGCAGTATTAAGTGCGTTAAAACCAGCAAAAATAAATTTTTTGTCTTTTAAGTTTTTTGAGAAATTCTTTAAATTATTGATTGCTTCTCTGTAAATCAGACCTTGATAACCAATTTTTTTAGTAAGTAAATGTTCATAAAGCGATTGATAATATAGGGGTAATAATTTCCAGAAATCAATATAGTTTTCTAACAGTTTTGTTTTATTTTCAACGTCGATTCCCCATCTTTTGATATCTTCAATATCTTTTAGATAAGTAAGCACATGAGATGGATCAAGCAAATATCGATCTATTTCGTTAAAATCTTGCAATAATGTTTTTGCCCAATTTGCAAAAATTTCAAATTCTTGGTGGTGCTTTTTATCAGTTATAGATAGGTAAACTTCATAAAATTCAAAGAGCAATTCTATTGGATCAATAGCCCGAATATGCGAGATTTCTTGGACAAATTCTTCAATGGATTCTATTTGTGGTACAAAAATAGCGGTATCTATTTTATTTTTTAATGCTTCAATAAGAAAAACTTTTGCCCTTTTGTTTGGGAGAATAATAACAATATTTGACAAATCTTGAGAATACTTGTCAAGGATTACTTTTGCTAATTTGTCTAAAAAAGTATTTTTTATCATTTTATAAATATAAAAAAAACGCCCCGATTTATCGGGGCGTTTATAAACTATTTAGAAAAAATTATTTTACTAATTTCACTTCTACACGTCGGTTATTTGCTTTACCAGCTTTTGTTGTATTAACATCAATTGGTTTAGTTTCACCATAACCTGCAGATGTTAATCTACCTGCTGCGATACCATTATCAATTAAATAAGTTTTTACTGCTGCTGCTCTGTTATCAGAAAGCGTTTGGTTAGCGGCATCTTTTCCATCACTATCCGTATGACCTTCAATAGAGAAGTTTGTGTTAGGATATTCTTTTAATATACCAGTGATAGCTTGCAAAACTGGGTATGTTTGTTGTTGGAAAGTTGATTTACTAGTATCAAACAATATTATTTTAGCATAATCATTTAATTTTTTGATAACTGCTTCGTCAATTACTGCTTCAGGACAACCTTTGTTAGCAACTGTTCCTTTAACTGTTGGACATTTATCATCTTTATCAAGAACTGAATCTCCATCAGTATCAGGGTAAGGACAACCTGCGTTATCTTTGGGGCCTTTCACTGTAGGACATTTATCAGATAAATCTGTAACTCCGTCTCCATCAGAATCTGGACAACCATTCAAAGCAGCTAAACCAGCAACTTCTGGACATGCATCATCTTTATCAGCAATTCCATCACCATCAGCATCTGGACAGCCATTTAATGCTGCTAAACCAAATACATCTTTACAAGAATCTTTGCTATCAACAATTCCGTCAGCGTCTGTATCTGGACAACCTTGAAATTGTTTAAGACCTGCCTCTTGAGGACAAGCATCATCTTTGTCGTATATGCCGTCACCATCCGTATCTTTACCTCCAAATTTGAAAGTCAAACCTGCAAAATGTTGCATGTGAGTTGGAACATTTCCTGCAGTACCTCTTTCTTTAGAATCTTCTAAAGAATATTTGTAAGCTGAGTTTAATGACAAACCTACCATTTCAGTAAACCAAAATGTTAATCCTAATCCACCATTAACTGTACCATAACTAGCGTCACCTAAAAAAGTATAACCACCGCCTACATGTACAGAAGGCTCAACTGATTTCAATCCAATTAGGCTTGCAAGGCTATATTTTATAACACCATCAGCAGCATAATAAGCTAAATCTCCAGGATTACCAACTGGATAATCGCCTGGTTTAGTAGCACGTTCGTCTACAAATTTGTTGATTTTGTTAACAGAACCAGTAACTCCTACAGAGAAATTACCACCAACATTTTTGCTTACATTTAAATAAGATACAGAAGGCAAAATATTCCAGTATCTTTTCACATCAAAATACTGAGAAAATTGATCTTCGATTTTAGAAGCAGCGCTTACACGAGCACCGTCTACTGCATTAGCCCCAAAACTGATAGCCCATGGGTTGTTGCTGTCTTGTGCCTGAGAATTCAATCCCATGAACAACACTACTACAGCAAATAATTTGTTAAGATGTTTCATACTTAATTTTGTTAGATTACAATAATTTAGGTTACAAAAATACTATTTAAAATTTAATTTCAAAACGAAATCAATAAAAATCTTATTTTTTTGTTAATAAATGTCATTAATTTATAATATTAAGTGCTTTGCCAACCTTAACAAATGCAGCAATAGCAACATCTAATTGACTTTGTGTGTGCGCGGCGGATAATTGAACTCGAATCCGCGCTTTGTCTTTTGGCACAACCGGATAGAAAAAGCCAATCACATATATACCTTCTGTTAACAAATCGTTTGCCATTTTTTGTGATATTTTTGCATCATATAGCATTACGGGCACTATGGCAGAATCACCTTTTATAATATCAAAACCCGCTTCAGTGAGTCCGTTTTTGAAATAATTTGTATTCCATTCCAATTGATCTCGTAGTGAAGTGTCTTTTTGTAATAGTTCAAAAACTTTTATTGATGCTCCAACAATTGCTGGCGCTAACGAGTTTGAAAACAAATACGGTCTTGATCGTTGACGCAATAATTCGATAATTTCTTTTTTAGCAGTAGTATAGCCACCCATTGCGCCTCCTAGTGCTTTGCCTAATGTACCAGTTATTATATCAATGCGTCCTGAAACTCCTTTGACTTCAGGTGTTCCTTTACCAGTTGCTCCTATAAAACCCGCAGCGTGACATTCGTCAACCATAACTAAAGCATCATATTTATCTGCCAAATCACAAATTTCGTCTAGTTTTGCTACAACTCCATCCATTGAAAAAACACCATCTGTTACAATCAATTTAAATCGGCATCCCTTTTCAGAAGCAGCTATCAATTGTTTCTCGAGGTCTGGCATATTATTATTTTCATAACGGTATCGTGCTGCTTTACATAATCGTACACCATCAATAATAGAAGCGTGATTTAACGAGTCAGAAATTATACAATCTAATTCTCCTAAAAGAGGTTCAAAAATACCGCCATTTGCATCAAATGCTGCTGCATATAAAATGGTATCTTCCGTGCCATAAAATTCTGCTATGTTGTGTTCTAGTGTTTTATGAATATCTTGTGTGCCACAAATAAACCTAACAGAAGACATCCCAAAGCCGTGCGAATCCAAAGTATCTTTTGCCGCTCGAACTACTTCAGGATGTGATGACAACCCCAAATAATTATTCGCGCAAAAATTTAAGACAAATTTGCCGTTTACGATAATTTCTGGTCCTTGAGCTGACGTAATGATGCGTTCTGTTTTAAAAATACCTTGCTCCTCAATTGCTTGAAGTTCGGACTGCAAATGTTGTTGAATTTTTCCGTACATATGAAAAAGTTTATTCGGTTACTTGTTTTTTGATAATCTGAAAATACTATTTGTTTTACAAATTTACAACTTCAATTTGTGTTCCTATATATATAAGCGATTTTTTTATGACCCTATATCCCATTTTTTCGATTGTAGTTTGATAATTTTCGAGCTGCAACTTGTATTTAGCTTGGTGTGAGCCTGTTTTATAATCCAATAGATGAACTTCTTTATTTTTATAAAAGACCAATCTATCTGGTTTTATGGTTTTTCCTTCTTTCTGAATAATGGTTTGCTCGTTCAAAACGGCAATATCGCCCGAAAAATAAGTCACTAAATCAGCATGATTTACAATTTCTTGAATGCTTTTTTCGACAGAATTTTTCTGATTTGTTGTAATTAATCCCTTTTCAATGGCCTTTTCAATAGCTAATGCTACATCTGATTTTGTTTTTACAAATGATAAGATTTCATGAACCACATTTCCGTATTCAATCGATTCTTGTTGATGCGTTCCCCACATGAGCGATTCTCGTTGGGCTATTTTGATATTTTTTGGATCTAAAACTTCTGAAACTACTGAAATTGTTTTTGTTGCATCAATATATTTTTCGGTTTTAGATAGTTTAGTTGTATTGCCAAATTCATAATTGTGTTGATTTTTATCAAATATATTTTCTTTTATTAAATAATTTATAAAATAACTCGACATATTGTTTGCTCGCGCATTGCCGTCTTTGTCCAAATTCATTGATGAAATAATAAATAATTGTTCTTCGGCACGTGTTAATGCAACATACAAAACATTAATATTATCAAGTAATTCTTCTTGTTTTTTATGATTATAAACTTCTACAGCTTGCTCGCCAAAACCTTCAATAGCTTTTGAATTATCGATTAATACTTTAGGTAAACCGAAAGTTTCTTCGTCAGCATTGAGCCATAACTTGGTTTTTGGTTTTCGATTATAATCTTCATCTGCAAATGGGAAAATAACAACTGAAAATTCTAATCCTTTTGCTTTATGAATTGTCATAATCCGCACGGCGTTTGTGCCTTCGGGAGAAGGAATACTAAAATTTGATCCATTTTTATCCCAATAATTCAGAAAGTCAGAAATACCTGCTTGATTGCGAATATCACGTTCTAGAACGATGTCTAAAAAGTACTGAACATAGGCTGAGCTACTTACTGGCTTAAGAAATAGTGCTATTATTATTTCTATTGCTTCATACAGCGATTTTTTTCTAATATCCTGAAAACTTAATTTTAAGCCCCAATTTTGCAACCACTTTTCAAATTCAATTTCAATTTCAAGCGCTATTCCTTGTGCTATAAAATCATGAATTGGCAATTTGTCTTGTGCACTAGGTGCTACGTAGTATAAAAAATTTGCTTTTGAGATTCGATCATTATTGTTTTGAAGGTATTTTAAAACGTTAACAATCAGCTGCACTTCTGAAGCGTTTGCAATCATGAGTGTTTCTGAGGATAAAATAGGAATTTGCTGCGCTGTTAAATAGGTAGCAATTGCAATACCTTGACTGCGTTTTCTTGTTAGAATTGCAATATCAGTATATTCAAATCCGTTTTTTAAACAATTTTCTATGATTTGCAAAGTTGCCAAAACATATAAATCTGATTTGTCCATTGCGTCATCTTCAAGATCTTGCAAATCTTCTATTTTTGGAATAAATGAGATGTTGACGTATCCTCCAATTTTTGAATTGATTTCTTGTTGCACGTGATTTTTATACAAATCATGATAATCCAAATTATCAAATTCAGATGATAGCTTCTGAAAAAAATTGTTATTAAATTGTATTATTTCAGAATAACTTCTGTAGTTTTTATGCAAATGTTTGACTACAATATCTGGATTATTAAACGGATTTTTATCTCTATTTATTGATCCTTTGCTCAGCTCAATAAATTGTTCGGCTTTGCCGCCACGCCAACGATAAATAGATTGTTTTGGATCTCCAACCAACATCAACGTGCCTTTTTCGCCATCAATTTCGCTAGAAGTTGCATTGTCAATTAACGGAATTAGGTTTTGCCATTGCATTTCTGATGTGTCTTGAAACTCATCAATAAAAAAATGACGGTATCGTTCGCCTAGTCGTTCGTATATAAAAGGTGCTGGCTGGTTCTGAATTTCGTTATAAATTAATTTATTAAATTCAGTTATAGAAAGAAGATTTTGTTGTTGCTGAATGTTTTTTAAAGTATCATTAATTGTATTTAATAAAGAAAGTGGTGTAATGTTTTTTAGGAACGCTACGTAAAAATCTTTTTTTTCGTTGTTTCTATAAACTTTATCCAAAAAATCAAGAACCTCAGGCAATATTGCTTCAATTTGGTTTCTATCTTTTGCCGTTTTATTTATAGAAACGTCATCAATTTGAACGAATTTATATTTACTTGCTCGCACATCATTAGCAATAATAAAAAAAATGTGATTGGGAAACGTGCCACGCGCAAACGCTTTTAAATCTATCCCGTTTTTATCAAGTACCGCCATAGCTTTTTTGGCAAAATCAATGTTGTTAGATTCTAAGGTCTTAACTTGGGTTTTCAAGTTGGTTTTGATTTTGATAAAATCTGTAATCTCTTTGTTTTCAAAATTGCTAATTTCGTTCCGATTGTTTTCGTTGAGCAGCAACCTTCCCGTCTCTAAAATTTCTCTAGAAACATCCCAAGATTTGTCGTCATCTGTTTTTTCGATTGTAAAATCTACTAGTAGCTTGGTCAAAACTTGATCGTTTCCAGCTTCGGCTATTATCGCATCGACGGCTTCTGCTAGCAGATTTTCAGTGTCAAGTGTTACTTCAAATGACATTGGCAATCCTAAATCGTGGGCAAAAGCACGAATTACTTTATGTGTAAATTTATCTATTGTCGAAATATCAAAAGCTGTATAGTTATGAATTATATGCTTTATGATTTGTTGCGATTTAGTTTTAATTTTTGCAACTGGAACGTTTAAGTCTTGCGCCAAATCAAGTAATAAATCTGTAGCTTTTGCATTTGGTTCTAGTTTAGTAAACTCGTATAAGCTGCCAACTATTCGAGATTTCATTTCATGTACAGCTTTATTTGTAAATGTTATTGCAAGTATATTTCTGTAGGCATCGTGCTTGCTGGCAGTCAAGATGATTTTTAGATATTCTTTTACTAACGCATAGGTTTTTCCTGATCCTGCCGATGCATCGTATATTGAAAATGAGTTTTGCTTCATTTTTATGAATTATATATTTATCGAAACTAAATTACATAACTATTTTAAAAAAAATACTATATTTTTGTTTTTATATTTATTTATGTACGTAGCCTTCATTACTTCACACTATTTCTATTCAGATTGGTGTTCAGTGAACTTCGTTTGAAAATGAAATCCTTTGTTTTTTATTTTCATAAAAAACAAATATTGAACTGAGTAGCAGCAAATAGCTCCAAAAAGATGATAGAAATAGAACGTAAATTTTTAGTGACATCGACTGATTTTATGATGCAGTCTTGTTCACAAAATAAGATAGCGCAAGGCTATATTAGTGTAAATCCTGAGCGAACTGTTCGGGTACGCATTAAAGGCGAAAAGGGATTTTTGACTATTAAAGGGGCGGGCAATGCGTCGGGTTTATCTCGTTATGAATGGGAACAAGAAATTTTGTTGCAAGATGCTAAACAATTATTGAAATTATGCGAAAAAGGTGTTATTGAAAAAATTAGATATGATATTAGGGTTGGCAAGCATGTTTATGAAGTTGATATCTTTGAAGGTGAAAATTTGGGGTTAACTATTGCAGAAATAGAATTAGAGTCAGAAAATGAGTTGTTTGAAAAACCGAGTTGGCTAGGAAAAGAAGTTACAGGCGAAGAAAAATATTATAATGCTTTTTTGAGTAAAAATGCTTTTTGTACTTGGTAGATTAGTTTATAATTTCTATATTTACTTTTATAATGCCTTGATTTATATCGGCAGCAATTTTTATGAAAGCCGCTTTAGAAAGATCTATTTCTCTAGATTTTTTGAAAGGTCCACGGTCATTTATAACAACATCCACAGTTTTGTTGTTTTTTGTATTTGTAACCCTTAATTTTGTTCCGAAATATAAATCACGATGGGCAGCAGTTAATTTTGAATTATCATATAGTGCACCGCTCGCTGTTTTTCGCCCATTAAATTTATCTGCATAATAGGATGCTTCTACATTTTTTTTAAAGATTTTATAAGTTGATTTTTTACCAGCTTTTGAACTAGAGCAACTTGTTAAAAAAATTAAAAATAGATATATAAAACTTAACTTAAGTTTCATTTTTGTAGTATTTCAAGTGTCACATTTACTGCACCGTTTCCTTTTTTGGTGACTATGTTTTGAAATGCTTTTTTTGACAAATCGATTTCTCGACCTTTAACAAATGGACCTCTATCTGTTATTTCTACAATTACAAATTTTTTATTAACCTCGTTTGTAACTTTAAGTTTAGTCCCGAAAGGTAATTTTTTGTGAGCTGCAGTCATAGCATTCATATTATATATTTTGCCACTAGCTGTTTTTCGGCCATGAAATTTATCGCCATAATACGAAGCATGAACGTTTTTTTTGTAGGAGATAAAATTGCCTTTTATTTCTACCAATGAGTCGCCTATTTGTATAAGTTGAATCATTTTTTGCGGAAGTGGAGCAGTATCTTTTTGGGTTTTGAAAAGCTCTTTTTTATCAATAATTTTTTTTTGCGCGTAATTCGGAATGGAAATAAAATTTACTAGTATAAGCAGTATACAAAAAAAATATTTTCTCATTTGTTGTTTAGTTTTAATTACATTAACTAAAAATGTTGGTACCAGAAGAGCTATTCTGGATTTGTTATAGTTTTTTAAAACCATAAACTCCAAGGAATTCTACTCAATATAAGTAGCAGTCCCAAACCATAATAAATAGCAAAGGTTTTGTGCTTTGCAATGCCATCAACTAGTTTTTTATGTTTTGACCAGCCAATTGTTATCAAAACCAAAGCTATAATGTTTATTAACGGATGTTCTAAAGAAGTTAGACGTAATGCTTTGTCTTTCATTTCGCCAAGCATTGCAAAACCCAATGGCGACACAAAATATAAAATTAAGCCCACAAGTAATTGAATATGGCAAGAAATAAGTGCAAAAAGCGCAATTTTTCTGTTAGTTGTTGTAAATTCTTTTTTAGAAACAAAACCTAAAATTGAAACTACTACAGCAAGTAATAACAAAAGTAGTGCGATATATGCCCATCCAGAATGCGCTTTTTGAAGAAATTGATACATTTTATAAATTTTTTGAATTTCAAATGTAAACAAAAATCGCTTAGGATAAACAAAAAAACGGCTCAAAAACAAATTTGAGCCGTTTTTATAATGGTTTTAAATAAATTACAAAACAGGTTGTAAAACTCTATCGATGGTGTGGATCACACCGTTCGTAGCTTGAATGTTTGCTGTTTTAATATTACTTGTTGCTGGAACAACTGCTGGAGTAACTATTACTGGAAATTCAAAAATCTTTAAGGTTCCTTTAGAGATTTTGAAAGTTTGGAAAGCAGAAACAGAATTCATTGCTAAAGTTGTTATTGTTGCATCTGATGTAGCTGTTGACGAAGTCCAAGATGTTGCTGAACTTGGTATTAGATTTCCTGGAACAGCAACTGCCGGAGCAACAAACGGGATTGATTGACTGGCATGATATTGCAATACTTTAGTAATGTTTGCATTTAAATTTGTCGCCGGGTCAAAATTGGCTCCAGTTAAATAACCACTTGTTGCCAAAGCAACGTCAAATGCTGTATCTAGAGGCGCAAATAATGTAATAGATGGATTTGTGTTTGTTATTGTATAACTTGCATTTGTACTTGTATTATTAAGTTTACCTAGTACTACTGATTGATCTCCGTATGGACCGCCTACGCCAGAGGTAACTACAGCTAAAAGTTTAGATAAAAGAGGATTAATTTTTACATGATCTACTAATTTTGGTAATTTCAAAACACCGTCAACTACGTGAACAATCCCATTGCTTGCTGGGATATTTGCAGTCGTTACTTTTGCACCAATGATTGCAGTACCCCCATTAATTTGAACATCACTTCCAACTTTTTCGATATACATACTTAAAGTAGTTGTGCCAATTGCCGATGCAAATGTTTTTACATATCCTGCAACAAGCAAATCCTCTGAATTGGTAGCTACACCCAATATATGATTTTGCAAAAGTCTTCTTACGGCTGCCACTGCTGCTATTTCTGCGGTTGTTGCTGTAGACGAGGTATTCAAAGATGCAATTGAAGCCTCTGTAACTCCTCCTGCAATCATAGCTGCATTTGTAGGTGCAAAAACGGTATAAGAACCAGGGCCACTTACTGTTGTATTTAATCCTGTTTTATTTAATGCAGCAATTAAGATACTAAAATTGGCTTGGTCAGATTGCGCAATTTCCAAAATTGTTGGAAATTTCGATATTGTTTTATTATCGTCATTTGAGCATGATGTTATTGTAAAAACAAGTGTAAAAATGCTTACTATTTTTAATATTTGATTTTTCATATTTATTTGATTTTGTTAATTTTAAATTTTATTATTTACCGAAAGTATATCTTAATGTAAACTGAGCTTGCCAAACATCAAAAACTGATGCGTTTTTTTGGAAAGTATCTTTGGCAAGAAAACGTTTGCCTTGCTCATCTGTTTGTAATGCGAGTTGCACTCCAGGAATGTAATTATTTCCAATAGCTGGTGCTTGGGCAACATTTAATATATTTGTTGCGGTTACTCTTTGCGATACGCCCCAAGCAGAATTAAGCAGATTAGTGAAGTTTAAAATATCTGCTCTAAATTGAAAACTATTTTTCTTACCGTAAATTTTTAAGAAAAAATCTTGTGTTATGGACAAATCCAAACGGTGTAACATTGGTAATGTTTTACCATTTCTTTCTACATATTGCCCTCTTCTACTACGCAAATAACTATCTTGATCAATATACTTATCGAATGCCTCTGCTTGTTGCGCACCAGTATAGACAACTTGTGAAATACCTCCAACGGTTTGAGTTATGTCAACAAAACGAAGATCAGAGGCTTTATTCGGAACATAAAGCAAGTCGTTATTACTAACACGATCGCCATTTAAATCTCCACTATACGTATACGAAAAAGCGCCTGCTTGTTCCCCAATATACCCTAAATTTATTGAAGTTGAAGCCCCTAAATTTTTCCCATAGTCTATCTTGTATCCTAAAACACCAACCAAACGATGTGGTGTGTTGTTGTTTGACAATGATAAAGGTAAATTATTATTTCCGTTTACAGATCGTGCACCTGTCCATGATCCAGCAGCAATTGACCCAGCAGAAAGTAAGTCATAAGCATCGGATCTGGTGTAGGCAAATGAACCCCACAAACCTCTTTGGTAAGGATATTCAAGTTTTAGTGTGGTAGAATAAAAATAACCTTTATTGGAATTTGAAAGTACAATTCCGTTAGAAACGTTATTGTTAATTCTGACGCCGTTATCTGTACCAGCATAATAAGGTCTGTTATCGCCACTTACTGAACCATTAATTGTTCCGGTTGGCGCAGCTAAATTTGCATTATAATAAAATACTTCGTTGATGTTTTTGCTATAAATACTTTCTAAAGTTCCAATAAAACCAAACGGTAATTTTTGATCAACAGCAACGTTTGTTTTCCATGATTGTGGAAATTTAAAATCTTCAGCAGTAAAGGCTAAATCAAATGTTGATGGTAATGTTGGAGTTGACGGTGTAAAATACTGTGCTGGATTTGGTGTAAATCCATAATTTCCTGCTATTAATGCATCACCACTTACATCAATAAAGCCAGTTAAAACACCATTATTTCCGATTGCATTTGATAAGAATACTAGTGGTGGACGACCCGTAAAAACACCCGTCCCTCCTCGAACCTGTGTTTTTGCATCACCCGTAACATCTAGGTTAAATCCAAATCTTGGTTCAAATAGATATTGCGCTTTTGGCATTTTTCCAGTATTAAATTTTTCGCCATCCGCAAAAGTTAAAGCAGTAACGGCAGGGTTCTCGATTGCCGTATTATCAAAAGAAACTCGTGAAGCACGTAAACCATAAGTCAATTTCAGATTATCTGAAATTTTATATTGGTCTTGAGCATACAAATCTATTTTATTTGATTTTAGTACCTGTAACGGTTCTGCACCGCCAGGCAATGCTGAATATCTATATTGAAATCTGGAAGGAAGTGCACCTGTTGAAACACCACCGTTTGCTGGAACAGCTGCAGCTGCAGATTCAAAATCTGCTAGCGAATCAAAAATATAAACTCCATTTGATCCTGGAAAAAATGAATTATTAGAAGTAAATCGTTCAAAATTTAAACCCATAATATACGTATGATTCCCAGACCTTTTAGTCAGATTGTTAGTAAAATGCAGCGTTGAATAATCTAACTTATTTCCAGCTGTGAAGGGATCAAGTCCAGCAGCAATAAAAGTATTATTCCCTTTTTTAATATCAATTGTTGGGAATATTCCACCACCTTGTAGTGCTCGATCCTCATTTTGGTAGTCATAACCAGCACTAAAACTATTATCCCAAGACGAAGAAAGCTTTGTATCTAACTCTAAAACAACGGATCTGGTATTATCTTGAATAATATATCCACTGTTTTTAAAAGAAATAGAATTTACATTAGTGCGTCTATTTCCAAAACCTAGTGAATTTGAATTTGAAGTAAGTTCATCTGAACTAGAATCATGATGCACATATCTTAATGTTAATTTGTTATTATCATTGATATTCCAATCTAATCGAGCTAGAAATTTTTTTGATTCGCGAACTGCGTCAAATCCTTCAAACGGGCCAGTTTCATAACCAAATTTATTCAATGCAGTAGAAACTCGAAGCAATTCTTCGTTAGTTGGATCAGAAATTTGAGCGCCTTGCGAGATTGAGTTAGATGTAGTCCAAGTTGTTGCAGGACTTGTATTGTCGATAGTTTCAAAGTTACCGAAGAAAAATAATTTGTCTTTAATAATTGGTGCACCAACACGGATACCGTATATTTTTTCATCAAATTTACCGGGTACAAATTCTGTTCTTCCTGCTTTTGTACCTAAAAACTCTTTTTTATTATTTCTAAAAGAATGATATACCGACCCTTCAATTTCATTGGTTCCACTTCGAGTTACCGCATTGATTCCAGAACCAATAAAACCAGATTGACGCACATCGAATGGAGCGATATTGACTTGCAACTGCTCAATAGCGTCTAATGAAATAGCGGTTGAACCTGTTCTGCCTCCAGCTTGAGCTTCATTACCCAATCCGAAACCATTATTAAAAACAGATCCATCAATCGTAAAATTATTTAAACGAGAATCCTGACCTCCAAACGATCCGTTAGCGCCAGCGTTTGCATTATATTTTGTTACCGATGTTATTGATCGAGAACCAATTATCGGAACAGCATTAATTTCTCGATTTGAAAATTGCTGCGATGCACCTGTTCTGCCTTTTGAGAAAACTGAACTTGACGCTTTTGTAACAACAACTTCTTGTAGTGCATTGGTTTCGTCTTCCATTTTTACATTAACGGTAACATTATTACCCAAAGGCGCATTGATTTCCGTTATTGTTGAAGATTTATAACCTACGAAACTTACTGTTACTGTAAATGGACCTCCTGGTCGAATGGAAGGTATCGAATACAAACCATTTGTATCTGTATTTGCAAAATATTTTGTTCCTGTCGGAACGTGTTTTACCTCGACAGTTGCGCCTGGTAATGTTTCGCCTTTACT
The DNA here is from genome assembly GCA_031422015.1 of Flavobacterium sp. GTDB lineage: Bacteria > Bacteroidota > Bacteroidia > Flavobacteriales > Flavobacteriaceae > Flavobacterium. Next base: position 16,671 of record JANOPO010000081.1, on the reverse strand, counting down.
GGATTTGACTGTTCCCGAAATCGATGATTTGGTTACTTGTGCAAAACCAATAAAAGTGAAAAAGAATAGCAATAATAAAAGTGCTTTTTTCATAGTTGTTTGTTTATAAAGTTTTTGCAAAGTTACGCCGTTTTACAACTCTCAACGTTAAGAAAATATCAACAATTTTTCAGAATTGTCAATAACTAAATGATCTGTTAAGTATTTATTGTTTTAAAAAATAATTTAACAAAAAAGTAGTAGAACTATCATGATTTGATACTTTTTCTGAATTAATTTCATCCAAAATAGAACTTGCTAATTGCTTACCTAACTCAACCCCCCATTGATCGTAACTAAAAATGTTCCAAACAATGCCTTGCACAAATATTTTATGCTCGTACATGGCTACTAAAGAACCAAGAGATTCTGGAGTTAACTTGTCTATTAACAAAGTATTTGTTGGTTTGTTTCCTGCAAAAACTTTAAAAGGTTTTAAATAATCAGCTTGGTCTTTTGTTAAGTTTTGTTTGTCGAATTCTTGCTGCACTTGCGTTGCGGTTTTGCCATGTAACAAGGCTTCGGTTTGTGCAAAAAAGTTCGACATTAGTTTGTCATGATGGTCTTTATCGCCATATAATGGTTTTACAAATCCTATAAAATCTGTCGGAATTAACTTTGTACCTTGATGAATTAACTGAAAAAATGCGTGTTGCGAATTGGTTCCAGGTTCGCCCCAAATAATAGTTCCGGTTTGATAGTTTACTAATTGCCCATCACGACTAATACTTTTGCCATTACTTTCCATAATACCTTGCTGTAAATAAGGGGCAAGTTTTTGTAAATATTGCGTGTACGGAATCAAAGCTTCTGATTCGGCACCAAAAAAATTATTATACCAAATACTCAACAAGGCCAAAATAACTGGAATATTTTTGTCGAAAGTTTCGTTTTTAAAATGGTTATCCATGTCGTTTGCGCCTTTCAATAATTCGTCAAAATTATCAAAACCAACAGCCAAACTTATTGATAATCCTACCGCCGACCAAAGCGAGAATCGACCACCAACCCAATCCCACATTGGGAAAACGTTTTCTGGATTTATGCCGAATTCGGTCACGTTTTTGATATTTGTAGAAACCGCCACGAAATGTTTTGCAACATCATCCTGAGTTGCAGTTTTCAAAAACCATTTTCTGATAGTTTCAGAGTTGGTAAGTGTTTCTTGCGTTGTGAATGTTTTGGAAACGATTACAAAAAGTGTCGTTTCTGGATTTAGTTTTTTAATAATTTCTTGCACATGGTCGCCATCTACATTAGATACAAAATGTACATTTAAATGATTTTTGTAAAACTGCAAGGCCTCAACAACCATAGCTGGGCCAAGATCTGAGCCGCCAATGCCAATATTGACAATGTCTGTAAATGCTTTGCCTGTAAAACCTTTGCGGTCGCCATTAACAACTTCGGCAGTAAATGTTTTTATTTTGGCTTTAACTTTAAAAATTTCAGTAATTACGTTTTGATTATCAACTAAAACAGAGTCGTTTTCTGTTGCTCGTAATGCAGTATGAAGAACAGCTCTATTTTCGGTTTGATTGATGATTTCTCCTGCAAAATATTGAGAAATGGCATCTTTTAAATTAACCGCATCGGCCAATTGCAACAGTAAATCGAGTGTTTCTTGATTGATGATATTTTTGGAATAATCCACCAGAAAATCATTCCATTGGATGTGAAATTTCTCTGTTCGTGCAGTGTCTTCTTGAAACATGGTTTTCATGGATGCAGTTTGCATTTCTTGAAAATGATTCTGAAGTTTTTGCCAAGCTTTGGTTGTTGTTGGGTTTATTGATTGTAATGCCATGATTTGATTGATCTAGTTTTGTTTGAAAACGCGAATTTACAAATTAAGTTGCAATGATTGAGAATTTTGGATTTTTTAGCCCAGATAGCAACGGAAATCCTTTTATTTTTTTTCTTCAAAAAATAAAAGATTGCAGTGAATAGCTGGAAATAGCTCCTTACAACTATTAACGAACTTTACTGAATGTTACAAAAGCTACGCTATCTAGCTCGTTTTTGAGCGGTTTGCTGTATTTGAAAAACTTGGGAAGATTTCTTCTATCCATCGGGATGGAATTAGGTAATTTGAGTCGAAGTGCGTCTACTTGTAAGCCGTTTTTCCAGAAGCGGTAACATACATGTGGCCCAGTTGCAAGGCCCGTACTACCAACTTTGCCAATGATATCGCCTTGCCGAACGGATTGCCCACGTTTGACCAAAATTTTGGACATATGCAAATATTGTGTTGCGTAGGTGCCGTCATGTTTGACTTTAACAAAGTTTCCGTTTCCTGCAGTGAAGCCTGTTTGTTCTACAATTCCTTTTGCGGTTGTCATTATCGGGGTTCCTTTTGGAGCTGCATAATCTGTGCCGCTATGTGCTTTCCATTTGAGCTGTACTGGATGAAAGCGGTTGCGAGAAAACTTCGAAGTTATGTTTACAAACTTCAGTGGCGCCTTTAAAAAATAATTTTTTAGGGCTTTGCCTTCTTGATTGTAATAATCAATTTTGTCGGATTTTGCACTTGGCGTATAGGGAAATGCATATATTTTTTCGCCTTTGTATTCGAAAAAAGCGGCTCTAAGGCTGTCTACGCCGTCATATAAAGTGTCATTTATATAACGTTCTGTAAAACTTAGGGCGAACTTATCTCCTTTTTTAAGCTTAAAAAAATCGATTGACCACGCATAAACCTGTGTTAGTTTTTTAACTAAAGACGCATCTATATTTTCTTTTTTGAGTGTTGAGGAAAGTGTTCCGTTGAGTCGTCCCGCAATAGTCTTTATTTTGAAGGAAAGTGGTCGCGATTTTTTAAAACCTATGATTGAATCTCGAAAATCGATCATGTAATAATTGAGTCGATCTGGCTGATAAATTAACACTTGTAATTTATTGTATTTGTCTTTGGATCGCAAAGCTACATAAGGCCTTTTTCGTTCTGTTTGAACAGTAAACGAGTCTTTTACAATTTTTATAATTTCTGCAACTCTTTTTCCGTTAAGGTTCTGTTTGCTGAGAATTTTTTCGAAAGTATAGCCCTGTTTTATAGTGTCAAGAAGCACATTATAATCATCATAATGAAAACCAAAATCTACAACTGGTTTTGAAGCTTCGAGCTCTTCAAAAATATAATCGTCATCGGTTTTTTTACATGAAAATAATGAAAATAAAATGGTAAAAAATAGAATTACTTTTTTCAAATTTTATTTAACTATTGAGATACTTCTTCTCCCCAAGTATCTAGTTCTTGTTGCGACCACAAGTTAGGAAAAAATATCCTGCGTTGGTATTTTGGGTGCATGTATTTTTTCCAGTCGCTTCCGCCAGTGGCTTCACCATCACCTTTACCACTAGATTCGATATATTTTTTGGCTGTATTGAGGTGTTGCAATACCCAAGTTATATTGACCGTATGGTCATAATGACGCATAGCAGCAACTAAATTTTCGTTTTTTTGGTCTGATTCTGGCAATTGCTTGAACTTTTGCCAAATATTAATGGCATTATATTCTTGCATATTTCGCAAAAGTTCTGCTTTATATTTTCGTTCGAATTCAAGAATCAAAAATGATTTTTCGCCCGTTTTATGGTCTTTGCCTGCTGCTTGCCAATACAAATGTTCAAAAGCATGTTCGTAAGGTGTATTCCGATCAATTGTAGCGCGAAAACGATAGTCTATTAGGTTTATCAAATCGGTAGATGCAAATTCGATACATCGGTATTGTGCACTCTGAAAACCACTTGCAGGCGTTAAAGTGTTTCGAAATTTCATGTATTGATCTACTTCCATTCCATCGCCCATAATATCAAAAGATGTAGTGAGCATGTCGAAATATCTTGAAATCCGTCGTAATTTTTCGGTAAAAAAATCAGAGGTTGGTTTTGGGTTGTGACACAATTGATTCATTTCCCATAAAATCATTTTAAACAACAATTCGTTTACTTGATGGTACATAATAAAAACCATTTCATCAGGAAGTGTTGTACGTTGGGTTTGAATATTCAGAAGTGCATCTGTTTGTATATAATCCCAATATGTTATTGGTTTTGAATGCAATAATCCTTCAAGATGTGTATCAGTTTTTTGATTTATTAAATCAAATTTGGTTTCTAAATCTTTTAAAAGGCTTGCTCTGTTTTCTGAAATATTCATTGTTAATTTTTATTTTGATTTAATTTTAAATGAATATTTTAATCCTTTAAAAGAATCTAAATCTGCTTTTATTGATCCTACTGCTAAGCTGGCTTTTACGCGTACGGGGATTTTGTTGTCGTCATTTGAGATCCAAACAGTCAAACTTTCTTCTTCTTTGAAAATTCGACCAGATTGCACTAACGGTCTAAAAATCATACAATTAACTGTTCCAAATTTAGTTTCAATATCTTCAGTTCCCATGAATTTCAATTTGAATTTTGTGCTTTCATTATCAAAAAACATATCTACCGAAATTGCTTCTCCTTTTTTGAGTTTATCAACATTTGGATTATTTCTTAAAAAATAAAAAGTTGACAGTATATCTTGGACATTTTCAGATACTGGAAATGTTTTTTCTTCTTTTGAAATATAATTTTTTACCAAAACTTGGTTTGAGTCTTGTTTAAAATAGCCCTCTTGATTTTTTTTATAACCGCCTTCGTCAATTTTTCTAATAAACTGATAGGGTTTGCTACTTTCTTTGTCAAAATAACTTTCGTAAAGATCATCAACTTTAAAGAAAAGTTTTGTCATACCCGTTGTATATCCTTTCCCGATGGCGTGAAAAACTTTTTTATTGTTTCGTTCTCCTTCTTTGACTTCAACGGTTGCATAACCTGCATTTACAATACCATAATGGATTCTAAACTTGAACCATTCGCCCACTTCGAAAGCTCTTTCTTTTTGAGCAAAACTAGCTATCGTAAAAAATATTATAACAAGTAAAAGTGTTTTTTTCATTGTGCAAATAACTTATCTTTATTGTGCATGTACAATTTCTATTCCAAATGTATAAAAACAAAAAAACTCCATCAAACAATGACAGAGTTTTTATGCTATTAACCAACCAAAAAACTATAAATTATGAAATTTATAGAAAATAAATGGAAACCACTCCCGTTATTTCTGGTACAAATATAAATTGGTTTTTAGGATATTCGTAATAAAAAACAAACTTTAACATTTATTTGATAATTCAACGTGTCCTACAACGATGTAGTTTACGATATGTTTAATAAATCGTCAATTTTATTACAAAGTGCCTCTTTTGGCTTGTTCTCTTTCGATAGATTCGAATAAAGCTTTGAAGTTTCCTGCGCCAAAACCAGTTGCGCCCATGCGTTGAATAATTTCGAAAAATAATGTTGGACGGTCTTCAACGGGTTTAGTAAAAATCTGCAATAGATAGCCATCTTCATCAGCATCGACCATTATGGCAAGTTCTTCGAGTTTCGATATATCTTCTTTCATCATGTCCATATGAACGCCCAATCTGTTTGGGATATCTTCATAATAAGCGTGTGGCGGTGCCGATAAAAATTCAATTCCACGGGCACGAAGTTGTGTTACGGTAGCAATAATATCATCAGTAGCAATAGCAATGTGTTGCACGCCTTCGCCTTCGTAAAAGTCCAGATATTCTTCAATTTGCGATCGTTTGTTGCCTTTGGCCGGTTCGTTTATCGGAAATTTGATTCGACCGTTACCGTTACTCATTACTTTAGACATTAAAGCAGAATATTCTGTGTGAATTTGCTTGTCATCAAACGATAGGAAATTGACAAATCCCATTACTTCTTCGTAGAACTGTACCCAAACATTCATTTGATTCCAACCAACATTGCCAACCATATGATCGATATATTTCAATCCAACTGACGTTGGATTGTAATTAGATTTATGTTTAACGAAACCTGGCAAAAATGCTCCTTTGTAGTTTTTTCGTTCTACAAACATGTGAACGGTTTCGCCATACGTATAAATTCCGGCACGAACTACTTCTCCAAATTCGTCTTTTTCTACAACTGGTTCCATAAAAACTTTTGCGCCACGTTTGATAGTTTCTTCAAATGCAGATCGAGCGTCTTCAACCCAAAGCGCGACAATTTTTACGCCATCGCCATGTTTTTTTACGTGCTCGCCAATAACAGAATTACTATTTAAAGCTGTTGTTAGTACCAATCGAATTTTGTCTTGCTTTAGCACATAAGAAACGGAATCTCTTGATCCTGTTTCTAAACCTTTGTAGGCATGCGATTGGAAACCGAATGCTGTTTTGTAGAAATGTGCTGCTTGTTTAGCATTGCCAACGTAGAATTCGACATAATCGGTTCCTAATAATGGAAGGAAATCTTGTGCTCCTTCGAATATTTTTTCTAAGCCGTATTCTACTGATTTTACTTCTTTGCTCATTTTGTTATTTTTTGAATGCAGATAACACGGATTTAACGGATATTCGCAGATTTTTCTTGATTTGTTTAAATATTAGTTGCTAATTTTTCGTTAACCCAAACATTTGCATCTTCGCTATTTTTACAAATCAAATATTCAACTGGTTGTTTTTGGAACGTGAAAATTGTTTTGAGAACATTTCTAATTATTAAATTTGGAATAATATAGGCTGTTCCTAAACAATAATCTTTCATTAATTGTTCATTTTCTTTTAGCCAATCGGCTTGTATTTTTTGGTATTTTAAAGCAGGCATGACCGCATTCGAAGCATCGAAAATAATTACAACTTTTTTTTGTTGCTCATAAACGTCTTTTACTTCCTGCATATAAAACGGAAAATTATCATCATTGGCTTGTTCGCCAGTAAAAACAACTTCAAATATCGGGTTTTTTCTTGAATCTACAGTTGCGTATTTTTTCATTTATATTTTAGTATGTTTGGAGTTCCCCCTTCGGGGGTTAGGGGGCTTCTAACCAACTCTTATAATATTTCCCATCATCTAATCCCATTGCGATTTCGGTAACCATTAATGGGCGAAATGTATCGACCATAACTGCTAATTCTTGGGTTTCTTTATGACCAATGCTCCGTTCCATTGCTCCTGGTGCTGGTCCGTGCGGAATTCCTTTTGGGTGCAACGTAATATGACCTTGCTCAATATTATTTCTGCTCATAAAATCGCCATCAACATAATACAAAACTTCATCCGAATCTATATTGCTGTGGTTGTATGGCGCAGGAATAGATTTTGGATGGTAATCGTACAAACGAGGACAGAATGAACAGACTACAAATGTTGCAGTTTCGAAAGTTTGGTGCACTGGTGGCGGTTGGTGCACTCTTCCGGTAATGGGTTCGAAATTATGAATCGAAAATCCGTACGGGAAATTATAGCCATCCCAACCTACAACATCAAAAGGATGTGTGGCATAAACGAATTCGTGAATCATGCCTTCCTTTTTGATCTTTATTAAAAAATCGCCTTTTTCGTCGTGGGTTTCTAAATCTTTGGGCAATTTGAAATCGCGTTCGCAAAACGGGGAATGTTCCAGATGTTGTCCTGATTCATTTTTGTAACGTTTTGGTGTGTAAAATGGTGCAAAAGATTCAACATAAAACAAACGGTTTTCGGAAGAATTGAATTCGATTTGATAAATCATTCCACGAGGAATTATCAAATAATCACCATATTCAAATTCGATGTTTCCGAGCATTGTACGCAGTTTTCCGGATCCTTTATGAATGAAAATAAGCTCATCGGCATCGGCATTTTTATAGAAATAATCAGTTACTGATTTTTGCGGTGCGGCGAGTCCAATAGTACAATCTTTATTAACCAACATGGGTTTTCTGGATTCTAGAAAATCGGCTTCTGGTTGGAGTTCGAAACCTTTGAACAATAATGATTTTATATTTTTATCGATAGCTATTTTTGGATCTACAGAATAGGATTTCAGAATTTCTTTTACTTGAGTAGGACGATGCACATGATACAACAACGAAGAATGTCCATGAAAACCTTCGGTACCAAAAAGTTGTTCGTAATAAAAACCGCCTGAAGGTTTCTCGAATTGTGTGTGACGTTTTTGTGGAAAGTTTCCTAGTTTATGGTAAAGCATTAGATTGCAGATTTTAGATTGCAGAATTCAGTAAATGTTGTAAACAAAATCAATAAACAAATATCGGAAAAATTTAATTTTTTGAATGTTTTATTGTGAATTATTTATAAATGAAAAAAGCATTAAAGATGATTATTCATGTTTAATGCTTTTTTTTTGTTATTTAGTAAGTTATTTTTTATCTGGATTATTTAAAACAGAATTATGCTTTCCATATCCGAAATAAATTACTAATCCAATTGCTAACCAACCTGCAAGTCGCAACCAGTTGGTCCATCCCAATCCATAAATCATCGCAAGACAAACTACAATTCCTAAAATTGGCACAAGCGGAACAAGAGGAGTTTTAAATTCTCGTTTCATATCTGGATTTGTTTTTCGTAATACAATTACAGAAACGCATACCAATATAAAGGCAAACAAAGTTCCTATGCTTGTCATATCACCTACAATATCTCCAGGGACAAAAGCGGCAAATAAACCAACAATTACTAAAATTGCTAAATTAGCTTTGTATGGCGTTTTAAATTTTGGATGCAAATCGCCAAAATATTTAGGTATTAATCCATCTTTTCCCATGGAATAAAAAACTCTCGATTGTCCGAGTAGCATTACCAATATTACAGATGTAAATCCGAATAAAATGGCAACGGTTACAAATTGAGATAGCCACTCATAACCAGGCATTGCTGAACTGATTGCCGCAGCAACCGACGCTTCTTTACCGCCTGTTCTAAAAAATTCTACAGATTCTAATCCAGTTAAAACGTGAGCGAAAAGAATATACAAAACAGTACAAACTGCCAATGATCCAAGAATACCGATTGGCATATCACGTTTTGGATTTTTGGTTTCTTGAGCTGCTGTACTTACCGCGTCAAAACCAATAAAAGCAAAAAACACGGTTCCTGCTGCACCAAGAATTCCCATAATACCGCCAAAATTATGTCCAACACCCGAATCGTCCGTAAAAATTGAAGGTTCAGGTATATAATTTGTATGGTTTACTGGATTGATAAAACTCCAACCAAACACTATTATCATTACAACAATTGATGTTTTGACGATGACGATAATTCCGTTAACAAAGGCGGACTCTTGAGTTCCTTTAATTAATAATAAACTTATTGCACCAACTATAAAAAAAGCAGGAAGATTAATAATTCCTTGTTCTCCAAGATCAGAAGTTTGAAAAGGAGAATGTGACAACGCATAAGGTATCGGGCTTGTGTGCAGCACATTGACCAGCATATTATTGAGATATTCACTCCAAGCAATACCAACAGTTGCAGCTCCTACAGCATATTCTAAGATTAGATCCCAGCCAATGATCCATGCCAAAAGTTCTCCCATGGTGGCGTATGTATAAGTATAAGCACTTCCAGAAATTGGAATTGACGATGATAATTCTGCATAACACAGTCCTGCTAATGCACATCCTATTGCGGCAACAATAAATCCGATAGTTACAGATGGACCAGCGTTTTGAGCGGCGGCCGTTGCAGTTCTAACAAAAAGTCCAGCTCCTATAATTGCCCCAATACCTAAAGCTACCAAAGACCAAGCAGTTAGTGTTCTTTTTAAACCTTTTTCAGATTCGGCTGCTTCAGCTAATAATAATGGTATTGATTTTTTCTTCCAGATAGACATGTTAATTTAGATTAGTTGTTTGAAATCCAAAAGTATTGTTTTTTTTTAAAAAAAGAGTAAATACGACTAGTTTTTTTAAAACCAAAAGCCTAGGCTTAACCAAAAGAAGTTCTTTTTTACTTCAGGTGACCAAGAATATTTAAATTCTATGGGTCCAAATAATGTTTCTAGTCCATAACCTAGCGAATAACCTGAATGTTTTTTTCTTGATATCCAATCGACAGATTCAAAAAGATTGTCCTCAACAAGTGCAAAATTTGCAGCTATATTAAGATGATTTTTTTTATAAATTTCTAAATCGATTGTTGCACTAGTTTTCAAATAACTATCTCCAGATAAAGACACAAAATCATAACCATAAAAAGGCTTAAAGTTATTTATTGCATTAAAGCCATATCCTCCCAAAACAAAATTAAGATAAGGAGCACTTTTTTGACCGATAGTGAATCCAATTTCTGTTTGTAATCTTACTGTTGCTTTTTTGAATGCTGTTCTTGCAAAACTTGCTTCGCCTGAAGCAATAGAAAACCTATTAAACTGCTGCGAAAAGTTACTAGAATATAAATAGGATTGCATGTCAGCTTTAAGGTCCCAACCCTTTTTCGGAAAATATTTATTATCAAACGAGTCATATTTCAAAAATCCAAAAACAGCACCATAATCACTGTCTTCAAAAACAGAAGCCGAATTATTAAGCGTGTTGGATTTGATTCGAAGGTATTTCCATTCCAAACCGATCCCAATTAGAAATTTTTGAGCAAAAATAGTTTGTACAAAAGCTTGATTGTTGAGATCTAAAAAATCAACATTAAGAGTTTCTATTCCCAATTGGCTAAAGATTGTGCCATCATTAAAATCGGTAGCAACGTTTCGGTTAAATTGGTTGAGTCTAGATTTTAAGCCAAAACTAAAATAGAAACCATTATCAATATAATAATCTAAATTATATCTGAAATTATCGCCTAGAATAATATCGGCCGACAGAACGTCGTTCTTGAAAAGTGATTTTTTTTGGGTAAGATTTAACAACAAACTACTTTTATATAAATTGTCATAATGAAGGGCAAACTTCAAAAAAGTTCTATTAGGATTTTCAGTAAGTTGTAAATTTAATTTTTCTCCAACTTCTGTTTTTTTTATTTGATACGATATGGCACTAAAATTCTGTGTTGCATCAAGTTTATTTATGCCGTTTTTTAAATCTTCAAAATTGATTTTAGTGGACGATTTAAACCCTAATTTGCCAATAATATATGCTCTAGTATAATTTTTTAAATTGCTTACCTCAATTAAGTGGATTTTTAGACTGTCATTTTTAATATTAATTTTTTTACTATTTTCAAGCGGATTTGTTTCGCCTAATTTTTTCAATTTATCATATACAACAAATGCTGCAGCCTCTCCATTTTTGATAATTTCTCTACCATCAGAAAATGAGATGACACCATATTTGGAAATGTCTGGTTTGATATAAATATCTGTCAAAGCCTCTTTTTCTTTCATTTGATTAATCATCTGTAAGTTTGATATTTGCACTAATATTCTAGTGGCTTCTTTTAATGATTTTCGGTCTTTAAGCTCGTCTTGAACATTAACACCAATGATGATATCTGCTCCTAATTTTTTTATTTCTTCAACAGGATAATTATTTGTAACACCACCATCAACAAGCATTCGTCCATTGAGTTCTATTGGTGCAAAAATAGTTGGAAACGCACTACTTGCCAATAATGCTTGTGGCAAGAAACCGCTATTTTGCACTATTTCTTCTCCAGTTTCAATATCTGTTGCAATGCATAAAAATGGAATAGGAAGTTTGTTAAAGTCAGATATATATTTAACATGATCTGTTAATTTTACAAGTAAATTGTAGTTATACATTCCTTTAGATAAAGCGGTAGGAACACTAATTTTGAATTTATTAACGGGTAATGAAAAAGCATACATTTCGTCGTTACGTTTTTCAAAAAAATTTTTGGATTTTCTAGGTATGTAATCCTTGATTAATTCATCAAAATCTGTCGCTTTAAAAATTGAATCAATTTGTGTTGCACTATAACCCGATGCATACAAACCGCCAACAACGGCGCCCATACTAGTGCCACCAACAAAGTCGATTTTTATGCCAGCTTGTTCAATAACTTTTAACACGCCAATATGCGCAAATCCTTTGGCGCCGCCGCCAGATAAAACCAAACCGATTTTTTTTCGAGGAATTTCTTGAGCACTAAGGGCAAAAGGCAAAAGGCAAAAGGCAATAAGCATATAAATAATGCTATAACCTTCTGACTTATTTCTTTCGGCTTTTGCCTTCAATTTCATATTATAATTTGGTTTTATAAAATTCGACTATTTTTTTTGCCCTAGAAATTCCTATAACGTCAGAAATATCTTTTTCTGATGCTAATTTAAGTCTTTTTACCGATTTAAATTGTTTTATTAAAGTTTCCATCGTTTTTTCGCCAATTCCTGGAATGGTATCCATCGACGAAATTAAAGATGCTTTACTACGTTTATCTCTGTGAAACGTAATTCCGAATCGATGTGCTTCGTTTCGCAATTGCTGAATAATCTTCAAAGTTTCCGATTTTTTATCCAAATACAACGGTACCGAATCGCCTGGATAAAACAGTTCTTCCAATCGTTTTGCGATGCCAATAATGGCAATTTTTCCTCGCAAATCGAGCTCGTCCATAATTTTTAAAGCTGAAGACAATTGTCCTTTTCCTCCATCGATGATAATTAAATTCGGTAATGGTTGGTTTTCATCCAAAAGGCGTTTGTATCTTCTGTATACTACTTCTTCCATAGAAGCAAAATCATTTGGACCTTCAACAGTTTTGATATTAAAATGGCGGTAGTCTTTTTTGCTGGGTTTTCCGTCTTTGAAAACCACGCAAGCCGCAACAGGATTGGTTCCTTGAATGTTGGAGTTGTCGAAACATTCGATGTGTCTTGGCTCGACTTTGAGGCGCAAATCTTTTTGCATTTGTGCCATGATTCGGTTTGTATGTCTATCTGGATCAACGATTTGTAATGTTTTGAGTTGTTCTATTCTAAAATATTTGGCGTTGCGAACGGACAAATCCAAAATTTGCTTTTTGTCGCCGAGTTGCGGCACGGTTATCTTGAGATTTTCTCCAACCTCAACTTCAAAAGGCACGATTAATTCGCGCGATAATAGCTGAAAACGTTCCCGTAATTCGATAATTGCCAATTCTAACAATTCTTGATCGGTTTCGTCGAGTTTTTTTTTGATTTCCATGGTGTGCGATCGGATAATGGAACCATGATTGATTTGCAAGAAATTTATAAAAGCAGCACTTTCATCAGAAACGATCGAAAAAACATCGATATTGGATATTTTAGGGTTGATAATCGTGGATCGCGATTGGTAATTTTCGAGAATTTCGATTTTTTCTTTTATTTTTTGAGCTTCTTCAAAGTACATATTGCTTGCCAAATCGGTCATGACTCGTTTGAAATCTTTCATCGATTCTTTGAAATTTCCTTTCAGGATTTCGCGAATAGCATTTACTTGAGTTTGATAATTTTGTGATGTTTCATGACCTTCGCACGCGCCCATACAATTACCAATATGATATTCGAGACAAACTTTGAATTTATGATTATCAATGTTATTTTGCGACAAATCGAAGTTGCAAGTTCGTAACGGATACAACTCTTTAATCAAATCGAGAATCACGCCTACGGTTTTGAAACTCGTATATGGTCCAAAATATTCGGAGCCGTCTTTGACCATTTTTCGGGTTGGGAAAAGTCTAGAAAAAGGTTCTTTTTTAATACAAATCCAAGGATAGGTTTTATCATCGCGCAACAAAATATTGTACCGAGGTTGCAAGGTTTTTATAAGATTATTTTCCAATAAAAGCGCATCTGTTTCCGTAGGAACGACGATGTGTTTTATGGTTACAATCTTCTTGACCAGCACATTGGTTTTAGCGGTATCATGAATTTTATTAAAATAAGACGAAACTCTTTTTTTTAAATTTTTAGCTTTACCTACATACAAAATTTTGCCCTCTTTGTCATAATACTGATACACGCCAGGATTGTCGGGAAGCGATTGTATTTGAAGTTGAAGGGTTTCGGTCATCGGGATTTAGGAATGTTGATTAACGTTTTTAGATTTCAAATTTTTTGAAATTGATTTTTGAAATTGCAGTTACCATTTATAATTGGGATTGTAAAATTACGAATTCCAAATTTTATTTCTACATTTAAAAATTATTTTTACTTAAATGAAAAATCCCAAACCAATTACAATTCTTGGCGAAACAATTTTGGCTGGCGAAAGCAAAACCATCGATATGGAAATTGCTCGTTTGCACACCACAACCAAACTTAAAATTCCTGTAATTATTCAGCGGTCTAAGCTTGATGGTCCAGTAGTATTGTTTTCGGCCGGCATCCATGGCGACGAAATTAATGGCGTAGAAGTTGTTCGGCAATTGCTTATCGAAAAAATAAACAAACCGAAAACGGGCACGATAATTTGTATTCCGATTGTAAATATGTTTGGTTTTGTAAATAAATCTCGCGAATTTCCTGATGGTCGCGACCTGAATCGGGTTTTTCCAGGAAGCAAATCAGGATCATTAGCCAGTAGATTTGCCCATCATATATTGACCGAAATTATGCCCGTTGTAGATTATGCTATTGATTTTCATGCTGGCGGCGCAAGTCGTTTTAATGCGCCTCAAATTCGGATTGCTCCAAACAATTTCGAATTGAAAAAATTAGCCGATGTTTTTGATGCTCCATTTACTTTATATTCTAAAAATATTTCAGGTTCGTTTCGAAATTCTTCTGAAAAAATGAATGTGAAAATGTTGCTTTTTGAAGGTGGAAAATCATTAGATATCAATAAAACCATTGCTTCTGAAGCCATTGAAGGCAGTAAAAGAGTTTTACACTATTTAGGAATGCTGAACGAAAAACATAACGTCGAAAATCAGAAAACCAAAACTATATATATCGAAAAATCGGGTTGGATACGCGCCAAATGTTCTGGATTGTTTCATGATTATAATTATATTGGAACTTTTGTAGAAAAAGGTACCGTTTTGGGAATTATTACTGATCCGTTCGGAAAATTTGAGCAAAAAGTGAAAGCACCAAACGACGGTTATGTGATTAATGCCAACCATTCGCCAATAGTTTATGAAGGCGATGCGGTCTATCATTTGTCAAACACAACTGGCGATGGCAATGATTAAATTAGTCTTTTAAGAAATCTTTTACTAGTTCGTAGGCATCATTTTTGGCAATATCCAAATCATAGTTTTTGATAATTTTGTCAAATTGAGGAGCAGTTGCCAACTCGATAGATGCTTTTGCGATGCGCATATTTATTTTGTCGTCGCTTTCGGTTGATCGTTTTTTGAGACGGATTTTGAGTTCGTCAATGCTTGGCGGTTTCACGAAAACGGCTAGAGTTTCATCAGGAAATTTCGATTTTATTCGTAATCCGCCAGCCACATCAATATCAAAAATTACGTTTTTGCCTAAAGCCCAAATGCGTTCGATTTCGGTTTTCAAAGTTCCGTAAAAATTGTCACGATATACTTCTTCCCATTCCAAGAAATCTTCGGCTTTGATGTGTTTTTTGAATTGTTCTGTCGAAATAAAGTAATAATCTTTACCGTTTATTTCTTCGCCTCGAGGATCACGCGAGGCAGCCGAAATGGAAAATTCCAAATTCAACTCGTCAATATTTAACAAATGCCGAACTATGGTTGTTTTTCCCGATCCTGATGGCGCGGAGAATACTATTAATTTTCCTTTATTCATTTAAATCTGAAATCTAAAATCGTTAATCATTAATCTAAAATCTTAAAGCACATTTAAAACTTGCTCCTTAATCTTCTCCAATTCGTCTTTCATCATGACAACCAATTTCTGCATTCCTGAATGGTTTGCTTTTGAACCCAAAGTATTAATTTCTCGACCCATTTCTTGCGTAATAAAGCCCAATTTTCTTCCGTTGGCTTCGTTGCCTTTTATGGTTTCTAGAAAATAATCCAAATGATTTGTCAAACGCACTCTTTCCTCGGTTACATCGAGTTTTTCAAGATAATAAATCAGCTCTTGTTCAAAGCGATTTTCGTCGACATTTACTTTCAATTCGGCAATTGCGGTTTGGAGTTTGTCTTTAATTGTCTGAATTCTTTCGGGATCGAGCGCAATGGCTTCGGCTAGATATTGTCGAATGTTGGCAATGCGCAAATTAAATTCTTTTTCGAGCGACGATCCTTCCGCTTGACGAAAATTTAAAATATTATCTAGTGCTTCTTTGATGGTTTTTTTAATTTCGGCCCAATCTTTTTCGTCAATTTCTTCACGTTCTACTTTCATCGCATCGGGCATGCGAACCGCCATTTTCATAAGTTCGGTTTCATCGGCATTAGCATAAACTTCGCGAAGTTGCGCTATATAGGCCTTCATGATTGGCACATTAACTTTGGTAGATGTTTGCTCGGCGGTGCTCTCTAAATATACTGAAAAATCTATTTTGCCACGTTCGAGTTTTGCAGCAATTTCGTTCCGAAGCGGCAATTCCATTTCGCGATAAGTAGATGGTAATCTGGTGTTTAAGTCAAGCCCTTTGCTATTAAGCGATTTTACTTCGACATTTATTTTTTTGGTTTCGAGCTGCAAAGTTGCTTTACCGAAACCTGTCATTGATTGTATCATAATTTTAAATAAGTTGTAAATATAACGAAAACTGTTTAAAACATTGACCGCAAATTAGCGAATTAGCGGTTGGTAGATTCAACTAGCAAGTGCAATTTTATTTACAAATTTAAAAAATAAATTTTTAGGTTCTTCAAAATCTAAAGTTAATCTAGGTCTTCGGTTAATTTTATGTTGATATTCTTTAATGTTTTGTTTACTAACTGACTCAA
>JANOPO010000080.1:0-7168 GCA_031422015.1 Flavobacterium sp. | reverse complement strand
ATTTCCGCTGGCGGTTACCATCATCACATTGGATTGAATACTTGGTACAGCAAAAATTTTCCGTTGGCACACGAAAAAGGAGTTGGCTTGTTTCACACTGCTATTTTATATCCAACACGAAAAGATTTGGCAACTATTTATAATAGAATTCTAAAAGCTGATTATCCATTTTCTGGCGCGGCAGATCATGGCGTTTCTCAGGCTTTGTATTTAAACGATCCTGACAATAATGGTGTCGAATTGTATTGGGACAGACCAAAATCAGCATGGCTTTACAACGATGACGGAACTATTGTAATGTATTCAGAAGCATTAGATTTAGACGATTTATTGAAAGAATTGTAAAAGGTTTATGAATGTAGATTAACGATTTTTGATTTGATGCTAACAAAAAAATGTTGATATATGACTTTTAAATCTTAAATCAAAAATCTAATATCAAAAATATGAAATCTAAAATTAAAAAATGGATTCACTCACACACATAGCACTCGGAGCCTGCATGGGCGAAGCATTTGCAGGAAAAACTCTTGGCAAAAAAGCAATGTTGTGGGGCGCATTGGCACAAAGTATTCCTGATATAGATTTTATTGCATCGTTTTGGATGGATACTTCGTCAAACCTACTGGCTCATCGCGGATTTACACATTCTTTTTTATTTTGCATCATCATTACGCCGCTATTTGCTTTGGCTGCCGAATATTGGCACCGACCACACAACATCAGTTTAAAACATTGGATGTTGTTTTTTTGTAGCGTTATTTTTATGCATATTTTTTTAGATGCATTCAATAATTATGGTGTTGGTTGGCTAGAACCCTTTAATCACAAACGGTTTTCATTTAATATGATTTATGTGGCAGATCCATTATTTTCTATTTGGACAGGTTTGGCTTGCTTGGCATTTATTTATTTTAGAAAAAACACTATTTACCGAAAAAAAATATGGAGACTTGGACTCGGTTTTACAGGCATTTATGTATTGATTTGCATTGTCATAAAAATCAAGATTGATGCTGATGTAAAACAATCATTACAGCAACAAAATATAAATTACACACACTATTTAACAACACCAGCACCTTTTCAAAATAGTTTGTGGTATGTAGTTGCGGGCAATGAAAATGGTTTCTACATTGGTTATAAATCAATTTTTGATACAAAAAAAACAATCGATTTCACCTATTTTGCTCGTAATAATAATCTATTAGAAACGATAGAAGATAAAGAAGATTTATACAAACTGAAACGCTTTTCTCAAGACTTTTATACCATAGAAAAATGGAATGACAAGCTTGTGTTTAACGATTTAAGATTTGGACAAATAAAAGGTTGGGAGAATCCAAATGGAAAATTTGTGTTTCATTTTTTTCTACATAAAGAGTATGACAATACACTGGTTGTACAACGCGGAAGATTTGTGGGCTGGAATGAAAAAACAGTTGCATCACTATTGGAACGGATAAAAGGCAATTAAATTGAAATTTGAAATTGCCATAAACATTGATTTTTGCCATTGCAATTGCTATTGAATTTATTCTTTTTGCTTGAAGTAAAACGTAAATAAGAAAAACACAATTCTGAAAATTTTGTAACAAGCCCAATTATACAATTTTTTAAAAACAGTATTTGTTTTATGATGAATAGCTGTAGTTATTTGAATGCAATCTTCTTTAATAATGGTATCTAAAGTTTGAGTAACGTTTTTAGCAAATGAACTATCATCAATGTCAATATTCAATTCAATACTGGCATACGCACTTATGTCATTAATGTTATACGAACCAATAGTAACAAAATTTTCGTCAACTACACACATTTTTGCGTGTAAAACGGTAGGTTGATATTCATATATTTTAATATTTTTGCGCAATAACCAATCGTACATCCATCGTTCTGCAGATTTCGCAATTGGCACATCAGATTGACTGGCTAAAATTAACCTGACTTTTACTCCATTTTTTATTGCAATCCGCAAAAGCTTTCTTATTGTACGACCAGGAATAAAATAACTACATATAATGGTAATTTGTTCCTCGGCATTTTCAAATATTTCTTTATAAGTGGTTGATATTTCATTCTTTGTTCTTACCCAATCATTACGGCTAATTTTGCACAATGAGGTTTCATTTTCTTTAAAATTGAATAAAATATTTTTTTCGTCGGTTGCTTTGAAAATACGTTTGAATTTAAAACCATTCCAAGTTTTCCAGCTTAAAACATGGAGTTCTTTGGCAATTGGACCTTCTAGAAATACTGCGAAATCTAGCCAAGCGTTTATTTCGGATAAATCATTGTATCGGTCAGCAATATTTATTCCGCCTACAACTGCAAATTTAGAGTCTATGACTATTATTTTGTGATGCAATCTTCGTCCGAAATAGAAATTATTATTTTTGAATAAAGGCTTAAAAAAACGAAAGTGAATGTTTTCCTTTTTTAAATTTTCAATGAAAAGTGCTGACAAGTCTTTTGAAGCATAACCGTCAACTAAAACATAGATCTTCACTTTTTTATTAGCAGCTATTTTTAGGGCATTTGTTATGGATTTTCCAGTTTCATCATCATCAAAAATATAGGTTTGAATGTGAATGCTTTCGGTGGCTTGGGTTATTAATTTTACAAGCAAATCAAAATAAGGTTTACCACTTTGAATGAGTTGAATTTTGTTTTGAGTAAATATTTTATCTGCTAACTTTTTCATCATTTTAGGTTTTGAACAATTGCAAAATACCAAAGGTTCATCATTTTTATCTTTAAAATTGTTACACAACTAATTCAAATTATTGTAAAATTCATATATAAAACCCAATGCAAAAGAAGGTAATATTGGAATTATACAACTTTAAAATAAAATTTTACAAATCAAATCGATTTAAGAATGATAAACTTTGATGGTTTACAATATCACTTTTATCATTAAAAATCACGGTTATGAAAAAATTACTTTTACCCCTACTATTGCTACTAATTTCTTGTTCGTCAACAAAAATAGTTAGCAGTTGGTGTGAACCCAATAAAGAAATAAAAATTAACAATCTCAACAAAGTTTTGGTTGTTGCTTTATTCAAAAGTGAAACTAGTGCGCACAAAGCCGAAGATCAAATGGTTGGATATCTAAAAGGAAAAGGAGTGCAATCATACAATTATTTCAAATCTAATTTTAATACTGCTAACGAAGAAGCCATTCGCATTAAAATAAAAAAAGAAGGATTTGATGGTGCAGTAACCATGCGATTAATCGATGTTGATAAAGAAAAAATTTACACGCCTAGCGAAACCAATTTTTATCCAATGTATTACAGAGATTTTAGTGGTTATTACTTCAATAGATGGAATTACAGCAAAACACCAGGATATTATACAACAACCAAAACTTTTACGGTCGAAACCAATGTATATTCTATTAAGGAAGATAAAATTATTTGGACAGCTTTAACAGAAACTACCAATCCAAATGGTTTAAAAAAGATGACCGACGAAATAGTAAAAGTAGTTTACAAACAAATGGTTAAAGATGGATTTATTAATTAATAGTTATAAATCTTATGCGAAAAATTATTTTTGTAGTGCTATTACTTTTTGTCTCCTGCAAAGACAAACTCGAACAAATCAAACCAACAATTGGCGATATAACCGAGAGTGTTTATGCATCGGGAATCATTAAATCCGAAAATCAATATACCGTTTTTTCAACTGTAACTGGCATTCTGAATAAAATTGACGTTGTTGCTGGACAAACTATTTATAAGGATCAGCTATTGTTTGAAGTAGAAAACGACAAAGCCGAATTAAATACTGAAAATGCAAGATTGGCCTATCAATTAAGCTTAAATGACAATCATTATATTCAAGATAAAATTGCTGAAATGGAAATCAAAGTGCAATTGGCTCGGGATAAATTACTTGTCGATAAATCATTATTCGATAGAAATAATCGCATAAAGCGGTACAATATTATTTCAGAAGTAGATTTTGAAAAAATAGAATTGGCTTATAAATCCTCACAATTGAATCTACAAACTTCACAAAAACAATTGTCACAACTGAAATCACAATTAAATTTTGACCAAAACAAAAATAATATTCTATTGCAAATTGGTCAAAAAACGCAAAATGATTATCAAATTAGAAGTGCTTTTTCAGGAAAATTATTTGATGTTTTGGTAAAAGAAGGCACTTTGATTACACCACAAATTCCGTTAGCAATTATTGGTCAAAAAAACGCTTTTTTAGTAGAACTCGAAGTCGATGAAAACGATATGGCTCGTGTCAAACTAAGTCAATCGGTTTTAATCACATTAGACAGTTATAAAAACCAAGTTTTTGATGCCAAAGTAGATAAAATTTATCCTATAATGAATGAGAGCTCACGAACTTTCAAAATAGAAGCACATTTTATAAAACTGCCACCAAAATTATATCCAAATCTTTCAGCTGAAGCCAATATCATTATTCAAACTAAAAAAAACGCCATTACAATTCCTAAAGTTTATTTGCTAGGAGGCGATTCAATTCAAATCAGTAAAAAAGAAAAACGAAAAGTAAAAATAGGTTTGTCAGATTATCAAAAAGTAGAAATTTTGGAAGGATTAAAAGCCGATGAAATTATTTATAAACCTAAAGAATGAACTACAAACTCATTTTAAATATTGCCACTCATTTGCTTCGAGCACGACTCAAACAAACCATTGTTGCAGCTGTTGGCGTGACTTTTAGTATTGCTATGTTTATTGCTTTGGTTAGTTTTATGAATGGTTTAAATGATTTACTCGATGGATTAATGCTTAACAAAACACCTCACGTTAGGTTGTATAATGAAGTAAAACCATCTCAAAATCAACCTATTTATTTATCCGAAAAATATAAAAATAATTCCAATTTTGTCAATTCTATAAAACCAAAAGACAGAGGAAAATCTATTTATAATAGCAAAAAAATCATTTCAGATTTAAAACTCGACAAACGCATTATTGATGTAGCTGCCAAGATCAATACGCCTGTTTTTTTTAATTCTGGCACTATAGAAATTGCAGGTGTCATTAACGGAATAGAGATTGCACCTGAAGAAAAATTATTCAAAATTTCAGAAAATATTATTGACGGAAATGTCGCTGATTTATATCAAAATAACAGCATCATTATTGGAACAGGTTTGGCAGAAAAAATGCTTTTGGTTAAAGGTGATAACATCAATATTACGTCATCAAGAGGCAATTTAGTACTGCTAAAAATAGTTGGGATTTCGCAAATTGGTATTGTAGAATATGACAATACCTTTAGCTACACATCACTTGCAACAGCTCAAAAACTTTTGAACGAACCTACAAATTACATCACTGATATTCAAATAAAATTGTTCGATATGAAATCGTCTCCAGCAGTTGCCAAAGAATTTTACGAAAAATACAACACCGATACTATTGATTATCAAACCGCTAATGCGCAATTTGAAACAGGTAGTACTGTTCGAACCATTATTTCATATGCCGTTGGCTTGGTATTATTGCTGGTTGCTGGTTTCGGAATTTATAATATTCTAAACATGATGATTTACGAAAAAATGGACACCATTGCTATTCTAAAAGCAACCGGTTTTTCAGGTAATGATGTTAAATGGATATTTATTTTGTTATCAATAATTATTGGAGTTGCTGGCGGATTGCTTGGACTATTGTTTGGTTTTATTTTCTCTTATATCATTAGCAACATTCCTTTTGAAACTGCTTCGTTGCCCACCATAAAAACATATCCTATTAGTTATGACGGTATTTATTACATCATCAGTATGATTTTTGCACTTTTTACAACAACAATTGCAGGATTATTTCCAGCAATGAAAGCCAGTAAAGTAGATCCAGTGGAAATTATTAGAGGAAAATAGAAAGATTGTAGATTTTAGATTTCAGAATATAGATTGATGATTTATAACTCTTAATGAACCTTAATACCTTAATGGTTCAGAAAAAGTAAACTTAATGTTTATAAATATTTTTTAAAATGGAAACCAAAATTCTTGAAGCCATAAATATCTCCAAAACTTTTCACGAAACGATGGACGTTAAGGTTTTGACAGATATTAATTTCTCGATAAACAAAGGTGAATTTGCATCAATAATTGGCAAATCGGGTTGCGGAAAATCAACTTTACTTTACATTTTATCAACAATGGATACTCAATTTGATGGCGATTTGATGATTGATAGTGTTTCAATGAAAGACAAACCCGATGCTGAATTGGCAAGCGTTCGCAACGAAAAAATAGGATTTGTATTTCAGTTTCATTATCTGTTGAATGAATTTTCGGTTTTACAAAACGTAATGTTACCAGGATTAAAATTAGCAAAGTTATCCAGTGCCGAAATCGAAGCCAAAGCCTACGAAAAACTCAAAGTATTGGGTATTCAAGATAAAGCATTAAATAGTTCCAACCAATTGTCAGGTGGCGAAAAACAGCGAGTTGCCATTGCTCGTGCCTTAATTAATGATCCATTAATTATTATGGGCGATGAACCAACAGGAAATTTGGATAAAAAAAACTCCGAAATTGTATTTGAAGTTTTTAAAGAATTGGCAGAAGTTTACAAACAATCGCTCTTGATTGTGACCCACGATACCGATTTTGCTAGTCGAACCCATCGAATTATCGAAATGGAAGACGGAAAAATTATTAAAATGTAAATGTGTATTTCTATGAATATTACAACTTATTACAATAGTTGTATAACAGATAGTCATCATAACTCAACAACCTTTGTAGAAATAATTTAAACAAATAATCATTATGAAAAAATTACTATTTCTATGTATATGTATAGCATCTACATTTAGTGCAAAAGCACAAACAGAAGACAAAAAATGGAATGTCGGACTTCACGGCGGAATCATTCAATATCATGGCGATTTAGGTCACGATTATTATAAAACAAATAATTCAAATTACGGTTTTGGTGGTATATCGGTTTCTAAATACTTAGGTAAATATCTTGATGCAAATTTATTTTTTGCTCGAGGAACTTTAGGTTATCACAACGGAGAAACACAAGATTTTAGAAGCGATTTTAGTTCACTTGCATTTAATTTACGTTTCAACTTTATTGGTCCAGAATACAAAATCAGACCTTATGTACAAGGTGGTGTTGGTGCCATGCTTTTTGACAACCAACTT
>JANOPO010000079.1:0-2446 GCA_031422015.1 Flavobacterium sp. | reverse complement strand
TTTTAAACTAAACTAATTAGAAAAAATGGCAGGAGGAAAATTAACCCCTAGACAGAAGATGATTAACCTAATGTACTTGGTATTCATCGCGATGTTAGCATTAAATATGTCAAAAGAAGTATTATCGGCTTTTGGTATTTTCGACAATAAAATTGTGGAATCGAACAAACTCACAGATGCTAGAAATGAAGCATCTTTTCAGCAGCTAGCTCAAAAAGCGAAAGATCAGCCACTTCAGTATGGTGATAAAAAAGCAAAAGTTGAAAAAATACGTGCGATTTCTAAGGAATTTTCAAGTTATCTTGAAAAATTAAAAACATCAGCAACAGAAAAATTTCCTAGAGACGAAGATGGAAATTATCCTGCAGAGCAAATGGATAAAGGAGAGTTTTTTGACAATTTATTTTTTAAAGGAGATAAAGTTTCAGTTGAGGGTCAAGAGTTTATTAACAAAATAAACGCATATGCTGCTGATGTCAAAAAAATTGGCGGAAGTTCAATAACAGAATCTCAAGTAACAAAAATTCAAAAAAGATTTCAAACAAGTGATATTAAATCTAAAAAGGCAGGAGCTACTTTGCCATGGTTAGACTATAATTACAAAGGATTTCCTCTAATTGCCTCTGTTGCAAAATTAACACAACTTCAATCAGATGTAAAAACTACAGAAAGTGATATTATGGCTTCAATGTTTCAATCTGATCTTGAAGCAGCAGCATCATTAAATTCTTTTCAAACCTTTGTGGTTTTAGATAAATCTGTTTATTTTCAAGGTGAATCAGTTACAGGAAAAGTTATAATTGGAAAATATGATGAAAACTTAAGAGCAAAATCTGTTATTGTAAATGGATCAAGTGTAACTGCAGAAGCTGGTCAAGCTAAATTCTCATTTGGTGCTGGAAATGTTGGTGAAAAAGATATTACAGGATCGTTTAATTTTGATGAAAATGGTAAAGTTGTTAGCTTACCAATTAAGAGTTCCTATGTAGTTGTTCCAAAACCAAACTCAGCAAACATTTCTGCTGATAAAATGAACGTAGTTTATAGAGGTTTGCCAAATCCAATGACGATTTCATTTGCTGGTATTTCAGATAATAATGTAAATGCTTCTGGTGCTGGTTTATCTAAAGCTGGAAAACCGGGTGCATACAATATGAATCCTGGTTCAGGTACAGAAGTAACAGTTAGTGTAACTGGTAAGCTTCCTGATGGTAAACCTGTTTCAGATAAAAAAGTATTTAGAATTAAAAATATTCC
The DNA here is from genome assembly GCA_031422015.1 of Flavobacterium sp. GTDB lineage: Bacteria > Bacteroidota > Bacteroidia > Flavobacteriales > Flavobacteriaceae > Flavobacterium. The sequence continues at coordinate 1,189 of JANOPO010000079.1, read as the reverse complement.
AGCTCCACAAGGAACTATTGGAGGAACTCCAGGTGTTCAAAAAGGCGCTAAAGGACGTTTAGAAGTTTCTACTATTGGAGCTTTATTACCAGACTTTTTATACGATTTAGATTTCCAAGTGGTACAGTTTGCATTAAAAGTTCCTGGACAAGCTTCTATAGTTGTTAACGGAAATAAAGTCGATGGAAGATGTAAAGCTGCATTATCAAGAGCAAAAGCTGGTGATCAAATTACAATATCGGATATCAAAACAAAAGTTCCTGGAACACCAATTGTACCGAAAACGGCTGCAATCGCAATTTACGAAATACAATAATAATTTAAGTTAATCGTTATTAACCTACTTATATAACAAAGAATAGAAATTATGAAATTGAAAAACTTAATAGTAGTTGTTTTAGCTCTTGCTGGAAGTTTTACTTCGCAAGCACAATACAATTTATTGAATGCTAAAATTCCAGATGAAATTGGTTTAAAATCGGCTGCACAATTAGAAGCAGATAACGATAAACCACTTCCTTATGGATACGTTCATGATAGAGACGTTTTAATGGGAAAAACGGTTTGGGAATTAATTGATCTTGATGAAAGAATTAATTTTCCTTTATATTATCCTGTTGATACTGCCTTTGTAGGTAAAGAAAGAAGATCGTTATTTCAAGTACTATTAAACGGTATGAAATCTGGCGAAATTACAGAAGTATACGGTGATGATTATTTTAATTCTAAAAAAACTCTAACCGACATAGAATCTGTTTTTAAGTTTAGAGATACAACACAAGCTGGTATTGATGAACTTAATAATTATTACGACGATTACAAATCGGGTAAAAAAGTTCTAGATCAAATGTATATAAACGAAACTGTTTTAAGTGCTGGCGATGTTTCTGGTTATAGAATTAAAGGTTTTTGGTATTTTGATAAACGTCAAAGTGAATTAAAATACAGATTGCTTGCTATTTGCCCGATTGCTACCGAAGCAAGAGATAAAGCAAAAGGGAATATAGATGCGATTGAATTGTTTTGGGTATTTTTCCCTTCAATTCGCGATGTGCTTCATGAAGCAAAAGCTTTCAATGATAAAAATTCGGCAATGCCAATTACTTTTGACCATCTTTTAAATTCAAGGCGATTTAATGGTTTGATATACAAAGAAGAAAATGTTTACGGAGATAGAACAATTGACGAT
>JANOPO010000078.1:0-4193 GCA_031422015.1 Flavobacterium sp. | reverse complement strand
ATTTCAAAATGTTGAATGAGGACAAGAATTACAAAAAAATGATTGATTCAATATCAGAATATACTGATTATGATGTAGTTTTTGAGCACAAAGAAGTTCTTTTTAATGAAAATAAAATCGATTTTTTACATAAAATTTCCACAATAGAATCTGGAAATTACTACTATCGAAATAAAGAATACAATCTTAAATATCGAGACAAATTAGCAAATTGGGTTTTAGAAACTTATGACGAAGCAATTTTAAAAAATATAAAACGAATTTCTATGCATTCAATTAGCTCGAAATTTCGAGATTTATTAATTGAAAAATCAAAAATTTTAGACTAGTTTTAAGAATATGGAAGACAATCTATCAATAAAAAACTGGGCAGAAGACGACAAACCACGCGAAAAACTCATGCTAAAAGGCAAATCAGTTCTCAGCGATGCCGAACTTTTGGCAATATTGATAGGTTCTGGAAATCGCAATGAAACTGCTGTTGGTTTGTGTCAAAGGATTTTGAAATCGGTTGATAATAACCTGAATGCGCTAGGAAAATTATCGATAATACAGCTTTGTAATTTTAAAGGAATTGGCGAAGCAAAAGCCATTTCGATAATTGCAGCAATGGAAATAGGCAGAAGACGAAGATCGGAAGATGCGCACGAATTGATTAAAATTACTTCAAGTAAAATGGTTTTCGAGATAATGCAACCATTAATTGGAGAATTAATTCACGAAGAATTTTGGGTTTTGTATCTTAATAGTTCTAACAAAGTCATTGCTAAAAGCCAAATATCTAAAGGCGGAATTACAGGAACAGTCGTCGACAAACGCATAATTTTTAAAACTGCTTTCGAGAATAACGCAACTGCGATGATATTGACACACAATCATCCGTCAGGAAAATTAGAACCTAGCGAAGCCGACATTAAAATCACAAAAGAACTAAAGTTGGCAGGTAAACAACTTGATATTCCCGTTTTAGATCATTTAATAATTACCGAAAATGGTTATTATAGTTTTGCTGATGAAAATATATTTTAGATTACTTTTGTTTTTTTAAACAAATAATTAGAGATTGAACCATTAAGATATTAAGTTTCATTAAGCTTAATTAAACTTAATATCTTAATGGTAAAAAAGTAAAATTTGATTCAGTAAAAATATTTTTTATAAATAAAAGGTGAAAAACTACAAACATATTACGCACATTTTTTTCGATTTGGATCATACACTTTGGGATTTTGACAAAAATTCTGAAATGGCTTTTGAAATGATTTTTGAAAAAGATTTTCCGAAAATTGATATTCAAGATTTTATAAAAGTCTATGTTCCTATCAATCAAGCGGTTTGGAAATTGTATCAAAAAGACGAAATCACAAGCGAACAATTGCGATACTTGCGATTAAAACAATCGTTTGATGCTTTAAAAATCGAAATTTCTGATTTTCAAATCGATGAAATCGCTAACGAATACATCAAATTATTGCCAGAAAACAATCATTTATTTGATGGAACAATAGAAGTTTTGGATTATTTGAAACCTAATTATTCATTACACATTATTACCAATGGATTTGCGGAGGTGCAAGACAAAAAATTGAATAATTCTGGTATTGCTAAATATTTCGAAACCATAACCAATTCGGAAAATGCTAGAGCCAAAAAACCAAATCCAATAATTTATAATCATGCTTTAGCGTCTGCAAATGCAAATAAAGAAAACTCGATAATGATTGGAGATTGCATTGATGCTGATATTAACGGTGCACTCGATTTCGGAATTGATGCGATTTATTTCAATTTTCAAAAGGTTAAAGTTGATCAAAAAATTATGGAAATAAATAATTTATCAGAATTAAAAAATCATTTTTAAAAAATAAAATTACAATGAAAAATTATTTAGTTGTTGCAATGTTTCTAGTTTCAGGAATGTCTATTTCACAAAAATTAAATGCTTTTAAATATGCTATTATTCCAGAAAAATTTAGTTTTTTGAAAGAAAAAAATCAGTTTAATTTAAATGAATTATTAAAATTCGGAATGATAAAATATGGTTTCGAACCTTTTTATGACACCGATATTTTGCCAAATGATTTATCTAATGAAAATAAAGTTTTAGTTGATGTTTTACAAAATAATTCAATATTTTCGACCAATGTAACAATTGTATTAAAAGATTTTAAAAACAACATTTTACATACATCAATTGAAGGCAAAAGCCGAGAAAAAAATCTAGATGTTAGTTACAATTTTGCAATTCGAGAAGCATTAAATTCGTTTTCGAGTTTAAAACATGTTTATGCTAACAATATTCAAGTAACCGATTTAAAAGAAGCAATTGTTGTTTTTCAAGCCAAAACAATTGCAAATGGTTTTGAACTTTTAATTGATAATAATGTTATTTATAAAATTTTTAAAACCTCAAATAAAGATTTTTTTAAAGCAAAAAAAGGCGAAATTGACGGAACAATGTTTATGAAAGACAACTTTTATTATTTCGATTATTATTCAAATGAGAATTTGATAACAGAAAAACTTGAAATTAATTTCTAAATCAAATGAAAAAATTAACCATTTTAATGTTTTTTTCGATTATTGGATTTTCCTTTGGGCAAACTTTAAATAATTACAAATATGCACTGGTTCCAGAAAAATTCGATTTTCTAAAAGAAAAAAATCAATACCAACTCAATGATTTGACCAAAGCCGCAATGCGAAAATATGGATTCGAACCTTATTTCGAAACAGAAATTTTACCAAAAGACATAAGCAACGAAAACAAACTTTATGTTGATGTTTTAGAAAACAGCTCAATAATTTATACAAAATTGACTATTGTTTTGCGAGATTATACCAACAATGTTTTGTTTAGTTCGATAGAAGGAAAAAGCAAAGAAAAAGATTTTAACGAAGCCTATAACGAAGCTTTTCGAAAAGCAATTAAATCTTTTGAAACATTAAAACATGAATATTCTGAAAATAAAATTCCTGAAATTGAAAACTCTAATTCAACTAAAAATAAAATTGAAATTGTATTTTCTTTAATTGCTCAAAAAATTCAAAATGGTTACAGTTTACTCGAAGATAATTCAAATCGAATAAAATTTATGATTTTCGAAACATCAAATCCAAATATTTTTATTGCTACTAAATTAGATACTCAAAATCAAAACGGCGTTTTAATTCACAAATCTAATGATTTGTATTCATTTGAATATTATAACAACGACAATTTATTCAAAGAAACGATTAATGTAATTTTTTAGTATTTATATTTCGATTTCCAACGATTTTTCAAAAAATCACGTGTCGAGTTTTCACGAGAATTATTTCCAGAATTATAAAATACAGTTTCCGAAATTTCTGTTGGCAAAAATTCTTGAATTGCAAAATTATTATCAAAATCGTGTGCATATTTGTACTCGTCGCCATAACCCAATTCCTTCATTAATTTAGTTGGTGCGTTTCGCAAATGAATTGGCACAGACAAGTCTCCAGTTTGTTTTACAGTTTTTTGAGCATCGTTAATCGCCAAATAACTCGCATTGCTTTTTGGCGAAGTTGCCAAATAAATGGCACATTGACTCAAAATAATGCGACTTTCAGGATAACCGATTGTTGCAACAGCCTGAAAACAATTATTTGCTAAAATAAATGCTGTTGGATTGGCATTTCCAATATCTTCACTACTCAAAATGAGCATTCTTCGGGCAATAAATTTTACATCTTCGCCACCTTCAATCATTCTTGCCAACCAATAAACAGCACCATTTGGGTCACTGCCACGAATCGATTTTATAAAAGCCGAAACAATATCATAATGTTGCTCGCCAGTTTTGTCATACAAAACCGTGTTTTTTTGAACCAAATGCATCACGATTTCGTTTGTAATCGCAATTTTATCATCTGCGGAAGCGTTAACAACCAACTCAAAAATATTTAATAATTTTCGACCATCACCACCAGAAAGTCGCAATAAAGCTTCAGTTTCTTTAAGGTTTATAGATTTAGATTGCAAATAAACATCAGTAATTATAGCTCGATTTAGCAAATCTAACAAATCGTTTTTCGAAAAAGCATTCAAAACATAAACCTGACAACGTGACAAAAGCGCTGGAATAACTTCAAAACTTGGATTTTCTGTTGTTGCGCCAATCAAAGTAATCCAACCTTTCTCGACAGCTGCCAACAGCGAATCTTGCTGG
>JANOPO010000077.1:0-11989 GCA_031422015.1 Flavobacterium sp. | reverse complement strand
CGAATCACAATTGGTTAATAATTGTCCTTGTGAACCAACCAATGAGTCAACTTGTACTGAAGAACAACATCAAGAAAATAGACGATCAGAGTTTATTATTACTAAAATGTAATTTTAAACTATCAAATAACTAAAAATCCCGCAAGAGCGGGATTTTTTATGATATATAATTTTATTTTTCTCTAATATAAATATCTATTGGTACGCCAGATAAATCCCAATTTTCTCTTATTTTATTTTCTAAATAGCGTTTATAGGGCTCTTTTACATATTGGGGTAAATTAGCAAAAAACACAAATTGTGGTGTTGGCGTTGGTAATTGCATGCAATATTTAATCTTTACATATTTCCCTTTAGTAGCTGGTGGCGGATAAGCTTCGATAACCTTCAACATAAAATCATTGAACTTTGATGTAGGAATACGCTGTTTCCTGTTTTCGAAAACCTGCACAGTAGCTTCCAGTGCTTTCAGTAAACGTTGTTTGGTCAGAGCTGACACAAACAAAATGGGAACATCAGTAAACGGCATTAATTCTTTTCGGATTTTTTCCTCATAATCGCGGGTCGACATGGTGTCTTTTTCGACCAAATCCCATTTGTTTACTAAAATCACTACGCCTTTTCTGTTTTTTTCGGCCAACCAAAAAATACTTTGATCTTGCCCTTCAAAACCACGCGTCGCATCGATAATCAAAATACAAATATCGGCATGCTCAATAGCTCTTACAGATCGCATAACAGAGTAAAACTCTAAATCCTCCTTTACTTTTGCCTTCCGACGAATTCCTGCGGTATCCACAAGGTTGAATTCAAATCCAAAACGATCAAATTTTGTATCTATTGAATCACGAGTAGTTCCTGCAATATCGGTTACCATAAAACGATCTTTACCAATCAATGCGTTTATAAAACTTGATTTTCCTGCGTTTGGTCGACCAACAACAGCAAATCTTGGTAACACAACATCTTCTTGAACTGGTTCTGGTTTTACAGGAAAAGCATCAATCAATGCATCCAACAGATCTCCAGTACCACTTCCCGAAATACTTGCAAAGGTATAATATTCGCCTAATCCCAAGTTGTAAAACTCAACAGCATCTTTCTCACGCATGGCATTGTCGACCTTGTTAACAGCCAACAAAACGGGTTTAGTTACCTTACGCAAAAGTCTCGCAACGGTATCGTCCATTGGTGTTATTCCTTCTTCAACATCTACAACAAAAATAATTACATCGGCTTCATCAATTGCAAGTTCCACTTGTTTTCGAATTTCGCCTTCAAAAACATCATCCGAACCTTTGATGTATCCACCAGTATCAATCACCGAAAATTCTTTTCCGTTCCATTCACTTTTTCCGTAGTTTCGGTCACGAGTAACACCCGAAACCGAATTGACAATCGCTTCGCGACGCTGAATTAATCTATTAAAAAGTGTTGATTTTCCGACATTTGGTCTTCCAACGATGGCTACAATGTTATTCATAATGCTGTATTCAAATATTTTGCAAAGGTACTCTTTTTTTTGGAGCTATTTCCCGCTATACGTTCCAATCTTTTATATTGTCACTTCTCAAGTTCAGGACAACCTAAAAGGATTTCCTCTGCTATCGGGGCTAGGAGATTTGTCTTCTTTAGATATATGTCGAATATTGGGCAAGGCTGCGTGAAGGATGGAAGTGAAAATCCTTTACTGTTGCGATTTGCAAAGCAAATCGCAACAGTAAAGATTGCAGCGTACAGCCTGACCCTTTTCGGGTCACGCCCAAGAAATGTTATTGATTATAACCAAACCGTTTGAGCATATTGGCATTGCTACGCCAGTTTTTGTTGACTTTTACATACAGCTCAATATGAATTTGTTTACCAAAAAACTTCTCCAAGTCGGCACGAGATTCGATACCTACTTTTTTAAGAGCAGCGCCCTTATGACCAATTATGATTCCTTTTTGGGTTTCGCGTTCCACCATAATCAACGAACGGATTCTGATGATGCTTTCGTCTTCAAAAAACTCTTCGGTAACGATCTCAACCGCATACGGAATTTCTTTGCTGTAATTGAGCAAGATTTTCTCACGAATGGTTTCGTTTACAAAGAAACGTTCTGGCTTATCCGTCAACTGATCTTTCGGATAATAAGCGGGCGATTCGGGTAATAACGAAATGATGCGTGCAAAAACCTCTGGAACATTAAAATTCTTTAGTGCCGAAATAGGGAAAATCTCAGCATTTGGAACTTTTTCTGTCCAAAAAGCAACTTGTTCTTCCAATTGTTGCTGGTCGGAATTGTCAATTTTGTTCAATAATAACAAAACCGGAATCGTAGCATGAATGATTTTATTAAAAAACGATTCGTCCTTAAGATCTTGTTCGCCAATTTCGACCATATAAATCAGAATATCGGCGTCTTCAAAAGCAGATTTCACAAAGTTCATCATCGAGGCTTGCATCTCGTAGGCGGGCTTTATAATTCCGGGAGTGTCAGAAAGTATCAATTGAAAATCGTCTCCATTTACGATTCCTAAAATACGATGACGCGTTGTTTGTGCTTTTGAAGTAATTATAGACAAGCGTTCACCTACAAAAGCATTCATAAGTGTTGATTTACCAACGTTTGGATTTCCGATAATGTTTACAAAACCTGCTTTGTGCGTCATGATACTCTGAATTTTGATGCTAATAAAAAAAGCCACTCGTTTAGAATGGCTATCTTTTTCTCTGGAACAGTCCCAAAATTTAGGGAGAACCTGTGACCATACTATTTATAAATAAAAAACTCCGCAATATGCGAAGTTTTCTTAGTAGCGGGAACAGGACTCGAACCTGTGACCTTCGGGTTATGAGCCCGACGAGCTGCCTACTGCTCTATCCCGCGCTCTTCGGGTGCAAATATACAATGATTATTGTAAAATGCAAGTTAAATTTTTATTAATTAAAATTTTTAGTTAATTGATTGATTGTCAAGATTAAATAGAAAAGCGATTTCAAATTTTGAAATCGCTTTTCTATATTGAAGTTGATACTATTATAAATACTTTTATTTTTTGTCTGTAAACTTATAACTGCGACTGTAAACTGATTTACCAGTCACCGCCTGCTCCACCACCAGAAAATCCGCCGCCGCCAAAGCCACCACCGAAGCCACCACCGCCACCACCAAATCCACCGCCAGAAGAACCGCCAAAACCGCCGCCACCACTTCTACCCATATTGCTAAGGATAATCATGTCGAGTAGACTTGGACCGCCACCGCCACCGCGATTGCCAGAGTTGCCGCCACGATTGTTTTTGGAAATAATCATCATAATTACGATGAAGATAAAAATAAAAAACAAAATCGTCGATAGTGGAATTCCTTCTTGCTTTTCTTGTCGAACGCCTTTGTATTTTCCTTTTAATACTTCAAAAATAGCATCTGCACCTTTATTCAATCCATTATAGAAACTTCCTGCTTTGAACTCGGGAATGATTACTTTTCGAACAATTTCGCCAGTAATACCAGCAACCAATCGATCTTCAACACCATAACCTGGAGCAATATAAATTTTCCGTTCTTGTTTGGCCAACAAAATTAATATTCCATTATCTTTCTTAGCGTCACCAATGCCCCATTCTTGCGCCCAACGGGGTGTTAGGATTCCGATGTCTTCGTTATTAATAGTTTCGGTCGAAATAAAAACGATTTGTGTTGAAGTCGAATCGGAATATTTGATGAGTTTATCTTCCAAAAGTTCTTTTTCTACTTGAGATAAAACAGAAGCATAATCATAAACAGAAGTTTGAAAATCTGGCTTTTTCGGAATTGTAAATTGACCAAACGAAATTTGAAATACAAATATCGTACAGAAAACCAGAAGGATTTGAGCTAAATTGGTATAATTTTTCATGTTTATCCTAATGATATTTCGTTGGAGATGTCGTCCGAAAGTTCGTTTTTGTCATTGCTCGTATAGGGAAAATGATGTTTTAGTTGCTCGCCAGCTTTAATGATTCCGTCAACCAATGCTTGTTTATTGTTGCCAAGTTTAAAATGAGCGGTCATTATATCTCGAGTTGAATTCCAGAAATCAGCACCAACCTTTCTATTGATATTTTCGTCTCCATAAATTGCAAATTGTTTACTTTTTACCGCAACATAAATAATCACACCATTACGGTCCTTGGTTTCGGTCATTTGAAGTTGATGAAAAACTTCTACCGCACGATCAAGCGGCGGTAAGTCAGTTTTTTTTTCGAGATGTACACGGATTTCGCCAGAAGTATTTTTTTCAGCAATTCGGATAGCTTCAACAACTTCTGCTTCTTCTGCTTTAGTTAAAAAATCTTCTACTTTCGACATTATTTAGCTTCTTTTTTATCAAAGTTGAATTCTACATCTGGTGCTTTATCAGCACCAGCAACTGCTTCAAAATATGGTTTTGCTTTAAACCCGAACCAACCTGTAAAAACGCTATTAGGGAAAATACTCACATGATTGTTAAACGGCTTGATAGCCTCGTTATAACGAGTTCTTGCAGTAAGGATCTGATTTTCTGTACTTGCTAATTCGTCTTGCAATTTCAAGAAATTTTCGTTGGCTTTCAAACTAGGATACTGCTCAACAGTTACCAATAATCTTGATAACGCAGAACTCATTCCGCCTTGCGCTTCTGAAAATTTTGCTAATTGTTCTGGAGTTACATTACTCGGGTCAATGGTCATTTGTGTAGCTTTTGCACGAGCTTCAATAACTGCAGTCAAAGTTCCTTTTTCGTATTCGGCTGCACCTTGAACAGTTTTTACTAAATTTCCGATAAGGTCATTTCTTCTTTGATAGGATGTTTGTACATTACCGAAGCTTTCTTTTACTGATTGGTCAAGTGTTACTGCAGTATTGTTAATTCCTTTGAAATAGCTATATCCGATTAATAGCAATGCTCCAATAATAATTAATGGCAAAAATTTTCTCATAGTTTCTAGTTTTTAATGTTTGTGTATATTTAGTTGTTTTAATTTTAAAATCTCTATTTTCTGCCTTCTTACCTTTGTTTTCCGGACTACATTTCATTCTTCAAGCTGACCAAAGTCGCTTTTATTTCTTCCAACTTATTAATGATTTCATAGTTGTCCAACGTTTTTTTTTGACCTTCTTTGAGATGCGTTTTGGCACCATCCAACGTAAACCCTCGTTCTTTAACCAAATGATAAATTAATTGCAAATTCTTAACATCTTCAGGTGTAAACTGTCGATTGCCTTTAGCATTTTTCTTAGGTTTTAGAATATCAAATTCTTTATCCCAAAAACGGATCAACGAGGCATTTACGTCAAAAGCCTTAGCAATTTCTCCAATATTAAAGTATCTTTTATCTGCTGATAATTCTATTTGCATGGTCGGTTAACTATATTTTTAATCGTACGATTGATTTTCTTGATTCGCAATTTTTGATATCGCCACATATTCTGCTGCAGAAATTGTGCCATAATAAAAATTGATTGGGTTCACAACTTGTCCGTCTTTATGAACTTCGTAGTGCAAATGTGGCGCTTGACTTCGGCCCGTACTGCCTACATATCCTATTATGTCTCCTCTTTTTACACGCTGTCCAGCTCTAGCTTTGTATTGACTCAAATGTGCATATAACGTCAAATAACCAAAACCATGACTTATCTCTATATGATTGCCATATCCCGACAAAGAGTTATCTGCTTTTATAACTAAACCATCGCCAGTAGCATAAATAGGATTTCCTGATGCCGATGTAAAATCCATGCCTTTATGCATTTTTCTAGCTTTTGTAAACGGATCACTTCTGTATCCAAAACCGGAAGCAATATGCTTTAAATCTTCATTTTTTACTGGTTGAATCGCTGGTATTGATGCCAACAATTTGTCTTTTGCTTTCGCCAAAACCAAAATTTGATCTAACGATTTCGATTGTATTGCCAATTCTTTTGATAAAACATCAAGTCGTTCGGTAGTAGATTTTACAAGTTGTGTGTTATTAAATCCTTCTAATTCTTTATATCGATTCGCATTTTTGAAACCCGCTTTGCGTTGTTCAATAGAAATTGGCGATGCATTAAAAAACTGACGATATAAATTATTGTCCCGTTCTTCAATATCGCCCAAAACTTCATCAACTTGATCAATTTTTTTATTCAAAATAGCATAGCGCAATTTATAATTTTGCAATTCTCGTGACAAAATTTTGTCTTTCGGACTCTCAAAAAACGGTAAATTCATCATCGTCAAAAAGCACAAACCACCAAAAACTGCAGAAGCAAACAAAAATAAAGCCGCATAACCCAATTTGGTCGTTTTTCGGGTTTTTATCTTTTTGTAGGCTAATTTTTCAGAATCGTAATAAAATTTTACTTTCGACATCTATATAAAAATACTATTTTTGTACATGTTTTAAGGTTATACGAACAAATTTAAGAAATGTTTCATTCTTTCCTAATTATTAGGAGCGAAAGTTTCGGCAAATTTGCAATCCATATTCCTGCTGTACGTTTCAATCTGCCTCATTTTTGCAAAACGAGGCAGGATTTTCACTACCATCAGGGCCAAACGATAAGCCATTTGAACTTTTTTTATCAATACAATTAAGTAATAAGAATACTAATGACATCTACCGAAATCCGTAAAGCCTATCTTCAATTCTTCGAATCCAAAGGACATTTAATTGTGCCGTCAGCGCCAATCGTGCTCAAAGACGACCCAACCCTAATGTTCAACAACTCGGGAATGGCGCAGTTTAAAGAATACTTTTTAGGCAACGGAACGCCAAAAAGCCCACGAATTACTGATACTCAAAAATGTTTGCGCGTTTCTGGAAAACACAACGATCTCGAAGATGTAGGTTTTGATACGTATCACCATACCATGTTCGAAATGCTAGGCAATTGGTCTTTTGGAGATTACTTTAAGAAAGAAGCTTTGCCTTGGGCTTGGGAATTTCTAACCCAAGTTTTAAAGTTAGACAAAGATCGTTTATATGTTTCGGTTTTTGAAGGAAGCAAAGAAGATAATGTGCCGTTCGACCAAGAAGCTTTCGATATTTGGAAACAATTTGTATCTGAAGATCGTATTATTTTAGGAAATAAAAAAGACAATTTTTGGGAAATGGGCGATCAAGGACCTTGTGGACCTTGTTCCGAAATTCATATCGACATTCGTTCTGATGCCGAAAGAAAAGCGGTTTCAGGTAGAAGTTTAGTTAATAACGATCATCCACAAGTAGTCGAAATTTGGAATAACGTTTTCATGGAATTCAACCGAAAAGCGGATGGATCTCTAGAAAAACTTCCAGCACAACACGTAGATACCGGAATGGGATTTGAGCGTTTGTGTATGGCGATGCAAAATGTAACATCTAATTATGACACCGATGTTTTCACACCATTAATTGCTAAAGTGAAGCAAATAACAGGTTTCAAATACACAACTGACTCCGTAAAAAACATAAGTGACGAGCAAAACAAAACCAACATCGCTATTCGTGTTATTGTCGATCATGTTCGTGCCGTAGCGTTTGCTATTGCCGACGGACAACTGCCTAGTAATGCTGGTGCAGGTTATGTAATTCGCAGAATTTTGCGTCGTGCCATTCGTTACGGATTTACCTTTTTGGATACCAAAGAACCTTTCATTAATAAATTGGTAGAAGTTTTAGCGAATCAAATGGGCGAATTTTTTCCAGAAATTAAATTGCAACAACAATTAGTTACCAATGTAATTCGTGAAGAAGAAGCTTCGTTTTTAAGAACTTTAGACCAAGGTTTACAATTGTTAGATAATGTAGTTGCCGAAACATCAGGAAAAGAAGTTTCAGGCGCAAAAGTTTTTGAATTGTACGATACTTTTGGATTTCCAAAAGATTTGACGTCTTTAATTTTGAAAGAAAAAGGATACTCCTTTAACGAAGCAAATTTTGATGTTGAATTACAAAAACAAAAAATACGTTCTCGAGCCGCATCCGAAGTTTCAACAGAAGATTGGTCAGTTTTAATTCCTGGAAATGTTGAGCAATATTGTGGCTATGACTATACAGATAATGAAGTGTTTATTACAAGAATTCGTAAAGTAGATTCAAAAAAAGACGGAATTTTATACCAAATTGTTTTAGACAATACACCATTTTATCCAGAAGGTGGAGGACAAGTTGGCGATAAAGGAGCTTTAGTTTCTGCAAACGAAACCATTGACATCATTGATACAAAAAAAGAAAATAATTTAATATTACATTTTGCAAAACAACTTCCAGAAAATATTGAAGCAGGATTTGTAGCAAAAGTAAACACCGATTTAAGAACTTCAACTTCCAAAAATCACTCGGCTACCCATTTGATGCATTTGGCTTTAAGAAACATTCTTGGAACACATGTGGAGCAAAAAGGAAGTTTGGTGAATTCTACTTATTTGCGTTTTGACTTTTCACATTTTTCTAAAGTTGCTGATGAAGAATTACGTCAAGTAGAAGCAAGTGTGAATGCGCAAATTGAAGCGCAATTGCAATTGGTAGAACACAGAAATATTCCAATTAAAGAAGCATTGGAAAAAGGCGCGATGGCTTTGTTTGGCGAAAAATATGGCGATTCGGTTCGAATGATTGAGTTTGGCGAAAGCAAAGAACTTTGTGGTGGAATTCATGTGAAAAACACTGCCGATATTTGGCATTTCAAAATTATTTCAGAAGGTGCTGTTGCCGCAGGAATTCGTCGTATTGAAGCGATTACAGGTGATGCTGTGAAAGATTTCTATAAAAATCAAGAAAACACTTTGGCAGAAATTAAAGAAACGTTGAAAAACCCTCAAGATATTTTGAAATCGGTAGTTTCGCTTCAAGATGAAAATACGAAGTTGAAAAAACAAATGGAGCAATTGTTAAAAGAAAAAGTGGACGGATTAAAAAATACGTTAGTTGCTGATTTCCAAGAAATAAATGGCATTAATTTTTTAGCTAAACAAGTTGACTTGTCTATGAGTGCAACTAAAGATTTAGCACAAGCAATTGGGATTTCAAAACCAAATTCGTTTGTGTTTTTAGCTTCGGTTGAAGATGATGCTCCAAATATTCACTGCTATATTTCAAAAGAATTGGTTGCTTCCAAAAATCTAAATGCAGGAAACGTAATTCGAGAATTAGGCAAATATATTGATGGAAATGGCGGCGGACAACCTTTTTTCGCATCTGGAAAAGGAAAAAATGTTTTTGGAATTAAGGAAGCTTTAGCAAAAGCAGTTGATTTTGTGAAGTAATTTTCGTATCTTTATAACATGACAAGAGAAGAATTCATAGCTAAAAACGCACATCTTTTTTGGTATATCAAAAAAGATAAAATTCAAAACATTGATAACGAAGTTTTGGTGGAATTTATTTTCAATTATGGTACTTGGCAAGATGTAAAAGATTTGATAAAAATTATTGGTTATCAAGAATTAAAAAAAGTTTATGATGGCATTACCGATAGAAAAATTGGGAATTATTTGCCCGAAATGCTTGATCTAATGCACAGAATTACTCTTAAATATGCATCTTGAAATTTTAAATAACGAGCAAAAAGAATTACTTCCAATTTTATCTCAATTCAAAAGAGAATACTATTTGGTTGGAGGAACTGCTATAGCATTACATATAGGACATCGAGAATCTATTGATTTTGATTTGTTTAAAGAAAAAGATATTCGCAAGAAAGATGTTTATTCCAAACTCAAAACTATTGATTATAAAGTTTCGTTTGCCGATTTTAATCAAATAAATATGTTGTCAAATGGTGTGAAAATTACTTTTTTTTCGTTTCCATATCAAGTTCCATTAAATTCAGAATTGAAAGGTTTTTTAAAAATGCCCGATTTGTTAACTTTAGGTGCAATGAAAGCATTTGCACTTGGGCGAAGATCGAAATGGAAAAATTATTTAGATTTGTATTTTATCTTAAAATTTCATTTCTCATTTAAAGAAGTTGCCAATAAAGCAAAAGAAATTTTTAAAGATGAGTTTATCGAAAAGCAATTTATTGCACAACTGAGCTATTTCAAAGGAATAAATCATGAAGAAGAAGTAACTTTTTTAATTCCAAATCCACCAACAGAAGAAGAAGTTAAAATTTTCTTGTCGGATATAAGTTTGTCTGGATTGGAGGATTGAATATTTTCGTTATCATAACAAAACCCTGCCAGAGTTTCTAACTCTGACAGGGTTTTACTTAAAAATGATTTTTTTTACTACTTCCTTTCCCCAATCTGTTGTCTCCACATGGCATAATATAATCCTTTTTCTAATAGCAAATCATCATGCTTTCCTTGTTCGATAATTTTTCCTTGTTCTAAAACAAATATTTTATCGGCATGCATAATCGTAGACAATCGATGAGCAATCAAAACAGTAATTCTATTGGCATCAGAAATTGTTCGAATAGTAGAATTTATTTCTTCTTCGGTAATAGAGTCTAAAGCAGAAGTTGCTTCATCAAAAATCAATAAATTTGGATTTCGTAGAATTGCTCGTGCAATCGACAATCGTTGTTTTTCGCCACCTGAAACCTTGATGCCGCCTTCGCCAATAGTTGAGTTTAAACCATCCTCGGCACGTTTTAATAAATTAGTACAACTGGCTCTATCCAAAACATCCAATAATTCTTCGTCGGTTGCATCGGGTTTTACAAACAATAAATTTTCACGAATCGTGCCAGAAAATAACTGAGCATCTTGGGTAACAAATCCTAGTTGTTGACGCAAATCGAGCAAATCTATTTCACTGGAATTTATTGAATTGTAAAACACATTTCCAGAAGCTGGCGGATACAATCCAACTAATAACTTTACCAAAGTTGTTTTTCCAGATCCCGAAGGCCCAACAAAAGCAACGGTTTCACCTTTTTTGATATGAAAATCAATATTCTCCACCGCAGGATGTTTTGCCGATTTGTGTTGGAAACTCACATTGCTAAATTGTAACGACTCGATTTTCGAAATCGGTTTTGGATTTTTGGGACGAAACTCGGATTTGGCATCCAGTAAATTCTGAAAATTTTCTAGCGAAACTTTCGTTTCATTTTGCACAATAATAAATGAACTCAACTCTTGCAATGGACCAAAAATAAAGAAAGTAAAAAACACCATAGTCAACAAATCGCCTACCAAAATCTTATCGCCGAACAAAAAATAATACAAGGCAAAAACTACGCAGGTTCGCAAAAAATGCACCGTTGTGCCTTGAATAAAACTCAAACTACGAATAAACCTTATTTTTTGAAGTTCTAAACCAAGAATTTTTTGAGTATTTGTGTTGAGTCGGGCTTCTTCTTGTTGTGTCAATCCAAGACTTTTTACCAATTCAATATTTCGTAAACTTTCGGTAGTAGAACCTGCCAACGCTGTTGTTTGACTCACAATTTTACGAGAAATGACTTTAATTTTTTTTCCTAAAAACGAACTCAAAATAGCGATAATTGGTGCGGCAATCAAAAAGATAAACGAAATGCGATAATCTATTCGAGAAATATAAATAATCACAAAAATAAATCCGACAACTGTTTGAAAAATCAAAGATATAGAAAGTGTAATCAGCTTCTCGGAATCGGTTCGTACTTTTTGCAAACGACTCAACGTTTCGCCACTTCGTTGGTCTTCAAAATCCTCGTAAGGCAAATCGAGCGATTTTTTGATTCCGTCGGTATACATCTCTGCACCAGTACGTTGTATGACTATATTGGTGAAATAATCCTGAAAATTTTTCGCAATACGCGAAACCATAGCAGCACCAATTGAAAGTGATAAAAAGAAAAGTAAATCTTTAAAAAATAAATTAAAGTCGCCCTCGTAATCACCAAGATGGACGCCGCATTTATTCAACAACTTTCCAATGATAATAGAATCGCTTAATGCAAAGCACTGATTAATGGTTGCCAGAAAAAGTGCTAAAAATAAAAGCCCCTTGTATTGTTTAACGTATTGAAAAAGTAGCTTCATTAAATAATTATTGGGCGTTCCAGCCGCCATCAACAGGA
>JANOPO010000076.1:0-53309 GCA_031422015.1 Flavobacterium sp. | reverse complement strand
GATAAACAAAAAATTAGCCCCAAACAAGTTGAGGCTAAACAAGATATACATTCAGTGAAATATCACAGTATGCATTCTCTCTGTTAAGAACAAATATATAAAAATTAACAATAAAAAATAGGAACTTAAGATAGTACCTAGATTTGCAAGATTTTTTAATTCTATAATGATTCTTTAAAAAATAAAAAACATTCAACTTCAATGAAATTAAATAGCTTATATATTTAATTAAATTTATAAGACAACTATTCAAAAACCTCTTCTTTCACCCCATCAAAACTCGCAAAAACCATACTTGGATGCGAATCTTGATGAAACATCGTTCCGTTTTTATCAATAGCGATTGCGCCTGCAAAACCATCATAAGGTTGTAGTTCTGCAAAGGTTTTTTCAAAAGCTTTTTCTATACTAAAACCATCAGTAACTCGCGTTACAATTTTAGCTGCAGTAGCATTACTCACGATATCCTCACCTACTCCAGTCAAGCTTACACCACAAAACGAGTTAGCATAATTTCCAGCAACAGTTGCCGAATCAGAAATACGACCAACCAATTCAAAACCTTTGCCACCGGTTGAAGTGGCACCTGCTATTTTTCCGTCAGCATCCAAAGCAACGCAACCAACGGTTCCGGTTCCGAGCGATTTTAATTTGGCCTCATACTCTGCTTTTCGTTGTGGAATTTCGGTAGAGAACTTTTCAAATCCGTGTTTTCTAGCATAATTGGTTGCGCCACTTCCGCCCAAAACACGGTCATCTTCTTGCATCAAAACTTGCGCTACTTTCACAGGGTTTTTGACTTCTTCAATATTAATCACGCCACTCATTTTTTGAGTTTCGCCATCCATTATGGCTGCACTCATCCGAATTTTTCCGTCACTCTGAATTTGCGAACCAATTCCGGCATTAAATAAATCGTCGTCTTCCAATTGCGAAACGGCATAAACTACAGTTTCCAAAGCTGAATGTGTTTTCAAAAATTCATACGAATCCTTTACAATTCGCAACAACGCTTGTTGCTTAGCTACTTTCGTTTCGTTTTTGGTAGACGATTCGGAAAAAAACCCGCCATGGATAATTATTTTCATATCAAAATTGAAATTTGGCACTTCGAAAAGCTCAGTGTGACATTACTTAGAATTAAAACTAAACGTATTGCGAACTTTTGATCGTCATTTTGAAAGTATCCAAATCAAACGTGTCATTCATACTCAATACATGAGTTACGAGATGATTTATCGATATTGGTTGTCCAAGTTCTACTTGCGTTAAGTTGGTATCTTTAATCTCACGACCGTCCACAAGAATAACCAATCCCGATCCAATAGCTTCCATTTTATTATTGGTAATTAGCAAACCTGTATCTTCACCAAGACCTATTCCTAATGTTTTTGGGTTACCTACAACCGCTTGAAACAAGCGACCAATACGACCACGTTGTACAAAATGCGTATCGATAACAACACCATCAATCAAACCCAAACCTGAAGTGATTTTTACTTCTCCTTTCAACAACGCTTCCGAGCTACTGCCTTGATAAATCATATTGTTGCTCGCTGCAGCTGCACCAGCCGAAGTTCCCGCATAAATAAATTCTTCATTATTGTATTTATCAAGTAATAAATCATGAAATGGAGTTCCTCCCAAAATCGATGTTAATCGCAATTGATCGCCACCTGTAAACATAACAACATCTGCGGCTTTTAGTCGTGCTAAAACTTCTGGATCCATAGCTTGCTCACGACGTTCTATATTGAGAACGTCTACGTTTTTTGCACCAAGATAACTAAGTGCTTTTACATATTCTGGTCCAATTTCTTTTGGGATTTTTGAAGCCGTAGTAATAACTTCTATTCGAGATTGTTCTCTATATTTTGACTCTTCAATGACGCGTTTCAAAATTCCTGCTTCAAAAAAGTTAAGATTTTTTGCTGCATTTTTATCCAAATCGGTTTCAGTAAAACTGCCTTTATCTACGGCTCCACCAATTATGATTAATTTTCCTTGTACTTTCATTTGGTAAAAATATAAAAATAACGAAAAGTTCCTAGATAAAATCTGATTTTATACCAACAAAATCATGTTAATAAAACATTTGTTTTTAAAAAGTAAAGGAATTTAAGTGCAATAAAAAAAGATAGTATAAACCAAAAAAACTACACATTTTTGAAGTGTGTAGTTTTCTAGAAATATATAGTGGGATTATTTTATTCTGATTTAACTTTTATCGGTAGTGTATATAAAGTTCTTACTTTTTGACGGTCTTTGATACCAGGTTCCCATTTGGTTTTCAGTGATTTCAATACACGAATTGCTTCTTTATCCATACTTAAACCAGCTGTTCTGATAACTTTTATGTCGGTCATTTTACCATCTTTTTCAATTACGAATGAAACATAAACTGTGAGTACTGTTCCACTTTCTAACTCAGGTTTTTCAAAATTGGTACCTACAAATTCGTAAAATTTTAAAATCCCACCAGGAAACTCCGGCAGTTTGTCAATAGTTGCTGAACTTTCAAGTTTGTTAGTACTAACAGCTTCTGGCTCTACAACTTTATCTGGGCTTTTTCCAGTTGATTGATTATTTGAGGCCACACCACCAATAATGCCATTATCAACAAGATCTGGATTTGATTTTGGATCATTATTATTTTTGATTTCATCAGGATTATCGTCTTTGGTAACTACAACGAGATTTGTTAAATCCTTTTTTGTGATATCTTCTTTGATTGTTGTTTTTGGCTGGGTAGCAGGAATTACAAGTGGTTCAACTCTTGGCGGATAAATGAAATCTGTTAATTTAATTGGCGGCGAAACAAACTCGACTTCAACGTCAGGTTTGGTTCCGAAAGAGCTCAATAGCATCCCGATTCCAGAGATAGAAAACAAAAATACAACGGCATAAATAAATGCTGTAACAGTAGTTTTAGGATTCTCTTGGCGCAATTGGTAAGCACCATATTCTTGATTTTTGTTCTCAAAAACAAGATCAATCCATTTTTTTTCGAAGATACTAACGTTTGACATAATAAAATGATTTAATTGATTAGGTATCGATGTTACATAAGCGAACTGAATTTTCTATTAATAACGAATTATCCTTGTTAATATTGTGTGAAAACAAAAAAGTTACTAAAAAGAAAAGACATTTATTCAATAACCCTGATAGAAGGGAAAATCCTTGTATCGTTTTAAAAAAACGATACAAGATTTGGAATGAAAGCAGGAATATGGTTTACGAATAAAGACCAAGCGATTTGTTCCTGAAAAAACTAGGATTGTATTATTTCTGCCAATAGTTTTTTGGCTCGAAGCAATTTGATTTTGACGTTACTCAGTGGCTCTTGGAGCTGTTCAGCAATTTCTTGATAGGTCATTTCTTGAAAATAACGCAACTGAATTACTTCTTGATAATGCGGCTTCAGCTCTTTTATATACTGCAATAATTGTGAAAGGTTTTGCACGTTTATCAATTCGTCTTCTGCCGATGGAGTTGTGTCGGCAACGCGATAGGCTTGTTGGTTTTCGTCATCTGTAATTTCTACAAACAAAGATGATTTTTTCTTACGTAACAAATCGATATGTACATTTTTGGCGATTGCAATTAACCAAGTATTGAATTGAAATTCGGTGTTGTAGGTTGCTAATTTGTCGAATGCTTTTGAGAAGGTTTCGATAGCAATATCTTCGGCATCAGTTTCGTTTTCGGTGCGTTTAAGCATAAAACCGTACACTTCGTTCCAATAATAATCCAACAGAAAGGTAAAGGCAATTTGATCGCCAGTTTTTGCTTTTTCGATATAAGGATTTATTTCCAATGTACGGGTTTTGAAAAAATGTTAGTTACAAAAACATTCAATTGCGTAAAAATAAGTACTACTTCAATTATTGGAAACCAATACATTACATCTTTTTCTTTCAATTTTGCAGCAGCATAACCAAGTGACATCCATGCAAACAAATATCGAAATCCTATCAAACTTGTAATGATTATCCATTGGTATTGAAAAGTTAGCAAAATTGGTGCCAATACAAAAAACAGCAGTTGTGAAATAAAAAAAATCGAAAGTTGCAATTTATCAAAAAACTTGTAATGTTTAGCGGTTGAAACATGTCGACGTTTTTGCTTGAACCATTTTTTGTATTTGGTTTTTGGCCTGGAATAAGTAAAACTTTCCTGATCAAATGCAATGCCACAATTGTCTTTGTTAGCCGCTTGATTAACAAACAAATCGTCGTCGCCCGAACGAATTTTCATGTGATCCATAAACCCACGAACATTGAAAAATTCGGACTTTTTATACGCAAGATTACGACCAACGCCCATGTAAGGTTTTCCTATTCGTGTCCACGAAAAATATTGTGTAGCAGTAAGAAGCGTTTCAAAACGAATGATTTTATTGAGAAACGAACCAGCAATTTTTTCGTAGGCTCCATAACCCAAAACAATCGTTTTTTCTTTTGTGAATTGCGAACTTATTTGCGAAATCCAATTGGTAGAAGTTGGGTAACAGTCGGCATCGATAAACAGCATATATTCGTGTTTACAAGCTTTGATTCCCATGGTTAAAGCAAACTTTTTATTGCCCCAAAAAGCTTCATTGTTTTCGACTTTAACAAGTTTTATTTTGGAATATTGTTTTTCAAATTCTTCAAAAATAAGAAGTGTTCCATCACTCGAAGCATCATCTATTAGGACAATCTCGAAATCTGGATAATTTTGTTCTAGTAACAACGGAATAAATTTTTTGACGTTTTCTTGTTCGTTTTTGGCACAAACAATTACGGATATCGGAATGTTCTTAGCTACTGTTTCTTGCTTTTTAGCAAAAGAAAATTTTCCAAAAAAGACAACATAATACAAAAACTGAATTGCTATAATAGCAATAAAACCATAAAATAAAATCGTAAAAACATCCATCAAAAATACTTTTAAAAGCGCTACGAAAATACAAAATTGCTACTGACTAATACCTTTTTAAATTCGATTTTTTTACCATAAATTATATTGGGCATTTTTTCATTTCAGCAGCCATTTGTTTTGCATCAGAATTTTCGATTTTTTCTAGTTCAGAAATAATATTTTGGTAGTTTTTTGAATCTCGATTTTGAGATAGTTTTTTTGTTGCTTCAATATTAGAAATTTCTATTTCGAAGGCTAAAATTCCACGTGCCTGGCGCATGGTTTTGGCAGATAAATCCTCAACTCGGATGGGATTTGCTGAAGTAACTTCATATTTATCTGTAAGTTTTTTTAAGGATAAAATAGCCTCTTCAAGATTTAAAATCTTTATTTTCCCATAAACATGAACGGCAAGATAATTCCATGTAGAAACATTTTCGTGATCGTACCAAGAAGATGAAATATAAGAATGTGTACCCGAAAAAATTGCTAGAACGTCGGACTCATTTATCAAACTTTTACATTGTGGGTTTTCTAATGAAATATGACCAACCAAAATTTCTTTTTCAACTTGATTTTTATCTAAATACAACGGAATATGGGTTGCCCAAAGCTTATTATCGGTTTGATTGACTAGAATTGCAAATCCATTTTTAAAGATAAAATCTCTAATTTCTTCTTGATTTTCGTTTTTGTAAATTTCAGGAGTGTACATGAGATTGAAGATTAATGATTTTCAGTTTTGGCGTTTGACTTTAAAATTTTATAACTTACACCTTGATTAGTATCAAAATCAAAACATTTATCGAAAGTTAAACCAATTTTTTCAAGAACTCGAATCGACGACAAATTCTCGTTCATGGCGCGACCAACAATTGATGTTAAATTTAATTTTTGAAATCCATATTCCAAACAAGAACGTGCAGCTTCGGCAGCGAAACCTTGATTCCAAAAACGTTTATGAAACCGAAAACCTATATCAACTTCATCAACATCAGGAGAAAATTTTAGTCCGCACCAACCCAAAAATTCGGAATCAGATTTTCGGATAACGGCCCAACGCCCAAACCCATATTTTTGATAGTGATTGTAATTTTTAATAAAAATATCGGATTCAACTTTGGTTTTAAATGCTTTGTCACCAGTATATTGAATCACTTCGGGATCATTATTTAATTCGAATAAATTGTGAGCATCCAAAATTGAAAATTCTCTCAAAAACAATCGGCTAGTTTCTAGAATTTTCATTTTCAATAATTTAAATTACATTCACTTCTGCTTCAATATGAATGCCGAAAGTTTTGAAAACGGTTTGTTGAATGTCTCTGGAAACATTAAGAATTTCTTGACCTGTGGCATTGCCGTAATTGACCAAAACCAAGGCCTGATTTTTATGAATTCCGGCATCCCCAAACCGTTTTCCTTTGAAACCGGCCTGTTCAATTAACCAACCAGCTGGAACTTTTACTTCGGTTTCGGAAACTTCATAAAACTTCATTTCGGGAAATTTTTTATTAATGGGTTCAAATTCTTTTTTTGAAATAATTGGATTTTTGAAGAAGCTTCCACTATTACCGAGTTCTTTTGGATCGGGCAATTTACTTTGACGAATAGCAATTACGGCATTTGAAACCTGTATTAATGTGGGTGTTTGGATATTATTTTTTGCAAGTTCAGCAGCAATATCTCCATAAAAAATTGAAATTTTGTGGTTTCGCTTTGTCAATTTGAAAACAACAGACGTAATAATATATTGGTCTTTCAGTTCTTGTTTGAAAATACTTTCGCGATAACTAAAATGACAATCAGAAATATTAAAAATTCTATTCTGTTGATTATCAACAGAAATTGCTTCGCAAGAAACAAATGTATCTTTAATTTCGGTTCCGTAAGCTCCAATATTTTGCACTGGTGTTGTACCAACATTTCCAGGAATTAATGACATATTTTCTAATCCGCCAAAATCTTGATCGATACACCAAAGTACAAACTCGTGCCAGTTTTCGCCTGCTTGACTTTCTACCCAAACAAAATCGTCGTCTTGGTTGATGATTTTTTTTCCTTTCAAATCAATGTGAATTACCAAAGCATCAATATCTTGGGTCAACAACATATTGCTTCCGCCACCAAGGACAAACTTTTTTGAACCTTGATTTTCTTTCAAAATAGTTTTCAAATCTGTAATAGAATGAACGGCTACAAATTTTTTGGCTTTAGCTTCGATACCAAAAGTGTTATATTTTTTTAGAGAAAAATTGGATTGAATCTTCATATAATCTATTTTTAACTATTTTGAATTAAAATTATTCACATAATTTTTCTTCCAAATATGCATCATAAATAAAGGTAAAACATACGGCAAAAATGTCATATTCCCTTTTTGAATATTGGTTACTAGTTTATTTGAATCAATGTTTTCTAAATAGGGTATATCAAAAATTTCACTTTTTCTGAATCCTTCAAATTCTTCAATAAAAGCTGGGTTTTGAGTCAAATAATTTCCCCAAGGAGAACTTAATCCGACCTTTTTAAAGTTAATTATTTCTTCTGGAAGTCTTTTTTTCATTACTTCTTTCAAAACATATTTTCCTTTTTTTCCTCTAAAAAGCCAATCGTCATTAAGTGTTCCCAAACCAGTAATAAGTCGTTGATCCAGAAAAGGTTCACGACATTCGATTGATGCTCCCATAGTACATCGGTCATTTCTATCTAGCAAAGAACACATGTAGGTATGCTGGTCGAAATATAAAGCTTGACGACGCAAACTGTCTGGATAAAGTGCTTTTGCTTCTTGATAAATTTGTTTTCGATAGGTATTTTCGGGTTGATTTTGAATCCCAAAAACGGTAGAAATATCTTCAGGATAAAAATTAGAACCATTATATATGACCAATTCGTCTTTGTTTTTTATTCTTGAATAACGAACCAATTTTTCAAATCGTGCATTTTTAGAAAAACTCGCAATGCTTCCAATAGCATCAATTGCATGAAGCAAACTTGGTGATTTTAACGTTTTGTATCGCATATAGCCACCCATTAATTCGTCAGCGCCTTCGCCCGAAAGTAAGACTTTTACTTTTGAATTTGAAAATTCAGAAATAGCCAATAAATGCGGTTCATTGAGATGCATTATTGGTTCATCTTGAAAATATGTTGACTTAATTAATTTATCAAAAAGCTCTGTATTGTCTAACTGAATTGTATTGAAATTATATTCGTATTTTTCGGTCAACATTTTGGCCAGATGCGACTCATTATGCTCTTTTTCTTTGAATCCTATATTAAAAGTTTCAATACTTTGATAATCTTGATGCTGCAAAGATGCCAATATTGAAGACGAATCCAATCCGCCACTTAGCAAGACACCAACAGGTACATCACTAACCATTCGGAGTTTTACAGATTCGTCAAAAGTATTTCGCAACCATTGTTCAGGATTATCAATTCGAGGATGATCTTGAATTTCTTTTTTTAAATTCCACCATTTTATAAAAGTTATTTTTCCGGAATTTTCAATTTCTAACGAATGTCCGGGCAAAACTTTCTTCACATTTTGATACAATGTATTTTCGCCAGCAACAAATCGGTTAAAAATATATTCTTCCATGCCTTCATGAGCAATATTCAATGGAACTCCAGCCGTGAAAAGCGCTTTTTGCTCGGATGCAAAATAGAAAGTTTCATTAAAAAATGAATAATATAATGGCTTCACTCCCATTCTGTCGCGAACTGCAGTTAATTTTTTTTCAATTTTATCCCAAATTACAAAAGCAAACATTCCGTTAAGACGATTTAGCATTTTGAGTCCATAAATCTGAAATAATTTTAATAAAACTTCGGTGTCAGAGCCTGTCTTTATATCAAATCCATTGGATTTTATTTCAGCATAAAAATCTTTATAATTGTAAATTTCGCCATTAAAGACCATCACATAACGGTCATTTTCAGACAAAAAGGGTTGTTGCCCACTACTCGAAACATCAATTATCGAAAGACGTCTGTGTCCAAGTCCTATATTATTTTCTACGAATATTCCGGCTCCGTCTGGACCACGATGTTCCAGCGAATCTCTCATTTTTATAATAAGATTTTCATCAACTTTACGTTGCGATTGTATATGAAGCATTCCATTAATTCCGCACATTATGAAATAATTTTTGAATTAATTAATTCATGATACTTTTCGGAAATTATTTTCATATTTGTGGCATAGTTCGCGTTTTTCTCTACAAAAAACCTATTATTAATTACTACTTGTTTGCGATATTCTTCATTTTCGAAAGCCCAAAGAATTTCTTCAGCAAGCAATTGCGCATTATTTACTTCAATTAATTGACCATTTTGGCGATGTTTTATCCAAGCTTGATTGCCTGGAATATCTGTTACTATTGGATAACAACTGCTTGCCATAGCTTCAAAAAGTGAAGAAGAAACACCTTCAGTTGTTGGCATACTAATATATATATTTGATTTCTGAAGTAAACTTGGTAAATCAGTATTTGGTATTAGTCCTGTAAAAACTACTTTATCACTAATATTTAGCTTTTTGCATAATTCTTGTAAAATTTGATTTTGATTTCCGTCGCCAATTATTGTTAATTTGAAATCTATATTCTTTTTATTTAATACTGAAAAAGACTTCAAAATAATAGCGTGACTGTATTCAGGAAATAATGATCGCGTTACAATGGCTTCAATTTTTTCTTCCGAAGCGTTATTTTTATTCTCAAATTTAGTCAAGTTGATTCCTTTGGGCAAAATCATTACTTTAGACATATCAACGTGGTGCGTGCGCATAGAAATTGCCATTGCCTCGCCCCAAGCATGAATCAAATCTGCTTTTTTATATGCATATTTTTGAATTACTTTTTTAAAATAATAGGTAGTATTATTAATTGGCCACAAATCGGTGATGCCTTGTTGGGCTATTGCAATTGGTTTTTGACCGCAGATGGCTGCCAAAAATCCATAACTCGTAGATCGCTCTGCAATGACCATATCGGGTTTTTGAAGTTTAATTATTTTTTTTATTGCAGAAATACAACCAAAAAATTCAATCAATCGCAGTAGTCTTGCAGAAAACCCCTTTCCTGATCGTTTTAATTCCCAAGTGATGATATCAAAAGCGCCGAATTCTCTCAAGCCATCCATCCAAGTGATGGCATCAGCTCTGAAGGTTTCTCCTAGAAATAATATTTTTTTCGTATTACTCATCTGTATTCAAGGCGCGATTCAAAAACTCGTTTAATGGTTGTAAAGCAATTAATTTTTGAGAAATGATTCTATCAAAATACTCATTTTCAAATAATGAGTCTTCAATCTTTTGAGAACAAGTATAACTTTTAAGTTTTAAAAATTCGATTGCGGGATGATTTATATCGAATCCTTTTGGAGCGTTTTTAAGCACATTATTTTCATCTCTATCGACCGCGCCAAACTCTTTTTTGAAATTTTTATCGCTGACAATTTTGTCTAAATCATCATGAAAAAATTCAATTTCTTTTCTAATTTGTTTAAGATCATTGGCTTCTGGACACCAAACGCCACCAGCTATAAAACTGGCTCCTTTCTCAAAATGAATATAATATCCAGGACTATTTTTTCTGTTTTTATTTGTACTCATCCACATACCAATGTTGGTTTTATAGGGATCTTTATTTTTAGAGAAACGAATATCACGGTTAATTCTAAAAGTACAGTTTTTAATTTCTAAAGTCTCTAATGATTTATCCAAAGGTTTCATTACATTTAACAAAGACGAAATATACAAATGATACTCTTTTTTAAAATTTTCGTAGCGCTTTTTATTTGCATGCATCCACTCGGTAGCATTATTTGCTTTCAAATCTTCTATAAACTGGATTGCGTTTTTAGATAACATAATTTTCTATTTGATAGCTGCCATATTATCTGATTTCCACTGAGAAATTCCGCCGCCTAATTCTATAATGTTCTTAAATCCTAAATCATGAAGTTTATTTGCCGCTTTTTTGCTTCGACCACCAGCTTGACAATATACGTACACTGGTTTTGTTTTATCAAATTTTTGAGCTTCGCCATCAAAATTGTCTCCATTCCAGTTTACATTTACCGATTTTTCAATATGTGAGTCGGCATATTCTGCTGGTGATCTCACGTCGAGAAGCTGCACGTTTTGTTCTTTATTAATCAAGGTTGAAAACTCTTTGACTTCAACGCTTTTATATTTATCAGATTGTCCGAGACAACTTGCAAAAAAAAGTCCGATTATAAAAAGGTAGTAGAATGAATATTTCATTTTTATAGGTTTTAAAAGTTGTAACAAACTTACAAATTTCAATTTTATAATAAATTAAAAATTTTATAAGTTTGATGTGTTGATTTCACAATGGTTTCAGTTCGCTCGGAGTGCGTATCTGAAATAAATAGTTGACCAAATTCGTCATTATTGACCATCATTATTATTTTGCCAACGCGAGTTTCATCTAATTTATCAAAAATATCATCAAACAAAAGTAATGGTTTTTCTCCAGATTGTTTTTTTACAAACTCAAATTGCGCAAGTTTTAATGCAATCAAAAAAGATTTTTGTTGTCCTTGTGAACCAAATTTTCTGATCGGATAATTCGCAATCTGAAAAGATAAATCGTCTTTATGAATACCGACAGATGTGTAATGCAATGCACGATCGCGAGCAATATTTTGTTCTAAAAGTGTTTTTAAATTCGTTTCAAAAAGATGACTTTCGTATACAATTTGAACCATTTCGGCATTATCTGAAATAATTTGGTAATGCTTATTAAAAATAGGTAAAAATTCGGCAAGGAAATGTTTTCGCTTTTCGAAAATTTTCTGACCTAATGTATCCAACTGTTCGTTGTATATATATAACGTGTCGGTTTCATAAACTTGGTTAAGTGCAAAAAATTTTAGCAAAGCATTACGTTGGCTTATAATTTTCTGATATTGAATAAGTTCTTGTAAATAAGTTGCGTCTAGTTGAGAAATTACACTATCGATAAACTTCCGACGTGTTTCACTTCCTTCAATAATCAAATCGTTGTCAGCTGGCGAAATAATTACTAACGGAATAAATCCGATATGATCTGAGAATTTTTCGTATACTTTACTATTTCGTTTTAGGATTTTCTTATTTCCCTTTTTGAAACTGCAAACAATTTGCTCTATGCGTTGTTGTTTTTCAAATTCTCCATCAATTACAAAAAAATCTTCATCGTGCTTAATATTTTGAACCGATAACGGATTAAAATAACTTTTCCCATACGATAAATGATAGATTGCATCCAAAATATTAGTTTTTCCAACCCCATTTTTACCTACAAAGCAGTTTATCTTGGTATCGAATACGAAATTTGCCTCCGAAAAATTTTTATAATTGAATAAAGAAACACTTTTTAAAAACATGGTAATGGCTTACTGATACTAGAAAAAAGCTTTTTTTTTAGCAACTTTTTTTTGGTGGGTGCAAATTATTCAAAAATATCGATAAAAAGGACTTTTTATATTGAATAAAAATTTTATTTTTGCGCACACTAAAATAATATATTTCAATGGCAACTTATAATAAAAGAGGTTACAAAACTCCTAAAGAGAAAGAAGAAAAAACTAATATAGATGGTAACTTTATTGAAGAAACTCCAAATGTAGAAGAAAAAGACAGTACAACAGCTGGTGTTTTTAATACTCTAGACGAAACTGCTAATAAAACGGAAGCTTGGGTAGAAAAAAATCAAAAAGTAATCTTCGGTATTGTTGGAGCTTTAGCCATAATAACTGTTGGATATTTAATGTATCAAAAATTTATTGTTGAGCCTAAGCAAGACGAAGCAGCAAATGCATTGTTTGCACCACAGCAAAATTTTCAGAAAGCAACTGATGAAGAAAAAGCTAAAGACTCTTTATATAACCTTGCATTGAAAGGTGTTGGAAAAGAACTTGGATTTGTAGAAATTGCAAATAAATTTTCTGGTACTGATGCAGGAAACTTAGCTAATTATTATGCAGGAATTTCGTATCTGAATACCGGAAAATATTTAGAAGCCATTGCCTATCTCGAAAAATTTTCTTCCGATGACACTATTTTAAGTACACTTACTCAAGGAGCTATTGGTGATGCTTATTCGCAACAAAATAAGGCAAAAACAGCTTTAGAATATTATTTAAAAGCTTCAGAAATGAATAGAAATGAGTTGACAACACCTCGATATTTATTGAAAGCTGCTCAGGTAGAATTGTCATTAAACGACAAAGCAGCTGCTTTAAAACATTTGACAGAAATTAAAGAAAAATATGAAAATGCCCCAGAAGCTCAAAGTATTGATGCTTTGATCGGAATGGCTCAATAAATAGTATACCGTTTTCAGTCTCAGTTTTCAGTTATAACTGCGACTGAAAACTACCCCTGAAAACTAAAAAAATGGCTACAGCGAATAAAAATTTATCAGAATACGATAAAAACACAATCCCAAACGCGAAAAGTTTTCGGTTTGGGATTCTTGTTTCAGAGTGGAATAATCATATCACTGAAGGGCTATATGCAGGAGTAATTGCAGCTTTGACAGATTGTGGCGCGTTGCATAAAAATATTATTAGATGGAATGTTCCAGGAAGTTTTGAACTTGTTTATGGTGCAAAAAAAATGATCGAAACTCAAAAACCTGACGTTGTAATCACCATTGGAAGTGTCATCAAAGGCGAAACGCAACATTTCGATTTTGTTTGCGATGGCGTTACGCACGGAATTAAAGATTTGAATGTAAAATTTGATATACCTGTAATTTTTTGCGTGCTTACCGATAATAATGAGCAACAATCTATCGATCGAAGTGGCGGAATTCATGGCAATAAAGGAACAGAAGCTGCAATTGCCGCAATCAAAATGGCTTTTCTGAGACATGAAGCAAATTTGAGTTATCAATTTTTGAATGACAAAATACTATCATCAAATCAATTACAGATAGATGGAAACTTGAAGTTAGAAGAATAATCTTCTACTTAAACATTTTTTGTGTATAATCTAATATTCCCATTGTCTCAATTTATTTAATTTTTCTTGTTCTTCAATTTCTTCTGCAGGAATAACTTTTAAAAATGATTGGTGTTGCTCAATGGCATATTCTACCATTTCTACAATATGTTCAATTGAATCATTCTCATAATCAATAACTAATGGCTCTTTGATTGTAAAAGATTGTAAAATTCCTTTCTTTTTTAATCGTAAACCTTTTTTATCAAATGATCTTCTAAAACCATCTATTACAATAGGAACTACAACGGGTTTATAATTTTTGATAATATGTGCGGTACCTTTTCTTACTGGTTTAAAAGATTTTGTAGTGCCTTGTGGAAACGTAATCAGCCAGCCATCCTTAAGTGCGATGCCAATATTTTGCGTGTCGTTTGGATTAACTTCCTTTTTGTCTACAACATCGCTACCTTTAGTGCGCCACGTTCTTTCCACAGAAACCGACCCAATATAGGAAAGAATCTTAGGTAATAATCCTGAAGTCATCGTTTCTTTTGCTGCAACATAATATATATTAAGTTTAGGATTCCACAGATATCCTATATTTTTGATCGAATCGTCGCGACCCGACAAACTAGCATTAAAAACATGAAACATCGCTACTACATCGGCAAAATAAGTTTGATGATTTGAAATAAATAAAACATTTTTATCTGGCAACTTCTTGATAATTTCTGAGCCATCGATTTGCAATTCGTTAAATCCTCGATACCGTCTGTGCGTGATCGCTCCAAAAATACGAATTAACCATTTTTTGATAAATAGTAGGTGCCCAAAAGGATTGCGATTGAATAAAGCCATAAATTTTTAATAAAACATCTATAACAAACATAAAAAAAAACTTTGATTTAAAATACATTTTTAAGTACAAATTTTACTTCATTGAGCATCATTGCCGTGGCTCCCCATACATGATACTCATTTATTGAAAAGCCTGGCATAGGCACTTGATTTGGATGTGGCATAAAGATTTTTGTGGTTTCAAGAGTTGAATTTTCTAAAAATTCTGATAACGGAAACTCGATTAATCCAGCAACTTCTTTGGGATCGATATTAAATTTTAATTCATTTTTACAATATCCCATAAAAGGATAAACCATGAAGTTACTGGGAGGAATATAAATTTTTGAAAAAGGCCTAATAACGGTTATCAAATCAGAATGAATTCCGATTTCTTCATACGTTTCTCGAAGCGCAGTTTGCTCGAAATTCAAATCGAATTTTTCTACTTTGCCACCAGGAAACGCAACTTGAGATGAATGTGTACCTGAGTAAGAAGCTCGTAATATGAGTATCATATGCATGATTGAGTTTTTTGGATAAAATAAAATCAAAACGGCCGCTTCTCTATAATTTTCGATTACTGAATTTTTTATTAACTCATTTCTTTCAGGTGGAGCCATTTTGTGATGTGCTAATTCGCCCGGAAGAATTTCTTTTACTATTTTTGAAATTGATTTTGAAAATTTTTCGAAATTCATAATTTTATTACTAATTTTAAATAACTTATATAAACAAATATACGAAATTGTAATGTATAGTAAAGAAGAGACAGGGAAACTAAAAACAGATTTTTGGATTGCTTTTGCAAAAAAATATCCAAAAAAATGGATTTTATATGATACAAAAATTAAAGATTTATCATTCAAGTTTTATATCGATAATAAAAAGGCGCAAGTTAGTATTGATATCGAGATGAAAAATTATGAAAAAAGAAATTTATATTTTGAAAAAATTGAAAGTTTTAAAACAATTTTAGAATCAGAATATATTAAGGATTTAATTTGGGATAAAATATATTATTTGGAAAATGGAAAAATAATAAGCAAAATATGGGTTGAAGAAAATGACGTTAGTTATAGCAATCAACAAAAATGGGATATTATATTTGATTTCTTTTTCGAAAAAATGGAAAAGTTTGAACTTTTTTTTAACGAATATGAAGCTATCATAAAAGCCATCTAAAAATTCAATTTCAAGATGGCTTTACTAATTATTTTTTCATAATAGTTTGCTTTCTATCTGGCCCAACCGATACAATTTTTATGGGAATGTTCACCTCTTTTTCGATAAATTCGATGTAATTTTTTAGTTCAGCGGGCAATTGTTCGTAGGATGTCATACCAGTCAAATCAGCTTTCCAACCTTTAAATTCTGTATAAACTGGCAGCACGTTTTGTTCTTCGATATTGTAAGGCAAATGCGAAATTTGTTTTCCTTTATAATTATAAGATGTACATACTTTTAAAGTTTCGAATCCAGATAAAACGTCACCTTTCATCATCATTAGCTGGGTAACGCCATTTATTTGAATTGCATATTTTAGAGCTACTAAATCCAACCAACCACAACGACGTTTCCGTCCTGTTACAGATCCGAATTCGTTACCGACACTAGCCATAACATCTCCTGCTTCTTCAAAATCTTCGGTTGGAAATGGCCCAGATCCTACTCTAGTTGTGTAGGCTTTAAAGATTCCGTATACTTCCTTGATTTTATTAGGTGCAATTCCTAATCCGGTACAAGCTCCAGCCGCTGTTGTATTGGATGATGTTACAAATGGATAAGTTCCAAAATCGACATCCAATAAAGATCCTTGCGCGCCTTCGCAAAGAATAGATTTGCCAGCAACTTGAGCTTGGTGCAAATATTCTTCACTATCAATAAAATCTAATTTCTGTAATTCTTCGATAGCTTCAAAAAATTCCTTTTCTAGTTCAGGAAGATTGTACTGAATGGCCACATCGTAAAACTTGATCATTTCTTCATGCTTATTGGCCAAAGCACGATATTTTTCGTTAAAATCTGGCATTTCAATATCGCCAACTCGAAGACCGTTGCGACCTGTTTTATCCATATAAGTTGGGCCTATTCCTTTTAAAGTAGAGCCGATTTTGGCTTTTCCTTTTGAGGCTTCGGATGCTGCATCCAGCAATCGGTGTGTTGGAAGAATTAAATGCGCTTTGCGTGAAATAATGAGTTTTGATTTTAAATCGAGATTGAATTTGGCCAACCCATCAACTTCAGATTTGAAAACAACGGGATCAATAACAACACCATTACCAATAATATTAATATTGTTTTTATGAAAAATTCCAGATGGAATAGTTCTTAAAACATGCTTAATGCCGTCAAATTCAAGCGTATGACCTGCATTGGGACCGCCTTGAAAACGCGCAATAATATCATATTTAGAAGTTAACACATCAACTATTTTTCCTTTTCCTTCGTCGCCCCATTGTAATCCGAGTAATAAATCTACGGTCATTGTTTTGTAATGTGTTTGTTTGGTTATTTGTTGATTTGGAAGTAAGCGAATTTACGGATAACCAAATTACTTTTTCCTATTTGCATAAAAATATAAGGAATGATTCTGAATTTCGATACCAAAGATATCCTCCATAGTTTGTTTGATAGTTTGTATTCGTGGATCGCAAAACTCAATCACTTCACCAGAATCCAACATTATAATATGATCATGTTGTTTATCAAAATAAGACTTCTCATAATGAGCCTGATTTTGACCGAATTGGTGTTTCCTAACAAGATTACAATCTAAAAGTAATTCTATCGTATTATATAAAGTGGCGCGAGAAACTCGATAATTTTTAAGTTTCATTTTACCGTACAAGTTTTCTATATCAAAATGTTCGTCGAGATTATAAATCTCTTCTAAGATAGCGTAGCGTTCGGGAGTTTTGCGATGTCCTTTGGCTTCAAGATACATAGTAAAAACGTTTTTTACGGTTTCTTGGTTTTTAATATTATCGGTAGCAATTAATGTCATGTTGGCAAAGATAAAATTTAGTTCAAATGTATAACTATTTTATACTTTAAAGTTATCAGGAATTATTAAATAAAATCTATTAGTTGTATACTCTTGAAACTTTTTCGATTCCGTTAATTTTTTTTATATTATCTATTAGTTTTTTTAGGATGACGTTATTCTGAACTACTACAGCAACTTGTCCTTTAAAAATTCCAGCTTCGCCACTCAAAGAAATACTCTGTATATTGACATGCATATTACCCGATATCACTTTTGTAAGCTCATTGGTTAATCCCATAGAATCCATACCTGTAATATTCAAAATTGCTTTAAACTCTTGTTGAGACGAGTCAATCCATTTGGTTTGCAAAATTCTATAGGCATAGTTTGATTGCATGGCGATTGCGTTTGGACAATCTTTTTTATGGACTTTTATTCCTTCATTAATTGTAACGAAACCGAAAACATCATCGCCAGGAATTGGATTGCAACAGGTTGATAATTTATAATCAAGTTTGTCTTGTTCTGACCCAAAAACTAGCATATCATAGTTATTGGTTAGAACTTGTTTGTGAATATCTTTGTCAGCAGTCGATGGTGTTCGTTTGATTTTGTTCTTAAAAAACGTCATCAAAACATTACTTTTTTGAGCTGCATAGTCTTTAAGTTGCTGGTTTTCTATTGAGCCAATACCTACTCGATAAAACAAATCTAAACTGGTTTTTAGTTTAAAAAAGTTTACCATCTCGTTAATAACCGATTCAGAAATTGTAATTTTGAGATGTTTCAGTTTTCGGGTTAAGAGTTCTTTCCCGTCTTCGGCAATTTTTTTATTATTATCATTAAGGACATTACGGATTTTATTTTTTGCTCTTGAAGTCGTGACATACTCCAGCCAATGTGCGGTTGGTTTTTGGTTTTGTGAAGTAATTATTTCAATTTGATCACCACTCTTGAGTTCATAATTGAGTTGCACTAATTTTCCGTTTACTCTGGTGCCGAGTGTTTTAATTCCGATTTCAGAATGTATACTGAAGGCAAAATCTAAGGAAGTTGCGCCCTTGGGTAATGATTTGATTTCGCCTTTCGGCGTAAAAACAAAAATTTCTTTGGCATAAAGATTCATTTTAAAATCTTCTACAAAGTCAACGGCATTAGTTTCTGAATTTTCTAGCGCTTCTTTGAGTAAGTTGAGCCAAATATCCAGCCCGCTTTCCTCTGTGGCGCCTTGTTTGTATTTGTAATGTGCTGCATAGCCTTTTTCGGCAATTTCGTCCATACGTTCGCTCCGTACTTGCACTTCTACCCAGCGACCCTTTGGCCCCATAACAGTTATGTGCAAAGCCTCATAACCAGTAGATTTTGGTGACGAAATCCAATCTCGTAAACGACTTGGACTAGGTCTGTAATGATCGGTTACGATAGAATAAATTTTCCAAGCCACAAATTTTTCGTCGTGTTGTGATGACTTATATACTATACGTAGTGCAAACTTGTCATACACTTCGTCAAAACTAACGTTTTGGGCATTCATTTTGCGTCGAATAGAGTAAATTGATTTTGGTCGACCTTTTATAATATAATCGACATTTTCGTCATCTAAAGATTTTTTTAACACATCAGAAATCGTTTTAATATATAAATCTTGTTCTTCTTTGGTATCTTTAATTTTTCCTACTATAGTATTGTAAATAGCTGGTTCTGTATATTTTAATCCCAAATCTTCTAGCTTCGTTTTAATATTATACAACCCTAATCGATGGGCTAACGGTGCATAAATATATAAGGTCTCTGATGCAATTTTCACTTGTTTGTATTCTGGCATTGCATCCATAGTTTGCATGTTGTGCAACCTGTCAGCAAGTTTTATGAGAATTACACGAACATCGTCATTAAGTGTAAGCAACATTTTGCGAAAATTTTCGGCTTGCATCGACACATTCATGTCTTTCTTGACTTGCGAAATTTTGGTTAATCCCTCGACAAGCTGTGCCACTTTGGGATTAAACATTTTTGATAGATCTTCTATTGTAATAGCTGTATCTTCGACAACATCGTGCATAAGTGCTGCTGCAATAGATGTTGCTCCTAAACCAATTTCTGAGGCGACAATTTTGGCAACTGCAATTGGATGAAATACATAAGCTTCGCCAGATTTTCGTCGTTGGCCTTTGTGTGCATCAACTGCAACATCGAAGGCTTTACGTATAATTTTTTTATCATCTATAGACAACGTTTGATAACTAATACGGAGCAATTCCTTGTACTCATGAGCAATCGCTTTGTTTTCTTTTTCGATATCAATGTCAGTCATACTAATTTTGGTTCAATTTATAAAATTAGTAATAACTATTGGAGTATGCAAGAATTAAGAAAATTAAAACTTATTTTCAACTTCTGCGGCTTGCAACATCAAATAATGCAAATCGGTGTTTTTTACAAAAGGTTTTAGTAAGTCACTTCCAGGTCCAAACATAGCCAACTCAACATAATCACCAGTATGTTCTGTACTAATCCAACCGACAGCATTTCTAATTTTCTGAACTTCTGAATAATATTGTAATGGTACATTTTTATAATTATAAAGTCCGTCTTCTGGTTTTTCAAGACCTTGATAATAACTTAATATTTTTTTGTTTTCTTCATCGGTTAATTTAAAACCATTAGCATAATCGACCAATTCGTCAAGTTTGGTTGCAGTCGTATCTTTAGTAATTTGATTAAGCAACCACTCGTTGGTTTTATTGTACTTCATGGTAGTTTCAAATCTGGCAGTTACCTCTTTGCCGTACATCAATCCTGGATTTGCATTTCCGTGATCGGTTGTTATAATTACGAGCGTATTTTTATCTCTTTCAGCAAAATCTAATGCAACTTTTACTGCGTCATCGAATGCCAATTGATCATGAATAAGTCCGGCTATATCATTAGCATGAGCCGCCCAATCAACGCGACCGCCTTCAACTTGTATCACAAAACCTTTTTTGTTATCCAGATGGTCAATAGCTTTTGAAGTCATTTCTGCCAAAGTTGGCTGCTCGAAACTAAGTTGAGTATCGGTTTGACGATCCATATCATAATCCATTCCGTTGTTTGCAAAAAGTCCTAAAACGGGCTGATTGGGCTTTATTTTCGAAATTTCACTTTTAGAAAATATACATTGATATCCCTTTTTTACAAAGTCTGCTATCAAATTGTGTTTATCTTTGCGTTGATTTGCATCAAAAAAGTCTCTGCCGCCACCCATCATGAAATCAAAATTGAGTTGTAAATAATTTTCTGCAATTTCGTCCTGACTAGAACGGCTTTTGCTATTGGTACAAAAACTTGAAGGAGTCGCATGCGTGATTGGAACTGTTGTAATGCATCCTACTTTTTTGCCACGCATTTTAAATTTTTGAAGAATTGGTAAGTACTCTTCGCCATTTACGCCAACATTAACCGCACCATTTTTAACTCTAAAACCACCGCCCCATGCAGAGCCACCCGCTGCAGAGTCAGTCACTAGTGAACTTGCAGATTCGGTGTCCATTAAGGCTCTTACAAGTTTATTATCTTTGTAACCTTGAATCCAATGGGTGTTTTGACCTAATTTGCGATTCTTAAAAACATTTGCGATTGTCAGTGTTCCTTGACTCATTCCATCGCTAACTAAAAAAATAATATTTTTGGCAATTTTATTTCTAAAATTATCAAAATCGATAGCAGTTGCTTGGCTTTCGAACGGATTAAAAACAGATGTTCCTATGGCAAAAAGTGAGCCGTTTTGGAAAAATTTTCTTCTATTCATCTTTAATTTATTTTATATTTCAAAGATAGAAAACAAATTTTAAGGGAATGTTAAATACAAATTATTTATTCTCGCACAATTATAATTGATGCTTTAAAACCCGTTGCAAGAGCATAAATTTGACCCGCAATAACTTTATTTTGGTCATCAAGAATTATATATTGCGTAGTATTTGGACTGGAGTATCCTTCATTAAGCATGATAAAATCGATTTTATTAATGCCTTTTAATAAATCGACTTGTATTTTTTGATAATCAAAATTTAGTGTTACTTGCTCCACGTACATTTTTCCATTGACATAAATACTTATTCTGTCGCCATCAATTTCGCCGTGATCTTTGCAATTGAGTGAAACAAATTCACTTTTTGTTCTAAACTCTCCAAACGATTCATTTTTTCTGAAAACGCTATAATCAATATTTGGGTTACCTTCTTGAGATTGTATTTTTTTATTAAGTTTATCAACAATTCTGCCGCCAGGATTCATAAATGGATTTTTGGTATCCATTGAAATTGGTTTTGAGGATCCGATTCCTTTAGAAGGTAACATTGGCGAAGGATTCGAAAAAGGATTTGGATTTTCTGAAGCTTTTTTCTCGCTAATAGTTGGACTTATTGGGGCAATATCGTCAAATGGATTTTCAGGTTTAGGTTCATCTTTTTTAGGTTTTGGCACTTCTATCTTTTTCGATGGCGTTATAGGGAATGCCTT
This sequence comes from Flavobacterium sp., assembly GCA_031422015.1. Classification (GTDB taxonomy): domain Bacteria; phylum Bacteroidota; class Bacteroidia; order Flavobacteriales; family Flavobacteriaceae; genus Flavobacterium. The sequence continues at coordinate 31,107 of JANOPO010000076.1, read as the reverse complement.
TTTCTTCAAAAATTCATTTTTTTGAGAAAAGCCATTCGCAACAAACAAAAACAGCAGTAAAAAGGATAGTAAAACCTTCATTTCCTTAATTTTTAATAAAAGTAGTGCAAAAATAATGCCATTATAAAGATTTAACTTTAGATAGACTACAAATCAATCAGAATTTGATTTTTCAAAATATCTGCAATGGTTTCGCGTTCACGAATCAAAATACCTTTTCCGTCTTTCCACAAGACTTCGGCGGGTTTATAACGAGAATTATAATTGGACGCCATAGAGAAGCAATAGGCTCCAGCGTTTCGAAAATTTAGAATATTGCCTTCTGTTATTTCATGAATTCGACGGTTATTGGCAAACGTATCCGTCTCACAAATATACCCAACTACGGTATAAAATCGCTCTTTCCCTTTTGGATTTGAAATATTATCGATCTGATGTTGCGACCCATAAAGCATTGGGCGAATTAGATGATTGAATCCCGAGTCGACACCAGCAAAAACGGTCGATGTAGTTTGTTTTACCACATTTACTGTTGCTAAAAAATTTCCTGCTTCGCTCACCAAAAACTTTCCTGGTTCGAAGGCCAAAGTCAATTCGCGTCCGTATTCTTTCTCGAACTGATTGAATCTTTTAGATAATTTTTTTCCCAACTCTTCAATATCGGTTTCGATATCATCTTTTTTATAAGGCACTTTAAATCCGCTACCGAAATCTAGAAAATCTAAATTTCTAAAATTTTTGGCGGCATCGAATAATATCTCAGCTGCATATAAAAATACTTCAATATCTAAAATATCAGAACCTGTGTGCATGTGAACGCCATTGATATGCATTTTAGTATTTTCTACAATTCGAAGAATATGTGGCATTTGGTGAATCGAAATTCCAAATTTGCTATCGATATGTCCAACTGAAATATTGGCATTACCACCCGCCATAACATGTGGGTTAAGACGAATACAAACAGGAATATTTGGATATTTGGCCCCAAATTGCTCCAATATCGATAGATTGTCAATGTTTATTTGAACGTTTCCATATCCAACAGCTTGCTCAATTTCTTCAATAGAAACGCCATTTGGTGTAAAAATAATTTCTTCTGGCAAAAAACCTGCTTTAAGACCTAGTTGCACTTCTTGTACAGAAACAGTATCAAGATTAGCTCCAAAACTTCGCATTAATTTTAAAATCGAAATATTAGATAAAGCTTTGCAGGCATAGTTTATCTTAAGATTATTTACTTTGGAAAATGCATTTTTAAGTCGACTATATTGCTGTTCAATTTTTGATGCATCATAAATATATAAAGGTGTTTCGAAATTTTCGGCAAGTTGAAGTAAATCTTTTGGTTGCATTTTTTTTTAACAAAGTTATTGTTCCGTTTTGGTAAAAGCAAACGAAAAACACGAAAGAAGTTTCTAACACATAGCCCTGATAGCAGCCGATATCCTCGTGGAGCGCAGCGGAGCGAGATAAAGGCGAATAGCAGGAAATAGCTTCAAAAAAAAATTAGACTATTTGAGAAAATATTGATTGAAAATGTTATTTTTGCTACACTTAAAAAAGTAAAAATCTTCACTATGAACATACACGAATATCAAGGAAAAGAAATTTTAGCGAGTTATGGCGTTCGAATTCAGCGCGGAATAGTTGCGAATAGTCCTGTGGAAGCTGTTGCAGCTGCTAAACAATTAACATCTGAAACTGGAACAAGTTGGCATGTGATAAAAGCGCAAGTTCATGCTGGTGGTCGTGGAAAAGGTGGTGGAGTAAAACTGGCTAAAAACTTGCAACAAGTAGAGCAATTGGCAGAACAAATAATTGGAATGCAATTAATAACACCTCAAACACCTCCAGAAGGAAAAAAAGTACACAAAGTTTTGATTGCCGAAGATGTTTATTATCCAGGTGAAGCCGAAACTGAGGAGTTTTACATGTCAGTTTTATTAAATCGTGCAACAGGTCGTAACATGATTGTATATTCTACTGAAGGTGGAATGGATATTGAGGAAGTTGCAGAACATACGCCACATTTAATTCATAACGAAGAAATTGATCCAGCTGTTGGATTGCAAGGTTTTCAAGCAAGAAGAATTGCTTTTAACCTAGGTGTTTCCGGCAATGCTTTTAAAGAAATGGTGAAGTTTATTGATGCACTTTACAATGCTTATGTGGGTTGTGATGCTTCTATGTTTGAAATTAATCCAGTTTTGAAAACATCAGATAATAAAATTATGGCCGTTGATGCCAAAGTAAATATTGATGATAATGCGTTGTATCGCCAGCCAAAATATGCTGATATGCGTGATATTCGTGAAGAAAACCCCATTGAAGTTGAAGCTAAAGAAGTTGGTCTTAACTATGTAGATCTCGATGGAACTGTTGGTTGTATGGTTAATGGTGCAGGTTTAGCCATGGCTACCATGGATTTGATAAAATATGCTGGTTTTGAGCCTGCTAACTTCCTTGATGTTGGTGGAACTGCTGACGCAAAACGTGTTGAAACGGCATTCAGAATTATATTGAAAGATGCTAATGTAAAAGCAATTTTGATTAATATTTTTGGAGGGATTGTTCGGTGTGATCGTGTTGCGCAAGGAGTTGTAGATGCTTACAAAAATATGGGCGATGCTATAAAAGTGCCAATAATTGTGCGTTTGCAAGGAACAAATGCCGAAATTGCCAAAGAATTGATAGATAATTCTGGTATGCCAATCTTAAGTGCTGTACAGTTTCAAGAAGCTGCCGACCAGGTCAAAGCAGCGTTGAGCTAAGAGATTTTTCATAAAATTATTAAATCCCAATCTTTTCGATTGGGATTTTTTTTACAACAAATCTAATTGCTAATAGTTCTCAATAATACAAATGATTTGAACTTTTTTTTTGAGTCGTCAGTTACAAATTTTTTTCTTTAGCAGGCAAACATTTAGAATTTGCAGTCATATAAAGGTTACTTTTTAATATTAAATAAAATGAGCCCTTAATAAAAAAAGCATTTTACTTTTATAGTGTGAAAACTAAATTTTATACAAAAAAAATCCCTTTCGAGTAAAAGGGATTTTGAAAACAGTTTGAAACTATTATTTATTGTGTTCGTCTTCTATTCGTTGGTGTTCTTCTTTTGAAATCGTATCAACCAATACTGGTGTTGCAATAAATAATGAAGAATAAGTTCCTACAACTATACCAATTAACATAGCAAAGATAAATCCTCTAATTGATTCTCCACCAAAGATGAACATGATTAACAATACCAAAATCATAGATAATGAAGTATTGATTGTTCTTGACATCGTTGAGTTAATCGATTGGTTTACTATTGAATTAAAATCTCCCTTAGCTTTACCTCCAAGAAATTCTCGAACTCTATCAAACACAATAACAGTATCATTCATTGAGTAACCAATTACGGTCAAAATCGCAGCTATAAAATGTTGATCGATTTCCATTCCGAATGGCATGTATTTCCATAGTAAAGAATAAATTCCTAACAGGAAAATAACATCATGCGCTACGGCCGCAAGCGCACCAAGACTGTATTGCCATTTTCTGAAACTCAAAACCAAATATAGTGCTACCAACAACATTGCGCCTAAAACTGCCCAATACGAATTTGTTTTAATATCATCAGCCACTGTTGGTCCAACTTTAGAAGCTTGAAGAATACCAGTTTTTTTACCGTCATAACTATTTACGAATTTTTCATAAGTCATAGATGGTGCAAAGTGTCTTTTTAAAGCCTCAAATAATTTTCGGTTAACCATTCCATCAACTTCAATTCCTGGCTCATCAACTTTGTATTTCGTTGTAATTTTTAACTGATCGGCAGATCCAAAAACTTTTGCTTCTACTGTTTCTCCGAAAGCAGCAAACAATTCTTTTTTAACAACTTCTGTTGAAACTGGCTTTTCAAAATGAACTTGGAACGTACGTCCACCTTTGAAGTCAACACCATAATTTAAACCATTGGTCATTAATGAAACAACACTTACTACACACACAATTAAGGAGAAAATATAAGTATACTTTTTAATTCCTAAGAAATCAAAATGGAAGTTTGTAAAGAAGTTTTTTGAAAAACCTGTTGTGAAACTCAATTTATCGCCTTTTGAAATACTCCATTCCAACAAAATTCTTGAAATAAAAATCGAAGTAAATAAAGAAGTCGCAATACCTATTAATAAAGTAAGAGCAAATCCTTGAATTGGTCCTGTTCCGAAAATAAATAATACCGCTCCAGTCAAGACGTGTGTTACATTCGCATCAACAATAGAGCGCATGGCACCTTTCCACCCGAAAGAGGCTTTTACAGCTTCTTCAATAGATTTACCAAGTCGAAGCTCTTCCTTAGCTCGTTCATAGATAATAATGTTTGCATCTACAGCTGTTCCCATGGTTAAAACGATACCCGCAATACCAGGTAAAGTCAATACAAATCCGAAACTTGCCATGACACCAAATAGGAACAATAAGTTAACCGCTAATGCGATATTTGCGAACCAACCCGCTTTTCCGTAATATACAATCATCCAAAGAGATACCAATAATAATCCTAAAATTGCAGAGTTTGTACCGTTATCAATTGCTTCTTGGCCTAAGGATGGACCTACAACTTCAGATTGAACAATTTCGGCCGCGGCAGGCAACTTACCCGCCCGCAAAACATTTGCTAAATCTTTAGTTTGTGTTACATCAAAATTTCCTGAGATTTCAGATCTTCCACCAGATATTGGTCCAGAAGAAACTCCTGGTGCAGAATATACTACATCATCAAGTACAATTGCAATATTCGATTTTTGAGTAAATGCTTTTCCTGTTAATTCTTCCCAAGCTCTGGCTCCCGCTCCACTCATTTGCATACTAACCGCTGGTTTACCCATTTGGTCAAAAGTATCGCTAGCATCTGTAACAACGCCACCGCTCATAGCAGCGCCATTATTTTTGGTTGCTTTTAGGGCATATAATTCAATAGTTTCTGTAGCTACTTTTGTTTTTTCATCAACATTTGTAGTTGGTATTCCCCAAACAAATTTCGCATTTCTTTTGTCAGCAGGCAATAAAGCTTTGATGTTTGGACGTGCCAAATAGTTTGTAATTGCTTCAACATCTTTTGTAGCAACAATAGCTAAGACACCACCACCACCTTGACTGAAAAATTTATCAAACAATGGATTCATTCCTTTCTTCGGCTCAGTTGTATCGGTCTCTTTTGTAGCATCTGTCAACAAAGCACTCAGAGAATCTTTAGGTTTTTCAGCTTGAGCAACTTCAGATTTTACTTCTGTTAACTTTAAAGCGTCATTTGCAGCAGACAAAAAGCCGCCAATTTCCTCTATTTTATAGGTTTCCCAAAACTCCAATTGCGCAGTTGACTGCAATAATTTTTTGATACGATCTACATCTTTAGCACCCGGAAGCTCAACAAGAATTCTACCTGTTTGCCCAATTTTTTGAATATTAGGTTGTGTAACACCAAACTTATCAATACGTTTTCTTAAAACTTCAAAAGCAGATTGGATAGATTCATCAACTTTACGAGAAACTACTTTCTTTACTTCAGCATCAGTCATTTTGAAGTTGACCTCATCTCCAATAATCTTGTTAGAAAAAACTTCTGGCGAAGCTAGTTTTATAGATCCAGCAGATGCTTTATCAAATTCTGCAAAGAAAACATCTAAATAATCTTCATTACCAGTTCTGTTTTTTGTAGCTTCATTTAACGCTTTATTGAAGGTTGCATTTGTAGATTTATTTGACAATCCTTTCAAAATATCTTGAATAGAAATTTGCAGTTGAACATTAATTCCACCTTCAAGATCAAGTCCTTTATTTATTTTTTTGTCTTTTACTTCATTATAAGTAAAACTAGAAAATCCAAGATTTAGTACTTTTGTTTTTCCAATAGAATCTAAGTATTTAACTTCTTTTTCTGAATTTCCTTTCGCAAAAGTTTTTGCATCTTTTTCAATACCATTGGCGATGAACGTAAATGAAAGTTGGTAAATACTTACCAAAGCAAATAAAATTGCAAATAATTTAACTAGTCCTCTATTCTGCATTATTACTAAATATTAATTAATTCTGGTTATTTTGTTTTTTGTTATCTAAAAAAAAGAAAATTTATACTTAATATAAGAATAAAGAAAATATGCCCTTTTTTTGAAACGTGCAAATATATAATTAACCTAAAGATTAACAAATTATTTGCGTGTTAATATCAAAAAAAAGACTGCAAAAATTGCAGTCTTTCAATATTTTGTAAAAATAGCTCATAAAATCGATTTCAAATCGCCATTCATAGCACGAACCGCATCAGCACTTTTTGCAAATAAAGCTTTTTCGGCATCGTTTAAATTTATATCTAAAATTTGTTCAATACCATTTTTCCCAATAATACAAGGAACACCAATACAAATATCAGACTGTCCGTATTCGCCTTCTAGTGCAACCGAACAAGCAATCATTTTCTTTTGATCGTTCAAAATAGAATCTACCAAATACGCAACAGAAGCACCAGGCGCATACCAAGCCGATGTTCCTAACAAACCTGTTAAAGTTGCGCCACCAACCATGGTGTCGGCAGCAACTTTATCCAACGCTTCTTGCGATAAAAATTCCGAAACCGGAATTCCATTGTAAGATGCCAAACGCGATAATGGAATCATGGTTGTATCGCCATGACCACCAATAACCATTGCTGAGACATCGTTTGCAGGTTTGTCTAAAGCTTTTGATAAATAATATTTGAATCTTGAGCTGTCCAAAGCACCGCCCATTCCGATAATTCTATTTTTTGGTAAACCTGTAGCTTTCAAAGTCAAGTAAGTCATTGTATCCATTGGATTCGAAACTACAACAATAATAGTATTTGGAGAGAATTTCAAAACATTTTCGGCAACTGTTTTTACAATTCCAGCATTAATTCCAATGAGTTCTTCTCTAGTCATTCCTGGTTTTCTAGGAATTCCCGAAGTGATTACCACCACATCGCTGTTAGCAGTTTTCGAATAATCATTAGTTACCCCAGTAATTTGAGTATTAAAACCCGTATTGGTAGCGCATTGCATCAAATCCATCGCTTTACCTTCTGCAAAACCTTCTTTAATGTCTAACAAAACAACTTCACTAGCAATTTCTCTGTACGAAATCACATCTGCACACGATGCGCCAACATTTCCGGCGCCAACAATAGTAACTTTCATTTGAATAATTTTATTTTTTTAATTTATTTTGGAGCTAATCCCGCTATTCATTGCAATCTTTTTTGTGAAAAACAAAAAAGGATTTTCATTTCTATCGGAGCTAAAAACAACCTTATCGTTAAGCATCAATATTTGCATAAACAGCATTTTTCTCGATAAATTCTCTACGAGGTGGCACATCGTCGCCCATCAACATAGAAAAAACATGATCGGCCTCAGCCAAACTATCAATAGTGACTTGGCGTAAGGTTCTATAATTTGGATCCATTGTGGTTTCCCATAATTGTTCCGCATTCATTTCTCCAAGACCTTTATAACGTTGTATTGCAGCACTTCCGCCCATACGTTCGTTAGCATTATCACGTTGATCGTCGTTCCAAGCGTATTCTTTTTTGTTCCCTTTTTTTACTAAATATAAAGGTGGTGCAGCAATATAGACATAACCGCCTTCTATTAATTCACGCATAAATCGGAAGAAAAACGTCAAAATCAAGGTAGAAATGTGGCTACCATCGACATCGGCATCACACATAATAATTACTTTATGGTAACGTAATTTTTCTAGATTTAACGCTTTGCTATCTTCTGCAGTACCAATGGTTACACCAAGTGCTGTAAATATGTTTCGGATTTCTTCGTTTTCAAAAACTTTGTGAACCATCGCTTTTTCGACATTCAAAATCTTACCACGAAGTGGCAAAATCGCTTGAAATGCTCTATCACGACCTTGCTTGGCTGTTCCACCAGCCGAATCTCCCTCGACAAGATATACTTCGCAACGCGCTGGATCTTGCTCAGAACAATCTGATAATTTACCCGGTAATCCGCCACCGCCTAAGACGGTTTTGCGCTGTACCATTTCACGCGCTTTCTTGGCCGCATGACGGGCTTGTGCCGCAAGAATTACTTTCTGAACAATAATTCGCGCATCATTTGGATTTTCTTCCAAATAATTTTCGATCATGTCGCCAACCGCTTGCGAAACTGGAGAAACTACTTCTCTGTTTCCTAATTTGGTTTTGGTTTGACCTTCAAATTGTGGTTCGGCAACTTTTACGGATATAATTGCTGTTAATCCTTCACGAAAATCGTCTCCCGAAATTTCGAATTTCAGTTTATCCAACATTCCAGAAGAATCTGCATATTTTTTCAACGAACGGGTCAAACCAGTTCTGAAACCTTGCAGGTGTGTTCCTCCTTCGTGAGTATTGATGTTGTTTACATAAGAAAAAATATTCTCGGTATAACTAGTATTGTATATTAAAGCAACCTCAACTGGAATCTCACTTTTTTCGTTATCCATCGAGATAACATGTGCAATAATTGGATCACGATTTGAATCTAGATAACGAATATATTCTTTAAGACCTTCAGTAGAATGAAAAACTTCAGAAACGTGATTACCATCTTTATCAACTTCTCGTTTGTCGGTAAATGTAATTGTAATTCCTTTATTTAAATACGAAAGTTCGCGCATACGAGCCGATAACGTATCATAGGAGAACTCGGTAGTTTGTGTGAAAATAGTATTATCTGGATAGAAAGTAACGACTGTTCCTCGTTTGGTCGTTTCGCCAATTTGTTTTACTGGGTAAAGTGCTTTTCCTTTTTCGTATTCTTGTTCGTAAACTTTTCCGTCGCTACTATGAACTGTTGCACGCAAGTGATTTGACAATGCATTTACTACGGAAACCCCAACACCGTGTAATCCGCCTGAAACTTTATAGGAATCTTTATCAAACTTACCGCCAGCACCAATTTTGGTCATGACCACCTCAAGTGCTGAAACGCCTTCTTTTTTATGAATTCCAACAGGAATACCACGACCATTATCTTCTACAGAAACTGATCCATCTTCGTTAATATCTACTCGAATAGTATCGCAATGACCTCCCATCGCTTCATCGATAGAGTTATCGACAACTTCATATACCAAATGGTGCAAACCGCGAACGCCTACATCACCAATATACATGGATGGGCGCATGCGTACATGCTCCATTCCTTCTAATGCCTGAATACTGTCTGCTGAATAATTATCTTTCTTTATCTCGTCGCTCATAGTAATTTAATAGAAATATATGTTTTTATCTAACAGGCAAATATATAATAATTGGTATATTTTTTTCTAGAAAATATTACTAATTGGTAGTAAGTTATCAACATTGTTGTTGGAAAAAAAATTAATCTAAAAATAAAATTAAACGTAAAAACACCTTTAGAAATTGAAAAAAATAATTTTCACAATTAAATAATCAAGCTATAAAAAAATTTACTTTTTATAAAATTTATTGGTTTGGAAAGAATACAAATTGTAAACTTTAGCAAAGTAAAAGCCATTTAGTAATTCGTGTACATCGATTTGAATTTGGTCAGAATTTGTATTGACTTGTTTCAACAACCGACCATTATAATCAAATATTTCAATTTTGATTATTGATAAATCGGATTTAATATTTAAAAAAGTACTAACTGGATTAGGGTAAAAGATGGTGTTTGCTATATAATCATTTTTCGCAACAACTAAATTAGTGCTTGATGCGTGCCAACTAGACGCCAAACTATTGTCCGAGAAAAGATCTATTAATTGTAAATAAGGACCCGTTCCGTCCGCTGCAATTGGCCATGGTGTGGTATCGGCATACTGGACGGCATCGATGGTGTTTCCATATGCATCTGCCAGTATCAATTTTTGCGACTTATTGGATAAGTTTCGAGTGAATTGACCAAAAGCAGCAAATCCATATTTGGATAAAAATGCATTAGCATTACTAGCTAAATATATTTTTTGTCCTGCAGAAACATTTGAATTGTATGTAAATTGATAAGAAACTCCCAATTCTTTCAAATAAATCCCGGATAAATTAATTGATGCAGAACTGGTATTTGATATTTCAATAAACTCCTGATCATTACTGCTAAAACCTCCTGCTGCAAAAGGATTATAATGAATTTTCGAAATAACTAAGGCTGGAATTGTAACATTGCTGCAAGCGGAAAACGAACCCAAATTAGTAGTCATCCATGAAATCCTTGATGTAACAAAGTTTTTAATTGCAGTAACTTCAGGTCCTAAATTAGCCATTGTTGAAAACCATTTTTGACGATCTCTATCTGCTGCTTCAGTAATTAGAGCTATAGTCGTATCAATTAATAAATTAATATTTGCTTGATTTAATGGTTTTCCAACTTGCAACAGTTCGTTCAATCTTTTTGATAAATAACATTTATAGGTAGCATTACTATGCAAACCTTTCCAAAACTTAGAGCCAACATTATCTCCATTATCAAACTGCCAAACATTTGTTTTGCTTCTATCAAAACCAAATTGGAACAAATCATTTCCGTAAGTAAGATTTAAATCCCAAATAGGTCCGGCTCGCAACTTTCCTGCTCGATCCTTATGAAAATAGGTACTGTATTGATAGGCATCAACATTTGACGCTAACTCATTAAGTACCATGAAATCAATAAAAGTTGGGATATCAATAATTGAAGGATAGCCGTTTTGTATACTAGTATTATTATAATTTGTATCTAAATTAAAAAATTGCCCAGCTATATAGTCGTTTTGCAATGAAATTACATCTGTTGGTTTTGGCAATTCATGAATGAAATTTACAGGAATCCCCATATTTGGAATCATTTGCCATGCTACGGGATCGCCACCGGTGGTTTTGTCGGCCTTCGTGATATAACCGCCAGTAATGCTTTCGGGAGTATTGTCATTTGGTGCTATTTCTAAAATATTTATTCTATTACTATCATCTTTAAGTTTTTCTTGGAGCAGGTACAAACCTTTATATTCGCCATTAATAACAAGTTCACAATATACTGTTTTGGATGCATAATATTCAAGCTGATTAGATAAATTATAAGAAATATAATCTCTGATATAGGACGAATCGTAGGCCATCGAATTCAAAATCCAATCGTTTTCAGCTGGCATTCCCAGCAAACTTACATTATTATTTGCTAAATTATTGGCTTGTTTAGTTGATAAACCGTACGGCTTTTTTGGTAAATCTTGAGAAGTCGACCCTCTAAACTCGATGTCAATTCGCCCATTATAATTTAGGAAAGTAGCTGTATTAATATCAGTCAAATAATTTCTAGTTACATCAGGTCGTTTGATAATTTTCATAGTTGCCAAAACTCTGGGATCATCTACAATTTCTTCTGGTTGTCCGGTACTTGGATTTAAATCTGTAGTTATAACAACAATTGGAAGATTACTATCGGTAAAAATTTGACAAAAAAAGTTTTGCGAAAATAAAGCTAGGCAGAAAACTAAAGTGAATTTGAATTTTTTAGAAATTTGTGTAGCATTTGATTTCATACATTATAAATTTTACACACGAATATACAAAATTCAACTTATATTTAAAATAAAAAAAGCGTTTCTTTCATAAACGCTTTAATGTACATACAATCAAAAAGACTCTATTCTATACAACAACAGCCGATTTGGCGATTTCGGTATCTGCCTGCACATGTGCAGCGTTGGCACGACCACTTGGGTCTTGATTGGCTTGCCATTTTGGTATCCATTTTCTAACGGTTTGTGCCGCATGAAATTCTGGATAAAATTTATTGAAAATCGTTCTGTAAAAATAGGCTTCTTTGGTCGTTGGTGTATTGTATGAAAACAGTTTTGGCGCATTTTCTAATTCTTCATCAGATACTTTTGAGGCACAATATTCAATCAACTCATCAATCCAGTTGTAGCCTACTCCATCTGAAAATTGTTCTTTTTGACGCCATAAAACTTCGTCAGGCAAATACGGATTGTCTGGCGTATCAAACGCTTTTCGAAGTATGTATTTTTCTTTACCATCGTAGGTTTTTGGTTGTTTTTCATTTGGTTTTATTAGCATTGCAACATCTAAAAATGCTTTATCCAAAAACGGAACTCGAGCTTCTAAGCCATGGGCCATTGTCGATTTGTCTGCACGAAGTAAATCAGCAGTAAATAATTTCTGCACTCTTTCGATAGTTTCTTTCTGAAAGTCTTCGGTCGTTGGTGCATTTCGGAAATAAAGATAACCTCCAAAGATCTCGTCAGCTCCTTCGCCCGATAGCACTACTTTTATTCCTAAATCGGTTATTGCTTTCGACAAGAAATACATTGGTGTACTGGCGCGAATTGATGTTACATCATACGTCTCGAGGTGCCAAATTAACTTTTCGAGAATTTCAATTCCTTGCCTAATCGTGAAATGTATTTCGTGATGTTCGGTTCCAAGAAACTCAGCAACTTTTCGGGCTGCTTTTGCATCTGGCGCATCGGCATCTAGGCCTATGGAAAACGAATGTAATTTTTTGCCCTTTTCTTTTAATAATCTGGAAGCAATTGATGATGTTAATGACGAATCTAATCCTCCTGAAAGCAATACCCCAATAGGCACGTCGCTCATTAATCGTTTACGAGTTGCTTCAGTTAGAGATTCTCTTATAGCAAGCAAATCTAATTCGTGGGTTGCTTTGGTAAAATCTTCATATTCTGGCGTATAATATTTTACAAAACCAGTTGCTGGCGTATAATAATGCCCTGGCGGAAATGTCGACATGCTAACACATTGATCTACAATAGGTTTCATTTCGGATGCAAAATACATTCGTCCACGATCGTCCATTCCATAATATAATGGTTTTACGCCCATCGGATCGCGACCTGCAATAAAATCATCTCCATCGATTACAACAAATGCAAAATCACCATCTAATTTACTCAGAAAATCATACCCGAATTCTTCATATAAATGTACAATAACTTCGGAGTCAGATTTGGTTCTGAATATATGGTGTTTTAAGATTCCGTCTCGAAGTGCTTGATGGTTATATATCTCGCCGTTGTGCACCATATAGGCAGTTGATGAACCTTGAATAGGCTGACGACCCGAATGCAAATCGATGATTGACAAACGTTCGTGGCTCAAAATATGTCCGTTTGGCGTTAGGTACAAATCGCTTTCGTCAGGTCCACGATGCGACATGCGCTTGGATAATTTTTTTACTACTTCTAGATCTTTACCTTTTCCGATGATGGCAACAATACCGCACATAATTTTTTGTTTTGATTATGATGCAAATTTGAAGTATTTATTTAAATTATGAAATTAAAAACTTATTTTCAATTATAATTTGTAAGTGAAAAACAATATTTAACGTTATAATGAAAGTTATTGAAGTGGTTTTATAAGTTTTGGGTTTGAATTTGTAAAATTTGGAACGCAGATGACACAGATTTGATGGATTAAAACGGATTTTTATTCGATTTTTAATATAGTGTAGTCAACTCCATTCATATCAAACTCAAAACCTACTTGATTGCCAAGCAGTTTTTCTGCTAAAAGCGATTGTGGCGAAACAGCAAAGATATTTTGGTTTTGGAAATTGGTTTTGGGTAATGCTGTACTGATATAAACAGTTAATTTATTTGTAGTAACCAAACTGCCAAGTGCTGCTTTTTTATGAATTTGAGTAGCATCGATCCAATCGAAAACGGCTTTTTGATCGAGACATTCTTTGAGCTTGGTATTTAGTTTTTCTTGCTCTATGTGCATCATTGAGAGTGCAGTTTCGTGCTTGTCGCCTGCGGAGCCTTTGGCATCGTTTTTGGAATCTTCAGTTAATGCCGAAATCATATCTCGAAATATATCGATACGGTCTTGCACGAGTTGCTGGTAATGTTGGTGAAGTTCTTGTTTGATTATCATAGTTTGAAGTGTCGTGCGCGTTAGGGATTGCAGTGGAGCTCTTTTTTAATAACACCCTGCTAGGGTCTAAAACCCTAACAGGGTGTTATTAAAAAAAGCGGGAACGTAAAGCCCGACCGAAGGGAACGCCAAAATAATAAGTTTTGAAATTTGGATGCAAATAACACTATTTTTGCGGAAATTTGTAACAAAATCTTAAAAAGCATTACTAATTATTTAATGAGCGAGAATTTGGAACAGTCGTTTGTGCAGCAACTGCGGGAAAATCAGAATATAATCCACAAGATTTGTAGGTTGTATACTGCTGATAATGTTGCGCATAAGGATTTGTTTCAGGAAATTACGATCCAGTTATGGAAGGCGTTTCCGAAGTTTCGGGGCGATAGTAAGTTTTCGACTTGGGCGTATCGTGTGGCATTGAATACTGCAATTACGTTGTACAGAAAAAGTACCAGAACGGTACAAACAGTAGATTATGAAAAGCACAGTTTTTTTATAAGCCAAGAGGATTATAATAGTGAAGTTGAAGACCAAATAAAATTATTGTATCAGGCGGTGCATCAGCTAAATGATATTGAAAAAGCGTTGGTTTTTATGTACTTGGAAGACAAGGATTATACTGAAATTGCAGAAACTTTGGGAATATCTGAAGTGAATTGTCGTGTGAAAATGAATAGAATTAAGGGGAAATTGAAGAAAATATTAAATCCGTAAAACGACAAATGGAAGCACTGGATTTATTAAAAAAAGATTGGCATAAAAAAGAAACTACTTTTGAGCAAGTTTCGGAAGCGAGTATTTATAGCATGTTGCATAAAAAGTCGTCGTCGATTGTGAAATGGATTTTGATCATTAGTTTGATCGAGTTGGGACTTGGCGTTGTGTTGAGTTTTTTCTCGTTTGATTCTGATTTACTCGAAAAGTTTGAGAGTTTTGAGTATTTTGGATATATAAAAGTATTGACAGCTTTTAACTATGTAGTAATTTTGTTTTTTGTTTTTCAGTTTTATAAAAATTACAAAAAAATATCAACAACTACTTCTACTCGAAAGTTGATGGATGATATTATTTCGACTCGAAAAACGGTGAAATATTATATTTGGTTCAATTTAGTGATGGTTGCAGTTAGTACCTTATTTGGGGTTGTTTATGCTATAAACTTGAATCCTAAATTTGATTCGATTGCCATGAATCCGAAAAATATAATTGTTTTTGGATTGATTTGCACGTTTATTATTGTCGGGTTTGTTGCTGTTTTTTGGCTAATTTACAAATTGATTTACGGTCGATTGCTTCGCAAATTGTTTGTGAATTATAAAGAATTGAAAAAAATTGATTTGTAGGTTTTTTGCTGTGAGTTCAAGAGTTTTTTCAGCCCGAATTATATAGGTTTTTTGTTACGAATTCACAAATTTAAACGAAATTTTTAATCGCGAATTCACGAATATTTTGCGACGAATTAGACGAATTAACATGAATTTTTTAGTGCAGATTCGCAGATTTTTCTGCCAAGAATTCACAGATTAAAACGAATTTCTGATCACAGATTCCAGGATTTTGTACCACGATTCAAGAATTAGATCGAAATTTTTACCGCAATTTTTTTTGAGAATTTTAGTTTCTAATTTCTGGTTTCTAAAATCTAAATTCTATCTTCAATTTACCATTTAATAATGGCGCTTGCCCATGTAAATCCGCTACCAAAAGCGGCAAGAACAACGGTGTCACCAGATTTTATTTTGCCTTGTTCCCAGGCTTGGGTTAATGCAATTGGAATAGATGCGGCGGTTGTATTTCCAAATTTCTGAATGTTGTTGAACACTTGGTCATCGCGAAGCTCAAATTTCTTCTGAATAAACTGCGAAATTCTCAAATTTGCTTGATGCGGAATCAACATATCTATATCTGAAACCTCAAGATTGTTTGCTTGCAAACCTTCATTAATAACTTCGCTAAAACGAACTACAGCATTTTTGAAAACAAATTGCCCGTTCATATGTGGCAAATAACTTTCGTCGGCTTCAGGGTTTGAATCTGCCAGAATATCAGTAACCCAACGACCGCCCATTCCAGGTGCTGCAAGAGATAATTCTAATGCGTGTTCTCCCTCTGAATGCAAATGAGTTGATAAAATTCCTTTTGTCACATCGGCTTCCCGAGACAAAACGGCAGCACCAGCACCATCGGCAAAAATTACCGACACCGCTCTACCTCTATCGGTCATGTCTAATCCAAGGGATTGCAACTCTGAAGCTACCACCAAAATATTTTTGTACATTCCGGTCTTGATGTATTGATCGGCAACAGAAATGGCATAAATAAATGCCGAACATTGGTTGCGAATGTCTAAAGCACCAATGGTTTTAAGTCCCAATTCTTTTTGAATAGTAACCCCAGGACCAGGAAAATAATAATCGGGCGTTATTGTGGCAAAAACAATAAAATCGATTTCATCTTTGGAAATTCCAGAACGTTGAATTGCAATTTTTGCAGCTTTTAATCCCATTGAAGAAGTGGTTTCTCCGTCGCCTTTTATAACATGACGACGTTCCTTAATTCCGGTTCGCTCCTGAATCCATGCATCGTTGGTATCCATGATTTTAGATAAATCGTCGTTGGTCACTATATTTTCAGGAACGTAATACCCTAAACCTGCTATTTTGGAGTTGTACATAAACTATTTAATTATTTTGATGGATTGTCGGTCTGCATTGGTATGAAAATTTAAAATATAGCTTCCTTTTGGATACGGAAAATCTAAAGTATATGATTTTTTGGTTGCAGATATAGTTCGATCTGTAATCAATTTTTGAAGTAATTTGCCCTCCATAGAATACAATTCTAGAAGCAGGTTATCTGGACCTCTAAATTCAATTTCAAAGTGTAATTTATCGGTTACGGGATTTGGACTAACCGTAAGTTGAAGCTGATTACTTTGCTGTTTATCAATTACTTGATTACTTAAAGTTGGAGATAATTTGTATATTTTATCTGCACTTGTGAAAGCTGTTGTATTGTTCAAGAAAAAAATACGATTCAGACTATTGCCTAATCCAGTCGGAGTCCAAGTTGTGCCGCTATCAAAAGTTTCTAAAAAACCACTGTCATGTCCGCCCATCCAACCATGGTTTTCGTCAATAAACCCTACTGCTTGAATATTCGTATCTGGAACATTTTTTGAAGTCCAATTTAAGCCGTTATCTACAGATTTTATCAATTTTCCAGGTAACGGACTCACTGATGATACAGATCCAAACATTATATTCGGGTTGCTAGCCAATTGTTGTAGTTTCCATACATAGTCGCCAGACGATTGGCTTGTGTAGATAGTGCTCCATGTTGCACCGCCATCGATGGTTTTAAGAATGACGCCTCCTTGCGAACTTCGTCCAGAAGCAAAACCAACATTTTCGGTCAAAAACATTACTTCGACTAATCCGGTTGCATAAGCACTCATATTTGTGTAGGTCCATGTTACCCCACGATCTAAAGATTTAATTATATAAGGAACAGATCCAAAATAAGCACCACATCCATATATTGTTGAATTTCCAACAGTATCTAAACCACAAATTGCTTGAGGTTGGTTTGGCAATTCTTGTTCTTCCCACGTTGTACCGCCATCGATTGTTTTAAAAAAATAGCCATTTAAAGTACCAAGAAACCCAATATTTTCATTTAAAAACTCTATATTCCTAAAATAGTTTGAAGGATTTTCTAACTGTAAATTCCAAGTTGTGCCACCATTAATTGTTTTATAAACTTTTGCTCCACCACCATCTGCTGCCCAACCTATATTATCATTTAAAAAGAAAACATCATCGTATCGGGAATTAGATTCTGGACAACTTGTTGGTATCCATGAGCTTTGTGCTATTAACGAATGCGGAAAAAATAATATAAGTAGGTAGAATTGTTTCATTTTAAAATTTTTTATAAAATTACAAAATTTTCAAATACTATTACTAATTTCTAAATAAACTAGTTGTCCAATTTCTAGTTCAGAAAAATGATTGAAAAATAGCCTTTGGTTGTCAAGTTTAGCTTCAATCAAATAATGACTACCTTTAAAGTAGCGGTGTAAAACAATAACTTTTAGTGCTGATTGAGAAACAACTTTTATTTGGTTTGGATAAAATAGTTTTTTTTCTCCTTTCATAATTAGTTCGCTAGTATCGTCAAACAATGCAGCGACATAAGTATTAGTTGGAGCGCTGTACACGATTTTTGTTGGTCCTTCCTGAATTACTTTACCTTCTTTCAACACAACAACTTTATCAGCAAATGATAAAACATCTGTTGTATCGTGAGAAGCAATGATTGTGGTAATTTTTTTTGATTTCAAATACGAAAACAAATGCCTTCGTAAAATATTTTTTCTAAAATTATCAATATGACTAAAAGGTTCGTCAAGTAATAAAACTTCAGGCTCAAGAGCCAAAACTCTAGCAATAGCGACACGTTGCATTTGACCACCACTCAGTAGTTTTACTTTTATATTCGAATATTCAGACATTTCAACAACTTGAAGCAATTCTATTATTCTACATTTTTTAACCTCTGGATGTATATTCGACAAAAAAGCACCGACATTTTCTGCAACAGTGGTAAAAGGCATCAAATCAAAATCTTGGGCTAGATATTTCATAAAACTTACGCCAGGAATTAAATTATATTTTGGCCCTAAAACTTGAAAGTTGTTCCAAAAAATTTCTCCGCTGTCAAGATCGTGTAATCCATAAATAAGTTTGAGTAACGTACTTTTTCCACAACCGCTTTCACCGATGACCCCTAGAAATTCTCCTGGTTGTAAGGATAAATTTAAAGAACTTATAGTGCTTTGTTTATGGTATGAAAACGAAATATCTTTTAATTGCAGCATTTAATCTTTATTATTTTGCAAATTTGATTATTAATTATTGATTTACATAACCAACAAAACTAAAATTATCATTAAATACCGTTAAAAAACGTATTTATAATACAAAATTTCTTATATCTTTGTTTATTACTAAATTTTAAATAAATAGTTATGAAATCATTTTACTATTTCCTTGTTGGTTTTTTACTTTTTACGCAGTTGTCTTTTTCGCAAGTTGGTATTGGCACAGCAAGCCCCGACCCATCGTCAGAATTAGATATAACTTCTTTGCTAAGCGATAAAGGCGTTTTGATTCCGAGGATGAGCCAGGCTCAACGAAATCTTATTGCAACTCCAGCTACTAGCCTACTAATTTATCAAACAGATAATACCCCTGGTTTTTATTATTATAACGGCACGATTTGGGTCGGAATAACAGCGGGCGCCTCAACAGATTGGACTTTACTTGGCAATTCTGGAACAGTTGCTAATACAAATTTTATAGGTACAACAGATGATGTAGATTTAGTACTTAAACGGAATGGAGTTAGATCAGGTTTTATTGGAAATCCTGTTGCTTCGCCTCTTACCACTTTAGACAGAAGAAATACATCCTTTGGAGCCAACTCATTACTTACTCCTGCAACTGGATACAGAAATACAGCTATTGGTAGTAACGTTTTGACCACTAATGCAGCAGGTTTCAGAAATACCTCTATTGGTGATGCTAGTATGGCGTCAAATACTGCTGGAGTCGATAATTCTGCTATAGGTGTTGGGGCTCTTTTCTCTAATACAACGGGAAATAATAATACAGCTATTGGTAGAAATGCGTTGACAGCAAATACAACTGCGGGAAATAATACAGCAGTAGGAAATATATCTTTAGTTCAAAATACTACAGGAACGTTCTTAACTGGACTTGGAGCGGGAGCTTTAAATAAAAATACAGATGGAAATAATAATACAGCAAGTGGCGTTCAAGCAATGGCAAACAATCAAACTGGCGATAATAATACAGCCGTAGGTTATCAAACTTTATCTGGTGCAGCAGTAACGGGAGGAAATGCTAACGTCACAACTGGTGATAATAATTCAGCTTTTGGATACCAAAGTTTTTATAGTAATCTTACAGGAAGTGGAAATGTAGGATTAGGCCATCAAGCAGGTTTTAATGAATTAGCTAGCAATAAATTATACATAGAAAACTCAAATGCGGACGCTAATAACTCGTTAATTTATGGTGAATTTGACACCAATATTCTACGAACAAACAGTACGTTTCAAATCGGTAATCCAGCAGCAGCTGGTACTGGCTATGCTTTTCCAGCGACTAGACCTGCAACTGCGGCTGGTCAAGTATTGCAATATAATGCGGTTGGAGCATTAACTTTTCAGGCGCCAGCGTTAGCATTAAATAGTTTTGCTTGGTTGACAACAGGAAACACAGCAACAGCAGCAAATTTCATTGGAACAAATAATGCTATTCCTTTACGATTTACAACTTCTACAACAGAAAGAATGAGAATTCTGCCTACAACCGGAGAGGTAGTTGTTGGATCAACGACAGCTTTTGCAGGTGATCGATTCAGTGCATTTGCTACTGGTACAGATTTTGCAATTAATGGGTATTCAACAGGCACCGATGGTGTTGGTGTATATGGTGAAAATGATCTCGATAATATTGGTGTTTTTGGAAATAATACTGCCACTGGAGTGGGGGTTCTTGGTCAGAGTGTATCAACTGGAATTGGAGTTTTTGGTTTTAATAATTCCACCGGAATAGCTGTATTTGGTAATAATACAGGAAACGGTGTAGGTGTGCAAGGTCAAAGCATTGGTAACAATTCAGGTGTTTTTGGATTCAATAATTCAAATGGACGTGGGGTTTTTGGTAATAATACTGGAGGAGGAATTGGTGTACAAGGACAAAGTGTAACTACTGGAGCTGGAGTTTTCGGAACTAATAATGCAACTGGTGTTGGTGTACAAGGACAAAGTGTCTCAACTGGAATTGGAGTTTTTGGTATTAACACGGCAGCAGGAAGTGGTGTTAGAGGTCAGAGTGCCTTAACGGGAATAGGGGTTATTGGGACAAATAGCGGCACGGGAGTTGGAGTACAAGGACAAAGTTTAACTACTGGAACGGGTGTTTTTGGGTTTAATTCTGGAGCAGGTAATGGCGTTTTAGGTACTAACACCTCAACTGGTATTGCAGTTTTTGGTAACAATACTGGAACTGGAACTGGTGTTCGAGGTCAAAGTTTGTTGACAGCATCTGGAGTTATCGGTACAAATTCTGGCACTGGTAATGGTGTTTTTGGAGATAACACCTCTACAGGTGTTGGTGTTAAAGGCCAAAGTAGCACAACTGGTTTCGGTGTTTTAGGAACTAATTCTGGAACAGGAATTGCTGTTTTCGGAAATAATACAGGTACAGGACGTGGTGTAGAAGGAGACAGTACTGGGATTGGTATTGGTGTTATTGGTTTTAATACAGGAACAGGTGCTGGTGTACAAGGTCAAAGTGTAACAACAGGAGTTGGTGTATTTGGTATTAATAATGCGACTGGAATTGCAATTTTAGGCGATAATACCGGAACAGGTGTTGGTGTACAAGGGCAAAGCACTGGCGCAAGCAACGGGGTATTGGGTTTTAATACGGGTACGGGTTTTGGAGTTCAAGGGGTAAGTGCATCAACAGGATCTGGAGTTTTTGGTAATAATTCGGACACAGGAATTGGTGTTCGTGGACAAAGTGTAACTACTGGAATTGGAGTTTTAGGAATCAATCCCGACGATGGCGTTGGTGTTCAAGGTCAAAATGCAGATGTAGGTGTAGGTGTTTTTGGTTCTAATTCAGGAACTGGTGATGGTGTTGTCGGATCGACGCCAGCTGGATCGCCAGGATTTGCTGTTTTAGCTATTGGAGATATGGGTGCAACCGGTGTAAAACCATTTTATATTGACCATCCAACAGATCCAGAAAACAAATATTTACGTCACTATGCGTTAGAGTCTAATGAAGTATTGAACATGTACAGAGGTAATGTTATTCTGAATTCTAATGGTGAAGCCACAGTTATGCTTCCAAATTATTTTGATGAAATCAATATTAATTTCTCATATAATCTTACAGCAATTGGATCTAAGTCTGAGGTTTTTATAAAAGAAGAAATAGTAAACAATCAATTCAAAATTTCTGGAGGACTGCCAAATCAGAAAATCTCTTGGCAAGTTTATGCAGAACGTAATGATTTATACCTACAGCAACATCCTGAAAAAAGAGAAGTTGAAGTTGCAAAAAAAGGAAAAGACATAGGTAACTATCTCATGCCAGAACTTTACAACCAATCAAATTCTAAAGGAATTTACAAACAATCAAAACTTGCAGTCGCTGTATCTGAAAGCAAAACAAGTGTTGTAGAGCAATCAAAAAATACAAATACAAATGCAAATACAATCCCAGTTGGACGCGTTTCGGATACTAGTATAAATGCTATTCTCAGTGAATCTAATACTGCTCGTGAAGAAATTTTTACTGAAAAACCTATTGAATTCAAAAATCACAAAACTTTAAATAAAAAGAAGGTTACAATAGAATAATAAAGAAGCGGTGATACTATTCACCGCTTTTTTTATACATATTTTAAATAATTTTTAGTTTGTACCCTAGCTTTCAAATCGTGCATCAAGTTATACAATCCGAAAAAAGTTCGGTTGATATACAAAAAGTGTTTTGATCCTCGATTGCCATTCATCTTACGCAGCTGCGTATCTTTGGTTAACTCCTCACCCATTGTGGCAATTCGACCGAAAAATTCATCGTCGGAAAAATCAAAAAAATCGCCATGAAAAGGTTTCGTAAACAAACTAAGTAGGTCATGAAACAAAGCAGTAAAATAAGTTACTTCTTGAGGAGAATCATCCAAACGCAAAATTTCAAGCTCATATAGTTTTTTACTAAAAATTTCTGAATTATTTATGATTTTAGGATTTGCTAATTCAAAGTAAGGAATATAAAACTCCTCAGGTATTTGTTTAATACAACCAAAATCGATTGCAATTAAATTAAAATCGTTATCAACCAAAAAATTTCCGGGATGCGGATCTGCATGCACACGACGCAAATTATGTATTTGAAACATATAAAAATCCCAAAGTGCCTGGCCAAGCTGATCTCCTTTTTCAGCATCTGTATTTTTGGCAGCAAACTCAGAAAGGTGTTCGCCCACCATCCAATCCATAGTCAAGATTTTTTCTGAAGACAACCCTTTATAATATTTGGGAAACTTAAGATTTGGAATTTTGGCGCAATCATCAGCCATATCAACACTTTGTTTCAATTCTAAAACATAATCGGTTTCTTCCAACAATTTGTTTTCGACTTCTTTAAAATATTTTTCGGAATCTTTCCCTTTAATATTAAACATTCGCGTAGCAATAGGCTTTACTAATGCCAAATCCGAACTGATACTATCAGCAACACCAGGATATTGGATTTTTACTGCCAAATTTTTACCATTTTTAGTAGCCTTGTGTACTTGACCGATACTCGCCGCATTGACTGAATCTGCGGTAAATGAATCATATATATCTTCTGGAAACTTTCCTAAATATTTTTTGAAAGTTTTACGAACTAAGGGAGCAGATAATGGAGGAACCGAAAATTGGGATAACGAAAACTTGTCTACATATGCTTGCGGCATGATACTTTTATCCATACTTAGCATTTGCGCAACTTTTAGCGCGCTACCTTTCAAATTCTGTAAACCATCATAAATGTCTTCGGCGTTATTTTCATTCAATTTTTCTTTGGTCAGAGATGGATTTACTATTTTTTCGCTGTAATACGATAAATAATTTCCACCAACTTTAACACCTGTTTTGAATAATTGGCTGGCACGTTCAATTTTTCCAGTAGGAATTCTATCTATGGTTTTCATTAATTTCTATTTTCTTTAAAAAGAAATTTTCCAAGATCAAACAAACTCTCAAGTGGTTTTGTATCTAATAAATCAACAACAGTATTTACAGATTTTTCTATCAGAATATCAGTCTTTTCAAATGATTTTGAATTGTCATCCATCCAAAATTTTAAAATAAATAAGAACTGAACAAATGCACCTTCAGAAAAAATTGGTTTTGTAATATTTGAAATTCTATCGCTTATCATAGTTTGGTCGTTGTCTATAATGTCATTAACAAACTCTTTAAAATCTTGACGGAAATTTTTAAAATCACGTACATTTTTTAGTCCATTTTTATTTTCTTCCAAACTGTAAACTACATAGCTTCTATTTAAAGTCAGTATTTCGAATAAAGTGAAATATAAAGAAAGTAATTTATTCTTGTTTGGATAACTTTCAAAATTGGCGTCTTTTTCTACTGAATTGATTGCGTTATCTAAAAATTTAGACCAAATTGCTTGTTTAACTGCATCTAAAGAACCAAAAAATGAATAAAAATCAGTTTCTTCAATATTATTTTTTTTACAGAAAACATACACATTTTTAGTATTATGGTTGTCTTCTAAAACATCATTCATATAAAATGATATGATTTGATTATCATCCATTTGCGTTTTTTTTTCTGCGGTTTTTTTTGTCGTTGCCATACTATTAAATTTTATATAAAGATACGTCTGTTTAACAAATTTACAAAAAATGTGAACAAAATATTTTGTTAAATAAAAAAAAGCGACATCTATTTAGATAGTCGCTTTTTTACAAACAATAAAAAAATTTATTGTCCGCCTTCTTTCTTTGCATCTTCAATCATCTTTTCATTAGCAGTAATGGCAAATTCAACACGACGGTTTTGTGCTTTTCCTTCTGCAGTTTCATTTGATGCAATTGGATCTGCAATTCCCATTCCGGTAGATTTAAAACGAGATACGTTCAATCCTTTCGATGCCAAATAAGCATTAACTGATGCAGCTCTTTTTTCTGATAAAGTCTGGTTGTACTCTACTTTTCCAGAGCTATCTGTATATCCATAAATAATGATATCTGTATCTGCATAACTCTGAAAAACAGGAGTTAATTTATCCAAATTTGCTTTTGCAGATGCCGTTAATGTTGATTTATTTGTATCAAAACGTACAGAGTTTTCACCAAGTACCAGTTTGATTCCTTCACCAACACGTTCAACTTTTGCACCAGGAATAGCAGTTTGAATTTCGCGAGCTTGCTTATCCATTTTATTACCAATAACGCCACCAACAACACCGCCAACAACGCCACCAAGGACTGCGCCCATGGCACCATTGCCACCTTTACCCATATTGTTTCCTAAAACACCACCTAAAACAGCACCAGCCGCCCCACCTATCACGGCACCTCTCTGGGTTTTATTTGAGTTTTTTATAACATCACAACTTGTTAAAAATGTACTCGCTCCAATTGTAAGAATTAAAGCAAATGCAATTATTTTTTTACTTTTATTTTTCATATTTATAATTATTAATATTTGTTGATTCCTTATTTTCTGCAAAATATTTATTATGCTTTAGTAAATTGATAAACAACGTTTACCATTTTCCCTCCCACATTAATACCATCTAACAACTGAAAAGAATTTTCTGTTTGTTCGGCAACTTTTAATAAATAGCCTTCTTTTACTTTTCGTGCTTTATTATCATCCAAAAACTTTAAAACAAATTGCTCGTCTTTGTTTACATACCACGTAATTTTAGTGTCATAACTTGGGCATCCAGAGCTTGCCATCGACATGTTGCCACTATTATTGTTAGAAACAAATTTCCAATTACTTCCTACCAAACATTTAGAATTTGCTAGGTCAAAAGACGTAACCTTGATATAATCTGATCCAGGATACGTCACTGATGTGATAGACCAATTGCCTTTTATAGCAATGTTTGATTTTCGTGCAATTGCAGTGTTGGCTACTTTTTGTTTGGGCTTACATGATACCACAATTAATACCAATGATAGCAATAAAAATAATTTTTTCATTTTATGAATTTTAAAATTTGTAATACAAATATAGGCCTTTTAAATTTGTATGATTTGAAATGTTAATAATTTTTTTTGCGCCAATTTGTCACTTTACCTTATATTGGTATTCATTTTGAATTACAAGATTAAATTTAAAACTTTATATTATGACAACAGGAAAAATTAATGTTTCAGTAGAAAACATATTTCCCTTAATCAAGAAATTCTTATACAGCGATCACGAAATTTTCTTGAGAGAGTTAATTTCTAACGGAACAGATGCTACATTAAAGTTGAAGCACCTAACAAGTATTGGTGAGGCAAAAACCGAATATGGCAACCCAATTATCGAAGTTAAAATCGATAAAGAGGGAAAAAAAATTCATATTAAAGATCAAGGAATCGGCATGACTTCTGATGAAGTTGAAAAATACATTAACCAATTGGCGTTTTCTGGGGCAGAAGAATTTTTGAATAAATATGAAGAATCTGCCAAAGATTCAGGTATAATAGGACATTTTGGTCTAGGATTTTATTCTGCTTTTATGGTAGCAGCGAAAGTTGAAATTATTACAAAATCATACAGAGACGAGCCAGCAGCGCATTGGACTTGCGATGGTTCTCCAGAGTTTACGCTTACCGCACACGATAAAACTGATCGAGGAACAGAAATTATTTTGCACATTGCCGAAGATTCATTAGAATTTTTGGAAGATTCAAAAATTTCTGGTTTATTGAATAAGTATAACAAATTTATGCCTATTCCAATTAAGTTTGGAACCAAGCAAGAAGCTTTACCAAAACCTGAAGATGCTCCAGAAGATTATAAAATTGAATATGTAGAAGTTGCAAATTTCATCAATAACCCAAATCCTGCTTGGACAAAACAACCAACCGATTTAACAGATGAAGATTATAAAACATTCTACCACGAATTGTATCCAATGCAGTTTGAGGAGCCATTGTTCAACATCCATTTGAATGTAGATTATCCTTTCAATTTGACTGGAATATTATATTTCCCGAAATTAGGAACGGATATGCAAATTCAGAAAGATAAAATTCAAATGTATCAAAATCAAGTTTTTGTAACTGATAATGTGGAAGGCATTGTTCCTGAATTTTTGATGATGTTGAAAGGTGTTGTAGATTCTCCAGATATTCCGTTAAACGTTTCTCGTTCCGGATTACAAGCGGATAGTAATGTGAAGAAAATTTCGAATTATATAACGCGTAAAGTTGCTGATAAACTAAAATCTTTATTCACAGAAAACCGTGAAGATTTTGAAAAAAAATGGAACGATATTAAAATCGTTTTGGAATACGGAATGTTGTCTGAACCTAAATTTTACGAAAAAGCTGGCGCATTTGTTTTGTATCCAACTGTTGATGATAAATATTTGACTTTAGAAGAAATTGAAGAAAACCTAAAAGCCAACCAAACTGACAAAGACGGAAAATTGGTTGTTTTATATGCTGGAAATAAAGACGCTCAACATTCGTACATCCAAACTGCTAAAGAAAAAAACTACGAAGTGTTGCTTTTGGATTCCCCAATTATCTCACATTTGATTCAAAAAATCGAAGCTGATAATGAAAATATAACTTTCGTTCGTGTCGATTCGGATCATATAGATAATTTAATCAAGAAAGACGAAACAACGATTTCTAAACTTTCGGATACAGAAAAAGAAACCCTAAAAACATCTTTGGAGGCTTTTATCCCAAAGGCCTACTCGGTTCAATTAGAATCGCTTGATAGCAATGCATCTCCATTTATCATCACGCAACCAGAATTTATGCGACGCATGAAAGAAATGAGCCAATCTGGAGGTGGCGGAATGTTCGGAATGGGAAATATGCCAGAAATGTATAATTTGGTTGTAAATTCTAATTCAGAATTAGCAACAACAATTTTAAATACCGAAGATAAAACAGCTCAAGAACATTTGGTAAAACAAGCGTTAGATTTGGCTAAAATCTCTCAAGGATTATTGAAAGGCGAAGAATTAACGGCTTTCGTAAAAAGAAGTTTTGAGTTGATTAAATAGACTTTTAGATAAAAGACGAATAGATAAAAGACCTGTGAGTAGAAACTTGCAGGTCTTTTTTTGTTTAACATAAATGTAAATTTATTAAACAAAAATTCATACCTTCACAAAAAATTAATTTATGAATCCTATTCCAGAAAAATACCAAATTTCAAATCCAACTATTCAAGATACTTATTTAATAAATGGCGAGTTAAAAAAATGGACTGGAGCAACAACATTGGTTTTTTCTACCATTTCTTCAACCCAAAATTACGAGCCAACTTTTTTGGGATTAACGCCATCAATGGGAGAAAAAGAAGCTTTAGAAGCATTAGACTCTTGTGTGGCAGCCTACAATAACGGTCAAGGCGCTTGGCCAACGATGAAAGTTGTTGACCGCATAAAATGCATGCAAAATTTTGTAATCGAAATGAGAAAAACTCGTGAGGAAGTTGTAAAACTTTTGATGTGGGAAATCGGGAAATCATTGGCAGATTCTCAAAAAGAATTTGATAGAACCATAGATTACATTAATGATACCATCGAAGAATATAAAGTTCTCGATAGAAATTCGGCCAAATTTACCAAAAATCAAGGGATAAACGCAATGGTTCGTCGAGGTCCGCTAGGAGTGGTTTTATGCTTAGGACCATATAATTATCCGTTAAACGAAACTTTTACGTTATTGATTCCAGCCATAATAATGGGAAATACGGTTGTCTTTAAACCAGCAAAATTAGGAGTTTTGTTGCTTTCGCCTTTATTAGAGGCATTTCAGAAAAGTTTTCCGAGTGGCGTAATCAATATTGTTTATGGCCGTGGTCGCGATGTAGCAACACCAATTATGCAATCCGGAAAAATATCAATTTTAGCACTCATCGGCAACAGTAAGGCTGCTATTGCTTTGCAAGATCAAAGCCCAAATAAAAACAGATTGCGATTAATTTTAGGTCTAGAAGCCAAAAATCCAGCGATAATTCTGCCCGATGCCGATCTGGATTTAACGATACAAGAATGTATTTCGGGAAGTTTGTCCTTCAATGGGCAGCGCTGTACAGCCTTGAAAATTTTGTATGTTCATGAATCGATTGTTGACGAATTTAATAAAAAATTTGTTGCAAAAGTAGATGCATTACAATACGGAAATCCTTGGGACGAATCAGTTTTTTTGACACCATTACCAGAAAAAGACAAACCAGAATATTTACAAGGATTATTAGATGATGCAATTTATTTTGGAGCAAGTATCATCAATAAAAAAGGTGGCGAACGAACTGAAAATTATTTGTATCCCGCCGTTTTGCATCCTATAAATAAAAAAATGAGAATTTATCATGAAGAGCAATTTGGTCCAGTTGTTCCTATAATTACTTTCAAAGATATTCAAGAACCGCTAGACGATATGGCCGAATCGAATTATGGTCAACAAGTGAGTTTATTCGGAAAAGATATCAAAACCATTGCGCCATTAATTGATACATTAGTTAATTTAGTAACTCGCGTAAACTTAAATAGTTCTTGCCAACGCGGACCAGATATTTATCCGTTTACAGGTAGAAAAGATTCGGCAGTAGGCACTTTGAGTGTTTTTGACGCTTTAAGATCGTTCTCAATCAGAACATTTGTGGCCTCGAAAGACAATGAATATAACAATGAGATTCTACAAGCCTTGTTAAATAATAAAGAATCTAATTTTATAAATACTGATTATATTTTGTAAAAAATTAATTACCTGTTTCTTCTTTTTTATCTTTATTCAAAACATTAGGATCTTCTTTTGCCAACTTGTTTTTGGTGGGTAGTTTGTAGTTTAAAGTAAAACCAAATTTGCGAGTATCATTTTTATTAAAAGCCAACAAAGGAGTGTTGACTGGTCGAAATAAACTTCTATTCATATTAAAAATGTCATCGCCATAAATAGAAACTGTCAATCGATCTTTCATGAATTTTTTGCTAAAAGTCATGTCCAAATAATTACTAAATGGTTTGTCGGCAACAAAGTAAAAATAATTTCCGCCAGCCGTATTTATTCCAAATTCGGTTACAAATTTTATTTCTTTAGGCAAAAGAATTTGCGACATTAAATTAATATTCCAAAACCCTTTGGTTTTCAAATTTGGAATTTGATGGTATTGATATCCTGTATAAATATATAGAAAATTAATTTTATCTGGATTGAAATCGAACTTCATAGTTTCCTGCAATCCTCTGGTAAACAACATATAAGGCAAAGGAATTGCGAAATTAAAGTTGTGAATTTTTATTTGTGGCAAATTGATATTTGTATTCAAAACTTGGTTATTACTTAAACTTACTTCTTGAATAACTTGATTGGATGTAACACTCAAATTGTAGCCAATGTACGCATAATCAAAAGCACTAATTTTCACTTCAAAATTATCAAAAATAGTAGGTTGCAAATTTGGATTACCAACGACAGATACATTTTGATTTTGATAGGTTGTATTGTTTGGATTTAAGGCCGAAGTTGAAGGCAGCGTAATTTTTTTATTATAATTTACATTAAAGAAAATTTGATTGGAAACATTGTATTGAATTGTTGCATTTGGAAAAAATCGAAACTGCTTGAAAGGTGTTAAATTAGCAACATTTGTTTTTCCATCTATGGCATAATTTTCGGCTCTGGTCCCTAAAATAAAATCAAACTTTTTGAACTTCGCTTGTAACTCAAGATAGCCAGCAGTTGTTAATCGATCGTATTTAAGGTTACTAATGTCAAAATTTTTGGTGTCAAAAATCAGTTTGTCATATAATCCACCAAAACTAATTTTTCCGTCATCTAATAGTTTTAAACCTTGCGAATAATCAATTTTAACACTATAAAAATCTTGATTAGAAAAATTATCTAAAACACTGTTTAAAAGCAAATTAGAAAATAGATTGAAATCATTATTATTGTTGTTGAAGTTCAAAACAACATCCAATTTTTTATCTTTTTGGTCAAATCTTTTTTGATAGGTTACCGTTGCATCTTGACGAATTCCTAGCGATTTCGCTTTATCAGAAGTTGTAAAGCCTTCGCCGAAACCTTCAATTTTACTATCTCCATTGCTATTAAAAACATCATAATTAAGCAACAAGCGATCTTTATTTAGATCGATTGTGATTCCGGCTTTCAAAAACTGAGATCTATTAATTCTATCTGTTGCCGTGTTTGATAAAAAAGTGGCGTTGTCTGTTCTTGAAAAGGAATTCCAAAGAGCATTTTCACGATAATTTTGTCCCATATTGAGTTGCCAACCGAAATATTTATTTCGGGCATTAAGTAAAATACTGTTGTAAGTTCTAAATCGCGTCTTGTCATAAGCATTG